>JAHHHO010000044.1 GCA_019359315.1 Myxacorys californica WJT36-NPBG1
GTACTCGATCGCGGCTTCTTGAGTTTGGAAGGTGGCCGTCACCCGATTGCTCCCTTCCTTCTTCACGGCCCACCCGTCAGGATGAGGAACCACAAACTGATTTCGTTTTGGCATTGATCAGACTTCCTGAAATGTTGACGCTGAAAACTGAGTTAATCAATTGAAGCTAGGGTTCCCAGTCGGAGAGAAGCAGTCGCGATTGCTTTGTAAGCTCCGAAGGATCGATAGCTGAGCTAACCGAGTTGACCCTTATGGAGCAATTGCAACAAGCTGGGGGTTGTTGCTCAATAAAGTACTCAAAAATAAGTTGATTATTTTAACCCACGAGACAATGGAGGTTCCAGGCTCTAAATTAATCCTAAAAAACTGTTTTATGACTAGTTGAAATTTTGGTATGGCAAAGCAGAAACGAGTGCCTAACGGCGGACGATTAGCGCTTCGCGCAACTCCGTAGGAACCGCGCCGACTGCCGAATCAAAAACTTCGCAGTCGAGAACACATGCTCATGAGTGAAGTCGATGCACTGTTAGAAGCTGTAAGAGAACACAGTCGTTATGGAGATCGCGATTACGCGCTCATTCTTATGATGTTTCGTCATGGATTGAGAGTGGTCGAAGCGGCCATGTTGGAGTGGAAGGACATTGATTTAAGTTGCAACAGCATTTACATCCGGCGAGTGAAGGGGAGCCAGTCAGGAGTTCACCCCTAGAACACGATGAGCGAGACGCGATTCTGAAACTTCAACAGCGTGATGTGGCTCAAATTTTTGTAAATGAACGGCAGCGATCGTTTCTCATTCCTGCCACGATTCCAGGTCGAGCAGACAAAGCAACGGGAATTTCGCGGGTCGTGGAGCGCATTGGTGAAGCCCCGCTAATTTGGGCATCAAGGTTCATGCTCACATGCTGCGGCATTCGTGCGGGTACTGGTTAGCGAATGGGGGCTATGATACCCGGTTGATTCAGGATTAGGGGCACAAAAACATTCAGCACACGGTGAGGTATACAACGCTGAATCCGGAGCGGTTTAGAGCAATTCGATGGAGGAATTGAGGGGGAGTGAGCAGCGGCTAGAAGATGAAATTGCTTTGGTCGAAAGTCGGATCGATAAACTACTTTCCTGGACGCCGAGGCTTCGGCAACCATAATCTAATTCCGACAATGCTGATGATTCCCAATCCCCCTAGAACGACCCAGAGTTGACCAGGGCGATGAGTTCTGACATCCAGCGTTTCGGACTGGGACGTGTTGAGGAAACGATCGATTTGATCGCGCTGCGCAAACAGTTGATCATTTGCACTCCTTGACCAATTGCGCGTGAACGGGAGTTCTCCTTGTGACCCTGTGACCAGGATCAATCGAGAAATCGATCGTCCTAGCACATCGTTTCTCGACTGCACACGCGTTCTGATGAGGTCAGTTTTGGCAACATGCAGCGTTTGTAAGTTACCGATCAGGGGTTCATGAGCCAGTTCGCAGAGCACGCGACTGGTTTGAGAACGGCAGTTGAAATGAACGAGTTCACCCATATCCGAGATCGCACTCCTACCAATTCCGGTCACGGATATGGCGAGAACGGAATTGGTGGTCAGTTTGAAGAGGAGAAGACGCGATCGCGCATAGAGCATGAGGTCATCTTAGTGCCAAGAATGAGCCAAAATACACCCCGTAATTGATTTGGAACGATGGGGGGGAGAGTGGAAGCTTTGGAGCATAGGTTAGGGAGTGGGATGGAAGCGTCGCTAGAGGCGGCTCATCGCTTCTTCAAACTTAACGGCCGATGCCAAGAAACCGTCTCGATCAGGATGCATATCGTCATACCAAGTATAGGGTTCTGTGGCATAGCGGCAATCGAGGTAGTGGATTTTAGTAGATTGAGTAACTCCTTGAATGACATCGTTCAGTCTGTCGATGATGGCGGCGCTGACTGAACCTTTTGGGGTTGATACGCTCACAGTTCCTCCTACGCAGCTTCTGACTTTCTTAGAATCGGTTGCTTCGTGGTTGCCAGCGTTTCCAGTAGCGTTGCTGCTCGTACTGCGGAATTGTACAGCTTAATTTCTTCTTGAAACCGTTGTGCGTTCTGCTTATAACGAGGCGATGCTAAAACTGTCTGCACTGCCGCTCGAATTTGCGTGGGTGTTGGGGTGTTCGTTTTGAGATCAATTCCGGTGCCTGTCCATCGCACTCTTGCACAGATTTCTGGCTTTTCCTCGGTTTGTCCTGCTGTTACCAGTGGCACTCCGTTCGCCAATGCCATTTGCACCCCGTTGAATCCACCATTCGTCACCATGACATCTACATGCGGCAATAAGTGAGCATGGGGAAGAAACGGCTCCAGCCTGACGTTAGCCGGAATAGATTCTAGATTCAGCCCCTCGATAGCTTGTCCTCCAGTAGTTGCAACCACCAAGACCGCTTCATTAGCGAGAGCTTGAAGGGTTGGCACAATCAAATTATTCGCTTGGGTGGCAATCGTCCCTTGCGTGACGTGTACGACAGGCGTTTCACTTTGGAGATCTTGCCACCAAGCGGGTGGCACAAAGTCGGCGGTTGGAAGTTGTAAAGATGAGCCGATGAAGTGAATTTGAGCGGGTAAGTCACGTCGAGGATATTCGAATGAAGGGGTCGTTCCCTGCAAGTAGAGAAATGGTGACAGGGCAGCACCAAAAAAGTCTTGCCCTTCCGGAGGAAGTCCTACACGGAGACGAATTTGATCCAGATAAATACTGACATCCCGCATCAACACATGCTTCGACAGCCAATTCAATCCCCTATTGCGAAGCTGCCCAAAGGCGGAATGATTCGGCTGCATTGCCAACCCAAAAGGAGCCGTATCTCGGCTGTTGAAAGGCAAAGCAGACATCCCAAATCCCGCCCACGGCAGCCTGGTCTGCTCATGCAGCCAAGACATTCCCAGAAAAAACACATCGCATAACAATACATCAGCCGGAAATTCTTGAAGAATCTCGCTCAAGTCTTGAAGTTGGGTAACAGCAGCATCGATAAACGCATACTTCAGATAAAACTTGAATTGAGCAAACCCCTTCAGCGCATCGCGTCGTTCTGCCCACTCTTCTGGAATGCTGCCGGGTAGGGTAATGTCGATACCTCGACGAATGGGCACATGATGAGCACCCGTCGCTTCTACCTTCGCTTGGAATCCTTGTCCGGTGTACCACCAAACCTCATGCCCTTGAGCTACTAATTGCCGAACAATTGGTAAAGCGGGATTGACGTGACCAATTGCTGCAATTGTCCCGACTAGAAATCGTGCCATCAATCTTATGAATTAAACGTTTATTTCATAACTCTGCGGTAAGCCTTCTCGTCTGTCAAGCTCTAATGAAACGTTTATTCCATCAGCAGGTAGGATGAAACTAAATGAACTAGGGATGCTCATGGGTCGTAAAGCACAATTACCAGGCAAACTGAATCACTCGGTTCGAGACCCAGAAGCGACCAAGCAGCAGATTTTAGATGCGGCGGAGATTGAGTTTGCCGGGCAAGGGTTGAATGGCGCTCGCGTTGATGCTATTGCGGTGCGAGCAGGGGTTGCGCCGCGGATGATTTATTACTACTTCCAGAGCAAGGAGGGGCTGTACCAAGCGGTGTTGCAACGTCCTGCAACCCTGCTCCAGAGCGTGTTTCAGCAATTGAATTTAGATGAATTACCGCCTGATGTGGCGCTAACGTCACTAATCCAAGCTGCGATTCAGTACGAAACGGCGAACCGCAATCGAGGAATGCTGTTGTTTCAAGAAGCGATCCAAAATCAGGGACGGTATTTCAAACTGATTCCGTGGCACGATCCCATTTCACTACTGGCTAAAATCTTGGAGCGAGGCGTAGAAACGGGAGTGTTCAGACCCTTAGATATTCAAATGACGACACTTAGTATCATTGGCATTTGCACCTTTTACGCGAACGCCTACGAAAACGTGAAGCACCTCACACCTGACCAAGACCTCTTGAGTCAGACGATGATTGAGCGTTACACACAAGCAGCCATTCAACTTGCACTCAGGGGCATTCAAAATAGTTCTTTGGAATAAATAGTCAGGATTGTGCTGATGATGTCTGCACATTTCCTAAAACAATGAATGTACTCCCCTAGTACCTAGATGCACCCACCTCAGTCTTCCCAACTTTTCCAATTTCATATCTCAGCTAGGATTGCTATAGAAGGACCTCTCATTTCTAGCGCTCCTGACATGAGTTGTAGAAATTGCTTGAACAGGCAGTGCAGAAGGACTTGGATTGATGACAAACAATCCAAGTCCTTCTGGTCAAATAATTCGTCGCTCTACACCCGTGTAAAAAGTCTTCTCCTGAGAAGCCACCATCCACCCAAATGCGAACGAGTCGTGGCAGGCGTTGGCGTTCCTGATGCACCTGCTGGAGCAACTGCTTTGCCCCTTCGCGTTCGGGGACATTACCTGCAACGACTGGCACAGCAATCAACAGTCCCAAGGTATCAACCAAGGTAAAGCGCTTTCTACCCTTGATTTTTTTGTCAGCATCGTAACCCACCGCTTCATGCACCATGACGGCAGTGGGTACCGTTTGAGAGTCCAGACTGGTTGCACTCGGGCTGGCAAGGCAGGGCTGTTTTGTTAGTGGTAGAAAAAGTAAGGTAGGCGTGTTCCCTGTCTGAAGCGTCTTGCCATGAGTCTGATTGAGCATCTCAAACAAATCCCCGATTACCGCACGCAGCCGCGCTATCCGCTGTGGGTGGTGCTGTTACTGGTGATCATGGGAACGATGAGCGATTGTTTAGGGTATCGCGCTTTAGGCGATTTCGCCGAGCGCTATCAAGCGGTGTTGTTAGACTTGCTAGAGTTATCCCACAACCGCCTGCCCTCGTATTCAACGATTCGCCAAGTGATGATTCGGATCAACTTTGAGGCCATGACGACCTCGTTTAATGCGCAGGGCTGATTTATTGAAAGAAGGAAAAGAGACGACGCACATCATGAGCAAGCTGTCTTAGTCCCTGAGTCACTGAGGTAAAGCCATGCTGTCGAAAGAGGTTGACAGCAATGGTTCTCAGAATGGCAAAGTTCTCTGGTGCGTAACCTGCACACAAGGGCGTTATGTCTTCACGTTCAGGGGGTGACAACGAGCCTGTAACCATTGCCACAGAGCAGTTACAGCCGTTCTGCTCCCGATAAAAATTGGCATTGCTTTTGCCATTCATAGAACATTTGCCCTACCTAAGCGGTGACAGAATGCCTGATCCAAGCGACAGCTTCTAATATTTTAGAGAAATAAAATCAGATTCTTTTTGCTGCTTAATGCCTAAATCTCTTTCTACACAAGCGCTTCAAGGTCGTTGTCACCCCCTGAAGTCTTCACGCAGAACAACATCTTTGACCCAGTGCAAGCGATTTTCAATCTGCCAATGGTCACGAATGAGCTGAGCGAATTCAACGGCATCCGTGGCAACTGAACTGATGTAGAACATCGTTTCATGAGTGGGTTTAGTGCCGCGAATTCCAGTCCGTTGCACTCGAATTAAGCGCTGTACTCCCACCCAAGCCGCACCGAGATTTGCTCCAGGATTGAGGACACTCACGGTACGATGGGTGACGCGGTTCCTCGTTTGTTCAAGTTGATCATCAATGCTCTGAGGTGCGTGCTGCTCAAACTCGGTTTGCAAGTGTTCGTAGAGCTTAGGCTGATTGCCTTTGACGGCAATCACAAAGTCATTGCCACTTGCGATAATCTGCTCAACTGTTTTTTTGGGTATGTAATGCATCGAGACTCAAGCAAACGTTCTGCAATTTCAGCGTTTCCAGTAACGTTCTCACGGTGTCAATCTCGCTGCCCGCCTGCGTGTGCATCGGCATCAGTCCGACCACAATGCCTTGACGGACGCAGAACGCAGACACGACATTGACAAAATCTTGATACCGACTGTCGTACTCTTCGACACTGGCTTTGATGCTTTTCCCATCGATAGCAAGTTGCTCCCCAGGTTGCAATCGAACCTGTTCTGCTGCCCAGGCATTGAATGCGCTCGTGACTGAGGCAAAGTCAACCCGAATCATCACTTGTCGGATTGTTGAGTACGACGGTAAGCGATCATGGGGCAATTCCATTAGCTTCAGCAGCACTGCTTGATGCCGCTCGACGAACTCGCCCAAAGCCCGATAGCCGACTGCGCCGCTCATCGTTCCCATGATAACCAACACTAACACCGCCCATAGCGGGTAGCGCGGTTGAGTTCGATAATCTCGCACTTGTTTGAGATGCTCAATCAAGCTCATGGTCAGTTACAACATAATCACCGCCTTGATTCTAGTTTTTCTCCTGCCAATAGAACAGCCCTGCGTTTAATGCGTGGGCAAGCGAGACGGTTGCCGTAAAACTTGGCGAAGCCATCGCGGTCGATGGTAAAAGTATCCGGGCGAGTCTAAGCGAGTACGACACCCGCTATCAAGATTTTGTCAGTGTCGTGTCAGCATACTGTACGCAAACGGGATTGGTAATTGGGCTACAAGCGATGCGCAATCGGGGAGGCAGCGAGATTGAGACAGTGCAATACTTGCTGCATGAATTGAAGTTAACAGGGGTGTGTTTCAGTTTCGATGCCTTGCACACCCAAAAAAACGGTTGAGCAAATCATCCAGAGCGGCAACGACTATGTGATCACAGTCAAGAAGAATCAGCCAACCTTATATCAATTTCTAGAGACTCAGTTTGCGCAACAGACACCAGATAGCTTGGACATTCAGAAGGAACACACTCGAGGTCGTGTCACCCAACGTATCGTGAGTGTCCTAAACCGCGTCGAAGATATTGACGCGGCTTGGGTCGGCGTGCAGTGGTTGATCCGAGTTGAGCGCAGCGGCACTCGAGGCGCAAAGCCGTACCACGAAACGATGTTTTACATCAGTTCGCGCCCCGTCGATGCAGCCGATTTGAGCCAACGGATTCGCGGACACTGGCAAATTGAAAACGGATTGCATTGGTCGAAAGATGTCGTGCTGGAGGAGGACACGGCACCGCTCTATGCAGGCTACGCGCCTGCCAACTTTGCCATACTACGGACGATGGTCATGAATCTGTTTCGACAGCATGGCTTGACCTCGATTACTCAAGGACTCAGACGCCTAGCACATGATATCCCTCTCCTTTTTTCCTTCTTTCAATAGAACAACCCTGGGGCTGGCAAGGTGGTCTGCGCCCACTCTCACCCATTGCACCAGATGGTCATGAATCCGCTTCCAACTGCCATCTTTGCGCCATTTGCAGAAGTAGTAATAGACCGTTGAGTAAGGAGGATACTCATTGGGTAGAAGTCGCCAAGCGCAACCTGTTACCAGCACATACAGAATCGCCTGGAGGACGCTCATCAAGCTGACGCTGCGGGGTCTACCCGTTGTGTAGGTTGGATGGAGCAGGAATTCAAATAATTGGTATTGTTCGAGGTTGAGTTCTGTGACGTAGGCTAGATCCATAGCTTCTTGGAAGGCTGTTGAAACTTTGTATATGATTCAGCCTATGACTCCAGGAAGCTTTCTTACAGTACGAGTGCTTATTGCTACTTTCTAAACATCCTCTTAAACAACGTTTACAAACAGTCTCTTAGTGTGCTTAATTTCGAATATCTCCGGTTAAGTCGATAATATCGTCCTAACTCCCCTGGCGACAGCTATAGTCGTTATTAATTGCTCCTTTCTTACATATTGGGACAGGTTGGCATGTCGTCCCCGACCAACAGCCTTGCGAGACTGGGCAATGCTTCACCGTAAGTGGGATGAATGTGAACCGATTGTTCCAGTACCTGCCATGTTGCTCCAGCTTCCATCAGTGACAAAAAGACATGCACTAGCTCGGCAGTTTCGTATCCCACTAGTGTTGCTCCTAAAATCAAATTCGTCTGAGTGTCGATGACCATACGGTAAAAGCCCAAATCATGCCCCCACTCTATGCTGCGAGCGATGTGAGCCATCGGCAGGGTGACTTCGCGAGCATGAATGCCCTGTTGCTGAGCCTGCTCTCGTGTCATTCCCACCCGGCCCACTTGCGGCTCGGTATACACGGCATAGCCTAAGACTCGATCGTCGCGTGTCCTCTGTTCGCCACAGAGAATGGCTTTCAAGCGACGATAGTCTTCCCAAGAAACATGAGTGAAGGCAGGCTGTTTGGCAGCGTCTCCGATCGCATAAATGCCAGCACCGGTGGTCTGAAACTGATTGTCAATTTTAACAAAGCCTTGGGCGTCTAATTCAACGCCTGTCACCGCAGCATTTAATGCATCAGTATTGGGTTTGCGTCCGATTGCAATCAGCAATGCTTCTCCATCCAGTGCTTCGCCAGTGTTCAGCGTCAGGGTAAACACACCGTTGGTATAAGCAACCTGCTGAACCATCGTGTTGAAATGCAATCCTATTCCATCGTGCCCCAATGCATCAGCAAGCACAGCACTGACATCGGATTCTTCTTGAGCGAGCAAGCGATCGCCTCGCATAATCAATTGGGTCTGACTGCCTAAACGCGCGATTCCTTGCCCTAACTCTAGGGCAATATAGCCGCCGCCAACCACGAGCAACCGGGGCGGAATCTGCTGTAAATCAAAGAAGTTTCGGTTGGTGAGATACGGCGTTCCCGCTAAACCGGAAATGTCAGGAATGGTAGAGGATGTCCCGGTGTTAATGACCACGATTGGAGCCTGCACCGTCACACTGCCTCCGCTCACCGTTCGCTCTCCGGTGAACGCGGCTTCAGCGCAGATGACTCTAACCCCTGCACTCTCTAGTCGCCGCTTGGTGCCCCCGTTAAACTGGCTGCGAATTTCGCGCACGCGCTCCATCACCTTAGGGAAATCGACTTCAACCTGTGCGTGTATGCCTAGCTTTGCGGCTTGACGAGCACGACCTGCGGCATGAGCGGCGGCTAAGAAGGCTTTAGAAGGCGTACAGCCATAGTTGATGCAACTGCCACCCAATGCATCGCGCTCAAAGAGAACAACGTTCTGACCTGATGATGCAAAGTCAGCCGCGAGTGGCACACCGCCCTGACCGCTGCCAATCACAATTACATCTGCTGTTTCCATCGTTACCTCTGTTGATAGTTGGTCATCTGTTTGTCGGATAATGCTCTAGACAAGGTGATTTTGTGATGAGATAATGCTGTCGGTTAGTTTACGGTGAAACAGATGAGTACACACTCAATGGTACTCGAACCAGTTCGCTGCCCGACTTGTAACGGAACTCATATTGTCAAACACGGTAAGAGTGCTGAAGGGAAACAACGGTATCGATGCCGGAATACGGACTGTTCCCGCCATAATTTCGTTTTAGACTACACTTATCGGGCTTATCTGCCTGAAGTTAAGCAACAGATTAGTGACATGGCAATTAATGGCAGTGGAATTCGAGACACAGCACGAGTGTTGAAGATCAGTCAAACAACCGTGATTGAAATATTAAAAAAAAGCTCGTCACTTAAAATCCGTCAATGAGCCGTTGCTCGAAACGTTGAAACCAACTGCGGTGGAAATCGTTCAACACGTCGAAGAAGCTGAACTCGACGAGATGTGGAGCTTTGTCAAATGTAAGCAACAAGAGCGATGGTTGTGGCACGCCATTGATCACACTACCGGACAAATTCTCGCGTATGTTCTTGCCGATCACAAAGATGCAGCATTCCTCCAACTGAAAGCCTTATTAGCCCCCTGGCATTCAAACGTTTTACACCGATGGCTGGGGAGCCTACGAACGTCACCTAGAAGCAAACCAGCATGTGGTTGGCAAAACCAACACTCAGAAGATTGAACGGAAGCATTTGAATCTGCGAACTCGAATCAAACGATTAGCACGGAAGACGATCTGCTTTTCCAAGTTAACGTTGATGCATGATATTGTCATTGGCCTGTTGATCAATCGGGAAGAGTTTGGTTTTACCCTCTAATCCTAAGATCACCTTGTCTAGAGCATTATCCGAATGCCGGTGCGTTCCACTCGGACTAAGCGCTCACACCCACCCAAGTTGCATCCAGTCCAGCAACGGTATCTAAGACACTAACGGTACGTTGCGTCATCCGATTTCGGGTCTGTTCGGTTTGATCATCGACACTTTGCGCCTCATGTTGCTCAAACTGCGTCTTCAGGTGTGCAAACAACTTCGGCTGATTGCCTTTGACCGCAATCACAAAGTCATTGCCGCTTCCGATGATTTGCTCAACCGTTTTTTTGGGTATGCAAGGCATCGAGGCTAAACCTCCAAATCAGGGAAGTAAATAGAACATTTCCTTATAAGTATCCTAGATAGAGATTTTAAACAGAAGGCACTGGTTTGTTAATGGGTGAAGTTATCAAACCCACGAGTGGTCAAGAGTTCAGAGATTGAAACCGGGCGATTGCAGTACCCCATAGCCATCGCTGGAGTCATCTTGTGCTTCAGTCCCCAGTGCGGTCGTACCCAGTTCTGGATCAGACGTTGCACATCTAAAACTCGTTGTAATCCCTCCACGCACTTGGCATACAGGTTTTGTCGTCTGCGATAAGCACTCGCCAATCTTGTTGAACAGGCTTGACATTTCAGACGATCGCTTCTACTTGATGGCAGCTTGATCTCAACACCAAAAAGCAGAAACTGTTAGAATCTCACTTCAAAGCTAAGCTATTTCCCAACATCTCTAGTAATTTCTGGATTGGCTTGTACGGAACGCTGTGGATTGATTCGATGGATGCGTGGTCAGTCTGGGCGGAGCAACTGATGTGACTCAAGCCGCAAAAGCGCTCTTTTTTCTGACGAGGATTACGGGCACTTTCCCTCATCCAGTCCGCTTTCTAGCCGCTCTGTCACCCCGTGAGCACTTTCACCCAAAGCAGCATAAACTAAGTGCGAAACGATACTGAGAACAGCTACGCCAACGCTTTGAGGAGTAGCAAGAAATCGCTTGCGTGAAAATTGCTGCGTAAAATTAAGCAACGCTTGAATGTTGGAGGATTACTGTGCTTAATGCTGAACATACGTGGTTAAGTTGATAATGCCATGACAAACAATCTGCCGTTCTGGTCAAATAATTCGTCGCTCTACACCAAAGATCTTGAGAGGAAAGGTGAGTGGCAGTCGTCATGCTAGGAATCTCCATGCGAGTCGTTACTGTCATGTGAACGCTGAGTTTAAGAGTTAAGGAGCCGATCGCTCAGGTCAATGGGTTGCTGTTGGTGATAGCTACAGCGAAAAATGCAGCGTTTGTGGTTAGCGTGATGCAGCTTGGCACACTTGATGGCTCTGCGCCCGAACCCGTATTGGTACAATGCGGATGCTGAAACCATACTGAGTGGTGGCACCAACACATACAGCCAGAATGCCGTCCAATTTTGGGCTGGAAATGCCGAGGCAAAACTGCGGGCAGGGTTCATGCCAAAGCCAGAAAGGGGCGCTTCAAGGGTGACATAAAGCATCACTAAACAGCCTGCAAATACTCCTGTGTAGCGACTGAGCGTGTTGTGGTTGCTGGTGAACAGAACCATCGTCATCATGATAAATGCAACAATCCACTCACCAGCCAACGCGCCGATCAAGCCCAGCGCACTAGGAACCGTCACGACATAGCTCACAGGGGGTTGCGTGAACAGGCTACCAAAGAGCAATGCCACCAGGTAAACCCCTGCTAAACCACCCAGGCATTGAAACACAATATAAAAAATGGCGTCCTGACGTTTGACTTTACCAGCTCGGTAAAACGTGAGCGTAATCGCTGGATTCATGTGTGCCCCGGATTGCTTGCCCCAGGGAGAATAAATCAGTGCGATCGCCGTCGTACCCATTGCCACCCCAATCAAAAAGCGACGCAGATCAGCATTGGTGATCGCCTGATGCACCGGGGAATGGGGATACTCAAACAGGATCGTAAATACACCAGCCGAAACCATGAAAAGCCCAAGCTCTGCGGCTTCCATCAGATATTCTGGTAGATGCCTTTTAAGGGTCTCCATGCTGACCTCCCGCTGTTCCACGATTAACAGTTCGATGTTCCACATTCTGTAGAATCATCGCGGCTACCAGTCCTGTCCAGCCCGTTTGGTGGCTGGCTCCCAGACCCGCACCATTGTCACCGTGAAAATATTCATGGAACAGGATCAGATCTTTCCAATGGGGATCGGTTTGGAAGATTTCCAGATTGCCATAAACGGGACGCTTGCCCGCTTCATCCGGCTCGAAGATGGAGACTAAGCGATGAGAAAGCTCGATCGCTACCTCTCGTAGCGTCATTTCATGACCAGAACCCGTTGGACACTCAACTTTGAATGTATCGCCGAGATACTCATGGAAGCGCCAAAGTGCTTCGATAATGAGATAATTCACCGGAAACCAGATCGGTCCCCGCCAGTTGGAATTGCCGCCAAACAGCCCTGTGGTAGATTCGGCGGGTTCATAGCGCACGCAGTAATCATGCTCACCTTCATGCAGCGTATAGGGATGTTCTAGATGAACTTTTGATAGCGCCCGAATGCCGTGAGGACTGAGAAATTCATTCTCATCCAACAGGCGCTGCAAGACGCGCTTTAATCTTGACCCGTAGACGATCGCCAATAGTCGTCTGGCTCCTATTCCAGGCGTTTCCATACACGCCACTTTATTCTTCAGTTGGGGACGATTGCGGATAAACCAATCCATCCGCCGCTTAAACCCTGGAAATTGCTGTAGTGTATCCAACTCCAGCACCGTCACCGCAAAGAGGGGAATTAACCCCACCATCGATCGCAGCTTCAGCGGAAACTGACGCCCATCCGGCAGTCGCAGCGCATCGTAGTAGAAACCATCTTCGTCATCCCAGAGCGCAATCTCGGCATCGCCAATCCCATCGATCGCATCTGCAATGTAGAGGAAATGCTCAAAAAACTTGCTGGCAATGTCTTCATAGGCATTGTCTTCTTTCGCCAGTTCCAGCGCGATCGTCAGCATGTTCAAACAATACATGCCCATCCAGCTTGTGCCATCAGCTTGATTCAGATAGCCGCCTGTGGGAAGTTCTTTGCTGCGATCGAATACACCAATGTTATCCAGTCCTAGAAAACCGCCCTGAAAGACATTGTTGCCTTCTATATCTTTGCGATTGACCCACCAGGTAAAGTTCAGCAGCAGTTTGTGAAAGACACGTTCCAAAAATTGGCGGTCACTGCGTCCATAAAACTTTTGCTCTACCTGATAGATGCGTAACGCTGCCCAGGCATGAACTGGGGGATTGACATCACTAAACGCCCACTCATAGGCAGGCAATTGACCGTTAGCCTGCATGTACCATTCGCGGGTGAGGCGATCGAGCTGCAACTTGGCAAAGTCTGGATCAAGCACCACCAAAGGAATCAAATGGAATGCTAAATCCCAGGCAGCAAACCAGGGATATTCCCACTTGTCAGGCATAGAAAGAATATCTTCACTGAATAGATTGATCCAGTCATGGTTGCGTCCTCTCTTCCGTTCAGGTGGTGGCGGCGGTTGTTTGGGATCACCATTTAACCAGTCATGCACGACGTAGTTATAGTACTGCTTGCTCCACAACAGTCCGGCAAACGCCTGTCGCTGAATGTTGCGCTCCTCTTCCGACATTGGAAAGGGACAGAGGCGATGATAGAACTCATCTGCTTCCTGTTTTCGTGTGTGAAAGATCTCATCGAACTCAGCCCCTAATGGATCGCTGAGTGCCTGTTGATCGGACAACCGTAGGCGAACCGTTTTGGTTTCTCCGGGTGCGAATGTCAAGGGATAACGAGCCGCAAATTTAGTGCCAATGCGATCGCCATTAATCGCATTTTGCTTGCCATCCACGACATATTCATTGATGCCGTCTTTCACATAGGGTGATGTATTGCTGGAGCCAAAGAGCCGTTCGTAATTCGTTTCGTTATTGGTAAAGAGCAGTTCTGCACCGGGTTCACAATAGAGCCAGTGAGTACCAAGAGTTGGATGGTCGGCTTCCAGTACGCTCACTGTGGTGTCAGCGACTACTTTAATGAAGGGTGCTTCGGTATCCGGCAGCCAGCCCCACAAGTTGCGAAACCAGAGCGTTGGTAGGAGATGCAGCGTACAAGTTTCAGAGCCTCGATTGGCGATCTCCACCTGAATCAAAATATCTTCAGGTGATGCCTTGGCGTATTCCACAAAGACATCGTAGTAGCAATGCTCGGCAAAGATGCCGGTATCAAGCAGCTCAAATTCGGGTTCAAATTTGCTGCGGCAACGGTTTTCTTCCGTTAACTGGGTATAGGGAAACGCCTGCTGGGGATACTTATACAGGCATTTCATGTAGGAATGCGTGGGCGTATTGTCTAGATAAAAGTAATACTCTTTGACATCCTCGCCATGATTCCCTTCACTACCCGTTAAACCAAATAAGCGCTCTTTCAAAATCGGATCGTTACCATTCCACAAGGCAATCGCAAAACACAAGCGCTGACGATTATCCGAAATGCCCGCGATGCCGTCCTCACCCCAACGGTATGCCCGCGATCGTGCCTGATCATGGGGGAAATAATCCCAGGCAGATCCAGACGGGCTGTAGTCTTCGCGCACCGTGCCCCACTGCCGCTCACTCACATAGGGTCCCCAACGCTTCCAATATGCAGTGCGTCCCCGATCTTGCTGCAACCGCTGTTCTTCTGGAGTCATCATTACTACTGCTCCTGATAGTTCCAGAGTAAACCACCATCGACAAAGAAGGTTGTGCCCGTAACGTAATCGGCTTCAGCAGAGGCAAGAAACGCGACGATCGAAGCGACATCGCCTGGTTTGCCTAAGCGCCCTAACGGAATATTTTGCAAAAGTGCACCCAACTTCTGGGGATCATTCAGGAGTTTGGTATTGATGGGCGTTTCGATCGCCCCTGGAGCCACATTGTTGATGTTGATCCCAAGCGACGCTAGTTCGACTGCCAAGTTACGGGTCAGCATCTTCAAACCGCCCTTGCTCGCACAGTAAGCAGCAAAATGAGGAAAGGGCAGTTCTTCATGCACTGAACTGATGTTAATGATTTTGCCAGGTTGTTTGGTTTCCCTTAAATGGTTCACAAGAGCCTGCGTTGCAAAAAATACACCCTTAAGGTTCACATTCAACACGGCATCATAATCGGCTTCAGTCACGTCCCAAAAATCGGCATTTTTCTCGATCCCGGCATTATTGACTAGAATATCCAACTTGCCAAAGTGAGCAATACTGTCTGCAACCATGCGCTGCACATCAGCCACCCTCCCCGCGTCTGCCTGCACTGTGAACCCATCAACCATGTGGCACTGACCACCCGCCGCTTTCACTTTCTCCAGGGTTTCTTCTGCGCCTTCTGGATGCGATCGATAGTTAATCACTACACCCGCTCCTTCTTGAGCCAGCCGGATGGCAATGGCTTGTCCAATGCCTTGGCTGCTGCCTGTTACCAACGCTACCTTACCGTCAAGTTTCATAGGTTTCTTGGTGAGTTTTGAGTTTTGAGTTTGAGTGATTGCATTGAGGCGTGAGCGCTGATCACGCTTAGCTACTTCAAGCGCTCCATCAAATGTTCACTGACCCGCAGAGCATTGGCAATGATTGTCAGCGTCGGATTAACGCCGGAGTTTGATGGGAAGAAACTGCCATCCACCACATACAAATTATGGATGTCATGCGTGCGACAGTTGAGATCCAATACCGACGTGGTAGGGTCTTCACCAAAGCGACAGGTACCACACTGATGCCCCACAACCTGAATGCCTGTGTTGTTGCGCGGATAAATACCGTGGTGCAGTCGCACATTTTCGGCACCTTTATCGATCGCCTTCAAGATTTCCGTCCAGCGATGAACCAGGCGATCGCGGGCTTTCGTATTATTGGGCGTGTAGTTTAAATGCAATTTATCTCCCTCGACCTGCACGCGATTATTGGGATCAGGTAAATCCTCTGTTTGTAGCCACCAGCCCGTAGAATGGCTGGCAATTTGCTGCAATCCAAAGCCGGGTACTAATTTTACCAGCGGAGCCAGCAGCGACGGCGCTTCGGCTGGGATCATATCTCCAAGGACGTTACCCGTGTTTTGCACTTCGCCCATCGGATAGGGAAAGTCTGGTTCTCCCCAGTAAAAATCATTCAGACAAATGGTTTTTTGATACACATCAGGATTAGGGGTAGTGCTGAGTTGCACCATTGCAGTAGTCAGGTGCTTCATCAAATTGCGCCCGACCTGATCAGAGCAATTGGCGAGTCCGATCGAATGCTTATCGTTGGCAGATCGCAACAATAGGGCTGCTGAATTAATGGCACCACAGGCAACCACCACAATGTCACCCTGAAACAGGTAAGTCTCCCCACCAATCTCAGTTTCCACCCCTGTGATCTCCCGACCCGATTTGCTCGTCTGTAGCCGCAATACTTTCGCTTCGGTTTTGAGCGTCACGTTGGGAAATTTCAATGCGGGTTCAATCCCTTCCACTTCGGCATCTGCTTTACCGTGCACTAAACAGGGAAACCCATCACACGTATCACAACGAATACAGGTGCTGAGGGTACGATCGACTTCATTGAGCTTCAGACCCAGTGGCAAATGAAACGGATGCAAACCCTGCTTTGAGATCGCCTCACTCAGCTGCTGCATGCGCGGCTCATGGCGAATGGGAGGATAGGCATACTCGCGGCTGCGAGGTGGTTCCGTTGGGTCTTCGCCCTGTTTGCCATGCACATCGTAAAGGATCTCCGCTTCGGTGTAGTAAGGCTCAAAGTCCGAGTATTTGAGCGCCCAGGCAGGCGAGATGCCATCGCAGTGTTCAACTGCTTCAAAATCCCGCTCTCGTAAGCGCAGCAGAGCCGCACCATAGACTTTGGTGTTTCCGCCCACCCAGTAGCTCATCTGAGGACGAAACGGTTTGCCAGCACCGTCATACCAATGGTCTGATGTATGGTAGCGCTCCTTCGCGTACACTTCAGATGCACTCCAATTCGTTTTTTCTTTGGGTAAGTAAGTCCCTTGTTCCAAAATCAGAATTTTCTTGCCAGTTGGGGCCAGTTTGTAGGCTAAGGTGCCGCCACCTGCACCCGTACCAATAACAATCAGGTCATAGGATTGCTCATCATTGGTCACGATCGCTCTCCTCGTTGGTTTTTGCTTATTAATTCAGGTAGAAGAACTCGTTCAGCCACCAAAGCCGCATCGTCTTAGGCCACTTGCGTTTTTGTTAAGCCTGAGCAAATTGTACTAACAACCATACCAGCAGATTCTGAGTAATGGGTAAGAAGATTCTGAATAATGGGTAAGAGTAGTGCCTTTACATCAAGAACAAGAAACAATAGCCTTAGCCAATTTGTCCTAAGTTAGACTACGGCTCATTGACCAAGACCACTAATTTCCCTTTTGCCTGGTTAGACTTCATATATTGATGGGCTTCAACAATTTCATTGAAATGGAAAATCTGATCAACATTGACTCGGCTTTGCCCCGCAGCGACACCATCAATAAAGTGTTGTAACTGTTCAACTGAGAAGTCTGTAGACGGTCAACCTGACTGTGTGAAGAATATCATTCATCGGTGAAAAGTTGAAGGCCCAAGCATTGCCCAAAATTCTGGTCATGCAGACAATACCGCCAAGGGTTGCGCATTGCAATGAATCAAGCAGAGTCGTGGTGCCCACGAGTTCCAAAACTCGATCGACACCATTAGGAAAGTGCTCATGGATGACAGATGCAATTTTCCCAGTTGGGCAGAATTCATTGAGTTATCTAACCGTCTGCCCGAGAGCTAAGGGATGGCAACAACACTGTTTCTGATTCATCACGCATGTCTAGTCTCTAGCCTCACTATGCATTGCCATAAACTGGAATTGCTGCCCCTCGGATATCTTGTGCTGCTTCAGATGCCAGAAAACAAATGACTTGAGCTAACGATTCGGGGTTAACCCATGTGTGTGCATTTTGAGATCCCATCGCCACTCGGTTGACAGGTGTATCGATGATACTGGGCAGAACAACGTTGGCAGTGATGTTTGTGCCTTTCGTTTCATCTGCGATCGCCTTGGTCAGAGCAACCACTCCTGCTTTTGAGGCACAATAGGCGGCGAGTTGTCCGCTTGGTTCTACTGCACCTCGTGATCCGACTGTTACGATCCGTCCATAACTCTGTTCCAGCATTCGTCGGAGGCAGTGCTTGCTGACTAAGAAGGTTGAGTTGAGGTTTAAATCAAAGTCTCGTTGCCAGTCGGTAAATGGATACTCGTGAGTTTTGCCCATTGCAAAGCCACCAACGAGATGAATTAAGATATCAACTTTGGGCATGTTGTTCACTAAGCGTTCTACGGACTGCTCATCTTGAAGATCGGCAGAGACAGCATTGATGCGAGCCATGTCATCAGCAGGCAATGCTTCTTTCAAGCGATCGAGATCTTGAACTCGACGGTATGGAATTGTTAGGTTACCCCCTTGTGCTAACACAACCGGTGTCACCCCCAAACCAAGTCCACCTGTTGCGCCTGTTAACAAAACATGTTTCCCTTCCATGTAATACCACCTTATATTGATTCATTGGATGGGTTAAACGTTCACCTAATCAAGAACACGCTCATGTCACGATCCGTTTTGTAGATCAGTTACAGTAATGCTTTCTAACACTAATCTGTAGCTGATTCCTTCAGTGACCAAGCGTTTGAGTCGTTGGGTGAGCGCAACGCTCGTGTAGCATAAGTTCAGTGGAAGGGAGGTGAAGTTTTACCTCCCTCTACCTCATGCAGATGGAAAATGCTGTAACATCCTTATTTGATTTCAGCCGAAGCAAATTCTGTGACTCGCCCAAGTCGTGCTGCTAGAAACACATCATAGGTTGCACAATAGGCGATCGTGACATCGTTTGCTTTGTTGTAGAGATGGACAACCGTACCTGCCCCTCCCGGTTGAAGTGCGATCGGTTTTAAATCTCCAAAGAAAAGACGACGAATTGTATCACCGCTGCCTAATTCATCTCTCAACTTTCGCAGTAGAGCCAGTTTTTTCTCAAGATCTTGAGGGGTTGGATCGGCTGGATTTATGGCTTGGCTCATGATCGAATTTCTCCAATGATGTTTACAACGTACGTCACCACGGCCCGGTATCGGCAGGCTCATTTACTGATTGCAGAATTAAGTTCAAGCTGCCTTTATTTGATGCATGTGAGGTGAGCATGGGAGTGGCGATCTCATTTCTTACTTTGTCGGGGATTACACCAATCGCAGGTCATTTGTAATTCGAACTGGATAAAGTTATGAGAGGCTTGTAACTCATAAAAAGCAAGAAACAAACTCCAGCAGAGAATACAAACAGCCACTAGAAAAATAGCTAAGACGAGATAGGAAACCCACTGAATTGAAGTAGCGATCGAAACAGCGACAACCAGCATGTCCACAACGAAAATAAATAGGGAAAAGTAAATCAGTGCCAGGATATTATGAAGCAGATGGTGATGATGCAAAAGCTTTGGGGTTAAACACTCCAAGTGATGCAACTGATTTACCTTTGGACCATTGCCCAAATTACTCTGCCTTAGATTTACACTCTCCTGCTTTAAGGAACGGAGCAGATTGTCGATAGCGGTGTACCGAAGAATGATCCCATTTAGCAGAATCGCACAAGCAGAGATCATGACTGCTGGAGCAATAATGGCTCCAATTACTCTAGTAGCTGCTTCCGGTGACAGTATCATTGTTCAACTAGTTTAACTACGTCACAATCGGACAGGTGACCGTAATTCCAGCAGGTGTAAATTCTGGACTACCGTCAATATTGGCTCACAATCCTCGTGCGTTATATTGCAGAGACTGGAAAATATCGTTAAGTTGACAATACCGTCACCAACAGAGCACAACGATTCTGATGTATTCACGATGCATTTAGACTTCTCTATTGCGCGATCGCAGCATGTTCAATAACCTCAGCAACGGCATTTGGATGAGAAACCATCACTACATGTGACGCGCCATCCACAGCGAGCGTCTCCCTTGAGTTAGCGCGCTTCGCCATGAAAGAGTGCACCGCCGCTGGAATGTTCAAGTCGCGATCGCCATAAATAAACCAGGACGGGATGGACTTCCATGCAGGCGCGCTGGAGGCTTCGTTCAGCGCGCCTTCTGTAATTGGACGCTGGGTGCTAGCCATCAACTTCGCGTCACTGGCGGGCACATCCGCAGCAAACTGTGCGTGGAACTTGTTCTGCTGAATGTAGAGGTCTTTGCCGCCATCAGGCAGTGCAACTGGTGGCGCGAGTGTCGGACCGAGTGTGCTGCCCGGATGACGTCCTGAAAGTTCGGCAGCAGTCTCGCCCACCTCAGGAGCGAAACCAGCAACGTAGACCAGTGCCTTCACGCTCTTGTTGCCATTGACTGCATTGGTAATCACCGAGCCTCCGTAGGAATGCCCGACCAGCACGATCGGACCCTCGATCCCCTTGAGGACGCTAGCGACATAGCCCGCATCACTCTTAACTCCGCGTAGGGGATTCGCTACAGCAATCGTTGGGTAGCCTTTTGCAATCAGTTTGGTCAATACACTGTTCCAACTGGAAGACTCAGCAAATGCACCGTGGACAAGAACGATAGTGGGCTTGCCGTCTTCGGCGCTTGCAGGGTTCCTCATGCCTCCTAGAGACGTGAGCATAACAGTTCCTACAAAGAGTGCGACGATCAAAATCAGACGAATGCCGTTTCTGAGGATGGGCCTGTTCATGGTGTGATCTCCTTGGTATTTGTTTATGTGGCTAGATCGTTATGCCATCGCTACTACAACGTCATCTGTAGACAAAACGGCGTTGGCAACATACCCAAAATTAATGAGTGCTGCCTTGTAGCCGTCACCTAGCTCCGGATGATGCGGAGCCGCCGTCGCATCCTTGACGACAAGCACCTCAAAGCCCTGTTCGATTAAGTCGCGCAGATGGGCTTCCACACAAAGATTTGCTAGCATTCCCAGCAGGATGACTTTGCTAAGATGACGCTTCCGCAGTTGCAACACAAGATCATTGCTTTGCGGTCCATAGACCTTATGGGGGCTGACCACGATCGTCTTACCATCCTCAATGAAAGGCTTGTAGCGATCGAGCCAATCGGCACCTGATCCTAAAAAGCCATCAAGGGTTAAGGATCCACTGCGAGTGAATTCCTTCACCCCAAGCATCATCTGCTCCAGGGTTCCGGCAAATTTCCAATTGTAATCAGCGGGGTAGTAATAGTGGGGCGAAATGAACACCTCAAAATCGTTCTGCTTCGCGGCTTTGAAGATGCGCTCAATGTTCTCAACGGTCTGATTGTCTTTCACACTGTCACCCACCAAATCCCAGGAAACTCCGGCTTCACTGAGGACATCGTTTTGTGGATCGATCACAACGATCGCGGTGTCATTTTTGTTGATGTTCATAGCTTTCCTTGCTTGTTAAAGATTTGTCAGTCAGGGGGTCTCTCACAACCTAATTTGGAATTGCCATTGCGTAGCTGCAAAATCTGCCCTTACCGGCCTCTGCCGCAATCGCAACTTGAGTATTAAAAACCACCACTGATCGGTAGCGTTGCTCCCGTAATCCAGCCAGAATCGGAAGATGCGAGGAAGACAACGGCTGGGGAAATGTCTTGGGGTTGTCCAATCCGTCCCAAGGGAATTTGCCCTTCAACCTGCTTTTGGAAGTCACCCCCGACTGCACCAGCCGCCTGTGTGCCTTCTGTTTCCACAAAGCCAGGATTGATGGCGTTAACACGAATGTTGCGGGAACCCAACTCTTTAGAAAGTGACTTTGTGATAGCATCAACTGCCGCTTTGGTCGCACTGTAAACGGAGTTGTTTGGAAGTGGAATGGTACTGACGAGCGAACTGATATTGATAATATTGCCGCCTGTCGAGTCGAAATGTTTGACTGCCTGTTGCGTGGTGAGAATTAAGCCCAACACATTCAGATTGAAATGTTTGTGAAAGCTCTCCTCAGTGATATTTTCGAGTGGATAACTTTCATAGATTCCAGCATTGTTAACCAGGATATCGAGCTTGCCAAATGTTTGTTGGGTCTTGGCAAAAAGCTGTTCAACTTCTACTTTTTGGGAAACATCTGCTTGAATGGCGATTGCCTTTCCACCCGCGCTGGTAATGTCATCCACCACGCGATCGGCTCCTTCCTTGCTGAAAGCATAGTTGACGACTACAATGGCTCCTTCGGCTGCCAGATGTTTGGCGATCGAGGCACCAATTCCTTTCGATGCTCCTGTCACGACTGCAATTTTCCCATCTAATTTTTTCATGATGAGGCCAATAGTTGTTGAATTGGAAAGATTCATCTACAACGGATGGAGACTCGCCTGCCGCGCTGGTTCATCCAATAAGGGCGGTTTATTAGCAATGCTAGCTCCATGCTTTTGTATCCACACCAGCAGAGCAGTTGAGGTAAGTGCTTTATACTTACTCCGCGAATGGACTGCTATTGAGCATATCGTTCCAACTGGGAGGAGCAAATCCATGAATGCAGCAACGACCGACTTCAGTTAGCCAAGTAAATGTGGCTGCCTGAGGCTTTCGTTCGACTTGTGAAACCATTAATTGCGTTATCTGTTGATTGAAGCTAAGCCGAGGATAGGCATCCAGTATTCGCTCTACTGTTTCTGGAGTGATATCAGAAATCCGCATTCCTAGCAGATCGGCACTCGCTCCTAGATGCACCAACGCAATCTCAGGCTGTTTGCGTATAGCGATTCCAATCGAGGTGTGGAGCGCGATCGCATCCCAAACAATCTCCGCCTTCTCGTCTGATAATCCATGTTCTAAAACGAAGGCTCGTGCAGCATCAGCACCATTGACTTCAAACCGTTGTTCACCATCAAATCGCTCAGTCAATCCCAGATCGTGCATGATGGCACCCAGGTATAACAGTTCGCGATCGCACTTGAGACTGTCACGTATTCCTAACAAATCACCAAAGAGAAAGGTTCGGATGCAGTGATTACATAAAGAAGTGGGTGAAACTTCTGTAACCAGTCGCGTTGCTTTTTTACAGATCTCGCTATCTGGAATTGAATCGTGAATTAAAGCCATTTCCGCCTCGATGATTCTCAACGTGATTACGTGAGTTGACTGCTTCTAGGGTGCTTCAAATCTGTGCCATACCGCCATCGACAAACAACTCAATGCCATTGACAAAACTGCTATCGTCTGACGCAAGAAAGACAACGGCTTTGGCGATCTCATCGGGTGTGCCGACTCTTCCCAGTGGGATGTTGTTGGCTTGGCTCTCCACAAATTCCTGCACCTGCTCATCATTCAGCCCCAAGAGATTGTAACCAGGAGTCGGAACCACGCCAGGACTAATGGCATTCACCCGAATCTTGCGCTCTTTGAGGTCAAGTGTCCAATTGCGGGCAAACGATCGCACTGCGGCTTTGGTTGCACTGTAAACGCTAAATGCTGGAGTGCCTACGGTGGAAGCCGTCGAGGCATTCAGAATGATAGAAGCACCCTCTGGTAGCAGCGGCAGTGCCTTCTGCACAGTAAACAGCAGACCTTTGACGTTGGTGTCGAATGTTTTGTCAAAGTGTTCTTCGGTGATCGCTCCCAGTGGGGCGATTCCTCCACCGCCAGCATTGGCGAAAAGCACATCGAGGTGTCCTTTCTCTTGCTGGATTATGGCGAACAGGCGATCGAGGTCTGCCAGATTGGAGACATCGCTCTGAATACCCGTGACGTTTTTCTCGATTGCCTTCACAGCAGCATCCAATTCAGCCTGACGACGACCTGTGATGAAGACATAAGCGCCTTCAGCGACAAAGCGTTTGGCAGTGGCAAGACCAATGCCACTCGTACCGCCAGTGACAAGAGCAACCTTTCCTTCTAGTTTGTTCATGATGCTGAATCCTGTGGTGATTTCAGTGCTACTTCATTTCAGCCGGATCGAATGCGGTCACTCGTCCTGGTCGGGCAGCCAAAAAGACATCGTAGGTGGAGCAATAAGCAATAGTGACATCATTGGCTTTGTTATAGAGATGGACAACTGTGCCAGCTCCTCCTGGTTGGAGTGCAATGGGTGTCAAATCGCCAAAAAATAGACGGCGAATCGTGTCCCCACTGCCTAATTCATCTCTTACCTTTCGGAGCAGAGCAAGTTTCTTCTCAATGGTTGAGGGTGTTGGATTTGCTGGGTCAGCTGATAAATGCATGGCTACAATTCTCCCGTAATTTTTACAGTGGTACTCGTTGGCGTTCTAGAAGTGAAGAAAATCGATGCTTGAGAGCATTAAGCACTGCCATAGACTGGAACGGCTGCCCCTCGAATATCTTGAGCCGCTTCAGAGGCTAAGAAACAAATCACTTGAGCTAAAGATTCAGGTTTAACCCAGTTGTGCGCGTCCTCAGCTCCCAATGCGACTCGATTGGTAGAGGTATCAATAATGCTGGGTAAAACTACATTGGCTGTAATGTTGGTTCCTTTGGTTTCATCAGCGATCGCCTTAGTTAGGGCAACGACCCCGGCTTTGGATGCACCATAAGCGGCGAGTTGTCCACTTGGTTCTACAGCCCCCCGCGAGCCAACCGTGACAATCCGTCCATACCCATGCTCTAGCATGCGTCGTAGACTGTGCTTGCAGAGTAAAAAGGTTGTGTTGAGATTCAAACCCAAGTCCCGCTGCCAATCAGCAAAAGGATACTCATGGGTTTTACCAGTTGCAAAACCGCCAACCAGATGGATCAACACATCGACTCGCGGCATATTATCCACTAGCTGTTGAACAGCTTGCTCATCTTGCAGATCAGCAGGAGTAAACTGGAGTCTGCTTTGAGTAGCGGGGGGGATAGCATCTTTGAGCCGCGCTGTTTCTTCCGCTTTGCGATAAGGCACTGTGACGAGCGCACCTTGTGCCAGTAAAACAGGAGTGACACCTAACCCTAACCCTCCAGTGCCCCCTGTCAGTAACACATACTTGTCTTTCATCATTACTCCACAAACTATTTCATCCTTCAACGCTGCCTGCTTACACCTTTGAAAACAACATATTTAACCCTTCGGTCATTGTGGGATGAGTCAAAACCCCATCGCGTAGAACGGTATAGGGCATCTGAGCTAGCATCACCATTTGCACCGTTGAAATCACTTCACCTGCTGCATGACACAACAGTGAACAACCAAGAATGCAACCTGTCTCGGTATCGACGGGTTTTACGTCCGTTTGCGACTAGCGCAGGTGCCAGTGTTTTACCCGGTTTGCCGCCACCGATAATAATGTTGTCATAGTCTTCAGTGTCCATTTCTATCTCCGTTGAGTTTGGCGGTCTTTCGTGCGGCAATTGGGATTACTTGGCAAACAATTCTTTGCCTGCTAAGACAGCAGCCACTCGTGCTACATTCGCGCCGTGATGCTTGGCAGCTTCCAGCCTTGGTTCAGTCACGCCTGTCTGCTCCATATGTTCTCCCGCAGAGCGTCCATAGGGGCCCCATTGCAGGCCACCAAGCGGATATCCTGGTGTGATTTTGGGCAAAGGAACCATCACCATTCCCAGTTCAGCAAAGTTATTTAACAGCGCCAGCATGGTTAGTTCAGCGCCACCCCCTGTATTGCCGTAACCGCCACCCGTTGCAAAGACAGCGCCCACCTTCCCAATGAGGCTATCTTTAATCCAAAGAGGCCCACAAACCTGATCGATAAATTTTTTCACTCGCCAATCTGGGCTGCCCATGTGGACGGGGGAACCCACAATGACAGCATCGCTGGCGATTACATCATCTTCAGTCACATCCTCAGCAAACTTTACCTCTACTTCAATTCCTGGAACTGATGTCGCACCAGACGCGACCACTTCTGCCATCTTCTGGGTATTGCCGTAATCGGTTGCGTAAACAATTAGAACCTTTGTCACCTTATTACCTCACACTTGTTGAAGTTGATAGCTGTTTGTACATCAAATCGCATTTAAATTCCGCTAGCCTAAATGCTGTTTTAAGAACGCTAAGGTGCGATCGCTCGCTAACTCTGCAGCTTCTTTGCGATAAGCGGAACTATTTATGCGACTAAACCCGTGACTGACTCCTGCATAGCGATAGATGGTTACCAGGGGGTTGTCTTTCAGTTCTTGCTGTATGGTCGCTTGAGCGTCTGGTGACACATACTCGTCATTTCCAGCTATGTGCAAGATCAGCGGTTTCTGAATCTTTGTCGCCTCGGCTAAATTCTTGTCAATCTCAACCCCGTAGTAACTCACGTTGGCATCGGCGTCGCTGCGGGTTGCCATCAAATATGCCAGTTTGCCGCCCAAACAAAAGCCTACACTGCCAACCTTACTTGTGCTGCTGGGATATTGCCGCAGAAAAGACAGGGCTGTCTTCAGGTCTTCTATGCCGCTATCTATGTCAAACGCTCCGAGTAGCTCAAAGCCTTTAGCACGCTGCTTCTCATCATCAAAATCCAGTTGCACATTCGGTTCCAGCCGCCAATACAAATCTGGTACGAGCACCTGATAGCCTATCTTCGCAAAATCATCGGCAATCTGCCGCATATTTTGATTGACCCCAACAATTTCTTGAATCAGCACAATTCCTGCACGCGGTTGAGTATTGGGTGTTGCTAGATAGGCATTAAAACTGCCCCCTAACAAAGCGGAAATGGTTACAGTTTGAGTTGTCATGGTGTTTCCTTCCTGTCTAATCAATTAGTGGGGATCGAAAATCCTAATTTGATTAGGCATTTGATTAGGCAGAGATAGGGTGCAGCCGCGAGGTGAGAAATTGACGGATGTAGTTTGCGATCGCGTCCCCATCTTCTTCTAATGCAAAGTGTCCGGTATCGAGTAAATGGAACTCAATTTCTTTCAAGTCGCGTTGGTAGGGATAAGCACCGTCGGCAGGGAAAATGGCGTCGTTCTTACCCCAAACAACCAGAGTAGGGGGTTGATATTGGCGGAAATATTCCTGCCATTGTGGGTAGAGCGGTGGATTCGTTCGATAGTCATAAAATAGCGCCATTTGAATCTCAGCATTTCCAGGGCGATCAAGGAAGAGTTGATCCATGTTCCAGGTGTCAGGGCTGATCGCCTCCGGATTGCGAGCGCCGTTTATGTATTGCCACTTCGTTCCCTCCAGGCTGAGAAAGTCTCTGAGCGGTTTAGCATTCTTAGCAGAAGGATCGTTCCAGTATGCCTTGGTCGGTTCCGTAAACTCCCCCAGTCCTTCTTCGTAGGCATTGCCGTTTTGCACAATCAATCCCTGCACTCGCTCTGGATGTTTTGTCGCAATTCGGTAGCCAACGGGCGCACCATAATCCATCAAGTAAAGGCTGTATTGCTTGAGGTCGATTGCAGTAATGAACTTCTCCACAATTTCAGCCAACTGATCAAATGTATAATCGAACTCATCCACCCCTGGCATGGAACTGTTACCAAAGCCTGGATAATCGGGTGCAACCAGATGGAATTTATCAGCTAGTGCGGGTATTAAATTACGAAACATGTGCGATGAGGTTGGGAAGCCGTGCAGCAGCAGAATTGTTGGATTATCACGAGAACCTGCTTCCCGGTAAAAGATATCTAAACCATCGATCGCGCTCGTGTGGAATGTAGTCATGAAACGACTCCTTGTGAGTTTATTGGTGAGAGTAAAGTGGTTGGCTTGCGGCGGCTACTTTGGCATGGGTTGCCACGTCGAGAAGTTAGCCAGATGTGCCCAGTAGGAACTCAATCCAATAAAAGCAAAGATGAGAGCTGCCGCAACTAACACAATTCCTCCAATAGTTCGCAAGAGCCGGTTTTCTTTTAGATAGAGGGTCAGTGCAGCAAAAATTCCTCCTAAACCCACTAAGATGAACCCAATTCCTGCTGGCACAGCAATTGGTGTGAGTCCCAGGTTGATGAAGCGGAAGCCAATTAGAAGCGATACAAGCCCTGCAAAGAAGCCATAAATGCCTAGGGTCAGTAGTTCCCAACCCATTGCGAGAGTGAGTGAAGTTCCTACGAATAGAATGCCAAATAGGGCAGTTGTTTCACCAAAGGCAATATTAAAACTACCAGGAATGGGCCAGGTAAGTGTCATGTGTAAGCCAGTGACTAAAGCGATCGCACCGACTACACCAAAGCCTGGAATCCAACGTCTCTGATTTGACCTACCAAGACCAAAATACACATAGCCAGCTAGCAGAGCGAGTCCAGCTGCCAGGTTAATGAGCATGAGTGTAACGTAATCGATAAACATTAGATCTCCTGTAAATGTTCGGTTTTATTGGAACTTAGACAAAAACTGAAACGAAGATGCCTGTCGCATTGCTTTGTAGCACCAGTTTTGGCTTCAGAAATACTCTTGCTTTGCGTAAGTCCTAGAAGTTTTACGGTGAGTCCTCGTATTGTCATTGCTCAGGAGGCGGAGGAATAATCTCGATGCCGTACTTAGGTGAAGTGGTGAGGATTTTATCTAAGTCTTCAGAACTCAATGGTGGAGCAGATGTAACTTGACCATTTACCGCCTTTCCTACTTCGGCAATAAACTTCTCAAATCCAGCAGGTGTCACCCAAACTAACAGTTTTGCAGGTACAGAGGTCGTATTGGTAAATCGATGAATCTGACCTTTGGGCGAATGGAGGAAGGTTCCTGCGGTTGCAACAAAGGTGCGATCGTCAAGCTGGAATTCAATCTCTCCGTCTTGAACATAGAATGATTCGTTTTCTCGGCTGTGCCGGTGCGGAGGTGTACCGCCTTGAGGGGCAACGATTACCTCACAAAGCGCATAGGCTTCCCCTGTCTCTTCACCAACTGCCTTAAAAGTATAGAGGTCTTGACCAAACCAGTAGCAATGACCTTGACCTGGTTCAACGAGAAGTTCGTTTTGGTTGATTGTCATTGTTATCTCCAAGTAACAAGTTGTTGATTGGTAAATTAGTGTTAGTGGTGGGAGTTCTGTTGCAATAGCGATCGCGCGGTCAGCTTTGATGGAAACACGCTACTGCTGGAAATAGTCGCGCCAACTTTTGGGTAAGGCTTCTAGTTGAGCAGCGCGGTGACGTAACTCCGGATTGTCTTTCTCACGAACATAGAGCTGGGTGATATCGGCAACCGTGATATTGTTATCATCCCGGCTCACCAGCTCTAGAGTGTCTCCGGCTCCGACTTTGCCCTCTTGCAACACACGGAAGTAAAATCCGGTGCGACGACTTGCAAGAAATCGTTTCACCATATCCGGTCGCCCAAACCGAATCCCCAGTTTGTAGCAGGGCAGACGAGGTTGTGTCACCATCAGTTTTACAGTACTGATCTGGAAGAGATCGCCAATATTCACCTCCTCTTCTCTCAGTCCAGTGATCGTGAAATTTTCACCAAAGATGCCTGGTAGTAGTTCTGTGTCAGGCAATTCACTTCGCCAGTAATCATAATGCTCGAACGGATAGACATAAACGGCTTTGTCTAATCCTCCATGAACGGTGAGATCGGCCTGTCCATCCCCGTCTACATTAAGCGATCGCACCATCACGCGATCGCTGACTGGCTCTTTAAAGATTCCAGTGCTAACTGTTTTCCCTTTCCAGGTCACTTCACGCGGAAGCCCGACGTTGACAGAGAAGATTTTCATCTTCATCTCAATTTCCTTTGAGAAAGTCCAGCAGCACCGGATTGACCTGATCAGCATGAGTCCAGTTGATGGCGTGCGGTCCATCAGGAATCACCACAAGGCGGCTGCCTTTGATTAGGTCCGGCAGTCTCTTTGCAGTAGACGCAAATGGAAGAATGCGATCGCTATCACCATGAATGATCAGGGTTGGTACATCAATGCGTGGTAAATCTTCGCGGAAATCGGTTAACCATGACGGTACACAGTCTAAAGTCCCCTTAGCAGAAGCACTTGCTGCCACATTCCAACTCATCTGAATAGCCTCATTACTGATGCGATCGCCCAGCAGCACATCTACGTTGAAGAAGTCTTTGAGGAATGTGGACATATAGGCTGGGCGATCGTCTACGATACTCTTCATGATGCCGTCGAAAACGCTTTGAGGAACTCCCTCTGGATTATCATCGGTCTTTAGCAGGAAGGGAGGTACTGGAGCCATCAGCACGGCTTTACTGACGCGCTCTGAGCCGTATTTGCCGAGATAGCGGGTCACTTCACCTGTTCCCATTGAGAAGCCGACCAACACCGCATCTCGCAGGTCAAGCTTTGTCATCAGTGTGTTTAAATCCGCTGCAAAGGTCTCGTAGTCATAGCCCAGCGATGGCTGGCTAGAGTCACCAAATCCTCGGCGATCGTAGGTAATGACTCGGTAGCCTGCTCCTAGCAAAACTCCTACCTGCTTTTCCCAAGAGTGACCGTTGAGCGGAAACCCATGAATCAACACGATAGGTTGACCCGCTCCAAAATCTTCGTAGTAAATATCAATGCTGGCAGAGTTTTCTTGACCGACAGTCACGTAAGGCATGAGAGTCTCCTATTTTGTGGATTCGTCTGTTGTTTGATGTGGAAAGTAGAAATCTAGGCAAACTTAGAATTTCGTCGTCATGTTGCCCATATCAAAATCTCTTGGTTTACGCTGTCTTGTTAGACAGGTTGCACAACGTAGTTACTATTCGGAAGGACGACAGGTCATGACTCCTTCCTTTTGGGGATTGGCATTGGGATTACTACTCATCGCTCGAAGCGCAATCGTGGGCTCATAGCCAGGGTAACAGCGTACCAAAACAGTATCTTCAGATTGAGTCACATAGAGCACATAAACAGGTCTACCCCCTAATACAGCAGGAATAAGGTTAGGAGGTGCGGGGGCTGTTGCAATCAGTGTTGACTGATTCAGCGTGAATACATCTGGTGTCTCAGACAGAGCAGACTTTACTTGGAGCAATTGCAAATTGATCAGGACTAATGCTGTGGAAATGACCAGTGCAACAGAGAATTGAGCCGATAGTTTGAACATAGTTCAGGAGTTTTAGTTGGCTCTACCAAATAGGAAAAGGATGTCAGAAAGAAGGGTTGCGATCGCAGAATTTGCAGATGAATTCTTACCCGTCGGAATCACCAATTCCCAAATAGGCTAAATGGCAGAATTTTTCACGTTGTGCTTAGTCATCAAATTTTTTCGAGTGCGACTGGCTTTAACTAAATCGGCCGCTTTTTCGCCAATCATGATCGTCGGTGCGTTCGTATTTCCGGTGGTGATCGTGGGCATGATGGAGGCATCCACAACCCGCAAGCCCTCAATTCCATGTACTCGCAGTTCAGGATCTACCACCGCCATCCGGTCAGTTCCCATTTTGCAAGTGCCCACCGGATGCCACACCGTACTGCAAGTTTCCCGGACGTAAGCTTCTAGCGCTACATCACTCTGCTGGTCGGCACCCGGAGCGATTTCCTTACCGCGAAACTCATCCAAAGCACTGGCACCGAACAAGTTACGGAGTAATTTAATCCCAAGAACGAGCTTTTGCAGATCCGCTTCATTTTGGAGATAGTTCATCCTAAACATCGGTGCGTCTTTGGGGTCGGGCGATCGCAAATTGACACTGCCAATGTTTTGGGGGTGAGTCAAACAGACGAAACTTGTGAATCCTGAACCAGAGTGGGCATAACCAGGCGGTGCCAAGGCAACGGGACCGAAGAGAAACTGTAAATCTGGCGCAGCATCCAGATGACCCTCGGTATGCAAAAACAAGCCCGCTTCAGCGATACTACTGGTGCTTGCCGGGTGTAAATCCTGAGTTGTCTCGTGTGTCACGGACACGACAGGGTGGTCTTGGAGGTTTTGACCGACACCTGGCAAATGGACCACTACCGGAATTCCCAGGGCTTTCAGGTGTTCTGCATTCCCAATGCCGGAAAGCATCAGCAGCTTGGGTGAATCGAACGCACCCGCACTTAAAATCACTTCGGAGTTGACCCGAACCTGGTGCAGCGTGCCTTCGTGCAGATATTCCACCCCAACGGTGCGGGTGCCCTCAAACAACAAGCGAGTGACCAATGCTCCTGTCGTTACAGTCAAATTGGGACGCTGGAGAATGGGCAGGAGGAAGGCAACTGCGGTACTGTGCCGCTTACCATCCTTAATGGTCAATTGATAGAGTCCTGCCCCTTCTTGCTGCTTTCCATTAGGATCAGGATTGTGGTCATAGCCTAATGCTACCGCTGCCTCTACAAAGCGTTGGGATACCACAGCAGGCGCAATGTGATCGGTCACGCTCAACTCTCCATCGACCCCGTGAAATTCAGACGCGCCTCGCTGCTGGTGCTCTGATTTCTTGAAGTAGGGCAAGACATCTTGGTAACTCCAACCGGGATTCCCAAATGACTGCCAGTAGTCATAATCGTGAGGATTGCCCCGCAGATAAATCATGATATTAATCGAACTGCTGCCACCCAAGACTTTGCCACGGGGACAAAAGATTTTGCGATCGTTGAGGTAGGGTTCTGGTTGGGAGAAATAGGCCCAGTCCACCTCAGAGCCCAGTAGACTGAGGCATTGGGCCGGGATTTGAATCTCTGGTTTTGTATCCGGGTTGCCCGCTTCGAGGAGTAACACCGCGGTGTCACTGTCTTCTGTTAGACGATTAGCAACCACGCAGCCTGCCGAACCGGCACCAATCACAATGTAGTCATATTGAGTCATAATATCCTCTGCTTCGATCAGCTATATCGGACTACCCAGTTCAATTAAAATGCCGTCTAAATCACGAATATAACCAACCGTTTGTCCCCATGGCTTCACTTGAGGAGCGACAATTGCTACAGCACCCGCTGCTACAGCCTGTGCAAACGCGGCGGCTACATCCTCTGTAACAAAACCAATCTCAATGCCAGCAGGCAACTTCGACAAGCTATTCTCTTGAAATTCCTGGGGTAGGTTAGAGTTTGCAAACTCATTAGTAGCAAAGGCAAGGGCGGTTCCACCGGTATCCATTTCAGCGTACTGCTTGCTCTCGTCAATGAACCGTTGTTTCAAACCAAAGGCACGTTCATAGAACGCGATCGCTTGGGCAATGTCTTTGACATAGAGAATTGTGTAGGAGAATTTCATTGTTTTTTGCTTCTATCAGAGAACTCAATTACTTGCGGCGGTAATGGCTGCCGTCAATTGTGCGATGTTCCAGCGATCGCGATACCGAACTCCGTTAATGAACAAAGCTGGCGCAACCGTTACGCCACTGTTGCATCCACTTTCGATATCTTGATTGATGCGATCCACATATGTTTGTGCAAATAGATCCTGCAAAAATTGGCAGATGTCGAGTCCTAGATGATTGGCATACTCAACGAGATAGCCGTCTTCTAATGTTTCTTGATGGGTAAACAGCATCTCGTGCATTTGCCAAAACTGACCTTGCGCAGCAGCCGCTTCCGCAACTTCTGCGGCCTTTTGTGCTTGAGGATAGATTGAATGCTCGATAAAGTGACGAAACACGACACAGAGCCAATTCTCTCCAGAAAACCCAGAACTGAAATGTTGCTGAATTTTCTGAATCAATCGATGTACTTCTCTACACTGAGAGCATTGGTAATTTCCATACTCCACGAGCACAACTGGAGCATTGAGTACTCCTTGGTAGTAATCGCGTTGTGAGGGTGAAACAAAGAGTTGATTAGGATGACTATCTTGATTCATCGGAAATTTTAGCGAAAGGGGTTTTTCATGGCATCAAGGGATTGCCATGTCTCCTATCCGTGATTCCTCCCGGCTCCGTTATTTGTATGACTAGCCTATGAAATTAATGTAGCTTTGTCGCCAACTCAGAGTTGAGTGATTGAAGGGATAAAACGACAGTTGCTAACTATCTTTGCAACGAACCCTCAACCGAACTTAAGTTCAGTTCTCATCGCTTGTCTCACAACTTGGCGAGTCCCCGCTTCAACGCGGTAATCACCGCTTGAGTGCGATCGCTCACGCCTAATTTACTCAGAATTCGGTTGATGTGAAATTTGACGGTACTTTCAGTAATATTTAAAGCCGCACCAATATCGTGATTACTCAAGCCGCGTGCCATCTGACGAACGACCTCTTGTTCTCGATCGCTCAACTCTGGAATGTTCATCCGTTGCACTAGTTTGGCAGCAACTTCAGAAGGGATATATTGTTGCCCGCTGTGGACGATCTGAATGGCATTGATGAGTGCTTCCGGTTCGGCATCCTTGAGCAAATAGCCCTTGGCTCCGGCGCGTAATGCGCGATAAATATCCTCGTCCCCGTCGTAAGTGGTCAGTATAATCATGCGGGCGTGGGCGAATTCAGCACAGATTGCCAAGGTCGCATCAGCGCCGTTCATCTGCGGCATCTGTAAGTCCATCAAGGTGACATCAGGTTGTAGTTGTTGATATTGCTCGATCGCTTCCTGTCCATCACTTGCTTGACCCACCACCGTCATATCCGGCTCATTTTCAATCATCGCGGCTAGTCCCTGCCGAACAATTGCGTGATCATCGACAATCAAAACGCGGATTGCTGCGGACTGACTCATGCTGATGCCTCCCGATGGACAAATACACTTACTTCGGTTCCCTGCCCCAGTTGGCTCTCGATCGAGAGTTGTGCCCCAATGCGTTCTGCTCGCTCGGTAATCCCTAGTAAGCCAAATCCCTGATTTAGGAGTGTATGATTGACTTCAAATCCTCGTCCATTGTCTCTAATGTATAAATAGCATTGTGTAGGCTCATAGACTAACTCAATTCGAATTTCGTTTGCATCTGCATACCGAAATGCATTCGTAAATGCTTCCTGTGCAATTCTCAGAAGATTATTCTCAGTCTCAGGAACTAACACATAGGGTGTGCCAATAATCTCACAAACCAAGCTAGTTTCGGTTGAAGATTGCATACTGGCTACAAATCGCTCTAGCGCCGTCCACAAATTACCATCTTCTAGAGATTGAGGACGCAGTGCCGCAACCGATCGCCGAGCTTCTGTCAGCCCACTGCGAGCCAGATCTCGCACAGTATTGATATGCGTTTGAATTGCGTCTGGGTTCGTTGCCATGAGTCGAGAAGTGGCTCCCATGTGAATCAGAATCCCTGTAAAAGCTTGTGCGAGAGTGTCATGAATTTCTCGCGCTATGCGGTTGCGTTCTTCTAAAATGGAAGCTTCTTCGGCACGTTTATGGTGGCTAATATCTGTATTTAGAGCATAGAATCCTCTGACTTGGGCATCGCTATCAACATTGGGGATTAAGGTCACACTGATATGCCGTTTGCCTGATGAAAGAGGGACTTCCATCTCCAAGGTTGCAATTTGCCCCGCTAATGCTTGCTTGATATACGGTTCAACAACTTGATAAGCCTTCTCACCTAACAGTTCACGGACAGACTTGCCCAAAATTTCAGTACGGCTATAGTGAAACCAGTCTTCATAGGTGCGGTTAACAAACCGATAGCGCTGATCGACATCCACATAGCTGATACAAACGGGGAGAGCGTCAGTAATCAGCCGTAATTCTTGTTCTTGATCGCGCACTTCTGCTTCACTTTGCTGTAAGGCTGCCGTTCGTTCTACCACCTGTTGCTCTAAAGTACGGTTGTAATTGGCTAAGAGATGTTCTGTTTGTTTTCGCTCTGTGATGTCTTGAAAGGCTGCGATCGCATAAGCCACTTTGCCTTGTTCATCAAAGACGGGAGTGCCCCACACCTCAACTGGAATAGCGACGTTATTTTGGCGAATTTCTACGTCGTCAATAGTGGTGCGTTCGCCGCTCAAAGCCCGGATAATCGGCAGTTTCTCAGTTAGATATACTTGATTCGTTCCTGCCACATAAAATTGGTAGTCTTCTGCAATTTGCTCCGGCGGCACGGCAGGATCAATCCCTTTACCCATGAGCTGAACGCCCTGTTGATTAGCATAGTAAGGGCGACCCGTTGCGTCCAATACTCCAATTCCTACCGGAACCGCTTCTAGGAATTGAGCCATCTTACTTTCGCTAGCACGTACCTCTGAGTATAGTTTGGCATTTTGAATAGCGCTCGCTGCTTGGGCGGATAGTAGATGTAGAACTTGCGATCGCTCTGGAGTAAATGCCCCAAACGCTAATTGATTTTCCAGATGCAACACGCCAATAAGCTTACTTTGATTTAGTAGCGGCAAACAAAGAAGCGATTTCGTTTGGTTGTGCTGAATGTAGGGATCATTGGTGAAATTACCTTCACGAGTTGCATCATTCAAGATGACAGATTCATGAGTCCGAATCACATACTGAATGATTGATTCGGGTAAGCGATTTGCGATGGGAATCGATTGCAGCACTTGTGTAGAAATGTTCTCACCATCATTCAGTTCGCAAGCAGCCTCGATTGACCATTCTCCTGCCCTTTCCAAAATCAAAGACCCTGTTTGTGCGCCAGCGTTTTCAATTAAGATCCGCATCAAGCAACTGAGCAACCGTTCTAGTTCAATTTCACTCGAAATTGCCTGTGCGGCTTTCATCACCGCCGCTAAATCGAACGCGCTGTCTGAGCGAGTAGCAGTGGTTCCATAAGTAGTGCGAATTGGTGTTTCAGCTATACTTAACGACTGAGAAAAGAACTGCGGGTAGTGAGTTTCTAAATCTTTCACCTTTGCCGTTGCTCCCCAGAGATCGTAGCAGTAGTGAGCTTCTTGCATGTAGGTTTGAGCAAACTTTTCCCGACCGCGAGACAGGTAAAATTTAGCAGCTAATTCATAGGCTAATGCTTCTTCTTGAAGATAGTCATTCTCTTTAGCACCTTGAATGGCTTGTTCATAGAATTCTTCCGCCTCAAGCAACTGACTCAAAACTCGCGCTTTCTCTGCCTCAACGAGATGATATTTATGCAAGTAATTCATGGGCGCATGATGTGCCCATTGCTTCATTTTCTCCTGATTAATCACGACTTTTTCAAGGATTACCTCTTGTACTTGAGCGTTGCTTTCAGGGTACATTGCAAGTCTTGTCAGTGCATCGTAGAGGTAGTACAAGGGAACAAAGGCTGACGCTGCTACTTGGAGCAAATAACGTTCCGCTAGAGCTGAGGATTCAACTGCTTGAGCATACTCAGAAAATAGACAGTATAGGAAAAGCTTATTGAAATAGTCTATAAAGATTGTGTGTCCATCATTCGCCGTTTTGTGTTGTGGCAGTCTATTTTCCTCATTGTAGAATTTGCCAATTAGGTGGGTTGGGCTAGCTGAGCACCCCATCAAAATTAAGATCGACTGGTGATGTATTTGCGTCCAGGTGAGTGCTGCTTCCTGTTTAATTTGACGGATTGCTTCAATGTATGTTCTCATCTCTCGTTCAAGTTCCACGAGTTCCTTTCCAGAGATAAAGGATTGGAAGCAGTAACCGTGAGCACAATAAGCAGCAAACTCCAAATCCCCCATTTCCAGCCCACTTTGATAAGCTTCTAGTAATGGCTTCAATAGTTCTTTAGTATGTTCTTTCCAGTGGATGATGAAGATAGTTACAATAGTTAAAGTCCGGGCTTTGTAGGAATGGGTGTTCAGCTGTGACAACAGCTTTAAAGCAAGCCGTCCAAACTGGTAGCCAGACTCGATATTTTCGACCATTCCACAAAGAATTAACCCAAAGTTGGCATAGGCAAAGGGAGACACAAATGCATTGCCATACTGGATTGACAAGTTGACCTGCCTAGACACAAGTAGAGGCATCAGATCGGGAGCAGCAAGATAGGCAGCGATCGTGATGCTGGACAGGATTCGCATCGCCGCCAACTTGTCCGGCTCAGTCATTTCTGGTGAGTGAATTAAGTCCTCAATCGGTTTCTCGCTAAAGAGGGATGTAATGGCATCTAATTCAAGATGAACATCTGATTGATTAAGTTTTTCAGGAGAACTGATTCCCAGTTGTTGCAAAACTTGCAATCCAATATTGATTGCTTCTAATGGCTGCTTCTGCGCCATGTGGGTTTGAATTTTGACTTCGTAAACTTTCACAGTATCGAAAACCGTCTTGGCTTCTTGTAAAACGATCGCTGCCCAATATTCCACCTGCTCAAAATCGCCACACAAATACGCGACTTCTGTTGTATCTACATATAACTCTAAGGTCAGGTCATAGTTTGTTTGCCAGCTAGAAGGTGTTAACCATTCTCTTCCTGTAGCTAAATATTTTTTGGCCACGCTGTGGGCGATCGCCCCTTTTGCTTTCTGCCCTGCTATTAGATTTGATCTAGCAATTTTATCTCGTTCGGATTGATCAGTGATAAGCTCAATTCCATGATTGAGATGATCCACAATTTCAAACAGCCGCTCTGATAACTCCTCTGGTAACTTTTTTTTAACTAAATTGCGACCAATTTGGAGATGAACCACTTGTTTCTGCGACTCATTGATTAAGGCGTATGCTGCTTGCTGTACGTGATCATGCAAGAACTTATAATCTTGAACTAATAAGTTCTCATCTAATTCAGAGAGGGGTTGAACTAATCCGGCTTGAATTGCCACCAGTAAATCTAGAAAAATCGCTGAAGAAGGCTTATCACAAACGATAGCTAACGTCTCCAAATCAAATTCAGCTCCAATACAAGCTGCTAAGCGGAGAATTTGCTGCGTCACCTCCGGTAGTTTCTTCAACTTGAGGAGCATCAACTCCACCACATTATCGGTGATATCTTGAGCTTTAATCTGAGCAATGTTCCACTGCCAGCTTAAGTGTTGTGTATCAAAGGTCAACAAATTATCGCTATACAGCATTTGCAAAAATTGGCCGACGAAGAAAGGATTGCCTTCGGTTTTATCAAGTACTAACTGGGTTAAGGTCCGAATGGAGTCAGTATCCTGATGTAGCGTCTCGGCAATCAACTGGCTCAACGGTTCCAGCGTTAAGGGTTCCAGGACAATCTCCTGAAGTACTGCCCCTTGTTTTCGCAGCCGCTCTAGTGTTAGTGCCAGTGGATGCGTTGGATTTACTTCATTGTCTCGATAGGCTCCAATCAAAAATAGCGCTTGGGTTTGCTCATCCAGCAGCATCAGTTCAATTAACTTCAACGTGGCTGAGTCAATCCACTGCAAATCATCCAAGAAAATCACAAGCGGATGTTCCCTTGAGCAAAACACCCGCACAAACTGCTGAAAGATGCGATTGAAACGATTTTGAGCTTCCGTTGCGCCCACGTCCGGGACCGGCTGCTGCTTGCCAATAACTAATTCAACTTCCGGGATCACATCAATGATGATTTGTCCGCTGCTTCCCAAAGCAGTGAGCAGACGCGATCGCCACTGCTGCACCTGCTCATCTGGCTCCCCAAGCAGTTGGCGCATTAATTTTTGCAGGGCATGGGTGATCGCACTATAGGGAATATTGCGTTGCAACTGGTCAAACTTACCAGAGACAAAATAACCACGCTTGGCAGTAATTTGCTTGTAAAGCTCCTGCACAAGTGCTGATTTGCCAACACCAGAATAGCCGGAAACCAACATCATTGTGCTGTGTGGGAGATTAGAAAGTTCTTCTCCGTTCTCCATTCCCTGTTTTCCACTTCCCGCTACCTTTTCAAATGTTGCTAATAACACTGCAAGCTCTGTTTCTCGTCCATACAGTTTTTGGGGAATGTGAAACTGTTCCAACGCATCTTGCAGCCCCAGTTGAATGTTGTCAATTTTCCTTGTTTCTGCAAGCTGGCTAAGACAAATTTCTAAATCCGCTTTGATGCCCGAAGCACTTTGATAGCGATCTTCAGCATTCTTTGCCATCAGCTTCATCACAATGTCTGAAACAGCTTTAGGAATCGCTGCCAATTCACATGGAGGAACAGGTTGTTTAGCAATATGACAATGGATTAACTCTAGAATGTCCGTAGTGGGAAACGGTAGGTGTCCAGTGATTAGTTCATAGAAGGTGACACCGAACGAGTAAAAATCGGTTCGGTAATCAAGCAAACGGTTCATACGCCCAGTTTGCTCTGGAGACAGGTAAGCAAGAGTGCCCTCTAATACATGAGGACTTTTGAACGTTGGATTGATGCGATTAAATCGGGTAGCCATGCCGAAGTCGATGATTTTAACCACGCCCGTAGCCGGTTCAAGAACGATGTTTCCAGGGCTGATATCCCTATGAATAATGTCGGCGGCATGGATGCTACCCAGAATACCTGTGAGATCGATCGCGAGCCGTAGAAATGTAGCTAAGGGCATGGGGCAGAAGTCTGGACGCTGCCGCATCCATCGTTCCAAGGACTCTCCACCAAAATCTTCTAAGAGAATAAAAAGCGTGCGTTGATAGTTTTGCTGACTATATGCTTTGATCACGCCTTCCAGGTTGAGGGAGCGGGTGATTTCATACTCCTGCCGGTAGCGCATTAATTCTTGAGCAGAGGGATAGTTTTGCTTGAGCAGTTTGACGACGATCGTCAGCCCATCGTCTCGGATCCCCCGATACACCAAAGAATTAGAGCTTTCGTAAATTTTGCTTTGGATAGCAATCCCTGGTAGAGCAACCATACAGCTTTTTTAGATGAGTACGATGCGGCATACCTCAAACTATAGGAGACTCATCACAAATTTAGGCTACAATGCTCCTCCAAATTCCATCCCTTCACTCAAAAGCTCCGACACAGCAGTAGTGCTATTTAGGAAAGGACGTAGAAAAAACAACGAGCGAGAATAGAGAAGTAGCTTTACGAACCTCAACAGTAGATGACTAAACTCCTGTTGCAATGTCCGAACTGTGGTTCCAATGACATTAATAAAAACGGCACGACCCGCCACGGCAATCAGAACTATAAATGCCGGGATTGGGGGCGGCAGTTTGTCGAGAACCCAAAATGGAAACGGATTAGCGATGACACCAAAGCGACGATGGGGCGGATGCTTTTGGAAAAGATTCCGCTTGTCGGCATTGCTCGAAGCTTGCAGTTGAGTGAAAGCTGGTTACAGCAGTACGTCAATGCTTACTATGCGACCGTTCCTCAGCAAGTCCAAGTGGAACCGAAAGCGCGGCGACGATTGACTGTGCAGATGGATGAGTTGTGGTCATTTGTGGGTGATAAGAAACTGTTTGTAAACGCTAGTTAAGCAGTTTTGGATTTCCTGGTTCGACGATTGTTGGTTAATCGCCGCAGCATCAACCGAATCATCACGACGTAAATCATCCCTTCATGATTTTCAGGTAAGGTTTCATAGTCGCGTGTTAAAACTCGGGCATTGTCCAGCCATGTCCAAGTGCGTTCCACAATCCATCGCTGCGGTTCAAGTTGAAATCCTTTCGCTCCGTTTAGGCGTTGACTAATCTCAAGCTCAACACGACGCTCTTCAGTCCTAAAGGCGTTGTTAATCAGCGCACCCAACCCTCCCTAATAGCCCTTGTCTGCGAGCACTTTGGCAAGGCGTTCGTATAACTCCAACACCCAGACTAAGACCGCAGGAACTGCTTTGACATCGGCAGTATTAGCCGCACTGACGTAACATCCCAACACCAATCCGAGGACATCAACCACGATGTGACGCTTGCGTCCTTTCACCTTTTTGTTGCCATCAAAGCCGTGTTCTTCCCTCCTTTTTGTCCAAGTTTGACAGACTGACTATCAATGATGGCTAAGCTCGGTTGAGCATCGCGTCCCTCATACATCCGCACTTTCTGTACCAAAGCAGTGTTGATCTGTTCCCAAATCCCTAATCTGACCCACAGTCGGTAGTACCCATACACTGTCTGCCAAGCCGGAAAATCCCGGGGTAAGTTGCGCCATTTCACTCCGTTATCCGCTCGATAGAAAATCGCGTTCAACACCTCACGCAAACTCACTTCCCGCACCTTGCCGACTGGCTTTTCTGGCGGCAGTAGGGGTTCGATGTATTGCCATTCCTCATCGCTCAGGTCGCTGTCGTAAAACCGTGAACTCATGCTCTTGCGTATCACTCAAAGGATGATTTAGGTATCGCTCATCTCATCTCCCTAGCAGCAGTTGCTTCATTTCTATTTACAAACAGTTTCTAAAGGCAATGAGCGATGGGTCTGGTTAGCCCTTGATGTGGTAACTCGCGAAATTGTCGGGTGCTACGTCGGGGATCGCTCAGGCGAGGCAGCGAAAGCATTCTGGGAATCGTTGCCTCCCGTCTATCGGCAGTGTGCAGTGGGTTACAGCGATTTCTGGGTGTCTTACCCCGTGGCGCTGCCCAGCAAGCGGCATCAGGCAGTTGGCAAGGAAAGTGGCAAAACGAGTTACATTGAGCGGTTCAACAATACGCTCAGACAACGAGTGTCTCGACTCGTCAGAAAAACCTTGTCGTTCTCGAAAGACTTGAACAATCACATCCGTGCGACCCCTTGCGGGTATCTGCGGAGCAGCGCTGGAACTTCATCCATTACTACAACGAACAACTGCGGATCGTTCCTGCACGAAATCAGCAGATTTCCTCTATCCTTTCCTAAATGGCACTACCTAATCGCAATGAGTTCAGCCTCGAAGTAATGCAAGAAACCGCGATCGATTGATTGTTGAGTTCTCAGAGGACGTTTGAGAAGTAGTGGATTATACTCATTCGTTAGAATGGAGACATGAACCGAAAACCTTACAATACTGATGTGTCTGATGATGAGTGGACAATCATCGCACCATTAATTCCACCAGTTCAACCGGGTGGCCGCCCACGTTTTAGAAACATACGCGAAATTATTAACGCGATCTTCTACATCCAACGCACTGGCTGTGCTTGGCGCTTACTTCCACATGAGTTTCCACCTTGGCAAACGGTGTATCATTATTTTCGCACTTGGCGCATCGCAGGTGTGTGGGAAGCAATGCTCAAAACCATTCGCGAGCAGCTTCGTCAGAAGCTTGGAAGAGTAGCGACACCCAGTGCAGGCATCATCGATGCTCAATCTATCAAAACCACTGAAGTCGGCGGAGCCGAGCGAGGGTATGATGGCAGGAAAAAGGTGAAAGGACGCAAGCGTCACTTGTTGGTCGACACGCAAGGATTTGTGCTGAAGGTCAAGGTATTAGCGGCTAACACAGCCGATCAAGAAGGCGCAAAACAGCTCCTTCATGGCATGGCGATGCAGTTTCCCCGCTTGCGACATTTGTGGGTCGATGGCGGCTATCGTAGGACCTTTGTCACTTGGGTGAAAGAGCAGTTCGGTTGGACAGTGCAGCGCGTGCAACATCCGAATGCAGGGTCACGTCGTCGCATCGTTGGTCCAGGTGTGGAACCTGCGCCGATTGACCGCAGTTTCAAAGTCATTGCGCGTCGTTGGGTCGTGGAGCGCACTTACGGTTGGCTGGGGCGGTATCGGCGTTTGAGTAAAGACTACGAATTTCTGCCTGAAACATCGGAAGCTTTCATCTACACTACCTCTCTCCGTACACTGCTACGGAGACTAGCATAATCCGCTACTTCTCAAACGTCCTCTAAGCCGCTACTAAGTAAAAATTCCATAACCCTGCAACAGTTAGCATCAAGTGGTCATCGAAATCAAACACTCGATTTCTCTAGACATGGGCAACCGCGTTATATCGCTTCATCCCAGCAAAGGCATGTTCACACTTGACGCGTCTGCGACTCAGTTCTCGATTCTCTTGCTTTTGCTCGTCACTTAAAGTTCCTCCACGCGGTTTCTTGTGCGGAATCTCGAGATTGACCCACTCGTTTTGCAACCCTTGAAACCCTAAATCAACCGCAATCGGAACTTCATCGGGAATACAACTAGCCATCTGCGTCTCATCCAACAATCGTTTGTCGTGAATCTTGCCTTCTCGGGCTGGGCTAAGGATGAGAATGCGCTGATAAGCCTCCGTTGCTGCCAGATGCTTGCGTGTATGCCGTCGCTTCTTGCCAGAATAGTTTTGCTGCTGTTGTTGGCTGTCTTGAGCGCGACGAATCGGGCGTTCAGTGCCATCAATGATGACCCGCTTGACCTCTGGAAACCGCTGAATAAAGGCCGCGACACTCCCCAGTTTGCGTTCAGGTAACATCAGTTTTTGCCCTAACGCTGCTTCGAGTATGGGTTGAAGTCGATGCACCCATCGGTTGGCACGACTGTAGTCGAGGTCAAACAACAGCCCCAGCACATCAAAGGTCGGGTAGCATTTGAAGTAGACCAAGATGAAAAATAACTTCGCTTCCCTGCTGCCCAAGCGTGCCTTTTGTCCCCCTCCTACGGCACGTTGACGAGGGCGTTGAGCCTGGGTTTGATTCATTTGGCTTTGCTGGTAAACAGACTCAAAGGTGAGCACCAGCTCTTCAAAGGCTTTACGGTTGAGTCCGGTCAATGCCCTTAGGAGCCGGTCGCTTTTCAGGACTCGTTCGATGTCTAGCATGGTCTACCTGACCCAATCCAATGAGTTGCACTTTAGCTTATTGGGCAACAAGTCTATTCTCGCTTATTCCCCAACAGGCGTTCGGGCGGCACCGCCAGCACCGAGGATGAAAAGGTGAAGTTCAGGCTTTACGCTAAGGAGCGTGGATTAAATAACCTGTAATTCTGGTTGAGCCGTGTAGTTCCACTGAGGCAAAAATTCATCAAAGATAATTTTCATGTTGGATTTGAAGTCTTGGGCGACTTTTCGACCTGTTTGATAGGTTTTGTCGAGAATCGTTGTAACCACAATGAGACCTGTACGAGTCGTTGCCGTTGCCATCAGTTCTTGCACTGTTTGGACACTCTCAAAAATGACACCTTGGCAGACACGAGAGACATGAGGAAACAAGCGATGCTCAATGGGATTGTACTTGGAGGTGTAGGGTGGATAGTGAGCGATGCGAATTTCGATTCCCAGCTCATTGACCAGTGCTTGTAAATCCTGTTTGAAGATGTAATAACGGGAGCTATTGCTGCCACCCCCATCGCAGAGCAGCAACATTGAGTCAGCCCGTGGATAGCGAACTTTCCCATAGGTGTTCCACCAGTAGCGAATCGAGTCGCAGGCAAACTCGCTGGTATCGTGACTGGTGCCAATCTGGATGTACCCGACATTATCCGTCAAGTCGTACAAACCGTGGGGAATGGCAACCCCGTCTGCCAGTGATGCCCAATCGTGATCAAACACCTTAACCGCCTCCTGGGTGTACAGTTGCCCCTCCCGATAGAGTTGACCAATCAACTCTCTTTTCTTGTGTCCATGCTGATGACTGGATTTCCTGCCGCTTGATAGCTCTGTTTCAACTGTTCAATGGTCTTAAATTGTTCGTTGCGGTGTTCACTCTCACCGGTTGCCAGGGTCTTTACGGCTTTGCGTTTGCGATAATTGTGTTTCTCCAACAACTGGTCTACAACGGTGACGCTGACCTCAATGCCCTCGCGCATGAGCAATTGGGCAATCTGGTGCCGCTTGAGGTTCGTCCACTTGAGCGCTTCATCGACGGGTGAACCTGCCGTGTGTTGTTCCAGCACTCGCAAGAACGCCTCATCTAATCCAGCAATGGTCTCAAATGCAGATTTGCGTCCTCCGCCAGGCTACCGAATTCGCTCTTCGCTCAGGGCGGTTTCGTCCTGAAGTTCCCTCAAGCCTAATTGCAACGTTTCATGGTGGCAGCTAAACAAGAGACGAATGTAAGCTTGACCGCCGTACCCTAACTTCACGGCTTCAATTGCCGCATAGCAACGCCGATCCTTCTCGCATAGCGACTGGTAGTACCGTCGCATTTGGGCTTCTATTTCAGCAGGGTAGGTTTGCATCATTCCACCTGTTGTGCTGTTGCCTCTCTAGCATACTGACACGACTAGCAGAATTACACCTTATTTAATCCACATTCCTAAGAACAACCAGTGTCAAGACCGCATAGATAGTGGTGCTGATAGCCCGACCGACAGGCTGGTCTGGCGCTCTGATCGGTAGCACCGACTGTTGCCTTCCTTGTGGATGAGCACGTATAGGAGATTCTCAAACTGCACAGAGCGCTCACTGGCATTGCCGTTTCTCGCAAGCTAAATTATGAAAAAGATCCATGAGCGCTGTTGTGGCTTAGATGTTCACAAACGAAGTGTGACTGCGTGTCTGATTACTCCCGTGACTGAAGGCAGATCTGCACAAGTCACGCGTACCTTTGGCACGACAACGGCTGAATTGCTGGAGTTAGTCGATTGGTTAGTGCAAGCTGAATGCACAATTGCCGCCATGGAAAGTACTGGGTCGTACTGGAAGCCCGTGTATAATCTGCTTGAAGGTGCGCTAGAGGTTTGGGTGGTTAACGCTCATCATATTAAGAGCGTGCCGGGGCGCAAGACCGATGTTAAGGATGCGCAATGGATTGCTGAATTGCTACAACACGGGTTGTTGCGACCGAGTTTTATTCCTTCTGCCACGATGCGCGAGTTACGAGAATTAGTGCGCTATCGCAAATCCCTGATTCAGGAGCGCAGTGCAGAAGCGAATCGGATTCAAAAAGTGTTGGAGGGAGCCAACACTAAACTTGCTTCAGTTGCAACCGATATCATGGGCATGTCAGGGCGTGCGATTTTATCCGCAATTGTGGCAGGGCAAACCAATCCGGAAGAAATGGCAGAGCTTGCCAAAGGCAAACTGCGGAGCAAGTTACCGCAACTACAACAAGCGCTCAGTGGCACAGTCCGCCCACATCAGCGCTTTATTCTGGCTCAAATGCTGGCACATGTAGACTTTCTCGACGAGGCGCTCAAGCAATGCTCAGACGAAATTGCGGAGCGCTTACGTCCCCAGCAGGCAGACGTAGAACGCTTGTGTACCATTCCAGGGGTCAAACAAAAGACCGCAGAACTGATTTTGGCAGAAATTGGGACAGACATGAGTCGGTTTCCAACGGCAAAACACCTGGCATCGTGGGCTGGTCTCTGTCCCGGCCTCTGTGAGAGTGCGGGTAAGCAATATTCTGGCAAAACTCGCAACGGCAGTGTTGCCTTGCGAAGCGGGCTAGTCGAAGCGGCTCTGGCAGCAGGTCGTGCTCGCAACACGTATTTAGGAGCACGCTATCAACGACTGAAGCTTCGTAGAGGCAGTAAACGAGCAGCGATGGCGGTTGCCCACACGATTTTAGTCATTGCCTACCACATACTCTCTGAGCAAACGACGTATCGCGAGTTGGGCAGTAACTATCTAGACCAACAAGACCGCGACCGCGTGTCGCGACAATTAAAACGGCATTTAGAGCGCTTGGGATACCAGGTTTCACTTGAGCCCACAGAACCCGAAACACCTACTCCCTCTATGGCATAGTTGATGTTTTCATAGGAGCTCTAATGGTAATTCTTGCGTTTTAGAGAGACAGACGTGCTCTTTTTCTAGGCGTTTCCCTGAAAGTTGAGGTGAAGAAAAGACTTGTCGGGTAACAACGAGAAAAACGGCTAAAATGCTTGCTGGAGAAGGCTTTTAAGGATCTTTCGTCTTATTTCCAGACAGATCTAAAAGCTAAAACACAGTCCAGAACTTTCAGGATCTTTCAGGATCCTTCACCCTTGAAGTTCTGAATCAGGGAGATCGCTTGCTCGGTGGTGTCACAAAGATTTTTGATGAACGAACGACAACGGCGTGATTGCAGTGAAGAACCAACTCCGACCACTTCGCCGATGAAAGTGCTGACAGAAAGGAAGCAA
>JAHHHO010000045.1 GCA_019359315.1 Myxacorys californica WJT36-NPBG1
GAGAACCGCGAGCCGTCCAGCTTGCAGTAGCGGTGGTAGTTTCTCCATCCTCTTACTAGAGGAGCCAGTCGAGTTGCTTTAACGATTGCCCCATCGCTAGAACAGTTGACGATACGTTTAATTTTTCGGCGTTGCATAATGGAGAGATGAATAAGGTGATTCTCTGCAGTGCCCGGAATGCCAGTCTACTCACATTCGGAAGAATGGAAAACGCAAAGACAAGCAAAATCATATCTGCGTGGACTGTGGGCGACAGTTCATCGATAGCTATGACCCCCCTCAAGGCTACTCGGAGGACGTCAAACGAGAATGCTTGCTGATGTACACGTACATTTAATGTGCGAATGTACACAGACATGGGTGGGCTGAAAGGGCAATTCGTCCTGTTCGCCATCCCTCATCGATTGCGTTGCAATCGCCTTCCCAGACATGGGTGGGCTGAAAGATGCCTTCACGAAGACATTTCTCTTTTAGCTCAGTGTTGCAATCGCCTTCCCAGACATGGGTGGGCTGAAAGACTCCATAGCGAAAGTCGTTTTTGTCGTTGCTGAGTTGCAATCGCCTTCCCAGACATGGGTGGGCTGAAAGTTTACTGCGCGATCGCGTTTCAACTATAAAACCTACGTTGCAATCGCCTTCCCAGACATGGGTGGGCTGAAAGATTTCAAGGCTGCGTTCATAATATCTATTCAGGAAATTTCAGATTTATGTACCTGTAGCATCCTAAGCATCACAAGAAATTGCGTTGCTCCAGCTACTGTAAATGGGGAGGACTGAAAGGCGCATCTTAATGGCATGATGCAATGAAACTAGCGTTGCCATTGAAGTGCAAAAAAGATAGAGAAAGAGATTAGCCATACTCTTATTTGTTGATCAAGCTTCTACTCAAGCAACGTTTGTTGAGCTGGAATAATGCACAATTAGCACGGAACTGATTTACGGTTCAGCAGACCACCTACACCGACACCAATCTGCAAGTTTTCAAACAACCTAGCAGAAATTGTTCGAAGCGACATTAATGTGCGAACCGTGAGATTAACGACAAATGCGACATTAATGTGTGAATAGCAAGAATCTATTGATTAACGACATTAATGTGCGAAACTACAGCCGAAACGCCAAAAATCGTCGAAAACGACATTAATTTGCGAATCGCGACATTTAATGTGCGAATGTACATATGGAGCTAAGCGGATTCGAACCGCTGACCCTCTCAATGCCATTGAGATGCGCCTCTCAATCATGCCTCCTGAAGCCCAATTCTGTAAGCACTCTATTTATGAAGGGGGATTGACCCTTGCATAGAGTTGCATAAAGAAATGAAGCCTTTAATCGTCAGAAAGAATTCTAATAGTTGCATTATCAGGTGGAACTATGATAATGATTCTTATTCTCTTACATGGGGTAAATACTCTGACCCTTCTGATAGAGCTAAGCTTGAATTAGCAGGTAAGTTAATCTACCAGGATTGCTTAACTAACAACTTTGATACTTCTCTCAATAAATATAAATGCTGGCTATTAGGGATTGTTCCAGACGTTAATAGTTACTCTAAAGTTAAGTGCCCCTCACTAATCACACTTTTAGAAGAACGTCTAGAGAATCTATACAGTAGTGCTGATCAATCAGTTCTGAATTTATTAAAGCAGTATAAAATCTCTGTTGATAATCCCTGTAAAGCTAAAGACTTTCTAAAGTGGATTCAGAATAGAGGAGTAGCTACATCCACTCAGAAACGCTATCTAGCCGTTCTACAAGTAGTTAGAAAAGATTTATTCGGTCATCTGAAGGTTAAATTAGAAGGTAAACCTAGACCTAGACCCCTTACTATTGAACAAGTACATAGATTTATAGCTGAATTAGAACGATCTCCTAACTACTGCCATTATGTAGACTTCTTTCTGTTTTTATTTAATTCTGGACTCAGGATTAATGAAGCTATAGGTCTTAGATGGCAAGACGTTGATTTAGATAATAGAGAGATTCAAGTTTATCAATCTCTAATAAGAAATAGAGGTAAAATCTCAACTCGAATTAGAAAAACCACTAAAACTTCAAAGCATAGAGTAGTTCCCATCAATAATAAAGTATGTGACATTCTTACTAATAGAAAGTCTAAGGATTCAAAAGGCTCAGACCTAATATTCTTATCTCATAAAGGTAAACCAATTGATGACCATACTCTAAGTCAAAGATGCTGGAGAATAACTTTAGAGAAGTCAGATATTCCACATCGACCTATGAGAGTAACTAGAAGTACTTTTGTTAGTCATTGTGCTGCTTCTGGAATGGAGCCTGCTAATATTGCTCAGATTACAGGTCACGATGTAAAGATTCTATATGAGAATTATTTAGGGGCAATCAATAAACCCATTCTACCTGAACTATAATTAGGCGTACAAAAGGAGATAAATAGTATGAAAGTCGAAATCAATTTAGATTGTGACATGAATCTATGTTTAACTTACCTACTTTTTGCAGTAGCGGCTGTAGAGATTGAGCCTCCTAAGGAAGACAATACGCTTATCTGCTACGAAAGGGATGTTGAAGGTAAGCCTCAAATTATGAAAATCGAAATAACTCCCTCAGAAATTGATGAATTAGATGAGCAGAGAATTAAATGGTATTTACAACGTAAGGATAGTTTAAAGAAGTCCCACTAATAAAATGATTGAATCTGTGGGTGTTGATTACGTTAAACTTAGAGTTATTCGCCTCCTTAATTAACCATGAAGATTCAAATAGATATCGACTCTGATAATACTCCTGTAGCTTGTGTACTCTTTGAGGTTAGTCTAAGAGGTATTTTGGGTGTAGATGAACTTGAAAATGATTTAAGTTTTAATTTGGAGGGTAAAGAAATACATATTTCTGAGAAATTAACAGTTGAAGAACGCCGTTATTTCAGGAAATGGTTTGAGAATTGGATTTACAGATATATTGCGAAGGAGATGCCCCTAATTGATCTTAAGAATCGCCCACATTCTTAAGCACCATTAAATCTAAACTTTGAGAGTAAATAAACCTACTCTCTTTTTTATGTATAACTTCCTGAACTTCTGTATCAGCTTCATCCAGTCAATTATTAATACTCTAAAAGTTAATCCATTAATCACCTTATCTATCATCTTCCTATTCGTCGATAAGACCCTATTCATAGCCTTCCTAACTGGAGCTATAGGATTTACATTAGGTGTAGTTAGTGGACGTTCTGACGGTATTCTAAGTACATATCAGACTGATGAAGAAACAGTACAGCAAATACTTTCAGAAGTTAATTCGCGTCGTTCAGAATTCTATTTAGATGAGGATGAGACTGATATATAAAAATAGAGAGAGAGTTAAGCCTCTACCAAAAGTACTTAACTCTCTCCAGTTATCCCTTAGATTATGCATCAGTGAGGCTTCAATCATCCCACTGAGTTCTGTCAACTTGATACCAAATTACTACATCAGATATATTACACGCACCTTGACTGCACCTGAAAAATACTGTAACGGGATTGCCATGCTGATTAAAAGCAGGCAGGAAGTTAAATGACTCCCAGTAAACAGTTCTTATATTGGCTGGAAAAGAACCATCAAACATAATGGCTTCATCAGTTATGTCATCGAGATAAACTCTAAAGGAAGTTGCCTCTGAAGTCGTAATCTTAAAGGCTAGGACTGGTTTTCTTGATCCCCCCGTCACGACAATATCATCAGGAACTCCAAATTCTAACTCTTGATTACTATTTGAGCCTGTACCAGTAAGCGGAAAAGATGCATCAGAAAGGACTTGGTAGTCAGCAAGAGAAGTACTATTAGCCATAGAATCTGCTCCAATCTGTTAACTGCTTCTAGGCTAGATTCTTAATGAATTAAGTACATTACCCACATGGGTACTATTCAATAGGTTGAGCTATAAGGAATGAATTTAACTTCCAGACACCCCTATATATTGAAGTAAAGGAATCTACTAAATCTACATGTAGTTAGTGTAGTTATCTTGTAATATTTTTAATTTTTGAAATGTAGATGTAATTAAACCTCAATTAGAGAGTTACTAATTGAGGTTCTTTTATTGGCAGTTATAACGCCCACTTTCTAAATATCAATCCTGATAAATTCATGAATATGGGAGTAAAAACATATCCTTAATCAATATTTATAAAACTGAATAATTCGGATGAATACTACTTTAAATTTAAAAGATTCTATTCTCGCTAAAAATCCTAATGCTGATATAACCATTATTTCTAAACTTACAGATTTAATTGAAAAGCATAATATCAGTTGGGTTCCTAGTTCAAGTAAAACTGGAAGCTACTTTATTATGAGTGAGCTTAGTATAGCTAAAGGACTTACTAAGGATGATTATCAAAAGCATTGGGCTTGTGAAAAGAAAGAATCGACGACATCCGAAGAAGGGATGTCGTCAGAATGCAGCCCTAGCAACACTTCTGACAACCGCTATCAAAGAGCGGTCGTCAACCCTAACCTTAAGCCAAAACCTGTAAGACCTTCTGAATCCACGAGTTCTGAAAAAGGGAACCCGTCACTACCTGGTAAAAGCTTCAAGTTAGAAGGTGCAAAACTTAAGACTTTTAAGAGACTCTACCTTGAATGTACAGGTAAAGACTTAGGAAGAATTAATTCTATTTGGGTTGGCGACTTTGAACATGCCTACAGCTACTTAGTTCAAGGATCTACAGAAGCGGCTCAAGGTTTTCAATCCTTAGGTTCTGATGCGATCACTCAAGCAGCCCTAGAGCCTATTGAAGATGTGACTCGTAGAGAGCTTAATGGGATTGGCCTTTCTGAGGAACAGATTCAGGATCAACTTCTATTACTCTGCAATCACGGTTACTACAAACTGGAACCAGAACAGAGTGTAAAAGACTTTCCTCAAAGTAAATGTGTAGTTAGAAGGTTTGACCTAGTTCACAAACGTCCTGACAAACACAAACGTAAAGTAGTTACAATCTACGAACTGAAGAGAAACGTAATTGATCTCTGTGACGTTATCACTACGATTGAAGCTAAGCGCTATGTAGAGCTAGGCAAGTTAGCTTACAACACTGAGCATGTGAAGCTAATTATGGTCGCTCCCTTTGGTGGTACTCAAGAAGCCTGTATGAAAGCGGCTGAGTATGGTATTGAAATTATGACCCTTCAAGTTTTAAGTAATGAACTAATGAAGTCAGCTTTAAGGAAGCATCCATTAGATCCTTACTTTGTAACTGAAACATTAGCTAAGAAGTTTGAAAAGATTCTATCTAACCCTGCTTTACCTGCTGCTAAGCCTGCACCTATTCTAAAGTCTGCTTAAAATAAAACCTAAATTAAATTCTGAACCCTTCTATTAATTAGAGGGGTTTTTATTGTATTTACCCTTATATCTATTTGTATCTAATCATATTCAATTAGATATATTCTGATTCTTTTTAACCTTCACCTATTGCTTTTATGGATTCATTTATATACTATTAGATAAGAAAGGAGAAAAAAGTATTCATTTGTATTAAATTAGATATGTCACTAATTGAAGGTAATTTAGAGGAATTAGAAATGAGTTCAAATTTATTTGTTGGTTTTGATATTGGCAACTTACATTCTCGTGTTTCAGCTAATGAGTTCAAGAATATGAGTGAGAGCTATGTACTTGAATTAGAAGCAGGAACTTACCCTAAAGCATTCAAATGCATTAAAGATAGTAGTGACTCTAAATTTTGGGAGAATAAAGAATTTCTAGTTGGTAAGCCTGCATTAGATTTTAATCCTAAAAGAGGGGATAGAGTTCTAGATGATAATGACCATAAAGCTAAATTGGCTCTACCACTTCTTGTAGCTTTAGTGTGGGAGAAGATTGAGACTGAAGACACTTTAATTCAATTAGGTATATCAGTTCCTAATGCTTCAGCACTAGAAGATAAGGTTATAAGCCACTTAAAAGGAAGGTTTAGATTTGAGTTTAATGGGGTCAAGAAAACTTTTCAGATTAAAGTAGTTAAGGTTTATTTTGAAGGTCAAGGTGTCATCAAGCAGCAAAAAGGAATTGATAGAAACATTCTAATGCTTGACTTAGGTTCAGACACCTTAATTGTTTCTCAGTTTGAAGGTTACGCCTGTAAGAATAGTATCCCTTTAGAAAGTGCTGGAGTCCGTTCATTAATCACTAATATCATCGGCTCTCCTGAAATTAACTCTCCTAAATATCTAGGTAAGACTCCCACTTTTCAGGAAGTTCTAGATATGTTTGAACGTAATACTCCTTATGTAATTGACGGTGTAGAAATTACAGAGCTTGTCAATAAGTTAGCCCTTACTTGGATCACTGAAGGACTTAAGGAGAGTAAGAGAGTGATGAAGAATGCTTTCCTTGATTCAAGCTCTTTAGTCGCTACAGGAGGAGGATGTGAGATTCCAGTAGTTAGTGACTTTCTAATTAGTAACGGCTTCAGAGTCGCTTCTAATCCCATCTGGGATAACGCTGATGGAATGGTGCGAGCAGTTGGTCAGAAGTTTGAAACTAGTATTACTTTAGGGAATTTCAATAAAGCCAGAACTAAAAAAGCTTCTAAAAAGATTAGTAATGTAGTTGATATCAAATCTAAAGCAGTTGAGGTACAGATTAATGGCTAATCCAGTATCTCAAATGAAAGTTAATCAAGAGATGATCAATCGGGTAAAGCAGAAGTGTAATCCTAACTTTATTGGAAATGATAGGCAGTTTATTGAATGGCTTTTAACTAATATTGATGCAGGTATTCACCCCTTTTCTCAGACTATAACTGACAGTCATATTAAGGAAGCCCCTGAAGTCATAGAGGAGGAAGTAAAGCAGACTGGTTGGCAAGATGATGAAATGTAGATAACCTAAAAAGTATAATTCCGTCTCCACAATGATGTGGAACCCAGACCATACGGTACTTTCAGACACAAAAAAAGACCCTGTAAGAATTTAATTCTTACAGGGTCTTCTGATTTATGAAGGTTACGGCTACTACCTCCATCTGCCATTGACACGAGGAGATGCAGTTGCTTAACTAGCAGAGCAGGTTTCCAGCTACCCATTATTCTCTGCGGCAAGGCAGTCTACAGCTACTTATGGATTTCAGTTCATTTGAAGAAAATATAAGGAAGACAGGATTCCCCCTTGAGTTCCGCATTGCTGAGATTCTGAGAAAAGCAGGATGGAGTGTCATCAACAACCGATATTATGCGGATGACTTGACTGGCACTGTCAGAGAAGTTGATTTAATTGCTTATAAAGTTAGAAAAGTTAGAGACTTTCAACTCTTTACAAGTATTGTTATTAGCTGCAAGAAGAGCGAAGATTGTCTTTGGGCTCTACTTTCAAAAGATATTAATATCAACGATGTGAATACTGATTGGAAACCTATTCATGCTTGGACAAACCTCAAGGCATTAGAGTTTGTAATGTCTCAAGAAGGCTGGAAAGATGAATACTATAGCTATGTTGCTGAAAAAGGAGTGACTCAGTCTATACGCATTCCTGAAGTAGATATTTTTGCTTTTCAGACGATGCTGAAAATAGATAAGGATAAAAATAATGAGAAAGGAAAAGCAAAAAACGATACTCCTATTTATGACTCTATAGTTGGTTTAATGAAGGCTCAAGCTTATGAGATGTCTTCTCTTCCTAAAAATGATAGACCTAATCGAATCTACCAATTTAACTTAGTGTCTATTATTGATTCTGATCTGATTAGGCTTCATTTTGAAGAAGATGAAATAAAGGGATCTGCGGTAGAGCAAGATCACCATGTTGGCAGGTATATTCTTAACGGAGAAGCCACATTTGCTCATGTCCACTTTATTAAAGCTGATGCTTTTGAAGGCATCTTGAATGATTATGATTCACTTCATGAAGCTAATGCTTCCTTCTTCCAAAATGCCTATGATGACTTCTATAAAAATGTTTTGGATGATTATAAAAGAAGAAAAATATTTCATAAAGAATTTTCAGAAGCGATAAAACCTATCATTAATTACAGAGTAAAAGTAGAAGATGGTGAGGAATTATTTATTTACTTAAATAAGCCCGATGAATCAGGATGTTTGAAAATTGAATTAGATCTGAACGAAACTCAAGTGCAGGAGCTGAATGAATTTCCCTTCCTTATCAGTACAACAGAGGAACTACTTAAAAGCCTTTACCATTATGAAGGGAAATTTAAATTTGTGACACTATCATTTTGAAATAAGTGTTCTCTTCAAACAGAAAAGGTTTAGATTTTCAGCTCCACAATCTCCAGGAGTTCAAACCAGCTATAGGTTCTAGTCTTTATCTAAACATTTCTCAAGCAGCTCATTGATCAGAATGAATAGTAGTATCACTAACTGAATGAGTTTCATCTCTTAACTCAGTAAATGAACCCAGAAAATTCCATCAGTGAGCACCTTCTCTGTAAAAGACTTATGGCTGAGCCAATATTTTCCTAAGTCAGGATCTCCACCCCAATTCTTTTCATATCCTTGTGGGTAAAACTCCCCGTAGGAATCTGAAAAGTGCCAACTTACAGGAGCACCCTTACTATCTAGCCTCACCCCATCCACACAGACAATATGACCACTAAGGGTGAGGTAGGTATGGATAATGGCAGGCTTATTCTCTTTTAGATGAGCTATCAGTTTATAGACTGCCTTCCCTACAGCACCCCAACCTTCTACAATAATCAGTTCATCCTTAGCGCCATACACTTCAGTTAATTCTCTAATGACTCCAGGCTCACGGCGATTTAACCCACGATCAGCACATCTCTGCACTAGTTCATCTTCAAATTGTGCAAACCTAGAAGCATAAGTCTGATTCCTAGACTTCTTCAAATAGACTAAGCACATAGCTAGAGAAGTCATATTGCAGGAGCTATCAGGATGCAGTCTATTATCTAGTTGTGGAAATAGCGGAAAATTAGGAAGTAAAAATTCACAAGACATATTATTTTCTCTTATAAATAAACAATAAAAAAGCCAGAGTAGTTATTACCCTGGCCTCTATGAAATTAGTGGACTGTCTATTTGTGTTTAATTTCCTGAACAGTGTCATTGATTCCATCAACCTTTTTGGTCAATCTATCAATGTCTTCTCTATTGTGATTAGAAGTTCTGACTAGATCCTCAACACCAGAAGCTAGTTTTTTCATTGAATCAGCATTCTCAGATTGAGATTTAATAAAGGATTTGAACACATCTTTGATTCCTAGCCAATTAGCCACAACTACTAAGCCTAAAGTGCATAGAATGACACCTAGGCCCACACCAGCAGTATTTTGAAGTACTGCATCAATTACTTTGGCTTGAGTGTCAGCTTGAACTGCAATGTATGTTGTGCCTGAACTTGCTCGTCGATCAAGATTGATTTCAGTAGGGCCACTTGATTTTTCAGTAACTAAAGTTGTATTGTCGGTAGAGGGTTTTGATTCCATTAAATTTAAGTTTTGATTAAATAGTTGCAGCTAACAGAAGGCTGTAGGACACTAACAGGAGCATTTCCGCCATTAGCATTTACAGAAATATCAATAGTGTTGGCTTGAATATTTGCATTAGCATTTGCAGCATTTAAGGAGATACCTGTCCCATTTCCATAAATGCCAATGTTAGAGCCTGAAGTTTCAGTGTCGTAGTGGTAATCGGGTGCTCCTGCTGGCCCACTACCATCAACTAATCGACCCCCATTTGAATCACTTCCAAATGCAGGAATTACTAAGTGATGTCTATGCCCTGGATCGAACACACCATGAGCATGTCCAGGATCATTTAGACCGTGACTGTGAGGTATTTGATTCAGAACGTGACTATGAGAATTCTGAGTGGTTGAGTGATTGTGTAAGGGCATCTGAGACACACTTAGAGAAACAGTCTCAGCCCCAAACCTAGCTCCGATTGGTCTAGCTGTAGAGGAACCTACTAGTGTTTGACCTCGTAAATCAGGTACTCTGAAGTTTAAGTTTGAGTCTCCAACTTGATTAAACTGAGTTCCGATCGCTGCAAATAAATCAGGGTATGCAGTTCTCAAGTAAGAAGCGCCATTACAGGCTAAAAAGCCATCTTCTACAGACGTTCTGAAAGTAGGTTTGATATCTCCACTTAAGTAGGGTGATGCTTGAGCAGGTAGACTTAATGTTTTAACCTGTTCTAAGACTTGATAGCGTAGGTCTGAGATTTGAGAAACGGTACTAGCTCCACTTGAAACTAGACCTAACGCTACACCTTCATTTGGCAGGCTAGAGGCTTGTTGAACTACACCGTTCTTACTGATGAAAACATAACTGGCACTACTGGGAGGTACGTTAATGCTTCCAGGACTAAAGTTGACAATTCCAGTAGGAGTTAAGACCGAGCCTCCTGAATAATTGACACTCAAGCCTGTTCCGATACTCAACTTGATACGATTGTAAAAACCGTAGAAGAGAGCTTTAATTTGATCAGGAGCATCATTAAGCCAGTCATCAATAACTTTCTGACCGTGACCGAAAACTTCAGTATTACCATCTAGAATTGGAAAGCCACTAGCATTAGCTAAAGCCTCAGTCCAGATGTCATTATTCTTAATTGTTACCATTTTAATCTATATATATTTAATTAAAAAAGACCCTAGAAATTAATCTAGAGTCTCTACTTTCAGCACCTTTAATTAAGGTAATTCTTGATAGGTTAAAGTTACTGTGCCTGTAATATTTCCGGTTCCTGCAATAGCTTTTGTATACAGACCTAAGGCACTATCAGAGATTTCCTCATCGTAGTCATAATTAATAAAAGTACGTCCACCTACAGTAAAAGAAGTAAATGTAGGGGTATCTAAAGGGGTATCCAAACCATTATCCTGATAGATAATTCCAGATTCAAAATCCCAATCAATTCCACCACTCAGAATCAAAACATTTAATCTTTTGATTTTGATTCTACCTGCAAAAGGTTTAGCGGTTCTTTGAAATTTAGATATAGTATTTCCAGAAAGTTCCATTTCTAAAGTGTAGACAGGAGCTACCTTTTGCCTAAAAGATTCAATAGAGGTTAAGATTTTAGCTACTCTAAGAGCCCCTGTAGTTAAAGTGTCGTTTACAATTCCAGTTGGAAATAGGGTACTTAATTCAATAGGGCTAACGTCAGCAGGAATTAGAAAATCAAACTCTAAGTAAACTACCTCGTCACTTGTAAATTTGAGATGATAGCTGACCTCTTCAGAGACAGATAATTCAATATTAACTACTCCAGAGGTAATATTAAAGATGTGACTCTTTACCGTCATCAGACTATTGGGAGTAGTGGAATCTAGAACCTTAGGGTTATTTAATTTAATCTCTAGAGTGCCACTTAAAGGAGTTAGGGCTGAGTCTGTAATGGTTCCTAGTATTTGTGTCATTATGCTCCTGAACTAGCTCTCATAGCACTTGCAGCCTTTAACTGAAGCACAATATTATTAAATCCACACTCTTTTAGAATCTGATTTACTTCATCCATTTCTTCAGGAGTAATGTAATCTTTTAGTTCTTCTAATAGATCATCCATAAAGAAAGCTAGGGCATCTTCAATTCTAGTAATTAAAACTACCTGCTCTAATTTATTGAAGCTCTGAGCGATTGCTAGACTATCTTTACTCAAATAGAAGCTTTTCATATAAAGTTGACAACCTAAAAGTTTCTGAACTAATAGATTCCAATCTTTAATGATGACTTTGTTTAGTTCCACCTGTGCAGCTTCTAATTCAGCAAGAGTGGGAATAGGTCTTTCATCCATCCAAGTGAGTCCTGAAAGTTCATTTCCTCTCAAAGCAAATTCTGCCCCTGGTGCTAAATACATGAGGCATTCTACTAAATTAATTTTCATACTTTTTATTAAGCGGCTATTTCCATTAGGGTGATTGTGGAGGTTGAAGCGCTGTTAACTTGTGCGGCTACAGATCCTACTCCGGTTGTATTTGCTATAAAAACTCTATATTCTAGTAGTCCAGTAAGATGATCAGAATCTAAATGATTTGAACTAGATGAGGTTATAGCCCCCGTGTTTGAAGTACTAATAAAAGCATTATCATTGGCGATTAGATTTAAGGTTGTGTAGGTTCCACCATTTTGTCTTCTTTGGAGTCGAAGACCTACCCAAGTATTTCCAGATTGGTAGACTCCATTGATACTAACCAAAATCAGTATTTCACTAGAAGCAAATTGAGGGGTGATTGTAAGTCCAACTCCCGTATCAATAAAAGTACTGGAAGTTGTAACAACAGAAGTTGCTTGATTCATGTACTTCACTTGAAGGACTTTACCTCCAGCCCCAAATGCAGGCTCATATTGAGAACTTGCACTACTGTATTGCAAGACCTGTTTATCAGCAGGGGCAGTACTACTTACATTTCTACCTTGAATCTTATTAGCATTATATTGAGCCGTAGCTGGATCAACCCCTAATGCTGTTCTAGCGGCTGAAGCTGTAGTAGCTCCTGTACCTCCATTACCAACAGTGAGAGCAGTTCCTAGAGTCAATCCGCCATTAATTACACTGATGCTTCCATTACTTACAGATAAATTTGAATTACTGAGCGTCAAATTACTAGTGAAAGTTTTAGCTCCAGTAATGGTTTGAGTACCTGACAGTTGAACGTTAGCTTCAGTAACCGCTCTCCAACTGGTAGTTGCTAAATCATATTTTAGATATTGACCATCAGTAGGAGCCGTACTACTTACAGAAGTTCCTTGTAACTTATTTGCGTTAAATTGTGCCGTGTTTAAGTTGTAGGGTGCTGCCAAATCTACAGCCGTTCCACTAGTACCTAAAAACTTGAGAGTTCCATTATTTGCAAATAGAACTACGCCATTAGTAGGATTAGTTGTAGGGGCTGTAGTGGCATTTGTGATTCCAATGACTCCCCCACCACCACCAAACTGAGTAGAAGTACTCCCAAATTGAACCCCTGAACCAGCAAAGAAGGCAATGGAGTTTGAGATGAATTGACCATTGACATCAAATCTACTTCTGACTGCCCCATCACTACCTCTTTTAATTTCAAGAATGTTAGCAGTACTGGAACTTGAGTTAGGGGCAAGAATTAAAGCTGGAAGAGTATCGCTATCAGATTTAACATCCATTTTGGCGGTTGGAGTTGAGAAACCAATTCCAAAACCCCATCGACCGTTACCTGTCAGATGACATAATTGAGTGCCATTAGATCTGACTGTTAGATAATTTCCACTAGTTGTTCCATCTGAGGTATTAAGGAAAATACCTTGAGCAGCAGTTTGACCATTACTTTTACTCTTCAGGTCGATACTTAAAGCTGATGAGCCTGCATCATTATTGTCTGCTCCTACTGGCTTCTCATGGGCGATCTTTAAAGTACCGTGAGAATATTCCTGTCCAGTAAATTGAACAGCACTGAAGTCAGGGTTGCCCGAAACAGCATTAAAGGCACTTACATTATCTCCAGAACCAGTTGTACAGATTGCCGCTAGAGTGTGATCACCACTAGTATTTCCTGAGTAGACAATATTAGTCTTCCTCGCTGTAAGAAGATTTCCGGTTGCAATAGTTAAATTCGAGTTAAAGGTTTTAGCTCCTGTAATAGTTTGAGTGGAACTCAAATCTACATTATTCTCGGTAGTAGGTTTCCAGCTAGAGGTAGCTGAATCGTACTTCATGTACTGTTTATCAGTAGGAGTTGTTGAACTTAAATTGACACTTTGTAGTTTAGTCGCATTATATTGTGCGGTATCAGGATTCAATCCCAGGTTAATCTGAGCTTGACCTTGAGTATTAGCCCCTGTACCCCCACTAGTAATACTAAGGGCATTAGTTAAGGATAAAGTGCCACTCAGATTTAAGTTATTAAATGCTTTAGTGCCAGTAATCGTTTGAGTAGAAGTTAAATCTACATTATTTTCACTAGTTGGTTTCCAGGTATTAGAAACAAAATCATACTTGAGATACTGTTTATCTTCAGGTAGGGCATTACTAACAGCTTGACCTTGAAGCTTATCAGCATTCCATTGAGCCGTAGTATTACCAACTTGAGCAGCCGTTACAGAGTGGGGATTACTAGTATCAGAAGTGTGAGCCGTATGAGTGGAAGTTCTAACCAAGTCACCTTTAACTTGATTTACTGTAGCTTTACGTGAAGTTCCTTCTTGTTCTACAAAAAGAACATCACTATCATTAATACTAGGAGCAGGGTCTAATGCTTCTAGTTTCTTTAAAATAATTTCAGCCATATTTTTTATTTAATTTCTAAAGCTTTATCTTCATCAGTTGCTAATACGAAGTCATCGTTGAAGGAGAGAACATAGTAATAAGCTGATGAGAATCTTGTGTCATCAAAAATAATTGAAGATCGACACCAAACAGGAGCAAATAAATCCTTAATTCTAGCGGCTAATTTAGCTGAGTCACTATCTTTACTTCTAGTCCTCATGATGATGTCAAAATCCCAAGCTACAGTACCGATCGGATCTCCAACTCGTGAATAGCCAACTAAGAAGGACGTTCCAATTTGAATAAAGTGCTCTACACCTAAAGTATCTAAAATGAAAGATAGAACTCTAGCTGAACCTTTATTTATCCAAATGCCAATATTTCTATAGGAGTTATCTAATAAGGTTCTCTTAGCTTGTTCACTCCAAGTAACATCCCAAACGTCAATCCAACCAAGCATCAGGGATAGATAGTCTAAGTACTTAGCATCACAAGTTAGGGGATCTAATTGAAGTCCAAAGTTATCAACTTTAGATTTAGTTTCTACTAATAATTCATCCCAGTAGAAAGTTAAAGCATCACTAACACCATCTTCTAGATAGGTATCAGGTAGTCTTGAATAAACAGGTCTTCCACTATTCCAGGCTTTATAGGTCATGAAGGTTCACCCACTCCTTTTAATGTGGTGAAGATATTATTGTCCTCATCTACAAACGTCATGTATAGATTAAAAGCTTGAGGTAGGGAATAAGCGTTAGGCATTGGAATATTCAAACTTGCATCATTCAGCTTAAGTTCCTCAATATACTTAATTCCTTTAGCAAATCGAAGCTCATACTGCACTTCTTGAATTAGGACTGAAGCACCAACTTCGAATTTAGTAGGAGATAAATATGATTTATAAATTTCCCATAATTCGTCAGCTAACGGTAGAATTTCAACCCCATTAAGAACTTTAATAATCAATTCTCCTGAGATCTCAACTAAGTTCATAGGAGAGACATTCAGTTGAGTCCCTAACATCAACTTAAGGTTAATAGACTGACTGACCTCTTGAATTTGAGCGGGATTAGCTGGACTTCCACTAGCATCTAGACAGAATAGATGAACTTCACCAGGAGCATAAGTAATTTTATCTGAACCTAATAGTCCGATCGCTTTACATCGAGAACCATTACCTAGAATAGTTTGAGCTAGTTCCTCAAAGTCATTAGCACTAACAGGATTTCGAGTATTAAGGGCTCTTAAAGCTCTGTTAATAGTTTCTTCAATAGTTTCACTATTAGCTCCACCTTGAGCCTTAATGTCGTTATTAACAGATGATAAGAAGGCTAATGGTTGTAGATATTGATTGAGGGTATATGACTCAACATTGTATTGATCCCCTACTTCTCCAGCCGTAGCACTCACAGAACCTATAATACTTCCAGCAGGAATTACTAGTAGTTCATTAGTGAAGAAGTTAAGGTTTCCATTAGAACTTACTACCTCAAAGTTAGCTGGAATTTGAAATGCTTGAGTTAAAGGGGCAGTTAATGTAAACGTTAGAGTCGTAACGGCTTTACTTCCTAGATTTCTCTGAACTCCAGTTGTTTGTAGAAACTTAAGGAGTAGGACTAGAGGTAATTTATTTACACTATATAAAAGTTCAGCACCAGAGTAAGCTTGTCCTTGAATAAGACAAGTTAGAGGGTTATGGTCTGAAAAGTCATTCAGCAGTCCATTACTTTTATTAAAAGCTGTTCTTTGAGCTTCAGTAACTAGCTGCTCCTCATTCCGCTCATCTATAAGGGGGATATAGGAAGTTAATTCTTCAAAATTAGTTTCTGACATTTTATTTAATTGATTAAAACCGGAATGGCTTCTTGTTTAATTCCTTGATACTGCCACTCAACTTCAATTAGCCCCTCCCCTTCATCGGTTAAAGAACCTGAAACATTAAATGTGGCTTGAGGAACATTAGCTGTTAAACTTCTCTCAATTTCAGCCGCTATCACATCCCAACTTGAATAAGTTTGAAACAGATAATCATCAGTTCCATAACCAGGTCGCATTATGTGACTCTTTTTAGTGTCGGTTAGGTAGCTGATAATGTGATCTCTGATTAAATCTACATTTGTGGAGAGCTTTAGATTCTTAGTGAGTGGATCTATCTGCAAAGGGTAAGTTAAGCCTGTAATATTCATTTTTGTAAGGTAGAAACGTAAGGGCAATTATTTTCAGGGGGCTTCTAGCCTGTTTTAGAGGCTAAGTATATTTACTCAATTAGTAGCCTTTAGTTACTAAAGTATCGCCTCTAGTGTCTGTAGCCCCAATAGTTGCGATCGCCTTGCCGTTGATGGTCACATTAGCAGCATTCTTGAACTCAACAGAATTGCCGTTCAAGTTGAAGTGGAAACTGCCTGTTGTGAGATGCATCTGGATGTCAGTAGGTTGAGTTCCACCATTAGTAGCAGCCCCTAGGATCACAGAATTTCCCAGGTTGTCAGATAAAATTGCAACTCCTATCTCACTAAGGACTAAAGAAGCTCCAGCTAGGTTAGAGATTGTAACTCTCTGTCCTGCTGTAATGTTGATGTTGCCGTCTGCATCTATCAAGATGTTAGAAATAACTTTAATAATGAAGTTTTTAGAAACGTTCAGAACATAGTCCTTAATGACCTCTAACCATCTCTTTCCAGGAGTTGATTCATAATGGTCATTCACTGGATCATCCTTTTTTAGGGGTGGATTAGTGTCATTTACAACTACTGTGTATTGAGCCTCTAAAGTGCCGTCTAGGTGAGTAATTTGAACTGTTTGACCTACTTTAGGTAAAGGGGGATCAATACCAGGACAGGTTTCTGAGCGTTGAATCCAATCAGATTCAAGAGCAGGAGATTCAGGTAATGAAACCTTAATTCTTCTCTTATTTTCTGGATCATTATTGTTAGAAACAATTGCTAATTTAGGGGTTAATTCTCTATTATTTAAGTCGAGAGCTATTTTGTTAGCTTTCTTGGATTGATGCCAGATTTCAAATATATTATTTAATTCGTTTGTCATTTCACTCTGTAAATTCTGGCTTTGACACCATAAAAGGATTCATAAGTTGAATTACTATCCTCCCAAACAAACCTAGCTTTACTAGATGAATTTGATAGAACTTTTGTAGCTCCAGCTTGAGTTACTATACCTATATGTCCTCTTTGAGTTGCGGCATTATCCCAAATCACAATGTCTCCTGGTTGAGCTTGAGCTTGAGAAACTAAAGTGGCTTGAGATTGTAGAGCACTTTCAGCAGTCGGTACATATTCTGAATTACCCCAAGGAGGATTTATGCCTGCTTTCTGGAAAACTCTGTTGATCGCATACACACAAGCCTCATTACCGTTACCTGGGCCAGCAGATGTATCGGAACCCTTATATTTCAAAGCTGCTTGATACAGGGCATCATTTTTACCCCCTATTGGGCTAGAGGAAGTACTTGTAGAAGTATTATTTCCAGAAGAGGTACTGGACTTTCGAATTCCTCTTTTAATAGGACTATATAAAATCCCATTTGAACTGAATCCAGATGAAACATCATACGAGTGACTGATTGATTTGAGAATCCAGTACCGATCTAGGAAGTCACTGAAGCCTTTACTTGCAAATGCAGAGTTGGGATCTAAGGTTAGTAGTTCAGGAGTAGTAGGGCATTCAAAATCAGCATCTACTTGACTTAAGATTGACTGTCCTTCTCTACGAGCATCATCTTCAACATCAGTAGCCCCATCAGTTTTAGGTTTGACTTCTGGTTTTTTAGTTCCGGTTGTTGCCGTATCTGGAGAGACACCTGCTCCAACTGGATTCTCAAGATTGATAATCTTTTGAACTCCACTAGAGGGGTCAACTACTGTTTTTCTCTGACCTGAAGCAAACTTTTTATCAGAACCTTCATCACTCCGAGCTTGATGACTGACGTTAAGAACGAATCCACAATTATCTGCATAGGTAAGGATGAATGCTTCAGCCCCTTTTTTCCTTAAGCCTGAATATATGTAGAGAATATTTCCTCTACAGTAAATTCGATACCCGATTCGCTTACACTCAATCAAAAGCGATTCATAGTCTGATACTCCTCGTTGAGGGAAATATTCATACTTCGGCCCCTCTTCTTTCATATCTAGCTTCAAACCGTAAGCGGTACAGATTTTGGTAGCCATCTGTCTGAGACTGAGATTTTTATAGGCTGTATTTTTAATACGTTGAGTTAATACCCAAGCTGCACTCTGACCTTCAAAAGTTAGAGTAGGTGAATCAAATCGGCTGCACTTTATGGATGTGTGGATGAAGCTAGAAGCGGCTAGTAGCTGTCCACTAAAACCTAGCTCAACTGTGATCTGAGAGCCTGTATATGCTGCTGTGGTTGTAATAGGGACTTTAGGAATGTCCCCTGCTGCTTGGGTTGAATCAACGGCTGTCCTAGCTTGTTGAACTCCTGGAGAATACTTAGCTTGCATCTGTTTGAAGTAAGCTCTGAACTGCTCTCTAGTGATGTGAGCTTGAGGACTTGGCGGGAAGCAGGCCCATGTTGGATAGAGAATGTCCATAGCTCCATCTAAGTTTCCAGACTCTACAGCAGATGTAGCTCCTCGCTCTTTAATGAGCGCTACTGCTGCTTTATCCTGATTAACTGAATTGAAATCCTTTAGTCCTAACTGAGATTTAAGACCGTCCCAAGTAGTTGAGATGAATTGATATCTACCTGCTGCATCACTGTTTACACTAGCCAAATAGACTCTAGGGTGATCCTTGTAGCTGACAAAAGTACCTCCACCAACTTTAGTGTTGTAGTTTGCTCCCTCTCCATAAGCGATCGTGTCAAGGAAAGCCTTCATGTTTGCACTCTGATTATTATCAGTTGCAGAATTAGAAGCATTACCAGGATTTGAGGGAGGGGTAGTCTCTTCTTTAACTTGAACGGGAGTCAGTCCCTTTACAGCTTTAATAATCTGAAAGTATTTATCAGCTATTTTTGAGCCTGGATCACTAACAGTAAAGGAGCAGCTTGAACCCGCTTCCATTTCATCTAAGGTGATAGAAGCGGCTTTCAAGTAACCGTCTCCAGTTTGGAAAATGTCTTTATCCCCTATAGTTACTCTGATGAAAGGAGTTAATAGTGAACGTCCTTGATTAGGATTTATAAGAATAGTCATATCTATAGGTCAAGCCATGAGATTAGCTGATGGTCAAATAATCCAAAGGGGTTAGCCGCTTTAAGACTGCTTAAATCTAAATCCTTGAGTAGGGGATCAACAGCTTTTCTAACTTCAGTTTTGGCTAGATTAATGGCTAATGTTTTTAGTTCTTCTTTACTTGGAATAGATAAAGATTGACCGATCGGAAGCTGTTGAAATATATCCAACTCATTCCAATCGGCTATTTCTCTAAAGTTAGAAGAACTACCTAATGTTTCATAGGCAATATCAGCTAAGGTAGAACCCGAACTGACTTCATACTGGAGTTCTTCCATTTATTTAATAGTGGTTTTAGAAGTGTCTAATTTACTGGTGAGAGCATTATAGGTTCCGATAATTCCTAGTTCTTCACCTTTAGAATTCAGAACCTTAATAGAGCCACTATCAGAAGTAGATAATTTATAGCTGTTAGTTTGAATTGCTTTTTTAATGTTGGGTGAGAATTTAGCTACATTAGATACTAGAAATTCCTTAGCCTTTTTAGAGCCATCTACCTTTTGTCTCTGTGATAACTTAGGGCTTGTCAGATTCTTAGGGATTGATGTTTGCTTAGGGACTGAATCAGGATCAGGTACTCGAAGCAGGCTCACATTGAGGATAACTTTAGCAGGCTCACCAGCTAACCAAGCTGTTTCAGTCCAGTCAATATCTGTTACTACACAAGGCCCGAACTTCTCTGTACCCCATACAAAGTAGACAGGGGTAGGAGAGAAACTTTTCTCATTAATAACTAATAGAGCTTCTAAATCATTGAGAATGGGTCTGAGACTCTTCTTTAAGCAGAAGCTATCTAATAGAAGGTTTGAGAGTCTGAGTGTTTTACCTTCTGTAAATAAATAGTTCTGACTGGGTGTTGAAGTAGCTGCTGTAGGAGCAGCACCATAATTTGCTTTACGGCTAAACTCCTTTGACTCTGGGTTGTATTGGAATTCAAATACTCTCTGATTCTTAGCGTCTACTAATCGAGCATAGTGACCTGTACTTTGATTAGCACTAGAGAGCTTAGCAGTTGATTGAGGATTAATTAAAGGGGATAATTTCATATTAAGCTAGTCTTGCATTACTGTAGGCAGCAAACTTAGAAGTAATTAGGCTAACAACTGTGTCTGCTATCTCTTCAGCATTTTTAGCTTCGGTTTTTATAGTTAAAGAACCAATTGTTACTGAACCTGCATTTTGAGAATTAGCAGATTTAATTAGAGAAGCTTGCTGAGCGTTAGTTAAAATGGATTCTGAGGAGTTAGCAACTACTAATGAAGTATTAGCAGGTTTAGCTGAATTCTCTCTATTAACAGCTTCAAATAAGCCTTTAGTATTGAATCCAGAAGCGGCATTTCCAGCTTCTACATTGCCTGAAATAACCTGATTACTGGCTTGATTAGGTTGCCCTACAAAAGGAATCTTACTCAGTAAATCTGTGAACCAATTCCTAACTGAATCAAAGAAGTTAGTAGCTGTAGAAGTAACTTCACTCCATTTCTTAGAGATAAATTGACCTAGCTCTGAGAATTTATTACTTAAGGAGCCGATGAACTCTCCAACCTTAGATGAAATAAAGTTTAATACTCCATTCCACATTGCAGTAGATTCTCTAACGTAGAGATCAGAAACGATCTTTAATGTCCCTCCAATTAAATAGGCAAGTCCAATAATGGAACCAGATACTACTGTTAATAGATTCTCTACAACAGCTAGATAGTTGATGCTCTTGATATAACTAATTAATCCTTCAAAGACGCCTCTAATAACTGCCAGAAGTAAATTACCTAGAGATAGCCAATCAATAGTTTCAAAAAGAGCTAAACCACCTTTTAGTAAATTACTGAATAGAGTTGCAGTTCCAGAACCTAAACCTTTAAAAGTAGAAGTCCAATCAACCTTACCTAATGAATTGATCCCTTGATTAATGAGATTACCTATATTTGAACCTATTTCAGTTGCATTTATTTGGCTTAAGTAATTAGTGATTGAATCTTGAATATAAGTAAAAATACCTTGTCTGATTCTACTTAGATCTACTTTTTCTTTCTCGGCTTTAGGGGCTAGAAAAATTTGATTGATAGACCTTACAAAGTCTCTAAGGGATTTAATCGTTTCATTGAACTTCAAGATTCCACTTCTCAACGATCGCATAGGGTCAAATGTTAGCCCTAAGGATTCAAACGTCTTGGTTAACTCTGTCAGTAAACCGTCTCCACCAATCAGTAGGGAGAGAGAATCATTGATAGCCAGCAGAACAGTTTCTTTTTCTTTAGTGGAAGTATCAATGTCTCTCATCAGACCAAAGATACCTGTATCCTGGTCGAATAGCTGAGCTTGCAATCCACTGATTAGACCTGAAACACCTTCAGAACTGGCTTTAATCAGTTCAGGGGTGACTAACTTCTGTCCGACTGCTTTTACTAGCTCCTTTCTCTCAGCTACGGTAGCAGCCTTTAAGTCTATGTTTCTTTTCTCGGCTTCTGCTTTATAGAGATTTAGAAATGCTGGATTATTTTCAGCAAATAAAAGATTGTTTAATTCAGCTTCAGAAGCTCCACCCAATAATTTAGCTGTGAATTTACTAACATCTTTAGTTGCAGTCTTAGAGGAAACCCCTAGAACTGTCATACTCTTAGTAATATCAATTAAATCTTTTTGGAAAGCAGAAGTGTCTACATTACCGTTTAAATCCTTAAAAGCAGGTATTAAATTATCCTGAATTCCTAAAGCTAATGATTTGTAATCGGCATTAGTGCCAGGTAATTTAGAGGCTACTTCAGATAACTTACCATTTAACTCATCTACAAATTTAGTGCCTTCTCCAAAAGATTTACCTGTTAAGGCTGCAAAAGTAGCAGATGCAGAAGCAGCAGTTAATTGAAGTTCTGCGGCATCTTTAAAGGAATTGGCTAATCCATCTACGGCAGATTTAGCTAGATTTACAGCAGAAGTAATACCTCTACCCATTAAATCTGCGGCTAGGGCATTACCTCTAATTAACCCACCTAGATTTTTGAAAGTAGCTGATAATTCATCCTTAGCTACTAACCTTGTTTCGATAACATTTTTCATGATTAATAAACTAAAGGTTCAGAATCAAACTCAACCCCTTCAAAACCCTCAATATCATTATTTTTAGTAGGTGGATTTATCCTTTTCTGAACGTTGATATAAAGGTCTACAAAATAAAGAGCTTCTGAAATTTCAGTATCTAAAAGCTTAAAATAACCTTCAGAAACCTTACCTCCAGAAGCTAACATTAATGTTTCAAGTAATTCTTGAACTGTGAAAACTCTATCCTGAACTCCAAATAAAAGGTTAGGGCTTCTTGAGTTTGTCGAACACATTACGAAAGCAAGTAAGAGCAGCACCTACCCGCTCAATATCTTCAATTTCTAGTGATTCAAGGAATTCATCGAAGGATTGATTTGAATTGATTAGACAGGTGTGAGCTAGTTTCATGGCAGCAAAACTATCAGATTGATACTCTTCACTAGCATTTTCATACCAGGACTGCATCTTTAATAATGCTTTAGCTTTTGGAGATTTGAGAGTGATTTGAGTACCGCTTGAAAGGACAACTGAAGCAGTATCTAGGGTAGAATCATAGTCAACTTCATAACCTTTCTCTTCTACTTCCTTAGCTTCTTCCTGCTGCTCTACGGCTTCAGATTGTTCTTGTAGGGAATCTTTCATTCCTTTTTTAATAATAGGTTTCATATTAGATACCTAGTCCTGAATTACTCGTAGTGTTAGCGCCAGATAAAACAGCACTAGAGTAGCTGAAGGTAATAGAGATTTCGGAAACTTTACTACCGTCTTCCGTATCCATAGAATCCATAATGGATACTTCTGCAAGTCTACATTCAGAGAGATTCCAAACTTTATTACCTCGGAACTCCAAACCATTACATCTTTTTACAGGTCTGAGAGACATATTAAAGACTTCACCACACTCATGCTGAGCAATCCATTGAAGGAGTTCATCATCTTTCTCAGGGTCATGAGCCTTAGCGATCGTTACATTCTCAAATTCAATAGAACCAGAAGCAGCAGGTCTTTTAGTATTACTTAAACCATCAGAATACATAGCTCTTGAAAACTTCTTTTTGATTCCTGAGAACTTACTAAAATACCCAGGTACTCCTTCAATAGTGATTAGTACATCTGCTGAAGTGATCGGGGAGCGGTCAATTAATTTAACAGCCATTATTTTTTAATTTATTATTTTTAGATTTAGACAATAAAAAAGGAACCTAAATTGATTCCTTTTCTATTTGATGATTAATTGAGTTGTGAGGCTACTTGCTGAACTTGACCGATTGGAACTTTAACTGAGGCAATTAAAATACGTTCTACAGAGGGGCTAGTAGCCGCATAAACTTCAAGTAAAACATTACCCACTTCAAGTTCTGAATTAGGATTGTTCTCAAAGGAACATCTGACTTCAAATGCTTCAGGTTCACTATTACCAAATAATGCTCCACCAATCCAAAGTTTACGAAGTACAGCACGAGCGGTTTCTTCAATTCGGTGAAGTAAAACACCCTGACCATCAATACTATTAAATAGTTGATTGTCAAAGCCTTTTCTCAGAGTGCCATTAATCACGTTCATAATGATCCGTGAAACGCTCTGTTTATACAAGGGTTCAGTAGCTCTAGTACGTGCTGACCATGCCACAATACCTTTATTTCTTAGGTTTCTGATGACGTTTATTCCAGCAGGATTCAGAATCTCTTGATCACTGTTGCTGTACTTAGTAACTACATCAAGAACACCTAAAATTGGGTATTTAGTACCAGCAGCAGGTTGAACGAAGCTCTCTTCTCTGTAACGCCTAGTAGAAATTGCAGCAATAGCGGCACTGGGAGGTACAATCTGTGATTCCAAATCGATTAGATAGGTGCTGTAGTAGCTAGAGTGTCCTTGAGGACTGATATAGTTTTGAGATTCCGTCTGTAAATCTGAAACGCTTACAGTAGTGGGGGCACAATCAATTAGAGTTGACCAGTCGAAGTTCTTATCAGATGCTAAGGCTTCCATAGAAGCAGCTACAGCCGTTCTTTGAGCTTGAGTATTAGTAGCAGCCTGGAAGAATTCAGGGCAGATCAAAAATCCTTGCTCATACTCATCATCAATGTCAAATGTATGTTCAAAACTATAAACATAATCAGATGCAGTAGGAGTAGTACTAGATAGGGTTGTAACCGTCATTGAACCTGAAGCTGTTAAAGTAAAGGTACTTAGGTTATCAGATACAATCGAGAGTTCATCTGTAGCTGTGTTTGAGTAAGCTGTCACTAAACTAGAAACACCAGCAGCAGTGTTAACGGCATTAACTAGGAGAGAGACTACTTCAGGTTTAGTATTTTCACTAGTAACGCTAACTGTAACCGCAGTTCCAGCAATTGTTAAGGTGTAGGAACCAGCACTGATAGAATCAACTTTTACTGTTTTCTTAGGGGCGATTGGAACTCTAATAAAGTAGAGAATTCCATACTTATTATTTCTGAAGAATAGCTTTACTGAATTCTCAGATTGTGAGCTTGGAAATTGATTAGTAAAATCCACTAAGGATTCCACTTTAGTAGGAGTAAGTGAGGGGCCAGATGTTGAGTAGCCAAACATGTATACGGTTTGGAAACTCGTAAGTTCTAAAATAGAAGAACCAGAAGTTGATTCTACAATTCTGGTTCCTGGGGCTTTGAAATTGGCAAATGATAAACTACTAACCATAATTATTTATATTAGTGAAATTTAATTCGGTATCTAAAGTTGAATTTGAAGGGTCAACTGGTGAAGGGGATTTATAAACCTTAATTCCTAAATTGATAGGGCTATCAACAGGGGTAGTGTCAGGATCATTAGGTTCATATTCAGGGGCCAGTTCAAGTAGAGTAACTTTGAACTGAACTGTAAGTAAAAAGGTGCAGTTGACTAGCCAATCATCTTGATCAGTTCCATCTCTCTTAACCCCAACTGAATTCTTAGTAGATTCTGGCTCAACTGAACTAATAGAATCTGAACAAATTCCTTCAACTAAAGCTGAACCCTGAATGTATTCAACTAAAGATTCTAATTTTGATATTGGTAATTGATGGTAGGAAAATTCTCTAGGATATCTAAAAATAATAGAGAAGGGAAAAGTTCCAGTTCCTTCAAGAGAATTAAACTGTGTTCTCGAATAACTTAGGTTCTCTACTGGAAAAACTGTACCTGTATTGGCAGGTTTACTTAAATTTTCAGTAGAAGCATTTGAATAAAGTTCTTCAGGGACATCTAAATCAAAACTGTCAATTCTAACCTTAGTTTGAATCCAGGATTTAAGTAATTCTTTAACTGATTGAATATTGGAACTCATTTGTCTTTTTCACGTCTTAATATTAATTTTAGGATGGTAGGATCATCATCTATAACGTGAATCAAACTACACTTAATTCCCGTACTTAAAGTTTTAGTTGTGAGGTTAATGTATTGGATCTCTGAATCCACAACAGGGGGATCAATATATAAAATAATTCTACTTTTATCTTCTTTAATATACGAATCAATGAGTTGGGATCTAGAAACTTCAACCTGAAAGTCAGCTTGAGAAACAGTAATACTACCTATTGGTAAACCTATTAATTTAACTGGAACAGAAGCAATGTAGGGGCGAGGTAAAATTAGGGAGTCATCATAAACTCTGACATTACTAGAATTTAAATAGGACTTTCTAACTAATAGATGTCTACGTTGCGGCAGACCTAAATTTGTTTCTAGAAGTGCCATTTTATTTTCTATTAAGGTGAGTCTGTCATATAAGTTAGCTATTATCATTAATTGAAAGTCCTATCGATTGCATCTTCTAAAGCGAGAGATTGAAACTCATCTATTTGTGATTGTGCCCGTTTAACCATTTCAATTTTCTTATCAACAAAAATGGTGTAATCTACGGCATTATTAATTAAATAGGATGAATAATCTTCTCTCTCAACATCCCAACCAGCCTTTAAATTTCCAGTTCTGACAGGGCTTATATCTCTTAGAATCCCTTTACCAAAATCAGAAGTTAAGTCTAAAGCTTCTTCTACAGATTCTCTTAGATTTTTAGTTGGATTATCGAATAAGGGGCCACTTGCTGTAACTGTAATTTTGACTGACATTTTAGTAGTTGGAGATATAAGAGGTTCTGGATTCAGTTAGGTATTTATTCCTTCTAGCCTGAACCTCTAGAGCATTAGCTAGTTCAAAAAGGTAAGCTGACCCCTGAGCTTTCAGATGTCTAACATGTGAGAAATAGTCTAATTTCTGACTTCTATTTCCAACTACAAATGAAAACTCAGTGGCTTCTAATATCTTTAAATCTATAGCCGTTAGATTTACTACTAGAGTCTCAATATAGTCAGTAAACTCTTCAGTAAAATCAGGTTGTGCTAACTTATCCCTTAGACTATCCGAATCTCCTAAAATTACTGCAATGTGATTAGCTAGAGTAGGAGTGATAAACATTAGTTTAAGGGGCTAATTAGGCCGTTACACCTGTGATTACAGCTACAGAGCGTCTTTCCATTAGTGCCAATTGGTACATACCATAGAGTACAAAACTAACTTCTTGAGGGTTAGCACTACCCATCTCTTTTACATACATTAGAATGCCTTGCTCTGAGGAATCAACACTTCCACCAGCATTAGTTTGACGGAAGGAGTAGAGTCTTAGGTCATTCTCATTTACAAAGTAGATCGTTCCATCGGGGCAATTAGGATCTTCCACAATAGGTCGCCCCTCAAAGCTCATTCCACGTACACCTAGGTCAGCTACGTTTGTGTAGTCAGCATTAACTACAACCGATGAGTCAAATGCAGAGCTATAAAGTAGAGCCGTAGTGGGACTCATTACTAAAGCCGTAAAAGTTCCAGCAACTCCAGTCGTTTTACCTTGACGATAATCAGCAGAGAAAGCTTGAAGCTTAGCCTTAGTGATAGCTCCAAAAGTACCCTTTACATAGGTTGTCCATAGAGGATCAACAGCAGGGTCAAGACCAGCATAAGCATTAGTAGCTTTACTAGCGGTAATAGCCGTATGTAAACGACTTAGACCAAGAACATCACTATGACTAGTACCATTACCTACGAAGATACCAGCACCTAATCCTTGGAGGATTTCACGTTTAGCAGATTCAGCAGAGAGACTGATCAAGTTACTGAGGGCTGGAATTCCTTGGGATTTGGCCTCAGCGATCTGAACCTCATGAATAGAGAATTTAGAACGGAGTCTATAATCTGCAATAGGGAGTTTTGCAGGCTTGATCACATCTCCAGAATTACCATCAGCGTCAGCCGATACTAATTCAGAAACAGCAGTAGCACCTCCAACATTCACATTATATTTAACTTGAGTTTGAGAAGTACTATAGCGGTTCAAACGTCCAAGCATAGGTACGTTCAGTTGCTCTAGTTCGGCCAATTGAGGCTCGATAGAGAGATTAATTACACCGTTTGTATACGTAGTCATTGTTTAATTTATTATTAGATAAAAGATTGAGCGATCGCTTCACCCATAGAACTAGGTTTAGCTTTAGTGTCAGTAGCAGTAATTGTCTTAGATTCTTTAGTTCCTGAACCTTGAGTAGGTGAAGCAGGTACAAAGCTTTTACCCTCATCTGATTGAAGGTAGGAGTTGAAAAGGTCTTTGATTGGAGTGACTGTATCACCCTTCTCAAGGAACCATTGGTTATCTTCTTTCTTGAGAGAAGCACCGAATTCAACAGTGAATAGTTTCTGAAGGGCACTTTTATTTACCGTTTCAGAACCAGCAATAAGTTGAGAAATAGTGGCAGATTTCTCAGATTCAAAAGCAGCTTTATCCTTTTCAGATAGTTGCGTAGTTAAATCTTGAATCTGTTTTTCTAAAGCTTTAAGAGATAGACTGGCAGGTTTCTCTTCAGTCGGTTCTTCAGCTTTAGGTTGAATGTTTTCTAGGGATTTCTTAAGGGTAGACTCGATTGATTTAGCTAAGCCTGAATTTGCTTTATTAACATCAGTCATAATTGATGTCTTAAACGTATCTAGAGCTTGATTAATAAGAGCCTGTACTTGTTGTTCATCCATTTGAATTGAAATTTCCTTTTAATAATTAAGGTGTCTGCATGATGCAGTAGGTTTATCTGGGGTTAAGGCTTTTATCCAGTAGCCGCGTAGAATTAAACGGTTGGATTAGTTGATAGTTCAGGTAATTCAAAAGTTAAAGCTTCAATCTCGCTATTAACTAATTCCTTTTCTTCAGATGAAGCATTAGGGGCAAGTTGAGATGAAAGTGATTTAGCAAATAGTCTTTTACTAGTCTGTGGAATATAAGGGTCTACTTTAATTAATTCATTAGCTGTAGCTAAAAGGGAGTCAAGCGAATCTAATTCAAAGGACTCATAACCAGTAACACTGATTGAATTAATAGTTTCTGATGGAAGTCCAATAGCCGAAGCTACTAATTGAATTAAATCTTGTAGAAATTCTAGAAGTAGTTTTCCATACGATCGCATCACCATTTCTTCCGAATGGAGATCAAACTTTTTAGAGATGCCTGACTGTTGAACGGCCCCTTTATCAGATGAAATACAACCTAAATTGAGTATGTCTTTAATTTGATTCTCTAAGTCTGCTAGAAGAGTTGAAAGGATAGTAAGTACTGATCCCTGCATTTCCTTAAACTCAAATTCCTCAACCTTCATAATGTGGGCGTTACTTGAGATTGGTGTTTCTTCTTCTTTAACAGCTATCTCTAAGTTCGGAAGAGTTTCTTGAATTGGCTTAAATATTCTTTGAATGTAAGCCATTCCAGCAGCATCAAATCTATTATTCTCTATAGTTAAATATTCTTTAGCTTTTAGATAGGCATGATTCATTGCATAGAGTTCACTAGGTAGTTCAAACTTTAGAACAGGGAATGAACTGAAGCCATGATAGATAGGTTCCTGATCTAAAGAGATATAAGTATCTTTAGGAGTAACTGGAACTATTTTTCCATCTTTGATTAGTGTGACAATCTGATTGTTCTTAAGCTCAACTAAAGCCGAATATCTAAGGATCAGTTCAGGGGTGATTATCGTCCAAATTACTTGAGGGACAGGTTTAGTGAAGGGGTCTGGACGGTACTCTACAAGCTGTCTGATCTTAATGAATGTCAGTGAGCCTGTATCATCCTCAGTCCAATCATATACATCTCTACAGTTGTGTAGGATGGTGTAAGGGTTTAGATTGAGTGCCTCTTCTTCTGCTCTGTTTCTAGGGATGAAAGGAGCTAGGGGTTTGTCAACCTGAACGAATACTTTCTTATAAATTAAAGCTTCTCTGAAAATTCTCTGTAGAAGTTTAAGTTCAGATTGCCCTTTCTTTTTGGAAGTATTCTCTCTAAAGTTCTTCCAGAAATCATTATCAGGTAAATTTGAAATTGAATAGCTACCTGCTGCAAGTTTAGAAGTTAATTCTAGAAGTGCCGAAGATAGAAGGTTAGTGTAAGTGAACTTTTTTAATCTAGCAGTGTAGGCTTCAGGAACCTCTCCCGCTCGAATAGGTAAGAATTGACCTTTTACTTTTTCTAGAACTGTTGATCCCTCAATTAGAGGATATAATTGGGTGTTTAATTCTTCACTATTTATATAATCAGAATGTTTGGATTCTAAAAAGTCCAAACTTAATTCATAAGGGATATCCATATTGTTATTAAGCCGCAGATAGGCTTGAAGATAAATTATATTTAGTTTCTATTTGCGGGATCACATAGCGGAAACTATCTAATATGTGATCAGATTGACCTTCAGCTACCTTCTCTAAAATGTTTCCTTCTCGATCTTCAGCTTTGTGATAGCTGTTAATGTCATCAATTAAGCTTTGAAGTCTATTAGAGACTAAAATTCTATTTTGATAAAAGAGAGAGTTAATAATTCCAATACTTTCCATTACACCAGGTTTTGATCTGGGAACAGTAATAGCATTCTTTAGGGCTTGAATATTCTCGGTAGCCCCTTTTCTTCTCAGTGCAATAGTGAAGCTAGGTCTATCATCGGGGCTCATTACTTGATGAACCTTATATTTTCTACAGAAAGTTATAATCTGCTTAATTACTTCATCTTGAGTAACAGGGATTGAAGGGTTGGGATTACTCCAGCAGTCAATTATGTAGTAGAGATTATCTTTAATTCCTATAACTGAAACTGCTGGATTAGTCTCACCGTGATCAACTCCAATTAAAATAGTGCCGAAACTATCAGGGAGAATATCAACGGTGTGGCTTTCATTAAATTGATCGTATAACTTACCTGAGAAGTCCTCCCAACTGGCTTCATACTCTTGTCTAAAAACACTAGGAGGTAAGGTTAGTCGGGCCTGCTCTCTAATTTCTGAAGGGTTAAAGGGATTATCAGCAGATGTGTAATGAAAATATTTCCAATTTGGATTCTCTAAAGCTTTTTGATGGAACTTATAGAAGTGTGAGTTTCTGCCTTTAGGAGTGCCGATCACCATACTTTCATAGAATCCACTAGGGTCACGAAAGCAAGGAGTTATGATTTCATCCCAGGTCTTAGGAGGAAACATCTGATATTCTTCAAGTCCAGCAAAAATAAGGTTCTTACCTCGAATCCGCTCTCCACCATCATCGGTTCCAGCTAAGGAGAGAAGGGGGAGATTATTGTGAAAGTAGATAATGTGCTTAGACCTATCTATTTTCCTAGTGAGGGGCAAGCTTTCAAATAGGTTTATTAACGGTTCCCAATGAAGGGCGATCGCCATCTTCAAGGTTGGAGCCGCTATCAGAACTTCACAAGGACTTTCAGTGTCAAACTTACCAGAGTAGGTTAGTAGAGCTTTAATTGCTGCTGCTCTTAGGAGTCTGGTCTTGCCCCACCCCCGACCTGAACAAACAACTTTTACTTTAGCTGGAGAGGTAAGGACTGAATGCTGAGTAGGGTGTAATTTAATGTCAAGCTTAGCCATCATCTTCAGGAGTGGTGATTCCAAAAGAGACTTCCACTTTCATATCAGCTTGAGTCTGACCTAGAACACGCTCTAGCATTTGAGGAGTAGGTATAATTTCTTCTTCTTTTACTAAAGTGACAATTTGACCTTGAGAATTGAATGCTTCCTGTCTAGTGATTTTGAATTTCTCACCTTTAAGAACCTTAGTGATAAAGTCCTCAGCTAACACTATTCGGTCTATAGCCTGTTCTTGTCCTTGTCTGAGTCTTGTAGCTTTAATGTCAGCAACACGTTCAGCAAAGTCTGGATACTTTGTAAGCCAGTCATAGAATGATGCTCTAGATACCTTAGCGGCTTCACAGGCTGCACTATCGGAACCTGTTAACTCTAGAACCTTGTAAATAACGTCGAGCGTTTCAGGTTGATATTTTGAACGAGCCATATGATTTTTGTTGAAAGTTAAATAGAATCAATAATAATATTCGTAGATTTTAATTCGTGGCGACTATTATTGATTCAATAAAAAACCTCCAGTAATTTAGGAGGTTAAAAATTATTGATTCCTCTACCATTACGAGTGAGCGGATTTATAAATGGGTTAGTAAATAATCAGAGATAACGTCAAAAGCTTCGAGACATAGACGGTCAATATAATCTTCAAACGTCTCTGAAGTATTTAACCCTGTAAATATATAACCAATCCGATAGTGTACTGAAGGGTCATTTGTGATCTTAAAATTCAGAACTAAACATTGAGGAAAGTTTAGTTGACCGATCGCATCTGACATTAAGCTTTCATCTATCTGGCTCCATAAGGATGAGCCAGGATTCAACTGTGAGAGCGGCTTGTAGATGTTAGGAATGAACTTATCACATTCATTCAAAGTGCCGTTGTAGTAGTCCTCCAGCACCCTTAAAAGTTGAACTGGATCAATGTATGAGGTCTTGATTCTAGATTCATCGTAGGAGGGTAATTCCTGAATGACTTCTTCAGTTGGCCTTCTCTGCTGCTCCAGCTTCTCATTCATAAAGGTGGAATATTCAAAGATGGTTCGATAGTCATTCTTTGAGTGAGAGCACTCATTTCTAGTCAATCGGTTCAGTTGGGAGTTGGATAAAATGGAATCATCCTTTATTAATGCTGATTTATTTTCTTCTAGCCATTTCAAAAGGTCAGGCTTATTTTTATATTCGGCTTTTAAAATCTTATAGAGACTTCCATCAGCCCCTTTAGCCTTTACTCGGTAATCATTACCGTACTGCTTGATTAAATTATCTTTTAATGTACTAAAGGGGATATTAAGCTTCTTCGAGATGCTCCTTACTGAGGAGTTGGTATCAGTTGATAGGATGTTAAAGGCTTGATTGATTATTTCTTTAGGGAGTTTCATTAGAGGAATAAATTATAAAGGATTTATTCTTCTAATATTTCATACTGTATATGTGTAATAGTGGGCGTTGTATAGGTAGCAGTTCAAGCGAGGGCTGAATTATTAATATAGGTTTATTTCAACTTCTAGTTTATTCCGAGAACTTTATTCTCAACCGTACTTATATAAATTCGGTAATTACTACTTATTTAATTCAGGAATTTAAGTAATAAAACTTGTAGTATTAATTAAGGAGTTAGAGAACTCTTTTTATTTAAATTGATAAGCATATAGACCAAAAGGATAAAAAATGATTCCAGATGATTTGATTTCAACTCAAGAAGCGGCAGAAATAGCAGGTTATATTACTTCTGAAACTATCCGTTATTACATCAGAACAAAGCGTCTAACAGCTTATAGAAACCCTAGAGGTTGGAAATTTGTTTCTAAAGCTGAAGTAGAGGAGAAATTAGTTAGACCAGACTTTATAGTTCTTGATTAATCGCCTACTTATTACATCACGTATATATCAAACTAAAAATAAGCAGAGAAGAATATAAACTCTCCTCTGCTCTCTTAAAAAACTATTTAATCTTTCTATTATATATGACAACTGAATATCAAAACTACCTTTCCAAATTTCTTAAAGAGAGTTCATCAAAGCTTTGGAAGTCTCCCACATATGTAGTCACAACTGGAGATGATACTGAATATGTGAGCAGGACTAATCAGAAGAATAAAATGATTATTTCTCAAACAGCTTTTTCAGAAGACCCTAATGAATGTGTAGTTCTAGAACATCCAACTTTAGGGTTAGGAGTTCTACCTACTTGGGACACTAAATGTATATTGTCCAGTATTTTAGAGTTTGAAGAAGTAAGTCCAGTTAAAGTTCCAGACGGCTATCTAATTTGGGAAAAGATAATCTTTTTCGCGCCAGCAGATGTTCTAGCAGGTTCTTTTAACGATCCAGCTATCACAAGCTTTATTCAAAAGAATTGTATTCAGGATACTAGATTTAGAATTGAGACAAAGGATAAGAATCACCCAGACCTATTACAGCTACCCATATACTTAGACACCCCTAAAGGAATTCTAAAGTTAGTCCTGAAGGTTATTGACCTATCTAAGCTAGGTGGGAGGGGGCTAGAAGACACGGTAAAAATGTTTGGTGGCAAGATGAGTGATAAAGGGTTAATGGATCAATACAAGACCAATATGTTATACCCTTACACAGAACCTAACCTTCAGAAAGATTTCGTTAAGTACTCTAAATCAGATGCTTGCATCTTACATTGGTTAAGGAAAAAGAATGAATTTAGAAAGAATAAACTTTTTCAGATTCAAAACCTAACACCACCTCAAAATGAGATATTAACCGTGGGTTCTCTAGTAGCTATACTGTTGGAAAAATACTTAGAAAATTATATTGGGGAATTTAAGGCTTACGAATTCTTTACTTCCACTCAGTTTGGTAAAACCCGTAAGTTTACATTAAGAGATTTACTAGAGAAGTCAACGGTAGCTTACTTTGCTCAACAAAAAGAGTCTAATAAGTCCGTAGCAAGCTTGGTGCAAGGTGGTCGGGCCAAGAATGAAAGACCGACAGACTTTTATTTTGAAGGGGCTATAGCCGATGCAGATATGTGTGGAGCTTATGTTGAGGTTCAGAAAAAGTTAGAATACGCTGTTGGTTTACCCGTAAGTTGGGGTAAGCATGAATCTGATAAGAGAGTAGTTACTTTAGGTCAATTCTTAAAGAAAGAATCACAAGACTTTGAGAACAGACAATGGGCTATTACCGTATCAGGTGATTTAAGCTTCAATCAAACGTTGATCCCTTCAAAAGTAACAGACAGTATTAAGATTAATGAGAATTATTCAGAAGATAATCCTAAGATTAATGCTGACTTTAGGCTTTATACCCGTCAGATTATCAACGGCATTGTAACCTCAGATGTTTTAGAAGCTCTTAACAACGTTTGCTCAAGCAAGGAACTATCTGAAATCCTATCTTTAGAAGTGGTAAGTGCAGTTTGGCATCCTAAATCTAAAAAGTGTACAACTCCTGAAGAATGGTTTGAAAAAACAAAAGCTCATACTGATAAAACAGGCAATAGATTAGAAGTAAAGATCGTAAAAGGTAGACAAGTAACCATAGACAACCGTTCAACTTATTGGTTAGCTGTACCGCTAAATAGCTTTATCAAACCGTATTCAGATATTAGAGGACATCTAAAAAGAAAAATGAGGAGCTTTGAGAAAGGTTCTGATAAATTTCTACTCTTTGACTCTAAGCAGAATCAAATGAAGCTGATCCCCAATACAGCTTACGGAGTTATTGCAAGCCCTTATTTCCCTGTAGGTAGTGCCGTCTTAGCAAATGTCATCACAGCAGCAGTTAGAACGGCTCTATGGTGTACTCAAGCAGCAGTAGGGGGTTTCCTATCTATTACAGACGGAACCCCTTATGACTTAAATTCAGTTAGAGATTGGAAAGACCACAAACCTTCTATGAACACCATCAGCTTATGGAGAAATCAAAGTAGATTAAACAGAACGGCAACCCGCTACTTAAATACTAAATCTTTAGGTACAGATGCTAAATGGCTAGTAACTGAAGGTAGAAGCAATGGGGATGATAGATACACAATATTAACTGACGGCAATGTGACTATAGAGTGTAAAGAAGGTGAGTGGACTTACCTAGATGAAAAACTAAAGGAGCATGTTCAACACTTTTTTAGAAATGGTGAGCCGATTAGCATTTTAGACAGCTTGACTTTTGAACATAAGGACGTTTATGTAAAGGCAATCACTCATTCTCAAACTAATTATCAATTCCATCACGTTTCTGGAGATAAAAAAACAAAAGTTAGAGGGCAGAAGTTAAAAAACACACCATATAACAACGATACTGAAGCTTCTAACATGTTTCCTTTATTCAATGATCTAGAAAATAACCCTTCTGAAATCATAGCACAGCCACCCCAAACCATTAGCCAACTTTTAAAGTGCAATTTAGCTAATGAAATGCTAAATAACCTTTCAGATAATGTAGTTAAAACAAATAATCTAGAAGCAGGGGACAGTTTAGAGAAGAAAAGTCAGATTACCATCATCAGTTTATCCATGTTTCATTGGCAAAGTGATAAACAGTTTCAATCGTGGAGTAAAACTAATGATAAATTGAAAAAAGAATCTAATTGGGGTATTGAACAGTACTTTCAGAATGAAGATGGAACAATTAATTATCAATTAGCAGTATCAACTATTCAGGAAAAGATTGATGACGGTGAATCATGGATCTGTAAGTACTCTAATAAGAACCCTAAAGAAAAGGTTTTATCTTTACATCCGTTTCATTCAGATTACAAAAAGTTGGATAATTTAGTTGAAGAGGAAGTAGAAAACTAAAGTATTTTTAACCATATTACAGAGTCGGAAACGGCTCTTTTTTATTGTCAAAATAGTGGTTATGGGGGGGGGCTTTTTTAAAAAAGTAGGGGGGCATAACCACAAAAAATCCTTTAATAATCAGGGTTTCAGGAGTTCATTTTACTAACTGGGGGAGTGCCCCCGACATGGCGACTTAGCCATGTCATAATCTTGGTTTGGGCCGAACGTGAGTGAGGTGCAAACATTAAAGAATTAATGAAAGAGGCTCCTTAAAAAAGAATAAACTTGAAGGTGGAGGCTATTAAATTTATTAAGAAGAGGCGCTATGATTTTGAATAGAGTGCTTAATGTTTTCTAATTTGTCTCTATTAGCTCCTTCAAGCTTGACTGAACTAAGATTGAACTAATCCCCTATCATTTAAACATTAGTTTCCTTCTAAACTGATTCTCAGAGGGCTAAACTTTTGAATATTAGAAGTTCTGCTTTAATGTTCGGGGGAGCAGGACATACTATTTCATCTAACATGAAAATTTTTACAGTTATTAAACTAAACCTTAAACAGTAAGGCTATCATCAACAAATGAATGGATTAGTGAATTAGATGAGCTTGGAAAACTTTTAATTACTGATAATGCTTTTGACTCCAGATCTTTTGCTTCATCAAATCGTTTAATTAGCTCATTAATAATGCGGGGATCTGTAGTGAAGAGTCCTGCTTCACGCTCTTTGGAACTGTCACCTGATGTTAGAAAATTATGGCTCCCAACAACGGCAAACTTGCGATCACAGACTATATATTTTTCATGAGTTCCGATAATTTTAAGTTTAAGGTAGTCACCCTCTAAATCTCTCAGATAATCAATAGCATCGTATAAGTTAGAATGTTTTTTGAGCCTTTGCCATAGCTCTCCTACTCCATACCGAACTGAGTTCTTGCTAATATCGTTTAAATGGCCCCACCCAATATTGATATTAATTTCTTTCTTCAATTTAGCTTCAATCTTCTCTTCTATAGTGCTGTCAATAGAGTATGTTGCAAGCCAAGGACAAACCATAATCAACCGCTCCCCAACTTCATCAAGAGCTTTCTCCAAATATTTCCGACTTTCAGAGCGATCGCACACCAATTTATACTCGTAATTAGGTTGAATATTTTTGAGCATCTGGTTTACAGCACTCAGATGAGTTTCCAGACTTTCATCCACCTGCCCTTGAAATCGTTCAGAAAACTCTTTCAAAAGGCTTTCAAAATCAGTTGAATTATCTTTACTTGAAGCTAAAATTTCTAGCTGATTCTGCATTTGTTCAAGCGGTCGAGTCTCATCATGAAGATCCTGATAGCTATGATCTAGGTCTGTCAAATGCTCCTCTAACTGCTTAACGTGCCCCCTCAGAGTATCTAACTGTTTTTGAACATTCAATTTTGGGCGGTTTTCAACTTTGTTAGCCAAAGCAACGACCTGCTCTTTCACAGCAGACAACTCATCTAGGGAGATTGCTGACTGTTGCCACAATAAAAACTCATCTTTAGTAAGGGAAGTTTGAAGTTTGTTCTTTAAGGAAATTACTACCCTGTCAATCTCCTCAATCTTCCTCTGAATGGTTACTACTTCTGAAGCTACAACCTTCTTCTGCCATGAAGCAAAATCTTTTATAGTCAAATAATCCTGAAGTTGATGCTCCAGACTAGCAATATTCTCAACCTGCTCACTTGTAACACTCTCCTTTTGAGATTCCACAAGTTGTTGTAGAGATTGCACTTGAGTTCTCAATGTATCAATGTCTTGCTGAACTGGCACTGGATTAAAAGGAGTTGGAGTAGGGAGAGGCTGCTGAACTTGAGTAACCTTTTCAAAGAGACTAGCTAGGTCGAGAGAATGCATAACGCCAAGACCCTCTGAAAGGCGTTCGATTTTTCTCTCAACTTCAGTTAAATCTGATGGAGTAGGAGGAAGTTTATTAATGTGATCGCTGACGTGAGAGAGCTTGTGCTGTAGCTGCCCTATTTGCTCCTGAATACTTGCTGCATCTGAGAGCTTCAGATACACGTCAGGGATAAGGGTGCTTTGTTCAATAGCTGTAATCCTTTGAGTAACCTGCTCTTGAACTTGACGAGTACTAACTGCAATGTGGCGAGCAGTTGCTTCTTCCATACGATGACGGTTCTTCTGACTCAACCATATAAATACTGCTAGGAGAGGTACACAAAGCACCTGTTGGTATAGTAATCCTGCAAATGCTCCTGCTAATGAACCATACTCTGCAACTTCAAACCAACGTAGATATTTTCGATTTGAGTTAGAGAGGGTCATAGGTGTTACTTCCGTTAGTATCAGTTGAAGCTTCTCTATTAGATTGAAGCATCCTAAGTTCTAACGTTGCCTTGCCTTTATTATCAAGTCGGAAATTTACTAAAAAAATAGTTTATTCAAGAAACGCATACAGAAAATTCACTTAAGATTAGTACAAAATTATTAATTCCTCACTTATCAATACATATGAACTAAAACAATAAAGTCCTCTAGCATCAATCTAGAGGACTTTATTGTTTTCTGAATGGAGTCGAGTTAGAAGAAAGGTTCAATTTCTACTACTTGCAATAAGTGCTTTAGTGGTCTGGACAGCTTTAACCGCTTCAACAGAACTAGGGCGGATTGCTAGAGCTTTTTTGAACCAATTAAGGGCAGTTTGATACTGGTACTGACTCAAGGCTTCATTCCCCCAGTCCATATACATGAGATATAGATCAACATTTCCTTCTGGAGTATATGCAAGTCCCATCCCCTCATCATCAGGACTAGCATATGCTTGCTTGTCTTTTGGATGTACTTTTTTAATTGGATTAATATTGTCTGGATAGGGATAGGAGTTGAGATCTGGAGTATTCAAAGGTGAAGTTAAGTTTGAACTACCTGACGTAGAGCGCAACCTTCCGGTAGAGAATGAGCCGCTATTAGAACCAAATTGAAACCTGCCATTAGGATTAGAGCGTGTATGGGAACGAACATAAGTTCCATCTTTTCTGGTATAACCTCTAACACTTACGCGACCTCCTCCACTTTGCCCACTATAACTACTAGAACCTCCTCGTCCTCCACCCGCTCCCCCTCTTGCCCAAGCATCACTAGAAGCAAATGAGAGTGACCCTACTGTAATTGCAGTAGTAAAGAGAATTGAAACTATCTTTTTCAGGCTAAACATTTTAGGCTAGACAAGTACTTCAAAATGAGTTCAAGTCTTTTCTATCCTTTAATCTCTATGACTGTCCTCGGTGTAAATACAAAATAGCTAAAAGGGTTAACCAAATTATCTAATGAAGCATTTCTTTAGATAATTTTCAGAGATAACTCTAATCTTCAATAAGTTCATACTTAGCTCTTTGATGTTTAAAGATATTGTGAATATCTCTGTTTCTGAGTTAATAATCAAACAAAAAATGTGAATTAACCGATAATCACAACTAAACGCAAATGTAAAGTTAAATTGCTAATTGCGTTCTAGTTTAGGCAGACCAGCCATTGTAATTAGCTTTAGAGAATGAGCCTCCTCAGGATCATAGTCATATTCGGCTTTTCTGCGAATTAGAATTTTAACTGCTTCACGCATCCAATTCTCTTCAGCTTCAGATAAAGCTACAAAATCATTATTGTGCTTACGGGCATCAAACTGTGATCCCTTAGTAGTAGTAAAGTCGCCCAACTTATCTAGGACTTCCCAATCAATTCTGTATTCATCTGCTGCCCTTTTTCTTTTACCCTTAGAGACTAGTGATTCTATTACAGTCAGACAGAAGTAAGCCATTGATTGAAGGGGCTCCTTACCCTCAAGATGCTGCTGATACCTAAACCACATGACCTCTACATCTGGTGAAAGTTTAAATCTGGTTGGTGGCTCAGGGTATTGTCCACGAGTGACATGTAATGTTGCTGACATTGCAGAAGTAGCAGAAATAGCTGTAGATACTGCTATTACCTGAGGTGTGCCTGGAGGAGGAGGATCTCGATCAATGACTGATGCTTCTTCAAAAATAAATTGAAGTTCTCCAATTTCGAACCTCAGTGCATTATCCAACTCCCAGGCTCTCAAGACTTCCTCTACTTTAGATCTAGCCTTACTTTCTGATGAAAAATGCTGCTGCATGGTTGCCATCAGCACTCCATTAGCTAGGTGCAGAGAGAACAGATCATACTCACGCTCTAGAGCAGGGGCGTTGTACGAAACACTTGCATCAGTTTCAAGATGATACTTCAGCCAAACTACATGAGGATCACGCATTCTATTTAAGGTAAAGAGGCTATCGATCCTATCCCACTACCCATTAGCTGTCTCGAATCAACTTAAAGTCATAAATTATCTATACAGATAAAATTAAGGTGAAGGGTATTGATGCTGTCTTAAGCCTATTGCAGTCCTTTAAATTCCCTTCTTTTGTATGCTTCAGCCTGCTTTGAGCTTATTGATAAGAGATCTGTATAGATCTACATCAGTAATGGAGTACTACCACGTTGCGTTTAAGTATAACTACTCACCTTAAATTTGGGCTAGAAGGTGCTTGAAATCGATTATAGGTGTAAAATGACCTTCTATAGATTTAGACGCGATCCTCATCTATAAGAAAGATCGATAGGATGCCTTAGAGTTGTCATCGCCTTGCAGGGTGCGAGTTTAGGAAGCTTTTTTAGATGAGCATAGGCGCTTAAACTGCCTTCTGTATTAGCTTTGAGCCTTTCTGTAAGATATGACGTATATGGTGTTTAAAGTTGCTTATATATATGACGTAACACCATTTGTAGCGGTATCCTGAAAAATTTCCTTTGCCATATATCGAAACAGCGTGTACATTTCTCTTAGGTTGGTGAGCTTGAGCTTCACAAACCTAACCTGCTTCAAATCAGGTCTGGGTTTTATTCCAGAAATGGAAAATCTCCCAACTTCATTTGAGGTAGGGAGACTGAAAAAATTCGTAGGTCAATGATATGACACCTAAGCAGTTCTTGCAAACTTTCTCAAAAGAGAAAGCTAAGTCTCATAACAAGCTCAAAGCAAACTCTACTGGTTGGGCCATCTTAGCCTGTGGAGTTGTTGTTGTAGCTTGTGTCTCTTTTGCCGTTCACGAGAAGTATGAATCTGTGAGGGTCACTGTTGATTCTCCAATTGCAACTTTTGAAATTGAGCTTGATAAAGAAGGGGGTGAGTTCTAACGGTTGAGTAATGAGAAACGCTTCTTATAATGGAAGGCGTTTCTCATTGCTTTAGTACAAGAGTATTATTTTATAACTAGATACTCAAGAGAACTTCAACCGATACTTGAGCGTTACATAGATCAAAATGATTAGCAGACCATTTGACTCAATCGGTAAAGATGACATTGAGAGCTTGATTTCTAATAATATTCCTGAGAGTAGGACATTAGAGTACAAGGAAGCTTTGCCCGGAAATGCTGATGATGACAAGCGTGAGTTTTTAGCTGATGTTTCATCGTTTGCTAATGCTTCAGGAGGCACTCTGATTTATGGAGTTCGTGAGCAGAGAGATGGGAGCGGTAAAACAACTGGGTTTCCTGAATCGATTGTTGGTTTGGGTAATATCAACATTGATGCTGAGAAGCTGCGATTAGAGAGCATCCTTCAAGCTGGTATTTCTCGTCGCATTATTGGGCTACAAATCAAAGCAATTGATGGTTTCTCCTCTGGAGAGGTGCTACTTATCCAGGTTCCGCCAAGTTGGAACTCACCTCATATGGTGACATTCAAGAATTGGTCACGGTTCTTCTCTCGAAACAGTGCAGGAAAGTATCAGTTAGATGTAGATGAATTACGTAATGCCTTTATTGCATCAGAGTCACTAGGAGAGCAGATTCGGCAATTCCGAGTTGATCGTGTTGCAAAGCTTATTGAAGGTGAAGGCCCAACTAAACTCTTGCCAGGTGCAAAATTTATGTTGCACCTTATTCCAGTTGCAACGTTTGGTTCATCAGAGCAAGTTGATGTTCGCGCTGTCTTTAGGGCAAATAATCTTTACTCTCCTGGAGAAGTTACGAGAAGGGATAGGCGATTTAATTTGGATGGTGTCCTAAGTTTTGTTGATAACTACACACGGGATAATGAGTCATATTCTTACGCTCAGCTCTTTCGCAATGGAGCGATTGAAGCTGCTTGCTCTCTTATGAAGGGGGATGATACGCACGTAATTGAAAAAGATTATGAACTTAAGGTTCTTAAAAGTTTAGATAAGTACCTTCACTTACTGCAAGAGCTGTCAATTAATTCCCCGATCATCATTTCTCTTACCATGATTGGAGTAAAGGGCTACAAAGTAGGCCGCTCAATATTTGATGCTTCTCCTTACACAGCAAGGATAATTGATCGAGACGTACTAATCATTCCTGAAATCAGTTTAGAAGAGTATGGCGTTGTTCTAGAAAATGCTATGCGACCATCTTTTGATGCAGTTTGGCAAGCATCAGGGGGTGAAGGCAGTCCAAATTATGACCAAGCAGGAAAGTGGATAGGTTCGCTAGATACTTAGGGAGCCGTATTGTATTTGAAGATATTGTGAATGCTCTTTTTTTGATCCGCTACTTAAACTTTGAATTCAGAGGTTAAACCTTGACTAAATTTAACTCAAATGGAGAAACTCTCATTTTTAAGGAAATTCCCAACACACATGAGATAGAAGGGGTAATGTTTGGGATCTTCAGGGAAGACGGGACTAAATTAGGTGAAACCTTTTGTAGGAATGACAAATTTAATGGGCTTGCTTGGTATCTGGATGATATATTCATTGAGCCTGAATATCAGGGTAATAACTACGGTAGCCAGCTATTGGAAAAGACCTGTGAAGCTCTTTGGCAAAAGAAGAAGAAGCTGGATATTATCTTAGAACGACCATCAAATGCGATCGCTCCTAATGGATTTGATAGGAAAGCTTGGTACGAAAGACATGGATTTACTCCTCATTCAAATCCAGAGATAACTTATATGTGGCGCGAACCACCAAGCTAGAACTAAGTTTCTCAGTGAGTATAAATCCTCTTTTAGGCTGTCTAATGGTATTCAAATTCAAAAATACAAAATCAAAACGAACGGCTAAATATATTTGGAAGAACGTTCTGCTGAAGACTAAAAATTACTTCAGTGATAGCCAAGCAATGCTAGAACTTCCATTCAGAGAGTTTGATACGTATTGCTTAGAGATAAAGCCTGGAATTCATCTCTGCTCGAAGGATGCAGCAAAAGAAGGAATTAGAAGCTTAACCAATATCATTCATGAAATTCCTGAAATTAAGGATAGCTGTAGTTTTGGAATAGTGTATAAGAGTGTGAAGCAGGAGCTTCAGTCAGATCTGCTTTTGCTTGTGGAGGCAAGTCCTTTAAGAGATTTTGAAGATGTTCTAGAGTCCTTGTTTTATAGAATTCACTCAAATGTGAAGAACTATAATTTCTACTTCTCCTTGGAAGGGATTGAATTAGTTGACGTTGCATCAATAGACTTGCATTCCATCTTAATATCAAAATTTGATGAGCAGATGATGGGTGATGTCCTGTCAAAGAATGATGCAACAACACCATTTGGTGAAAGGTGTGTTGAATTTGTAGAGAAGAATTTTCTTGATAAAGTTTGTATCAGATATTCCTGCTTTGGAGATTATGAATTCTGCAAAGAGCTTTCAAAAATCAAAGTAAGAGAAACACTAAACTTTTTCAGATACATGATTTGTCTTATCTACTATCAACGAATACATGAAAATTTGCTAAAAATAAATGTCGTATCTGAAACATACATTGATGAAAATCAAGTTTTAGTTGAGGAAAGAGATACTAAACACATTACTCTTCATCAAGGTTCGACAAGAAAGCCCTTTGACAAGTTCCGTATTGACCAAGAAATGGTAAACGAGATGAAAGAGAAGCTTTTTCTTGAGGTAATTGTCAGAATACTAAATAATAGCAATCACACAGATCTGGAGGGTTGCCTTATAGCAGCAATATATTGGTCAGGTGAAGCTCAGAATGAATTTGATTGGGATATCTCATTCTTAAAGTATTGGACTGCGCTTGAGTGCATATTCTCGCGCCACAAAGATAACATTACTCACTCCCTAGCAAAGGGAATTTCTACTTTAGCTGCTTATGGTCACTATCAATTCATAAAACCGAGTGAGATTGATCAGGTATACACCTTCTTGTCTAAACTCTACGATAAGCGATCAGGAATAGTTCATAGAGGTTTAAGAGGGGGAGTAAATGAGTCTGAGCTTATAGAAATATGCAAATATACGTCATGGACAGTTCTGAGTTTATTGAGTCTTATCGAAGCTGGATACACAGATATGGCTCTACTTGAGGAACATACTGAAAGATTGTATAGAAGACGCCCTTCAGCTCAGAGCATGTAAGTGTCATCCTACGATCGCGTCACTGGAGACTAATCACATGAATGCCCCTTCCAAGTTCCCAGTAGTTGAATCTCCCACTGATGAAGCTTGGAATAAAGCTATCGAAGAGACTAAGCAATTATACTCAGAGGCTTTAAAGGGACTGGCTTAGCTCCTTAAATAATTTAAGTCCTCAGATATATTGATCCCTTAGTGAGCCTAATAGATGTCTCTCAGATCAATTTTATTAAATGACCAATCATACTCCCATTCAATTTCAATGGGTTTAAAGCTCATTCTAGAGGGAGTATTTTAATGATTAAGTTCAATCAGCTTTAAGAAATGTTATATTGAGGAGCGTTTCTTCTTTTAGGTCAATTCCATGCCTCGCTCAATTAACGAACTTCATCCAGATGAAAAAACTACAATCGCTCTAGCGACCATTCATTTAGAATTAGCTGGAGATAGTGATGCTTCTAAAACTGTAGCTAAAGATTTTGATGTGAGTCCACGAGGAGTTACAGTGCTCAGAAATAGTGCCCTAGAAGCTATAAAAACATATTTCAGTGGTGAATCCTCTACACCTGCAACAAGTGGTATTGCATCGCAGGAGTTAAAGGCCAGGTTAAGACTGCTCATAGGTTCAGGCAAAGCTAATCCTTCAAATGAATCAAATTCTGAAACTGAATCACCCAGTCCTGAAGAAAAAGAAGAACCTACCAAATTAGAGCCACTTGATTTAGATGAAGTATTTAATGCAATTGTAGAATATAACCGATCAGAGGAAGGTCAATTTAAGATTTACCCTAGCTCTGCAATTCTTTCTCATGTAAGCAATCAAGATAAAAAGTTTGCTGATGCCTGGGCAAAGGAAAATAAAGATAAAACCAAAGCTCTTATTGAAGAATTTAACCTCAATGTCAGAACAAATGTCAGCATTCCTAAAGATATTGACTTGAGGGAGGAGTTAGGTCTAGAAGATTGACCACATTCTACACCCTTACTTTTTGTATTATTCCTGTAGTAGATAAATTACAGGAATATTTTTATGTCTAAGCTAACTTTTGAACAGAAACGTACGTTACTCAGAATGATGATCATTGCTCCAGAAATTGTAGATACCACTTTTATTGTTGGTATTTATTTATGGATTGCCATCAGTTTAATTCCTTCATTACTTTTGCTTATGCTTTTGTAATTATTAATTTAATTTACCTAATAACTCTCTAATTGAAAAACCTCCTTAAATTCTATAGGGAGGTTTTTTTGCATATAGTTGCATATAATATAGAGACTTTCCTAAATAGAGTATTCCTTTTTTTAGCGCTAAATGCGGCATGACTGAGAGGTGTAAGGGGCTATAGCGCAGTTGTTAGAGCCCCCTGATATAGCAATGTTTTCAACCTATGGAGCTAAGCGGATTCGAACCGCTGACCCTCTCAATGCCATTGAGATGCGCTACCAACTGCGCTATAGCCCCTTACACCTTTCAATCATGCCGCATTTAGCGCTAAAGCGCAACTCAAGAACTGTGCCGATTTAAGAAAAACCCCACAAACCCATAAATGAGATCTGAGCTTATGTCAATTTATGCGAGAGCGCGGCTTTGTTGCATGATTGAGAATTGAGACAAATCCATCCTAAACTCGGTTGAGATTAAGCTTCAACTACATAACTATGGGGCTTAGCTACTTGGATCATGCGGTTGAGCGCAGCCCACTTGATGAATAATACCAAATCTCCAAAGATAGGCTACAGATGGTATAACTCAAGTGACGAGTTCAGAAAGCAGAAATGGCAGGCGTTTACAAACTGGAGATTCAGGAAAGTGCTGAAGAACTGAAACACCTG
>JAHHHO010000046.1 GCA_019359315.1 Myxacorys californica WJT36-NPBG1
AAAACCTTGTGCTACTCGAAATCGGTTGAGATGCTCAGGCACTCAATTCGATTACTCTTGCACTACCTCAAATTTCGAGATGTGCCGATTCCATGCTAATTCATCTTCTCATTCAGCAACGCCCATTGTTTTACCATCAATCTTGTTTCTTCTGCCTAGCAGGATTGGTTCTTTTCTCGGTAGTGCCTTTTAGGAAAGGGCAGAGGAAATATGCAGGCTTGAGGCTGCACCGATCGACCTACGTTGCTAATTGTAGTGGTGGGTAAAGTTCCAGATTGAATGAACGCTTTTCTCCACACATGACAAAATTCTAAGTTTCAAGCAGGATTGCTCAGCAACTCCCATTTGATTAATTCGGCAATTTTGATTAATTCGGCAATTTTGATTAATTCGGCAATTTTGAGCAAAATGGGCCAATTTGGCAACTGGTCTTACAAAAAAGATGCTTGGATGTTAGTTATAACTTGCATCTGTGAGATTCATTCTTATGCTGATCAATGATTTGAGTTACTTAGAAAGTATTTCAGAACCCAATACAGTTTCGGGTGGAATCCTTGTAGGTGTAACAGCCGATGCATTGGCTACAGGCGATCCAACCTTGGCCCTAACTGATACAACTACTACAATTCGTGAGTTAGGGAATGGCGGTTTTATGGGAAAGGGACGTGGTAAGGCTGTTGCGATCGGCGACGACCCTCTTGCTTTCGTTAATGTATTTGGTGATGGGGATAAGGTAATTACGCATACAAAAGTGAAATATTTCCCGAACAAAGACATGATGGTTGCAAAAGGTTTTATAAAGGTGATGGACCGACCTTAATTGAAGTGTCGCAATGGATGGGAAGCGGAGGTCGCGCATCAACCTCAACATTCTTATGCGCAACCTCCGCTTCCTAATTCGCTTCTAATCCGCTGTCAAGCTGACAAATTGGCCTCGATCTCTTTGCACAATTGAATCTTTGCACAATTGAATCTTGATGCGGCCCATCAGTTCTTCGACAGAACTGGTTTGTAGCTATATAGCCAGTTATCAAACTCTTCCTGACGCCATTGTGAGGGGTTTATCAGCTCCCGTAAAGCAGTTTCACTATCGGGTTGGTAAGCGCGATCGCCCTGATAAGCACTACGAGCATAAATTACCTCAGTACGAGGAATGCGTTGGGTTTCATAGGCGTCAAATGCAGCTTCAAGGGTGGAGCATTGAGACAGACAGTAAATCAGTTCACAGGCATCTTCAAATGCCATATTTGCACCTTGCCCAATGGAGGGGACAACGGGATGAGCCGCATCACCTAAAAGCGTAACTCGACCTTGACTCCAAGATTTCACAGGTGGGCGATCGAAAATCGGCCGTTCCATAATTAGGTGAGCTGGTGTATTGCCGATAATCGTGGGTACAGGTTCTGCCCAACCAGACACTATTTCTAAAACGCGCAGCTTGGTGGATTGGGGATCGAGAGAAAGGGAACCATCGTGCTCTAATGCCATTACACTCCAAAAGAGATACCCTTCTCCAGCATCTACCCACAAACAATTCTTCCCATCCGGTGCTGTGACGATGGTGACTTCATCCGGTGGCAGTAGCTTAGAGGGATAGGGCACGACTGCTCGCCAAGAGAGCCGCCCCCTGTACCGAGGTGAGCCATCCCGGAGCAACGTTTGTCTGACCATAGAATTGATGCCATCTGCACCAATGAGCAGATCTGCCTCAATAGACTTCTGGTTCCTGAAGTGGACAACCACTGCTGTATCAGATTGCTTGAATCCAGTACAGCAATGATTCAGATGGATGATATCAGTGGGTAAAACCTGGGCCAAAATCTCTTGCAGCCGTGACCAGCGGATATTCAGCATGGGTTGCCCAAATTGTTGAGCTAATCGAACCGGTTGAGACAGGATCAGTTCTCCTGTGCTTTTCTTCAGATGAGCAATCCGGGTGTGGCTACCTGCCTGTTTTAGAGTCTCAACCATTTCTGGATGGATAGCCGCAAGGCTATTTAACCCATTGGGAGAGAGCGTTAACCCGGCACCGACTGGACGCAGGGCTTGTGCTCGTTCATAGACTTGCACCTCAAATCCCTGCTGCACTAGCGCGATCGCGGTTGATAGACCTCCCACTCCCGCCCCAACAACCGCAATTTTTGACGATGCTTGTAAAGCGCCCATTGTTAGAATCTCCAACTATTAAGGCTTAACTACCAAGGCTTAACTACAGATACGTTTCGAGATACGTTTCGGGATGCCTCGGCATGATTCAACTGATCAGCTGAGAGTTAGATCTGTGCTACCAAAGTATCCAGATAAAGTATCCAGAGCGGTTTGTGTTGTTGCAATGATCTATCTAAATTAAGTGAATTGGCAGCATAGGTAAATTCTGACACAAGCCTTGCTCGTCATGCCTTTAGCTTAATGAAACGTGCATGCCACCCTCTAGTGACAGAGCGATCGCTTACGATAGAACTAGTAGTGTTGACAAATTAGAAGTTTATTGACGATTACAGATTCAGGCAGCCTAGTTCTTCAAGACGGATTACTTCGAGGTCCATCATTTGCGCGAAACTGGATACGAACAAATTGAAAGAAGTGAGACTCTGCCCAATGTGGATCTTGATCTATTAGAACGGTGGGCGGTTGCTTCGCAGTTGCGCACAGCGCTAAACGCAGATATCCGCTTAACGCCGCTCTAGAATTTCGGCAGAAAATTCAAACTGTCTAAGATGCCAACATACTGAGATGTCAACATAAATTGACCATATAGTTGAAACTGCCCTGCTTGAAGCCGCACAATCTTTAGAATGCCAATTGAACCTACAAGTAAGAACTCCATCATGCTTGAATCCTACCGTCAACACGCTGCCGAACGTTCTGCTCTGGGCATTCCTCCTTTGCCTTTGAGCGCTCAACAAACCTCTGACTTATGCGAACTCCTGAAGCATCCGCCAGCGGGTGAAGGAGAGTTTTTGCTCAGCTTACTGCGCGATCGCATTCCGCCCGGAGTCGATCAAGCGGCCTACGTCAAAGCAGGATTTTTGAGCGCCGTTGCCAAAGGTGAAGTGAGCAGCCCGCTCGTCTCGCGCCAAGAGGCCGTTCAACTGCTCGGTACGATGATGGGCGGCTACAACGTGCATTCGTTGATCGAACTGCTGAAAGATTCGGATGCAGACATTGCAGCAACGGCGGCGGCTGCCCTTAGCAAAACCCTGTTAGTCTATGACGCCTTTCATGATGTTGAAGAACTAGCCAGCAGCGGTAATGCCTTTGCCAAGCAAGTGATGGATTCTTGGGCAAATGCAGAGTGGTTTACTCACCGTCCTCAACTGCCAGAGGCGATTACGGTAACGGTGTTTAAAGTGCCAGGAGAAACGAACACCGATGATCTGTCTCCCGCAACTCAAGCAACTACCCGCCCTGACATTCCGCTGCATGCCTTGGCCATGCTAGAAACCCGTCAGCCAGGATCGCTAGACACGATCGCAGAGCTGAAGCAAAAAGGGCATCCGGTTGCCTATGCGGGCGATGTGGTGGGAACTGGATCGTCTCGCAAGTCTGCCATTAACTCGGTGCTGTGGCACGTGGGCGATGATATTCCGTTTGTGCCCAATAAGCGATCGGGCGGCTATATTTTGGGCGGCAAAATCGCGCCGATTTTCTTTAACACTGCCGAAGATTCGGGAGCATTGCCGATCGAATGTGATGTGACGCAACTGCATACTGGCGACGTCATCACGATCTATCCCTACAAAGGTGAGATCACAAACGAAGCGGGCGAGGTCGTTTCAACGTTTACGCTGAAGCCGGACACCATCTTGAATGAAGTGCAAGCCGGTGGACGGATTCCGCTGTTGATTGGTCGCACCTTGACTGACAAAACTCGCATCGCGTTAGGGCTTGCGCCGAGCGAGTTGTTTGTTCGTCCTCAACTGCCCCAAGACACGGGTAAAGGGTTCACCCTGGCTCAAAAAATGGTTGGCAAAGCTTGTGGTCTTCCGGGTGTGCGTCCTGGAACCTCGTGCGAACCTGTCATGACCACCGTAGGATCTCAAGATACGACAGGGCCGATGACCCGCGATGAGCTAAAAGAGTTAGCGTGTCTTGGATTCAGCGCTGATCTGGTGATGCAGAGCTTCTGTCATACCGCTGCCTACCCCAAACCTGTTGACATTAAAACGCATCACGATTTACCCGATTTTATTAATTCTCGGGGTGGTGTCTCGCTGCGTCCCGGCGATGGCATCATTCACTCGTGGCTGAACCGGATGCTGCTGCCGGATACGGTTGGAACCGGAGGCGACTCGCACACTCGGTTCCCACTTGGAATTTCGTTTCCTGCCGGATCTGGTTTGGTCGCATTTGCGGCGGCGCTAGGAGCCATGCCGTTAGATATGCCTGAATCGGTTTTGGTGCGCTTTAAGGGCAAGTTGCAACCGGGCGTGACCCTGCGCGACATTGTGAATGCAATTCCCTATGTTGCAATGCAGAACGGGAAGCTAAACGTGGCCAAGGAAAACAAGAAAAACGTTTATTCTGGCAAAATTATTGAGATGGAAGGACTGCCTGATCTCAAGCTGGAGCAGGCGTTTGAGCTAACGGATGCGACCGCAGAACGTTCTGCTGCTGGATGTACGATCGCGCTTAGCGTTGACACGGTTTCGGAATACCTGCGATCGAACGTGGCTTTGCTCAAAAACATGGTGGCGCGTGGGTATGGCGATGCGCGCACGATTCTACGCCGCGTTCGCAAAATGGAAGACTGGTTAGCCAATCCTCACCTGCTGCAAGCGGATCCCGATGCAGAGTATGCAGACATCATCGAAGTGGACTTGGATCAAATCACAGAACCGCTCGTCGCGGCTCCAAACGATCCGGACAACATTAAACTGATGTCCGAATGTGCAGGCGATTCGATTGAGGAAGTCTTCATTGGCTCGTGCATGACGAACATTGGGCATTACCGAGCGGCTGCCAAGATTCTCGAAGGGGCAGGCACGGTGAAGGTGCGGCTGTGGGTTGCACCGCCAACTCGGATGGATGAACAACAGCTTCGAGAAGAAGGCGTGTATGGGGTCTTTGCGGCGGCTGGAGCGAGAACCGAGATGCCGGGATGTTCGCTCTGTATGGGCAACCAAGCCCGCGTTGCCGACGGTTCGACGGTGTTCTCCACTTCGACGCGCAACTTCAACAACCGCTTAGGCAATGGCGCTCAAGTGTATCTTGGCTCTGCGGAACTAGCGGCGGTCTGCGCGCTCTTGGGCAAGATGCCTACGGTTGAGGAATACATGAACATTGTGAAGCACAAGATCGATCCGTTCGCGGCAGATCTCTACCGCTATCTCAACTTCAATCAAATTACCGGATTTGAAGATGAAGGTCGCGTGCTCTCGAAAGATGAGGAGGAGAAGTTAGCCGTCAGTGCCGGTTAAGGAGTGTGAATTAGATAAAACTGCACATGGCTCGGACTACGTTTGAGCCTTCTGCCTTCCTCACAAAGTGAGTCGCAGACCGTTTCTGATGCCCTTCTCCCGTAGGAGAAGGGCATCAGAAACGGAGGAGTGATAAGATGCATCCTCAGCCTCCTCCACTGCTCATATCAGCTTGGTGGGTTCGCTGTTTAAGGTTGTTGAGCGCAACTTTAGATGGCGGTTGATGGCGAGACCAATGGGTTGTCGGGGTTGCTTCCTGAGCATGAGAGAGTCATCTTAGTCGGAAAACACAGCGGGATTGATAGCGAGAGTCGATCCTTTGTTCAGAACAGATTGGTTTATGGCGATCGCTCGTTAGTCGGGAATGCCAAGGCGCAAGTCGATGTAGCCGAAGCATTCCTTAGGAATGCCAAGGCGCAAGTCGATGTAGCCGAAGCGTTCCTTAGGAATGCCAAGGCGCAAGTCGATGTAGCCATACCGCAAGTCGATGTAGCCGAAGCGTTCCTTAGGAATGCCAAAGCGTAAGTTGATGTAGACATACCGTAAGTCGATGTAATCGAAGCGTTCCTTAGGAATGCCAAAGCGCAAGTCGATGTAATCGAAACATTCCTAAGGAATGCGATCGCGCAAGTTAATTACGCTATGACAGTCTCCGCATACAAAGTTTTGGGTTAAGTGCGATCGTGTTAACTATGCGATCGCGCAGGTTGGGGCAGCTTTCCAACAATAAATAAGCCAACATCTGAGAATAAAGGAACTCAACATCAAATCTCGCTTAGAGATTAATACTAGAGTTTTGCAGAAGGGACAAGAGTGCTCTTCATCTTCGAGGATATTATGTGGACAGCTCGCTATATTACCTACTGTATAAGGGTGCTAAACAGATCTTCGTCTGTCTAGCATCCTTTTGGGGAGATATACAGACGATCAATCCAGCTAACGTCCTAATTCGGAGTGTTATGCAGATGTGGGTCTGTCTAAGATTCCAATTCAGAGGAGATGGACAGAAGGAGGCAGTCTAGATCCGTCTAAATACAAGTTAGACCGCTTTATCCTTTGGTGAAGCGAAGTAGACGACAGGATTACTCGCAGGGTATAGTTATTTCTAATAACCACTCGCATTGTCAGAAGTCTAGATCATCAAGCCATGAAAAGAAACTATCCTTAAATAGCTATTACGGAAGCGTATAGTATGGCGTGGAAAAACTGGGGAGATCATCCTGTTGTTGTAGCTGTAGGTGTTCTTGCAGGATTAGCAGGATTCGCATCACTTGCGTATACCTTATTATCTAACTCTAGCATCCAACAAAAGACTGGAGGTAACAACAGTCCGAATATCAATGCTTCTAAGGGTGATGTTCGAGTCACCTTCGATAACTCTACAACTATACAAGCTCCTTCAAAGCCTCAGATTCCCAATTTCTCTGGAGAAATTGGGAATCTCCAACTTGGAAAAGATTTCACCGACTTCATTTCTAACCATGATGCTCAGATTGTTTACTTAGATGTCTATTTCGAGGCTTTTGCTGAGGGGCAAAAAGCGGTTAGCTATGAAGATGACTGGTTCATCCTGTACACCAGTTGTAGAGGGTTACCAGAAAATCAGCCACCAAATTATCTACATTGTTTCAGCGTAAGATTTGACGTACGGATTCCTGAAGGCGGAGAATCACTATATGGACATAGTCAAAGACTTCAATATTTGAGAGGTTACTGGTCAATTCGAGCTAACCGTGGATTGCATCAAGGACGACGTAGTGTAACTCTTACAGCAGTTGATACGAAAGATGTTAATAATTGAGTATTGCGGTCTAACATAGCCTTCGAGAAAGATGCGTGGTTGTATAGGTTAAAAAAAGGAACCGACATCTCAACGACAATCAATGGTGTGAGTTGAAATCAAGGAGCTTCCGAACGGTCGTGCATGAGTGAAACTGTCTACATCGAAACCAGCATCTTAGGCTACCTCACGGCTCGACCGAGCAGGAATCTTATCCTAGTTGCAAACACCGAAGTAACGCGAGAGTGGTGGGACATGCGCCGTGGTATCTTTAACCTCTACACATCCCAAGCCGTTCTAAAAGAAGTATCCCAAGGAGACGCTGAAATGGCATCTCGACGACTAGAGATCCTCCGTGATCTTCCGTTACTAGAACTGAACCAGTCCGTACTTGATTTAGCAGAACAATTCCTGGGACGCAGTAACCTTCCCTCAAAAGCTGATGTTGATGCTGTTCACATCGCAGCGGCGACCGTTCATGGAATGGATTACTTACTGACATGGAATTGCAAGCACATTGCCAATGCTCAGATTCAGGGAAAATTGGCAGAGATCAGTCTTGACTTCGGATACGAGTTACCGATTCTTTGTACACCCTATGAACTTCTTGAAGATTAGTTATGTTTCAGGATGAAATTGTAGAAGAGATTCACAGAATTCGTGAAGAGTACTCTCGGTCATTCAATCATGACTTGAAAGCAATCTTTGCTGATTTGCAAAAGCAGCAAGATGAAAGCGGAAGAGAGGTTGTAAGCTTATCGCGAAAACGCGGTTTAACAAAACGTTGGAGCGGACGAGCGAGAGATCTTGGTGAGGAGGAAAAGGACACGAGCCGTCGCTCAACTTAGCCGTTACGCCGCGTTCTTGTTCAATGTCGTTACAAAGCGTATGTGATTGATGAAGTCTACATGCTTTCCAATGCCGCATTCAATGCGTTGCTCAAAACATTAGAAGAACCGCTCGATCGCGTGGTCTTTATTCTTGCCACAACCGATCCTCAACGTGTTCTTCCAACCATCATTTCACGCTGTCAACGATTTGATTTTCGACGCATTCCACAGTCGAGGCGATCGCCTCCGATAACCCAGAACTCGACACAACCTGCAGACGGCCCGCGATCGGGGCCATTCAGTGGCGCTTACATAAAGACAGAGAAAAAAGCCTGATTCTGGGAGCCTCACCTGACAAGCCTCCTAAAAATCGTAATTATTCTCCATCCTTTAAGAAATAGGACTACCGTCATCCCCTGAAATTTGCTGCACAACCCGAGAATTTTGGCGAGTTGAGCAATAGACGATCGATGAATAGTCACGAAACTAGTTGCGTTATCACTTACTGCCGCAGAAAGAGTTGAGTAATGTAATACGTGTTGTTCTTCTTCCAGACACCAACTCCGGTTTCAGAAAAAACCGGACGTAGAATATTTTTCCGGTGTCCTGGGCTATTGAGCCACCCATCAACTGCCATTGGAGCAGGTTGAGCAATATTTGTTCCCTTAAACAAATTTTCACCTACAACGTAATAGGAAATGTGACCGGCACGAACTCGGTCTGCTAGCGTAGTGCCATCGAGACCAGTATGGCTGAAAAAATTCTGCTCTGCCATTTGCTGGCTATATCGTCGAGCAACCGCCGCAAGCTGAGCGTTGGTTTTTAACCCAGTCAACCCATCTTGTTGCCGCACTTGATTAATTTGTTGATGAATTGCTGTCTCGATCCGGGCTGCGGTAGCCGATTGTGCAGGGGTCGGAGGCGTTGACGATCGGGGCGAAGGACGCTCAATGCTCGGGAACTCAGGAAACCGTTCTCTGATCTGTTCGCATCCCGTTGTCACAAACAAAAGTGCGATACAACCGATGCCACCTAGCCAAACTGCTCGATGATATCGCGCCTTTCTCGGATTTTTTGCTAATTTGCGGTTATTGACCTTGAAGTCGCTATTTTGCATGGAAAGTCATGAATGCTGTTGCGATCAGCCTTGGTAGATATCTCTTCTTTGTCTAATCTAGCAATCGCACTCATGCATTAGCCTGGAGAAATTAAGAAATCACTTGGCAGAACCGACCCTAAGGTGCAGCCAGCATTCCATCGCCGACCCCCGCTTCTTTGAGCCGTTGGGCACCAATGTTTCGACTGAGGACCGCTAGCCCCGCTAAGTGAGCTTGTAAGCCTGCCGTACTCGCACAGCAATCGATTAAGACGACCGGCTCAATGCCCAGATCAAACAAATCCATGGCAATCTTCAACACGCACATATCGGTATCAATGCCAGCAACAGAAATTTGCTCAACCGATTGCTGACGCAGATAGTTCACTAACTGGTCGGGAAGACCGCAGATTCCTGTTTTGCAAAACACTAAATCAGGTTGAGCAAAAGGGTGTAACTCGGAAACTAATTGGGTATCGGGTTCGCGATCGCACCCATGCCATTGCAAGAACCGCGAGTACGGTCCTTCACAATCATTGATAAAGCGTGTAAATATCACAGCATCAAATTGATGAGATTGAAGGAGCCGCACGAGGCGCTGCGGAATGTGATGGGTGAAGTCGTTGATAAAGCCCATCTGCACATCCACAATTAGTAAGACATCCGGCATTGCAAGGAATTCCTGTCAGCGTTTTTCATTAATCCACACTGATTTTAGACTCGATCCTCATCACTTCCGAATCTATCGAGAGGCTTGAACTGCTGGCTTAAACAATTCGACATCGCAAAGTGACAGCGCCCTTAAAAGCAAGATAGAATGCTGGATTGCAGCGAGAGCGGTAAGAAGAATAGGGTGAAACAATTAGATTCACTCTAGTGACAGTAAAACGTTGTCTGCATTCTATCAGGTCTGTTTGCAATCTCAATTCTCCTAGACCCAATTCTTGGCTCCAAAGATATTGGTAAAACTGTTTTTCGCTTTAATAGATTAATGGCGTCCGCTCATAGACTGCGTCATCAATTTAGCTCAAGGAGCTGTAATTTTTTGAGCATCCCTTATAGGTTAGGATTAGCGATCGCTTCAACTGAGAACTTACAATGTAAGATTTTCTCTTTCAATGACATCAATTTGTTGGAACGACAACCATTTCTTCAACCGTTGATTAATTTTGACAGCCCAATGATCGATTTCCCTGATCGTCTTGAAGGCATCCATTACCCTTATCCACAACTCTTGCGCCAACGTCGCAAGCATCATTGCCTTGGCAAACGAGTTCTGTGAGGCTTCCTCGCCATGAAGCGATCGCCAAGCCGTTGTAAGCTAATAACTTTGAGACCATTCATTTGAGACCATTCAGGACACCCGCATGACCACTGCTCCCCTAAGCTGGACAGAACTACAAGCACTCACGAACTTTCAAGTCGATACCGTTCATGGACCCACGACAGCTCAAGCTCGGTTGCGTCTTTTTGGTCGCAGCGAATCGGATGTGCGGGTGACGCTATATCGTGACAACCATGCTTGGTGCCCCTACTGCCAGAAGGTCTGGCTATGGCTTGAGGAAAAACAAATTCCCTACCGCATTGAAAAAGTCACAATGTTTTGCTACGGGAAGAAAGAAAGCTGGTACAAACGCAAGGTGCCATCCGGCATGTTACCTGCGATCGAACTAGATGGACGCCTGATCACAGAAAGTGATGATATTCTAATCGCCCTGGAACAGGTCTTTGGCCCTTTAGGACAGGGCATGAAAGACTCTACAGTACTCCCGCTGCGGCAACTGGAGCGACTTTTATTTAGAGCTTGGTGTACCTGGCTTTGCTACCCAGTGATGTCGGCTCAGCAAGAGCAGCGCAACCGAGAGCAATTTGTAGCAGTTGTGGGCAAAGTCGAGGAAGCCCTAGCCCGTACCCCTGGTTCCTATTTTCTAGAGGAGTTTGGCACTGCTGATGTGATCTTCACACCCTATGTCGAACGCATGAACGCTAGCCTGTACTACTACAAGGGCTACTCGCTTCGAGAGGACAACCCCCACTTGGCGGCTTGGTTTGAGGCCATGGAAAGCCGTTCCACCTATTGCGGCACCCAGAGTGACTTCCACACCCATGCCCATGACTTACCGCCCCAGATGGGAGGCTGTTGGGAAAATGGCGAACCTCAAATGCTTGTGAATAAGCATCGAGTGGATAACGGGCCTTGGTTCGGGTTACCTGACGTTGCTTACCCAGAACCCCAACACTCCCGTGCGGAAGCCCTTCACCGCGTGATCAAGCACCGCGCCAATATTATTCGAGTCAACCCTGCCGATGACCAGATCGTTGATGAAGCCCTGCGGTGTGCCCTAACCTTCATGATGACTGGCGAAGCCTGTACACCACCAACCCACTCTGACTTTGCGCTGCGGTATTTGCGCGATCGCATCAATGTGCCTCGTGATATGTCGATTTATGCAGCTAAGCGGCTGAGGGAGGCTTTGGAGAAAACTGCTGCGCTAGCAGGTGATGAGCAAGGTCTTCCCATTCCAACCCAACATCGGCGGGATCAAGACCCGATTCACTTTGCTGCACATTAAGACAATTGCCTTTGCCATCGAAATTCGATCGGCGATCGCAGTGTTGCAACGTATGTTCTCCTCTCAGTGATGGCGCAGTTCCATTTTCCAACAAATCAACCCTGCCTCTGTATCATCTCCTCTAAATCCCGCTCCCCTTGGGGAAGCTACAGCTTAAGGTATAACGACAGTACGAGCGCATATTAAGTAGAATGACCTCAGGCCAAAAGTGCTGTTATCTGAACAAAAAAGGAGTAGACACAGCAAGCAAGGGGTGAAATTTGAGGCTTTCTCACTCTACCATTCACCTAATTTCTGCGCTCCAACCGTTAACCCCAACCGTTAACTAAAGACACGTTAACAGAGACAATTGTCAGTGTATTAGGAAGCAACGCATGAAGAACGAGTCCATTGCATCGAGTCAGGTCAATACTGCTCCTTTGAGCGATTCCTTCAGAGCTGTGCCTGACACTGATTACGAACTGGATCAACTCTTTCCGGGCGATAGCGAACTCGCCGTCCAAATGCGTGCTCTCGAGTGGTCACAAACGCCTCTCGGTCCTGTTTCAGTTTGGTCATCAAGCCTGAAGACAGCTGTAAGCATCTGCTTGAACTCGCGCTTTCCGATGGTGATTTGGTGGGGTAAAGAATTAGTGCTGCTCTACAACGATGCTTGGCGCGTGATTCCTGGTGATCGGCATCCCAAAGCACTCGGTTGTCCTGGTGAAATGATTTTCACCGAGAATTGGCATATTGTGGGACCACAGTTAAACGGTGTGCTAGAAACGGGCATCGCAACGTGGGCCAATGATTTACTCATTCCGGTCTTGCGCTCTGGCTATCTAGAAGAAGCGTATTATACGTATTCCTACAGCCCAATTTTTACAGAAACCGGAGCGGTCGGAGGCGTTTTTACAGCCGTTGCCGAGACAACGGAGCGGGTTCTGGGTGAGCGTCGGCTGGCCACCCTAAAAGACTTAGCAACCCAATCAAGCGATGCGAAAACGGTGGATGAAGTGTTTCAATTCACGCTTGAAACATTGTCGAACAATGCCTCGGATATTCCGTTTGCAGCCCTATACGAACTTGATGCCGACAAACCCCAAGCGATGTTACGGGGACAAACGCCGACAACCATTGGCACAATTTCCTTCCCCACGATCGTGGATTTTGCTTCGTCGGTTACAACAGATGGTTGGTCATTCTCATCGGTGCTGCAAACGCAACAACCTAAGTTGATCGAGAATCTCACGGCTCGATTTGGCCAAGTTCCAACGGGAGTATTATCGTTACCCATCGATCAAGCCTTTGTTCTACCCGTTCAAGCTTCTGGACAAGATAAGATCGTGGGGCTGCTGGTTGTCGGCATCAATCCGGCACGTGCCTTTGATGCCGATTATCGCGATTTTTTCAAGATGGTTGCTGGGCATATCGCCACTGTGGTGATCAATGCCCGTGCTTACGAAGCAGAGCGCAACCGGGCAGAAGCGCTGGCTGAGATCGATCGCGCTAAAACGGTCTTTTTCAGTAACGTCAGCCACGAGTTTCGGACTCCCCTCACCCTAATATTGTCGCCGATAGAGGATGCGCTGAGTGACCCTGACGATCCGCTATCGGCGAACCAGCAAGCGCGAATTGAAACCGTCCAACGCAACGGATTGCGGTTGTTAAAGCTGGTTAACACGCTGCTTGACTTTTCCCGCATTGAAGCCGGACGGGTTCAAGCTACTTATGAGCCAATCGATTTAGCCGCCTTTACTGCAGAATTGGCATCGGTATTTCGTGCTGCCATCGAACGAGCCGGGATGTGTCTGGTCGTAGATTGTCTACCTCTGCCTCAGTCAGTCTATGTCGATCGAGAAATGTGGGAGAAGATTGTGTTCAACTTGCTCTCCAATGCTTTTAAGTTCACCTTTGAAGGAGAAATTGCGATTAGATTGCAGTGGCAGAACGATCACGTTAAGTTAATGGTGCAAGACACCGGAATCGGCATTCCTGCCGCAGAGCTGCCCCATTTATTCGAGCGGTTTCATCGGGTGAAAGGAGCACAGGGACGCAGTTTCGAAGGATCGGGCATTGGACTTTCTTTGGTGCAAGAATTGGTCAAGCTGCATCAAGGCACGATCGACGTTACCAGTGTAGAGGGAGCAGGCACCTGTTTCACCCTCTCTATCCCAACGGGAACGGCTCATCTCCCTCAAGATCGAATTAGTACGACTCGCACGTTAGCGTCAACCGCGCTAGGCGGAAATGCCTATTTAGAAGAAGCTCTGCGGTGGCTTCCTGAAGAGGATTCTGAGTTCTCAGTCGGGCGGAGTTCTGCGGACTCGCTTCGCGATCGCGCCACTTCACCAGAAAATGCTAAGTTCAATGCTGAATCTTCAATTCAAAACTCAACCTCTTCCCCACCGGAACGCTACGCGAACAACACTCAAACCGCTCAAACGGCTCGGATTCTTTTAGCTGACGACAACGCAGACATGCGTCATTATGTCCGGCGGCTGTTAAGTCAGCGATATGAGGTCGAGGCGGTGCCGGATGGATCTGCCGCGCTCTCTGCTATTCGTCGGCAGATTCCAGATTTAGTCTTGACCGATGTGATGATGCCCAACCTCGATGGGTTTGGCTTGCTACAAGCCCTGCGAGCCGATCCACAAACGCGAGAAGTGCCAATTATCCTGCTCTCTGCTCGCGCGGGAGAAGAGGCTCGCATCGAAGGATTGGAAGCCGGAGCCGATGATTATCTGACTAAACCGTTTTCTGCCCGTGAACTGCTGGCACGGGTGGAGGGAACCTTGAAGCTGGCTCAACTCCGACGGGAAGCCACTCAGCAAGAGCAAATATTACGCCTGGAAGCAGAATCGGCACATCAGCAAGTTGAAACGATTTTGGCAAGCATTCGAGATGGCTTTTATGTGCTTGATCGCGACTGGCGGTTTACCTATGTCAACGATCGTCACTGCGAAATCGTTGACATGCCGCGAGAAGAAATTTTAGATCGAAATGTTTGGGAAATGTTTCCTGCTGCGGTTGACACTGATGTCTATCAGTATTTTTGTTGGGCAATGCGTGACCAAACCCCAATGCAGTTTGAAAACTTTTACGCTCCCTGGAAGCGTTGGTACGAACACCGAATTTACCCATCAGCTGATAGCCTAACGGTTTTTGTGGCCGACATTACCGATCGTAAACAGGCAGAGGAAGCGCGGGTGGCAGCTGAACAGCGGTATCACATTGTGGGTGAATTGATTCCGTTTGGGGTATGGGAAGCCGATGTGCAAGGCAATGCCACCTACTTGAGCCAAGTATTTCTCGATATGACGGGGCAAACGCTGGAGGAGCATCAGCAAACCTGGCAAACGCTTCTGCACCCCGACGACCGACAAGCAACCGTTGCAGCGTGGAACACCTGTGTGCAGACCGAGAGCTTGTGGGAGTTCGAGTTCCGCATCTGCGGAAAGGACAATCACTATCGCACCATTTTGTCCCGTGGTTTGCCCGTCCGAAACACAGCAGGCGAAGTGACATCTTACGTCGGTGCCAATTATGACATTACTGCGCGCAAGCAGGCAGAAGTTGCATTACGCGATCGCGAAAATATGCTGAGCGGTATCGTCGGCAGCATCACCGATGCGCTTCTCGTGCTTGACAAGGACTGGCGTTACATCTTCGCTAGCGAGGAATTTCTGCGCCGAGCCAAGCTGAATTTATCTGACTTGATTGGGAACAACGTTTGGGACCTCTTCCCGGATGCTGTCGGCAATGAAGCCTACAAGCAACTGCACCGCGCCATGGCTGAGCGCATCACCGTCGAATACGAAATTTTCTATGAGCCGTTCCAAAGCTGGTTCCTTGACAAGGCCTATCCTACCGCCGACGGTGGGTTGGCAATCTATTCACGGGACATCACGGATCGCAAACAAGCTGAACTTGAACGGGAACGCCTGCTTGGGGCAGAACAGCAAGCGCGGTCGGCAGCAGAAGCCGCACGGGAAGAAGCTCAAGCCGCCAACCGGATTAAGGATGAATTTTTAGCCGTCTTGTCTCATGAACTGAGATCGCCCCTCAACCCCATTCTGGGTTGGGCAAAACTACTCCGAAAGGGCAATCTGGACGCCATCAAAACGACCAAAGCCATCACGACGATCGAACGGAATGCCAAGCTGCAATCGGAACTGATTGAAGACCTGTTGGATGTTTCCCGGATTCTGCAAGGGAAACTAAGTCTGAATGTGGTTCCAATCCATTTAGCATCGACGATTCAAGCGGCAATCGAAACGGTGCGACTCGCGGCGGAAGCGAGATCCATTACGATAGAAGCAGACCTAGATTCTAAAGTAGGACCCATTTCAGGCGACTCAACCCGCCTACAGCAGATAGTATGGAATCTGCTTTCCAACGCCGTTAAGTTCACTCCCACAGGCGGTCGAGTTGAGGTGAGATTAGCAGAGGTAAATGATCAAGCTGAAATCACCATCAGCGACAACGGCAAAGGGATTCCGGCTAATTTCCTACCGTATGTGTTTGACTATTTCCGCCAAGAGGATGGTGCAACAACCCGTAAATTTGGCGGTTTGGGACTGGGCTTGGCGATCGTCCGACATCTGGTTGAGCTACACGGTGGCACGGTTCAAGTCGAGAGTCCAGGAGAAGGACTGGGAGCCACATTTACTGTCCAACTGCCGTTGATGCCCATTCCATCCACAGTCAATCCTGACCAGCCGTCCTCTAAATCGTCGTTTAACTTAGATGCAGTGCGAGTGTTGGTGATTGATGACGAACTAGATTCCCTTGAGTTTGTGGCGTTTGTGCTGGAGCAAGTCGGCGCGATCGTGACAACTGTCTCAACCGCATCTGAGGGATTTTGGGCATTAACACAATCTCAACCTGATGTTCTCCTGAGTGACATTGGAATGCCGGATATGGATGGCTATATGTTAATGCGGCAGATTAGAGCCTTGCCACCAGAACAAGGGGGGCAGGTCAAGGCGATCGCCCTGACGGCCTACGCTGGGGAGGTCAATGAAAAGCAAGCACGACAAGCAGGATTTCAGCAACATCTTTCTAAACCCGTTGAACCTGACTTGTTAGTTCAGGTGGTTATGACCGTGTTAGAGAAGCACGACTAAAGGCAACATTTTGTATTTCAGTGGAGTGAATCTAATTGTTTCACTCCATTTTTTCTGTTTATGTCGTTGTCATCTAGCCTCTCATTAGGCTTCCAACCCCGTTGTCGCCCCCCTGAGAGTGAGCACCTTCGTTTGATAGAACTGCGATCGCTCAATTTTGTGCCTGATCTAGCCCTAAAATTTTAGTCCAACTTTAGTCCAGTCCATCAAGTCTTAAAAAAAACCTGCTGAAACTTCCTATTATGAAAGCTTTTTAATGATTAGATGCTTTTTGAACTTCTGCGAGAACCGCAGAAGTTCCATGGCTACAGCTGTCTCTAGACAGGCAACTCGATCTGGTCATGCTATGCCCCAAAAGCAAGCCAGAGTTGAACTAACCTAGAGGACTGAACTTCTAGCATTGTTCTACAAGGCTTTCTGGGCAGCAATTGAGCTGCCCATCGCGTTATGTTGGCTCCAAAAAACCTTGGGCATCCTAAGCTTGAACTGTTTTGAGAAAGGGATAATGGGAACCCAAGCTGGTGTTGGAATCAGTCATCTTCGGAACGTCACCCACGCGGCCAAAGAAGCTGTTCAGAAAGCGCTGACCGATGCAAACATCGATCAACCCGATTTTGTTTTCCTCTTCGCTTCGCTGGGCTACGATCAGCAGAAACTGGTTCAAACTGTGCGCCAGGCAACCGGAAACTGTCCCTTAGCGGGCTGCTCTGGACAAGGCATCATTGTGCAAAACGAAGCTGATGAATCCAATTTCTCGATCGCCGTCATGGTCATCCGCTCGGACGAAATCCGCTTCACCAATCGGTACGCCATTGGCTTGAAAGAAAACGCGACCGAAGTTGGCAAGACGATCGCCAGCAAGTTGCACGCTGACCTGAGTGATGATACCCAAGCGATGTTCCTGTTCACCGATGGCATAACCGTGAACTTTGATCGCCTAAGAGAAGGTATCGAAACGGTGCTTTCCCGATCGCTGCTGATTCTAGGTGGAGCTGCAGGTAGTGATACTGAAATGCGCGAAACGTTTCAATACTGCGATGATCAAGTGTTGTCAGATGGTGTAGTGGCGACGCTAATCTCCGGAGACTGTAAGATTACCTGGGCGCTGAATCATGGCTGTCTTCCCATCGGTTATGAGCGTAAAATCACTCGTGCTGAAGGCAACCGAATTTATGAACTCGATCATCAGCCTGTGTTTGATGTTTTGAGGGAATATCTCACCGACGAAGAAATTGCGGCATGGGATCGGACGATCGTGGCATTTTGCTTTGGTCTGAAAGCCCCGACTGAAGCTCAAGCGCAAGATGAATTGGTAATTCGATATCTGCCAAGCAAAGATGAAGTGGCGGGATCGGTGACGCTGCAAACGGAAGTAAGCGAAGGCAGTAGCATCTGGATTACGCGCCGGGACGTAGAAAAAATTACTCAAGGCATCGATCTCATTGCCCAACAAGTGAAAGCCCAACTTCAGGATCAACCGGCAAAACTGATTTTCCAATTTGACTGCTATGGACGCGGAAAATCGGTGCTGGGTGAAATGCAAAAACTCCAGCTGGAACAGCGCTTGCAGCAGCAAGTCGGTGCGACGCTGCCCTGGATTGGTCTTTATACTCACGGGGAAATTGCACCGCTCCAGAATAAAAATAGCTTTCACAACTACACGCTTGTGCTTGCAGCCATCTACTAATTTGCTATGCCTGATTTAGCTTTGGAACAAGAAATTGCGGCTCTCCGAGCTGAAAATCAGCAACTTTCTGAACAAGTCAAACGCCTTGTTCGGGCAGAACGCTGCATGATTGAATCTCAAGAGAAACGCGATGCTCAAGTCGCAATCTACCGCCGACTGAATGAAATCAACAGGCAATTTAGTAAAACGTTTTCGATCGCAGAAATCTTTCAGCACACAATCCAATTCATTCTCTACGAATGCAACTTTGAGCGCTGTCTAGTGCTTCGCAGGCGCTCAAATCAGCAGTTCCATCTAGAACAGTGTGATGGATACTACGACGATGATTCTGCAATCTCATCGCTTGTCCTTGCGTGGCACCATCCAGCGCTCCAACCGCTTACGACTGGAGCAGAATTCTTAATGGGACGTCAGGAAACCAACAATCCTGCAACTCAGGACTTGAGCCAGCAGATTGAGATGGATGAATTTGTGGGATTCGCAATCGGAGAAGCGGCTCTACCTGAATTTTTGATTTTAATCGGCAACACTCGTGAACGAGCGAAATATCATCAACGTATCCAGCCGGATGACGATGCGCTCTTAGGCTTAATCAGTCTGCTGCGGAGTGTCCAATCTGCCTTGAGCCAATTTAATCTCTACACTCAAGTCCACGATCGCGCCGCCGCTCTCGAACACGCCTTACAAGAACTCCAGCAAGCCCAAACGCAATTGATTCAGAGCGAAAAGATGTCGAGCTTGGGTCAACTGGTTGCGGGTGTCGCGCATGAGATTAATAATCCGGTCAACTTTATCAATGGCAACCTAGAGTATGCCAGCAACTATACCAGCGATTTGATCGAGTTACTCAACCTGTATCAAACTTACTATTCTCTGCCGCATACAACCATCCAAGACAAAGCAGCAGACATTGATTTAGAGTTCTTAGTGGAAGATCTGCCCAAACTCTTAATGTCGATGCGGGTCGGAGTCGATCGCATTAAAGAAATTGTCGCATCTCTAAGAAGTTTCTCGCGGCTGGATGAAGCCGACTATAAAGCCGTTGATATTCATACTGGAATCGATAGTACCTTGATGATCTTGCAACATCGGCTCAAAGCAAATGCTGATCAGAAGGGAATTGAAATCATTAAAGATTATGGAAGCTTACCGCTGATTGAGTGTTATGCAGGACAACTTAACCAAGTGTTTATGAACCTTATAAGTAACGCAATTGACGCTCTAGAAGACCACTGCAACCAACACCCTGGTTCCGTTGCTCAAATCAAAATTAGTACCACAATCGATGATTCAAATTTAGTCAAAATCAGCATCATTGATAACGGCATTGGTATTCCAGAGTCGATTCAATGCCGACTATTCGATCCCTTCTTCACCACAAAGCCAGTCGGCAAAGGAACGGGCATGGGACTCTCAATTAGCCATCAAATTATTACAGAGCGTCACAAGGGCCGATTAGAGTGCATTTCCCAGCCGAATGTAGGAACAGAATTTAGAATCATAATTCCTTCACAAGTAGTTTACTAATGACTTCTGCTGCACAATCAAAGCATGATCAAAATTGATGATAGATCCCTTGAATCGCTGCATCCGCAGAAGTTTCGCCCTTTGAGCTACCCTCAGCAGTTTTTTTAAACTCAGTCTAGGCAAAGGTTCTCAGCCCATTCTCTACTTTATTCGTCGCCTGGATAACGCAGCGACAGTAAGGGACTTCATCTCAGTATCAACTGCTTTCGTCAGTCCAGTGCCATGAAGTGCTAACCTGTGTCGCTGGCGATCGTCCCATTAGCACAACGGATTAATGCTGAGGTTCAGGATTTAATTAGCTTTCTGAAAGAGTCAAGCTTCTTTGCGTAAGGTGCATACCGCCAATCTAGATCAATCCAAAAAGGTTTCTTCAACACACTTTTCTGATGAGAAAACGTCTCGAAGCTAGTTTTGCCGTGGTAGGCCCCAATGCCGCTGTTGCCCACGCCTCCGAACGGTAGCCCCCAGATAGCAACCTGCAAAAACACATCATTCAGACACACTCCCCCTGATGAAGTTGAGGAAAGAACCATATCTTGTAGGGCCTGATTGCGTGTGAATAGGTATAACGCTAAAGGTTTTGGGCGAGCATTGATCGCCGCGATCGCTTCTCTAATATCTCGGTACGTCAACACTGGCAAGAGAGGCCCAAAAATTTCTTCCTGCATCACTGGAGCATCCCAACTGACATTGTTGAGAATAGTCGGCGCAATATAGCGGGTTTCTCGCTCAGTTTGTCCACCCACTACAATTTCTTCGCCCTCCAAAAGATGGGTCAGACGGTCGAACTGACGATCGTTCACAATCCGTCCCAAATCAGGACTTTGAGCCGGATCATCGCCAAAGAATTCTTGGAGCGCCTGCTGCAGCGCGGTTAGTAATGCCGGTTTAATCTCCTCATGTACCAACAGATAATCGGGCGCAATACAGGTTTGTCCAGCATTCACATACTTGCCCCAGATGATGCGCTTAGCGGCGACCTCTAATTTGATGTCGGGATCGACAATGCAGGGGCTTTTACCTCCCAATTCTAGAGTGACGGGAGTGAGTTGTTTTGCAGCCGCCTCCATCACGACTTGACCCACACGGGCTCCTCCCGTAAAAAAGATGTGGTCAAACTTCTGTGCCAGCAGAGCCTGAGCCGTTTCAACGCCTCCTTCTAGAACCGCAATATATTTGGGGTCAAAGGTTTCCTTGACTAACTGAGCCACAACCTGTGAGGTGGCTGGGGCCAATTCTGAAGGTTTGAGAATGGCACAATTTCCGGCAGCGATCGCTCCCATCAAGGGAGAGATCAATAGCTGAAAAGGATAGTTCCAAGGCCCAATGATCAGCACGACTCCTAATGGATCAGGTTGCACCCATGCTGATCCAGGTTGCTGAGTTACTGGCAGCCCTACCCTACGAGGCTTGACCCAAGATTTGAGATGCTTGAGGATATAATTCAACTCCATCAAACACCCAACCTCAAAATAGCCTTCGTACTCAGGGCGTCCTAAGTCAGCTTTGGCAGCTTGGACAATGTTGGTCTGTCGCTCCAAAATTGCAGCCTTGAGTCGATTGAGTTGTTCCAGGCGAAATTCAATTGGCTTGGTAGCTCCAGTTGCTGAAAATGCCCGCTGTGCCTCAAGAATCTCGACCATTGAATCGGTAGTGGAAAGTGCTGTCATAGAAATACCTGTCTAATCTCTTAACGATCTTCAAGAAAGTCTTTAGGGCTTTCTTATTTCACTTTCATGGTTCATAGCCTAGTTGCGGTGGGCAATGGCTAGTGTTGCTCATCAACCGCCGCAGATCGCCTCTCGATTTCAATAAACAACTTCTCGACGGTCGGAGTGCACGAGCCGTGTTAGACCGATCGCTGTTCCTAATCGTAAACCCTTATTGAAGCAATGCAAGCAGTATACATAACCCTCTCACCAAACAAATTGCAATATGTAACGAGCCTAAAGATACAAGGTAGAAAATTTGTGCAGCGCGTGATTAAAAGGCGATCGCTCTCTATACTCTTATAGTTAATTTTATATAGTTAATTTTATAGTTAAATTCAAATTGCTTTAATGTCTATTCGTAGGTGTATCAAGTACCTGGCTATTGCTCTAATGCGTGGATTGTTGTTTGATGCTACAGACTGCTACAGGCAGAGGAACTCCAGCTCATCCCATTCATATCAGTTCTTTCGGTGAAGGACGTGCCACCATTCGCGCCGCTTTAAAAGATGGATTGTTAATACCACAATATTGTTAATCACAATAGTAGTGGATACGAAATTAGAAGCTTAAATGTCGTTGCTCAAAACACCAGAACCAATACAGACAATGGGTTTGTTTTACAACGACTTAGAAGGAAATATTCAACATTTGTATCAATGGCGTTGAAGTGAGTGGACTTGGTTAAGTATGGAATAGCAATTGGTAGTTGATAATTACACAATGCGCCTTCGTTTGATTGCCACATACGTAAGTCATCAGCAGATCAAGAAATATATAAATTCGGATATTCATTTAAATAGCGTGTTTGATGGTTGGTGAAGCCGCGATCGCATTCCGCCGAAAATCCACCGCGCTCAACTCCACCACAACCCACGGATTTGAGTTACACCGTTCCGCTCAATCCCCGCAATGGAACCTTGAGACTAGCCTATGGCAGCACCCGCAGTAGAGTAATCGAAGAACCTTTTGATTTCCTAGACATTAAGGCGCGATCGCGCTACTACGAACTGACCTACCGACAGCCCCTTGTGCAACGTCCTACAGACGAACTGGCGGTAGGACTGGGTTTCTCGCGTCAAGAAAGCCAAAATGCACAGCTGTTTATTTGGGCAGACATAAGTGCGGCGCTGTTATCAGTCCTGTGAAATAAAGCGCGATCGCTTAACCATTCTCTGTCGATTACCTCATAATGAGGAAGCTATGCCTATTTCATCAATGCAGAACCCTGGAATAGATAACTCTCAATCCATCACTGAGCTACCTCGAAAACCGCTTGATTCTAGTGAACGTCAAGAGAACGTTTCATCTGTAGAATTTGTAGGGTTAGTATTGCAATTGGCAGACGGTACGGTTCAAGCCTGCAATGCGGCGGCTGAGGAAATTCTAGGCATGACGTTTGAGCAGATTCAAAGATACACCGCAACCCAGAGTCAAGATCACACCGCGACCCGTTACCCGTGGCAACTTGTTGATACAGAGGCTTCTCGTCCCGCTGGAGATTATCCGGCACGAGCGGCGCTACAGACCGGTCAGCCTTGCTCAGATGTCGTGATGGAGTTTTACAAACCCAATGGGGATCTGATTGGGTTGCGGGTCACTGCACAGCCATTATTTCAGGCGAATGGCTCGGTTCCTTATGCGGTCGTGACCACCTTTACTGAGGTAAGCCCGCAGGCAGAGCCGCCTTTAGCTAAAAACACTCTAAATTTATCCGAGATCGTCTCTGAAGCTCAGTTGGAGTTAACTCAAGCGAGAGATAGCCTGCCTCAGATCGTCCTCTGCGTCGATGATAACGACACTAATTTGTACATCACCAGCCGAATTCTGCAACAAGCGAATTTTGCAGTTTGGCAAGCTCCAAGCGGAACTAGTGCGTTAGAACTCGCCAACGAGCAGCCCGATTTGATTATTCTAGATGTCAAATTACCCGACATTGACGGCACTGAAGTGTGTCAGCGTCTCAAATCTAATCCAGCCACCGCTTCGATTCCAATTTTGCACGTATCAGCAGAGCGGATTACGAGCCGAGATAAAGTAGAGGGCTTAGATAGCGGTGCGGATGGCTATCTGATGCAGCCGATTAATCCTGAAGAATTGCTGGCGACGGTGCGATCGCTGCTGCGGCTTCGGAGTGCAGAAAGAGTGCTGCGTCGCAGTCAAGAACGGCTGCATCGCATGGTAGAAACGGCGCAGATTGGCATCTGTTTTACCCGATCAGATGGCGAACTGCTAGAAGCGAACGCTGCCCTGCTGCGAATGTTAGGCTATGACGCTGAGGAGCAGGCACAGCGGGTGAACTCGATAGCCTTGAGTCCATTGAAGTTCGCTGATATGGACGGACAAAGGGTTGCTGATCTAGAGCAATATGGCAACGTTGAACCCGTCGAAAAAGAACTTATTCGCAAAGACGGATCTCACTTTCCGGTCTTGATCAGTGGAACTCGCTTACAGGGCGAAGCGGATGAATATGTTCTGTTTGTGGTGGATCTTAGCGATCGCAAACAGATTGAAGCCGCCTTGCAACAGCGCACTGACGATCTGACCCGCGCCAACCATGTCAAAGATGAATTTCTCGCGGTGCTATCCCACGAGTTGCGGTCTCCGCTCAATCCCATTTTGGGATGGTGTCGGCTGTTGCAAACTCGCAAATTGGATGAAGGCAAAGTTGCAGAAGCGTTAGCCACAATCGAGCGAAACGCCAAACTGCAAACGCAGTTGATTGATGACTTGCTCGATGTATCCCGCATTCTGCGCGGCAAACTGAGCTTAGCGGTGATGCCCGTCGATCTAAGTTATGTCATCCGATCGGCGATCGAGACGGTGCGACTTGCCGCCGAAGCAAAAGCCATCAAGCTTGAGGCAGTATTGCAACCCAATGTCATGGTGATGGGTGATCCGGCTCGATTGCAGCAAGTCGTGTGGAATTTGCTGACTAATGCCGTTAAATTTACCCCCAACGGCAACCGCGTTGAAGTCCGCCTCTCGCAGATTGATGCCAATGCCCAGATTCAAGTTAGTGATACGGGAAGAGGCATCAATGCCGAGTTTCTGCCTCACGTGTTTGATTACTTTCAGCAGCAAGATAGCGCCACAACCCGGAAATTTGGCGGCTTAGGATTGGGGCTGGCAATTGTGCGTCAGCTTGTCGAATCGCACGGCGGAACGGTGCAAGCAGAAAGCGGAGGCGACGAGCAGGGAGCAACATTTACGGTGTATTTGCCGATCTTAGCCGTGCAATCCAGCGCGATCGCGCAAGCTCCTGATTCAACCGAATCACTCGATTTAAACGGTGTCCACGTTATGGTGGTGGACGATGAGCCGGATTCACTGGAATTTGTAGCGTTTGTGTTGAAGCAGTCTGGCGCACAGGTGACGACTGCAACCTCTGCCATAGAAGTGCTGCAAGCCTTACCCCAGTTAAAGCCTGACGTATTGGTTAGTGACATTGGAATGCCTGAAATTGACGGGTATATGTTGATTCGTCAAATTCGGATGCTGCCAACCGAACAATCCGGACAACTCCCCGCGATTTCAAAAGAGATTTGCCGTATTCCAGCGATCGCGCTCACGGCGTATGCCGGAGAAGCCAACCATCAGCAGGCACTTGATACTGGATTTCAGTGGCATTTGTCAAAGCCAGTCGAGCCAGATGAATTAGTCGCGATCGTGGCAAAGCTGGCTGAAGCTTCTGGCTAATGGCAATCTAACCCGACGCTGAGTAATGCCTCTTGTAGTTGCAGCAGCATTTGAGGCGAATCTGTCTGTTTGGAAAGCAGCGCGATCGTATGGGTAGCAAGGTCTTCCGCTTGGGTGGCGGTGAGGGCATTAGATGAGAGAATAATCACTGGAATGGCCTGCGTAAGCGGATCTGCTTTTAACTCAGCGAGAACTTCAAATCCGTCTAATCTAGGCATAGAAAGATCGAGGACGATCGCGTTCGGTTGCTGGGTTCTGGCGCGGTAGAGTCCTTCGTACCCATCTTTGGCTTCAATCACCGTATAGAAATCAGCCAACGAACTGATCAACGTGTAGCGAGAAACTTTGTCATCATCAATTAGCAAAATCTTTTTCTTCGAGTCCGCGTCAGACCTTGGCACAGTCGATCGCGGAGGTTGATCTGCAATCAACTCAGGCTTTGGTTCTACATCATCAGCCCGCTCAGAAGATGGATCAGGTTTCGATCTAACAGTTGATACATCTAACGCTGTAGATGTCGAGTCGGAATAGGAGATAGGCAACGTTAATATAAATTTAGAACCAACGCCTACAGTACTGTCTAGAGCAACGCTACCACCCAGTAGCGCAGCTAATTTTCTACATAACGGTAATCCCAAACCTGTCCCTTTCACTCGTCGCTGTAGCAAATGATTAACTTGAACAAATTCCTCAAAAATTCGGGTTTGATCGGTGGCTGCAAGGCCGATTCCGGTGTCTGCAACAGTAAAGATAATCGTTTGATTGTTGCCTAGCGTTGCACTGACTCGAACTTCTCCTTGCTCGGTAAATTTCAATGCGTTTGAGAGCAGATTGCGCAAAATTTGAGACACTTTCCCTTCGTCTGTGTACAAGGTTGGCGATCCACTTGATTTAGTAGTGTCGTTCATAGCATCGTCAAACACTAGTTGCACTGTCTCATTTTGATCAAGCAGTGGACGCAGCATTCCGAGCAGCGTACTAAACAAATCTGCCACCTCAAACGGTGCAACATTGACTTCAGATTTTCCAGATTCCACCTTGGCTAAATCCAGTAAATCATTCACCAAGTCAGAGAGCGCGGTGGCTGAGCGGCGAATGAACGTGACCTGTTTTTCCTGCTCTGCGCTTAATTCTCCATCCAAGCGGCGCAGCAGCATACTAGACAGACCAAGAATGCCATTTAAAGGAGTCCGAAACTCATGGCTCAAGTGCGATAAAAATCGGGACTTGAGTTCACTCGCTTGCTGAAAAGACTCGGCGCGATCGTTTAACTCGGCGTACAACGCAACGACACCCCGATTGGTAGCTTCTAGTTCTTGATTGAGTTGCGCGAGGTCGTCTTGCCGTTGACGCAGCGCATCCAGCGTATGCAGCAATTCTTGATTTTGTTGATGAAGTTCGGCGTAAGCGTCTTGGGGATGGTCGCGAAGCAGATGATCAACGATCTGCTGTACATCTTTCGGCGTCAGGTGAGGGGTTTGCTTTGGCAAATATTTGATCAACTCAACGATCGTGCCCCGCTTTGCATCACCCGAACTAACGCACACAGACTGAATTTTCAAATCATCCATTAGCCGTTTCGCACCAATTAGCCCCAATCCCATTCCTGTAGAGGACTGATAGCGCCCATCAAAAATAGCAGATAGCTGGTCAATGCCGGGTCCGGAGTCTGAAACCCGCATCAGAAAAGCCTGCGGTGCTTGTCCTGCGATTGGCTGTGTCAAGCTCCCATCGGTTCCTTCGGAGTTGCGCTCTGCGCTAATCGCAAATTCGACTTTACCCCCTCCCGCATAGCTCAGCGCATTCCGAGCAATTTCTGATATAGCGGTCGCAATGCGAGTCTGTTGTTGCAGATCAAATCCTAGCCGACTCGCAATTTGTCTTGCCCGTTGACGTGCCAACACGACATCTTGCTCAAATCGAAGTTCGACGGTTAGAAGTGCCAGTCTTCCTGCCGGAGACTGCTGCGGTTTAGACATGCTCTTCCTGCCTCAGCTTTGCAACCAGTACCGTTACATCATCGCGCGATCGCACAAAATCACGATACAAGACGGCGGTAATCAGGGCGGGATGACGATTGATTAATCCAGGATAGCGATCTAACGACCAGTGGGTTGCTAATCCGTCCGAGTGCATAACTAAGAGCGAATCGCCCTGAGACGTTCCCACAGAACGCACTGACCAATCATAGGAGAACTCAGTGAATTTGCGAACGCTTCCCCCGACAATGCCATTGAAGGACACGAGACTTCGACTTGTTCTATCGGTCAGAATGACTCCAGAAATGTTGCCGACGCCTGCATACCGAAGCGTTTGTTGAGTGGGCAGAATTTCGGCGATCGCGACGACCGCACCGCGCGTTTTTCTGAGCGCGGCATGAATTTGCTCAAGGATGGCTTGCGGATGTTGCGCGACATTGGCTTGAAACACGCGCACTGCTTCTTGAGAGGCTTCGGCGGCTAACGCTCCTGATCCTAAGCCATCGGCAACTAGCACGAGACACCGATCGAGGTGATTCTCGACGGCCCAAGCATCCCCCGATACGTCACCGCTCAATTTCGGTAAATTGATCGCGCCTAGCTCAAGCTGGTGCGATCGCGGCGTCGATCGTAGAGTCGTCAGGATAGGAGAATTTGAATGAGGCAGTCTCTGTACCCAGAATCGGCTGACGAGTACTGTTCCCACCTGCGGCTGCGAATAAATCTCAAAAAACGTCGAAAGCCGTTGAATTGCACCAAGTCCATTTCCGGTTGTACCTCCGGTCGAGAAGCCATCTTGAAGACACTGATTGAGATCTCTCATGCCAGGTCCAGAATCTAGCGCGATGATTTCGATGCCCACCGCTTCAGGCGTGGCTAGGGATTGTAGGATCAGTTGCCCCTTCTGAGCATGTTTGAGTAAATTATTCGCTACTTCCGTCACAACAATCGCCACTTTGCCGCGATCGTTGTCATTGAACTCTAGTGCTCTCGATAGGGTTGCAACAAAGCGCCGAGCTTCCCCTACTTGGCTGTCTTCAGTAATTGGTAATACAATGCAGGTTTTCATTCAGAGCGATCGCTTCGCAAGCTCCATAAAATCGCGCTTCGGCAGTCAGGATTTCTTTTGGATAGAAATAATTCTCTATTCACTATGACACGACTCAATCACACAACACTCAAAACACCTTAGAAATCCATCTGCCTGGCACTTGACCATAGCGCGATCGCTGGAATACAGCAAGCTGCATTCGGTAGTAGTGTATACCTGTCGATCAGCTTCGACGTCTTTGGAAAGATGCGATGCCATCGTCTAACCACAGGTCTACACCGCTACCAAACCATATTCAGACAGAAGTTTGTGCGACTCTATTTTGCTCAAACCTACTGTCGCCAGCGAACTGTTGTCACGCAGGTTCCCTTGCCTACCTCTGAGGTAATTTCAAACTCGTGCATCAACCGTTTCGCTCCTCCAAGTCCGAGTCCTAATCCGCTTCCGGTTGTATAGCCATTTTGTAGCGCTAATTCTATATTGGCAATTCCTGCCCCTTGATCCGTAAACGTCAGCCTCAATCCAACGCGATGAGCGCTTTCTAAGACTTCTAGCGTCACACTACCACCGCCGCCATAATCCAACGTATTGCGGGCAATTTCACTCGCCGCCGTCACAATTTTAGTCTGATCGACCAATCCAAACCCCAGCGCCACCGTCTGCGATCGCACTTTCTGCCGCACCCTCACAATATCGGCTGAATCCAATATTGTGATCGTTTCAAGGATTGGCATCTAAGCCCCCATGAAATGGCGCACCTAAGGAAATCTGCAAAAGCCTCATTCCGGCATCAATATTGGCTGCGGTGCGCACTCCAGAGAGCGAAAGTCCCAATTCGACTAATGTAATTGCGATCGCAGGCTGCATTCCAACAATCACCGTCTCAGTCCCAAGAAGCTGTGAAACTGTAGCGATATTTCCTAAAACCCGTCCAATAAATGAATCGACAATTTCCAGTGACGAAATATCGATCAGGACTCCACTGGCACTAGTTTTGACAATGCGATCAGTGAGATCATCTTGCAGCGCCAAGGCTAAGCGATCGTGCATATCGACCTGAATCGTCACTAACAGAAATTGACCCATTTGCAAAATGGGAATGCGTTCCACGTTCTTACCTCAAATGATGTTGAAAAAGATGCTGTTGAAAAAGAAATCCAGTTTGAATTCTACGCCGTCGTACAGCGCCTAAACAGATTGAGATGCTTTAGAAACAATGGTCAACTGCCGTTTTTTCAGCGCGATCGCAAAGGCATCTGCCAAGGTTGCTTTGGTAATCACACCAGAGAGATCCAAACCTAGATGAACGATCGTTTGAGCAATCTGGGGACGAATGCCACTAATGATACAGTCCGTTCCCATTAACCGTGCCGCTTCTACAGTTTTCAGTAGGTATTGGGCGACCAAGGTATCCACAGTAGGAACTCCAGTAATATCGATAATCACCACTTGCGACCCTGTTTCAACAATTTGCTGCAACAGGGTTTCCATTACTACCTGAGTCCGGGCACTGTCGAGCGTTCCAATCATCGGCAGGGCGAGAATGCCTTCCCACAGTTTCACAACCGGGGTCGATAGTTCGAGGAGTTCTTGCTGTTGCCGCAAGATGACTTTTTCACGAGCCTGTTGAAACACTTCGGTTGTCCACAATCCAAGCTGATCCAGCACATCTGTCACCGTCCAGATCGACTCAACCAGAAGATCGTTTTGTTGCGCCAACTCCCGTTTGAGCTGGTCAAATAACGGCTTTTTGAAGGAAAAGATAAAGGTTGCCACTTCCGAGGAGGTGAATCCTTGCTGAGCGCGATCGCGGGAAATATCGGTTAATAGCTGCCGAACACTGCCCCATTCGGGCGCTTGAACATCGCTGAAATTCTCATGCTGAGCAGCGCTGCGAAACATCCGCAAGAACTCATGGCACTGCTGGTTTAGTTCTGTCGATCGCATCAAGTCGTCTCGGCGCAGCCCAGATGCTTCTAACTCTGTAAGCCAGTTTCTTAGAAGTTCTGTCTCGTTTTTCTCTAACAAGTCAGCAATTTTGCTGGTACTGCTTAACGACATATTGGCTCGCTCTCTAATGACCACTGGAATATGTAGCTAAGTGTAGGAGATTTGGGCGAGCGGATCTACCCAAAGCCGGATTTCGGGTTCCAAACACGGATGGATGCCTCTCTTATCGTACCTGGAACCCCGCCAGCCGTTGGGCATAGGCTGAGATTTCCTGTCGATCGTTCACTAAGGCGGTAGCCCAGACTCAAGCTGGATGCTCTATTCCTCCAAATCAATAGAATCTGAGGGATATAGAGTTATTTCGATACGTCCACCAGAAAGATGGAATTTGATTACTTAGTAGACTTCAAAACAACCGACTTCCGGCAGCATCCAGAACTCTACCGCATTGGTCGAGGTGAACAAGGGGTGCTGCTTGTAGAACCCTATAAAAGCGAAATTTTGCCCCACTGGAAATTCAAAACGCCAGAAATTGCTCGTCAATCTGCCACTAAAATTTACAGCCTGTTTCTCGACTACAAAGCCCAAGGCGATTTTGTGGGCATGGACATGGCACGAAAATTTCTACAAATGGGCTACACGCGATCGCGGCGCTATGCCAATCACAAGTCTGGTCAAAAATACGCCAAGGGCACGAAAACCGTTTTGCCGCGCGAAGAAGATCCGATCAAAGCCGAATCTGCCAAGATTTTCTACGAACAGTGGCAGATCGCCAAGACCGACCCTGAATATGTCACGGCTAGCGATCGCCATCGGGCACGATATGAGACGCAAACGGAAGTGACGGCGAAATGAGCGAATCATCCTAAAATCAAACCCCACCTCCGAAGAGATGAGGTTATTGATACGAAGCTTCAACTACAGGGTTTCAACCGCTAGGAACAACGTTTAAGCAACATTCATCCAATAGCGGTAAGCATCGGCTAATTGTTTATCGTACTGATTTTGCCAGTAGCTTTCTCCATTGTACCGATACGCAAATCCTGCCCAATCTAAATTTACTAAGTAGCGATCGAGCTTGCTAGCTTGAATGAAGTTGAACATCGCCAGCAGTTGTTTCCCTTCGCTCTCGTGCATGTCTTGCACAAACTGTTGCACATCGCGATATCCAGCCAGGGTGTAATTAAAGCCCATAATTTGTCCCAGACCCCAAGAGGCAGATTTGAGCGCTGCATTTCGATCCAGACACAAGGCTTTATACAGTCGGTCCCATTCTCCGACACCGCCGATGTACAATCTACGATTCCAAACGGGGCTAGAAATATCTCCATACCAGCGATCGTAGCGACCTCTAGTAAACTCAGAAAACCAGTGGGCTTCAAACAAAATCTTTGGTCGTCCATCCCGAAAGAAGCCTGACCCCGCTGCTTCGACTTCGGCAACGGCCCGCACCGCCGCGACTGAGCAACCAATCGACTGAGCAATCTTGCGATAATCGTCAGCGACTAATCGCTTTGTTGGACGAGCCACTAAAATTCCTGGAACCGAAGGTTCTAGCATCCCTAGAGCCGCTTCAGGAGATAATTCGTTCGGGTTAAATTGATAGGTTTTTGCAAAGCTGACATAAGCCGCTTGAGTTTTAGCCCCCCAAAATCCGTCTGCGAAACCAGGCTGATGTCCCAAAATGTCTAAGCTTTGCTGCACGGCCTTAGATAGCACTGTACTAGCGCTGACTTGATCGATAGACCACGTATCGCTTCCCGTTGCGATCGCTCTTAAGGTTGTCGGTAGGGGCGGCGGAGTTGGCTTAGAAACTGGGCTGGGCGTTGGCGCAGGTTGAGGACTGGGAGAAGGCTTTGGCGTGGAAGCAACGATAGGTAATAGCAATTGTGCCGTTTTAGGACTGAGTTCATCGGATCGAATTTGGCTCTTTTTTGCAAACGCCTCAAAAGCGGCTTGAGTTTTAGCCCCCCACAATCCATCAATGGCTCCGAGGGGAAAGCCAAGGTTGGTGAGGCGTTGTTGAATGTCTTTGGTAAGGGTGCGATCGCTCCGTACTGTGCTGAGAGGATAGATGCGTGTACCTGATGCAATGTCATTGAGAATCATGATGGTCGCCCGGGTTCGAGGATTGCTGGCAATCTATTTTAGACGCGACGACGAACCGACTCCCTGACAGAATCTACGTATATTTCTGAATCAGAATATTTTTTGTTACCTCGGTTTTCTCTGAGTCTACGGGTTGAAATCTTCTAGGCATAGAGTGCGATCGCGTGGTGATGCATGTGGTCTTCAATAAAGGTTGCAATGAAGTAATAGCTATGGTCGTATCCTGCTTGTAATCGTAACGTCAACGGTTGATCAGCTTTGTCACATGCTCTCTTAAATACTTCTGGCAACAGTTGTGAGGTCAAAAACTGATCATAAGTTCCTTGATCAATTAGGATTGGACTATGAAATTTTGAAACGCGAACGAGTTCACTAGCATCATAATCGCGCCAATGGGTTTGATCGGAACCTAAATAATGAGAAAAGGCTTTTTGACCCCAAGGACACTGCATCGGAGCGCAAATAGGAGCGAAAGCAGAAACAGATCGGTATCGATCGGGGTTTCGCAACGCACAGACCAACGCGCCATGTCCTCCCATCGAATGCCCAAAAATACCTTGTCGGTCAACATTGACAGGAAAATATCGCCCAATCAACGTAGGCAGTTCTTCAGTGATATACGTATACATCCGATAATGCGTATTCCAAGGCTCATTCGTGGCATCGACATAAAATCCTGCACCCGTTCCAAAGTCCCAACTGTCGTCTTCTCCCTTGATGCCAGCCTGACGAGGACTCGTATCGGGCGTCACAAGAATCAGCCCATGATGAGCAGCAAACCGTTGTGCCCCTGCTTTGATCATAAAATTTTCTTCTGTGCAGGTCAAGCCAGAGAGAAAGTAAAGAATCGGAAGGGGACGTTCTTTAGCCTGCGGCGGCTGATAGATTGCAAATTTCATCTCGCTATTGCAGGCGCTAGAGTCATGACTGTAGAAGCCGACTGTACCTTCAAACGAAAGACTTTCGTTGATCAGTTTAGGAGCGTTTGCCATGAGCAGAAATGAGTATTCAAGGGTAGCGCCACTAAGATTAACTCAAATCCTGTACCAGTCTCAAATAATAATGTGAACCCCGCTCGTTCGAGGAATGCCAGCGACAACTTTAGAAGTTGACTATCATAGGCAGATTGGTGTTGCGGATTCCCTTGTGACGTAAGACCATTTCAGCGAGGTACTCCATGAAGTCCCCCTCTCCAGTTCCTCCATCATCGAATGGGTTCGGCGTCAATGCATTCTTTAAGCTTGCGATCGTCAACATTTTCTCGAATTTGATGGTTCCCCTAGCAGGCTGGATGGACATTGCCTTTTTGGGGCATTTAGCTGACATTCGGCATTTAGCAGGCGTGTCGTTAGCCACTGTTCTGTTCAGTTACCTCTACTGGACGTTTGGCTTTTTACGTATGGGCACAACGGGAACGACCGCTCAAGCTTTAGGACGCGGCAATCAGGATGATGTCGTGCTGATTGCGCTGCGGAACGGCGCGATCGCGATCGCTCTAGGGTTAGTTTTGGTGTTGTTGCAGGCTCCGTTGGGGCAGATCGGATTCTCGCTGTTGAGTGCGACCGAAGAAGTCAAACGTTCGGGTCAAACCTTTTACAGCGCGATGATTTGGGGCGCTCCGGCAACGCTGCTCAATTTTGTTCTAATCGGATGGTTTTTAGGCAGAGCGCAGAGTGCTAAAGTGTTGCTGCTATCAGTAGTCGGCAATGTTGCGAGTGTTGGATTGGATTATTGGTTTATTGTGCGGTTGGGATGGCAGAGTGCGGGGGCAGGCTGGGCAACCGCGCTGAGTCAATATGTAATGCTTGCGATCGCGCTGCTCCTATTTGCTCAAGCGGTTTCTTGGAAGCAGGTTCAGTCTCTCTCTCATCAAATCCTTGATCCGTCAGCCTTAAAAGCAGCATTTGTTTTGAACCGAGAAATCACCATTCGCACGTTTGTTTTAATCTCAACGTTTGCTGTATTCACGAATTTAAGCTCAGCGTTTGGTACAGAGATTCTCGCTGTCAATACGCTGCTATTACAAGTTGTGACACTCACTGCCTATTTTGTAGATGGATTTGCGTTTGCAACGGAAACGTGGGCAGGATTATTTGGGGGACGAAATGATGTTGCAGGGTTGAAACAATTGCTAATTGTCTCAGGAGTGGCAAGTTTGAGTGTAGGATTGCTCATCGCGATCGCATTTATTCTCATGCCTATTCCTCTGTTTCGATTGCTCACCAATCACACAAACGTACTAGCTGGGGTGACTCAATCTGTTGGGTGGCTGTTGCCAATTCTTGGATCTGGTGCGATCGCGTACATGCTAGATGGCTACTTTCTAGGGTTAACCGCAGGACGCATCTTAAGACAATCAGTCGTGGGCGCTGCGATCGCTGGGTTTATTCCTCTAGGAATTATCGCCTGGTATACGCATAATCCAACTCTATTGTGGATGGCACTCACCCTATTTATGGTGTTGCGAGCCGCAATTCTAGTGATGCAAGTATTAAAATCATTCGCTAACGCCTAGCTTAGGCTTTCGTCAATGCTTGAGTGAATGCAATTTATATAAGAACTATCCCCCATGCGCGAATGCGGGATAAAGCGCCATTCCACCATCAATAAAGAGCGTTGTCCCCGTTACATAATCAGAATCGTCTGATGCCAACCAAACAGCCGCCTTTGCTACATCATCTGGAACCCCAATTCTGTCGGACGGAATGAGCTTTCGCAATTCAGCTGCTTCTTCAGGAGAACTCCACGCCTCGGTATTGATGTCGGTCTTAATTGCGCCAGGAGCAATGCTGTTCACTCGAATTTTATGAGGCGCAAGTTCTTGAGCAATACTTCGCATCATCAGATTGATACCGCCTTTACTCGCCGCGTAATTCACATGTCCTGCCCAAGGAATCACTTCGTGGACGGAACTCATACAAATAATTTTGCCTGCCGCACAAGACACATTGGGCTGAACACCCCGTCGCATAAATTCTTTAGCGGCTTCACGGGCACAGAGAAACTGCCCCGTAAGGTTGACATTAATTACGCTATTCCACTGCTGCAACGTCATGTCTAAAAACGATGCGTCGTTTTGGATGCCAGCATTGTTGACTAAAATATCGATTGTGCCAAATTCGCGAAGCATTTGCTCAAACATCGCGTTGACTTCTTCTTCTTTTGAAACATCAGCACCAATCGCGATCGCGTCTCCCCCCCTGGCTCGAATCTCTTGCACAATCTTCTCAGCATCCTCCTGCTCGGAACGGTAGTTAACCACAACGGCAGCGCCTGCTTGGGCAAGATGTCTAGCCACGGCTTCCCCAATTCCTGAACTAGCACCAGTGACTAACGCTTTCTGGTCTTTGAGTAGATCGGCAGAATAGCTCATGGGAGAGGACAGCCAACAAAGATCATCCTTAAAGTAGCGATTGAGGCTGGCGATCACGTCTGACGCAAGAAAGAGATCGCCATAGGAATGAGGGATGAAAGAACGATCAGGCTGACTTCATCCCTCCTTGCGTTAGCGTTGCCGCAGGCGCCTCTATCTACCCTCCCCGCTGCGCAAGATTCTGCTCCGGCAGTGCTTCCGGTCGAATCGTCAGCTCTTGCGTTTGCCCATTTCGATTCACCGTAACTCTCATTGGCTTATTGATTCCCGTTGCGTCCACTTGCTGTTGAATTTGTCCAGCAGTTTCAATTGCAGTTCCGTTAATATTTGTGATTACGTCACCAGGACGCAATTGTGCTTGCGCGGCGGGAGAATTGGGTAACACTTTCAACACCACGACGCCTTCAGTCTGCGTGACTTGAAACCCGAGATTGCTTTGATTGATCTGCGATTGCAGTTCTGGAGATAACTCTGTCATCTGCACGCCAATGTAGGGATACTCAACTCGTCCCGTCGTGGCAAGCTGTTGAGCAACCTTCTGCACAGTGTTGATCGGAATGGCAAAGCCGAGTCCCTGAGCGCCTTGAATAATCGCCGTATTCACGCCGACCACTTCTCCAGCACCGTTCAGCAAAGGCCCTCCGGAATTGCCCGGATTAATTGCTGCATCGGTTTGAATGAAGTTGATGCGCTTATCAGGAATGCCAATATCACTGGTTGACCGATCAGTTGCGCTGATGATGCCCTGTGTCACGGTATTGCTAAGACCGAGCGGATTACCAATGGCGATCGCAAGCTGACCCGGAACGAGTTGATCGGAGTTGCCCAATCGAACGGTTGGCAAATCTGTGGCCTCGATCCGAACAACGGCAATATCACTCAATGGGTCGGCTCCTAACACCTTACCCGGAAAACGACGCCCATCTTTCAATACTACAGTGACTGTATCGGCTCCTTCGACCACATGGGCATTTGTGATGATTTGCCCATCAGCACTGGTAATAAATCCTGATCCTGTACCGCGTTGAACTTCCTCTCTTGGTGATCGCTGCCGCCCCAAAAATTGATCAATACCGAATCGGTCAACCGATTCGCGGACAGTACGGGTAGAGTTGATGCGAACTACCGCAGGCCCAACTTGCTCGACGACTGGAGTAACCGCACTCAAATCGTACCGAGAAGCGGTCGTTGCGACAACCTGCTGAGAAGGTGTGGGTTGGGGTTGGCTTGGACTAATATTAGGTTGTTGCTGGCTGGGCTGTTGCTGAGAGGTGCTGAGGTCGCGGATCGCGGCGCAACTTGCGATCGGCAGCCCGATCAGCAGCGATAGAAATAGGGCTGGGCGCTTGAGAGAAGATTTCATACCAGTTCTGAATCAATAAGTGTAAGTAGCTAGTCATAAATTAATGAGGAAATAGTTGTAGTCCCAGCATCTCGATTCGCTACGGCTAGTTGCTTCGCAAACACACAGGATAAGACACTCGCACTACCTCTAACTCTTACTCTTACTCTAGGACAATTGCTAATCAAATGCGAAGGGAGCATGTCACTTTTTCTACAAGTAATTATGCTTAGTTGATCGGTAATGGCGAACCAATTAACCCATCCAAGTAAGCACAACGATGAGCTAACACTTGAGGAACGTTTTCACGGTTCCATTGTGCGCCTGAGAGTTGCACTCGCCGACTAATCTGTTTGATGGTTGATTCAACTGCACCGGAACCAATCGAGTACAATCCTTCTGCCTAGTAAAACTCGTAATTCACAAGGCGATGACGATGCTTATCCCTCATTTGTTCTCACTGTAGTAACAAATGAGGGATAAGTTACTGCGTTTAAGTTGAGAATATGAGTTTGCGACAACCCATCGCGACGGTTGGCTTCAGTGTTCTACCTTTTTTCATTCTGGATGCGCGATCGCTTCCCTAAAAGAAAACGCAGTAGGATTTGTTCGTGTCCTACTGCATTAACCCTATTGCTAGACTCTTAAGCCGGATAAATCCGCAAGCGACGGTTCGGTTCTACGCAGAAACTACCGGATCTGAGCCGATAGTGCTCGATGAGCTCGTGCTAAATTATGCGAACGTGGGCAGATCGCGGTAGCAACTCAACGGACTGTTCCTTCGGCATCACAATGTGATCCACGACCAAGGGAGCTAATCTTCGGAACAGTCTTACAAGCCTCTGGACACGAGCAAATTCTTCTGGTGTCTTTGACTGATATCAGTTCTTCCTCAACATACAAGGACACCACTTCTACCCCTCGTTTTGCGACCATCACTCGAACCGCTTCCCAGTTCCCATTCAAGTTGAAGAAACCAGAACTAAAGGTTCCAAGTCTGAAGATTCTAGGGGACAAATGTGTCAGTCCTGCTCATGCTCAAGAGGCTTGTCTTCTGCCGTTGCTCAGTAAGCTCGCCAATCCAGCAAGCCCTAACACTCCTAACCATCCCCAATTGCCACCAGATCCCTGATTTGCGCTAGCACCAGCAGTCGAGGTGTTAGCACCAGTAGGAGAAGTCGAGGTGTTAGCACCAGTAGGAGAAGTAGTTGGTGTACCCGTTACGCCACTTGGATTTGTTGTTCCTGCACCAGATACGCCACCTGTCCCACCGGGAGCAGTTGTTGTACCCGTTGTGCCGCTTGTACCTGTACCCGTTGTTGTGCCAGTTGAACCTGGAGCCGTTGTCCCGGCTGAACCTGCTGTACCCGGTGCGCCTGTTCCTGTTGTGTCGGTTGAACCTGTACCTGTTGTTCCAGTCGTTCCAGTCGTTCCGGTTGAATCTGTACCTGTTCCAGTCGTTCCAGTTGAACCTGTTCCAGTCGTTCCGGTCGTTCCGGTTGAATCTGTACCTGTACCTGTTGTACCAGTCGTTCCAGTTGAACCTGTACCTGTTGTTCCAGTCGTGCCGGTTGAGCCAGGTGCGTTATTGGTGCCGCTTGTACTACCTTCTGTATTCGTTGTTCCACTCCCAGAACCAGTTGTGCCAGTGCTCCCACTCGGCGAGGTACCCGAACCGTTGTTCTGAGCCAAAGCAGGCAATCCTAACGGTAATGTTGCGAGGCTGAACGCTAACACACTTGCGGAAAAAAATTTGGGGAATTGCGATCGCGTCATAATTTCCTGTTCTTTAAAGTCAAAAGTACTACTACGAACAAACAATGATGTAAAAACCTCAAGTAAAAACCTAACCCTAATCCCATCTATTCTGAATAATCCATCGATTGCTGCCTCTACCCAAAGGGCTAGGGAACTAAAGGGCTAGGGAAATTCGGTCATTCTATCTGCGCCCGATCAACAGACTTAATTAGGTCCGTCTTTGAATTAGGTCCGTCTTTGAGGCGATCGCCGCTCAGCTTGCGCCAGAATTGTTAAGATACATAAAGCACGACTTTAAAGGCGCTCTCCATGCTGACAGAAGAACCGACAACTCAATCTGATGCACTCTCCGCTGGAGGAGTTGATCCAAATCGGTTTGACTGGAAAGAAGCTTGGTATCCGGTTTATTACGTCGAAGATTTAGACAAGGCGAAGTTAACCAAGTTCACGCTGCTGGGTCAGGACCTCGTCATTTGGTGGGACAAACAAGCGGCGTGCTGGCGAGCGTTTAGCGATCAATGCCCACATCGATTGGCACCGTTGTCTGAAGGCAGGATTGCAGCAGATGGATTGCTGGAGTGCCCGTACCACGGTTGGGCATTTAAAGGAGATGGCGCGTGCGATCGCATTCCACAGCAACGTCCTGATCAGGCGGCGCATGAATCTAACCGCGCTTGTGTAGCAACTTTTCCCACGGCTGAACGCCAAGGGTTGCTGTTTATTTACGCGGGAACGCCAGAGAATGCCGATCGCGTCAAAATTCCACTGATCGAACCGATGGAAGAATCCCCAGAGGGCTGGGTTTGTCTAAACACGTTTCGAGACTTGCCCTACGATGCGCTGACGCTGTTAGAGAATGTCTTGGATTCGAGCCATGTTTCATTTACCCATCATCGATCCGTGGGCAATCGATCGAATGCCGCTCCAGTGGAATTAGAAGTGTTGGAAGCTGGTAAACAAGGCTTTCAGGGGTTTTGGGCAGAGGGTCCACGTAAAGGGACGCTAGGACAACAGCACACCACTTTTGTTGCACCAGCGCTCATGTGGCACGATCTGACCTCGAAACAGTTCGGTCGGACCCTCACCGTTGTGTATGCAACGCCGATCCGCAAAGGGGAGTGCCGGGTGTTCGCCCGGTTCCCGTTTAAGTTTTCCTCGAAATTGCCTGGTTTTCTCATTACACTGACGCCGCGCTGGTACTCCCACATCGGCAATAACAACGTTCTGGAAGACGATCAGATTTTCTTGCATCATCAGGAACGGTATTTAGCCGCAAAGGGCGGGAGCTCTAATTTTGCGAAAGCGTTCTATCTAGCGACGCGGGCAGATACATTTGTATCGGCATTGCGGCGGTGGGTCAACGAGTTCGAGGCAGATCCCTTCTCGGCTCAAGCCTTGCCGCCTGCTCGATCAACAGAAGCGTTGCTCGATCGCTACCATTCCCATACGGTTCATTGTGCAAGCTGTCGCAGTGCGTTGACAAATATTCAGAAGATTCGGTTCGCATTCGTGATCGTGAGTCTGATCGCTGGGATATTGCTTCCGGTGTTTGTGCCATCGGTTGTTTCAGCGACCGTGGCCTTGATCGCGATCGCGCTATGGTTTGGCTTAGGCAAGCTAGAACGTCAGTTTTATGAAGGCCGACCGGTGCCACTCCGAAATTTGCCAGATAAAAAATAATTTGGCTGAGTGATGCGATCGCGTCCTAAAACAGTCCTGATTTCATGGAAGTGTAGTTAGACTAATGTTGACTCAATCGCGCTACACTTCACATTGCTTTATTTGCGTATCCTCATTCTGCCAACAGATGCCAGACACATCTTGTACAGCATCAAAAGTTACTACTCATTTCTAGGCGTTTCCCCCTGTCCATTAAGGGCTGGCTCTTCCACTTTGATATCCTCACCTTGTATCTGCTTGAAGAAAATTTTTGTGCCCTCAGGTAGCGGCTCATCTAAATTCAGCTTTTCTTTGACAGTTTCAGCCGTATCTTTAACAGATTCAACCAAGCCACCGCTTGACGCTCTAGCTTTTCCCTCTGCTTGAGCTTTGGCCTGCGGTTGAGTCTGAATCGCGTTAGCTCCAGAGGTTATAGGTGCCGCTTGTGCTTGTAATGGGTCACTGAATTGCCCTACAGCAAAACTGACAAGAAAGGTTAGTCCAATTAGAAAAGCCATCAAAAATTGGCGTAGCCGCAGACTTTGAAAGTAAACGATAACTTTGCTCATATAAAATCCTCAAATTCGTTGGTCACAGTTTTGATCGTTTACTAACAGCAAACATCGCTCTGACGGTATAGAGCGAATGCTAAAAGTTGGGAGTCGCTTACTCGTTAGTCGCAGGAAATTAATCAAACGAAAAACTAAAGGGGCCGAGCGAGATAGTAGCAGACTTAGCCGTGTCTTTAATCGTTTCTTGAATCCGGGGCAGATCAACAAACCGAACTGCGACTGGTGAACTAAAGTTTATCTCACCTAAGCGTTGGTTCGGTTCGGCTGTGATGCTTAACAAGCGCAATGTATAAGCATCGTCTCGGTTAAACGGTTGCAAGATTAACTCAGCTTTAGATTTAGGCTCGGTAAAAGTGAACGGATCAACTTGTTTAACAAGATGGTCGCGATCGGGCGACTGAACTTCGAGATGAATGACAGCATCCTTGGAAGACAGAGTGATCCCTAACTCAAATTGATCAAAATCCTGCTTGGATTGATTTTTCACTTGCACTTGCGCAATCTGCAAGTGGTTGTAGCTGTAAGTCTTGTAACCATCAGAAATTTCAATTTGCGATCGCGGATAAGCTACGCCAGACATGTCTTCAAATAACGGAGCAGTGTCAACCCGACAACCAATTTTCGGTTTGAGATTTAGATAAGTAGAAATCGCAGCGTACATCAAGGCACCAATGACACTTCCGCTAATGAAGATGATCGTTGCGAATAGTAGTGTATACCAGGAAATAGAAGTCATTTGAGGGAAGCAGCATGTTCGAGCATGCCTGAGTTTGGTTAATAGGGTTGTGTTAATGATCCGCATCAGTTAGAAGACCAGTCATCTGTCTCCTGGTATGACAAAGATTTGCAACGCGCTACGTTCCTGCGTCACCTCAATTTGTGGCAATACTCCGGGCAAATTCAAGATGTGCCTGTTCCTGTTTAGGTCATCTTGTTATTTACCAACGCCAGAAAGACAGCATCCATTTTTCGCTCGGTTGGGGAGGGTTTAAAGGGATTCCAAGTTTGGGCAGCGCCTTCAATATGCTGCTTCGCTCCTTCAAGACCGTGATAGATACCTCTATAAGGCAGCAATTCTGCATCGCGAATGACAATCTCAGGATCATAAGCCGCAAGCAATCCAGCGACATCACGTTCTTCAACAGCCCTAAACAGACGGTGAGTATTCTCTAGATTCTCGTGTGACATAAACAGTTTCCTTCATTTAGCGATGCTGGACGTTAGAGGGTGTTTGAAAAGGATGAGCAGGTAGCAGATTAAGCCAATCGCCTGAGCATGAGGCGAATCATGGCAATAGACTTAATCGGCAATAGCTTAATCTAGAAGACATATAGTTATTCTCGCTCGAAAGCTGAACCGCCTGCCATGTTGAGCTACAGCAGTGTCAGAAATAAACCTCATGTCCTCCAGAGTTTGA
>JAHHHO010000047.1 GCA_019359315.1 Myxacorys californica WJT36-NPBG1
GTAGAGCCAAACGCAGTAGCTAATAATTTCGCCAGGGAATCGATGACGGGAATACATCGGCAAGTCGGTGCGATCAACGTTGAACCAGTACGATTATTCTACATTCCGGTTAACCTGACATTACCGTCGTGAGTAGTTTGTGTTGAGTTGTTTTGGCTTTATCGAATCCCAATCAAAGTAAACCTGCCGACTGGTAAAGCTGTCTCACGATCGCCAAAATTCTTTCTCCATACATCGGATCGGCGGAGTAGCGCCCACTCAGTAATCTAACTCGGGGAGCAGAACCTCGGATCACAAAGCGAAACCGTGGAGTCACAACTTCTTGAGCCAAGGGTTCAAGACTGGCATAGGTTTTAAGCTGTTGAATATGTGCGCGTACCCCCAGGCGGGCACTGGGAAAAGAGGCCGCTTCAAGTCCGCCAACCGATCTCAACGCACCAAAGTTATTTTGGCTCGGCTGAATATTGCCGCTAAAGCGAAAAAAGTTTGTTTCGAGCAAAGCTTGGGCAAAAGCAATATCTGGATTGACACCTTCGATCGCGGCTTCCTCCAAGTACAGTTCGACAATCTCAGGAAACTGTTCCAATACCTGCGGATTTACCTTTTTGAGAAGCGCTTTTAGAGCCTTTCGCGACAGATACCCCCGTCCTATAATTTGTTCGATTTTGTCGAGAGCAAGGCGCGGAGCCGTTCCTAGAACCACCGTGCGAGCTGTTGGAATCCAACCAACGAAAACGTCTGCTCCTCGTAAATCGATCGCTCGAATATAAGTCGTGTTTCTATAGTTAATCCGTCTCGCATTCGGAATTTTCGCTAAGTTGACTTTTAATTGAGCAATACTGTTAACCGGAATATAAGCGTTACCATTAACGATAATGCCTTGCTGATCATTAACTAAGCCATTCACACTAACGTTGACTGGTGAATAAACACGAGCAAGTGCAGACAATGCACGGCTCCAAACGGCTAATCCGTTCACAATGCCTTGAGCAACTTCTTGGGGATTCCGCAGAATAAGGGCGCGATCGCTGGGACTCGTTTTAAAGCCAACCGTGAGAACGATCGAGGGAATCCTGACTTGCCGTGTAAATGTTAGATACCCCAACGCTGTTTCGGTATCCGGTCTTGCACCTCGATTCGCCAATCCTGCAACATCTCTGACCAGTTGTTGCAGGAGCCGTTGGGCTTGCTGCTGCCGTTCTCGATTGCCCACAATGTAAAATGCACTCGCACCCCGCGCATCCGGATTAAAAAACGCATCCGTCTGAATCGACAGTGCAACATCTCCTTGAACCGCACGCTGATTGATCCACGCGATCGCCTCTGCCAATTCTAGCCCACGCGGAACTTCTAAAACGGTAAACCCTTCTGCCCTTAACCGCTCCGCCACTAGATTCTGAATCAGAACCAATGCCGCCTCAATTGGTTGATTTGCAGGTCCTACAGAATTTGTGAAGAGAAAGACGCGTCCCACCTCTAGGGTTTCGCTGCGAGTGATTTTAGCGTCTGTTTGCTCCGCGCGGAACATTACATCTGTCAGCTTTTCTGGAGTAATAGTGTTTCGACTCGGTTGCTTTTGAATAGCGATTGTTTTTTTACTCGGTTGAACTTTTTTACTCGGTTGAACAACGTCTGTACCATTGCAAGTCGGGCAGGGAATCGGATCGAGAACCATCGTGTGTACTCTACGGTGTCGGCATATCTTCTATTACCTTGGTAGAGCCACACTTCTGGATTTTTTCCAACTCGACTTTAATCAACACCAATTCTCTGGGTACGCAGAGTTGTTGGCCTATCCAGAGAATTAGTGCAATTGAAGACTCAATAAAATACCCCATCCGCTTACAGGATGGGGTTTCTGTAATTCTTCTAGATAGAAGAATGGCTCGGGACTAACGTCCACAGTGAATTAAACGCAGTAGATTAAGCGCAAAGAAAGCCCGGTGCTAAATCCAAATCTGCAACCTGAGCTTGAATCTCACTCAGATAATTTGGATTCATGAGAATTACAATGTCGGGCTGGTAGTCTTTTAGAAACTCGGGAGAAACAATCTGCTGACCTGTTCCTGCAACGTATTTGCCTTGCTTACGAGGATTAATATCCACAACATATTCGACATGCGCTTCATCTCCTAGCGTGTTCAAGAAGGTTACACCCCTTGCTCCTGCTCCCCAAACAACTGCTTTTTTACCTGAACGTTTGATTTGCTTAAATTGATTTCGCCAGGTCTCAATGCGATCGTGATACCGCTCAGCAAATCCTGCAACGTCATTTCGCGTTTGGGTTGGATCGATCCAAGGAACAGAGGATAGATGACGCGGTTCTTCAGCAGGTTTAGCTTCAATGTAGAGAAACTGACGCCCAAATGACTCGCCAATCTCATGCACAATAAAACCGCAATTGGCAAATAAGTAAGCAAGTGAACTGTAAGTGAAGTAAGAATAATGTTCGTAAAAGATATTCCAAATATCAAGTTCCTGCATCATAAACGACATATTAGGCACTTCAAAATACAAAACCGTATCTGACCGTTGCTCAATCGTTCGTCTTAATTCTTTAAGGAAAGTTGTTAAATCCAAAATATGTTCTAACACCTGCCGACAAATAATCAAGTCTGCATCGTAGCTGGCGTAATGCTCAGAATAAAAATCTTGAATAAATTCAACCTGATTTTCAGTCTCAGATTGATTGGGTGCTGGCTCGTAACTTGGATCAAAACCAATGCCAGAGTTGTTGCCAAGTTGACAAAAGAGCTTAATAAAATCGCCTTTACCACAACCAATCTCAACTACAGTTTTATGACGAAGTTGATGTCGCTCGATTAGTCGATGCGATAAAGTTTCAGCATATTGTTGAAAACGCTGTGAGAAATGTAGCGAGTTATCATAGTGCTGGCTGTATTCCATTAAGCTGGAATCGAATTTAAGATTAAAAGCATGACCACAATTTTCGCAGAAGCCCAAGTGCATTGCACAACGCTGGGCACTCAGCGCTTGCGATCGAGTGGTGTAAAGCAACAAGCTATTAACAGGAATAGCCGGAATGTCTGCGATCGTTGTGATCTGGGTTAGGCAGACACAAACGGGACAGCGGCTTTCCAACTTCTGGTGGCTCAGAATCGGAAGAGAAACAATATCTGCGATCGTCATTAGTTATCTCCTCAAAAGATAAGAAAACATTGTTACAGTTGTCTGTGAACATGCGCCCGAAAACTAAGCACCGTTGAGGCTGCTTGTAATCTTGATGCTGTTCGATTAAGTTTGAAATTCAATCTTTGATTGCTGACACTTGATTGCTTACAAGTGTAATTTAGGCTGCACAGCCTTGGCTTGTACAGCAATCTTTTATAATACAAAAAACAAATTTGCTCAAGTTGACTAGGGCAATGCCAACATCAACTTAACGTTCAAAAATAAAAAGGAAAAATTCACGGTGGAGTTACCGCAGCTTGGTATTCCTTGAAAGAAGTTCTTTCTGCAAGCTTCAGGGGAGCAAAACTTTGATGATATTGTGGTTGCCGACTTCGTTCAATGACGATCATTCTGGCTCCTACAGGTTAAACGTTGAGCAACCGCTACAAATGCGATAAGCAGAAGTTGGTAAAACTGTTGCCTTATCACCTGAAGGTAAACTTAAATGAACACTTCTTTCTCAACGTCTATCATTGGATAGATAAAAACTAATTTATAGAACGGAACCTCTATACTTGTGAGGGTAAATGTTATGGTGCGATCGCATGTTGCTTCAATTCGCTCAGTGACATGTATTCGATAGCAGCCGCATGGGTCGATTCCAACACCACTGGAGGCGCAACGCCTGCGTCAAATGCTTCCTTCCATCGCGAGGCACAGAGACACCAGCGATCGCCAGGTTTAAGCCCTGGAAAATTTGACCTTGGTGTAATTAAGTCGTTTCCACGGGAGCGGCTAAATTCTAAAAATTCTTGGGTCACTTGAGCGCAGACCACGTGAATTCCAACATCCCCTGCACCTGTGCTGCATACTCCGTCTCGGTAGTAGCCCGTCATTGGAGAGGTGCAGCAGACTTCTAACGTACCACCGAGAACATTTTTTCCTGAAGTCATGAGTTTTTTGTAGAATGCATTTCGTTTACTGTAGATCAAATATCTAGATCTAATGTCTGCCGGAGTTCGTCCTCCGATGCTCTAAATCCGACCAATACCGCCGCTCCATCTTTGACAAAAAGTGGACGTTTGAGCAGCATCGCATCCGCTGAAAAGGCGTTGATCCACTGCTCGTCTGTCCAGCTTTGTTTCTCGTCGCTCAACGCTCGATAGGATTGTCCAGACGTATTTCGCATCGGCTTAGTGCCAAACGTCTCCACCCAGTTTGCAATCATTTCGCGAGTCGGTGGATGGTCTTTTGTGTTGACAAACTTGTACTCTACTTCGTTAGTTTGCAGCCATTGCAGCGCTTTCTTACACGTACTGCACGTTGGAATTCCGTAAACTTCTAATGACACTTCTAACGATCCCTCTCATGACATCGTGAATTGATTTTTAACTCACTTTGCGATCGCTCATTCGCAGTTCTCTTCAATCCTCTCACACCGCGATCGCAGGACGCTTCTGCACCAGTTCTACAAAGTTTGACAGAATGTCTAATCCTGCCGTTGATGATTTTTCTGGGTGAAACTGAACCGCCATCAGATTATCCTTTGAAATGGCGGCTGTAATCGTCTGAGTTCCGTGAGTAATCGTCGCTGCTGTCACATCTGCATTGAGCGGGTCAACATAATATGAATGCACAAAATAGACCCAAGATGAGCTTGAGAGCTTTCGCCAAAGCGGGCTCTCTGGGCGAGTAAACTCTAGCTGGTTCCACCCCATGTGCGGAATCGTGATCCCCGGTTCTGGACGAAATCGTCGCACAACACCTGGAATAATTCCCAGTCCTGGCTCTGTTCCTTCTTCACTAGAGTCAAACAAAATTTGTAAGCCGAGACAAATGCCCAAGAAAGGTTTACCGCTTGCGATCGCGGCTTTAATCGGCTGTTCTAATTGGCGCGATCGCAGGTGCTGCACCGCTGGATCAAACGAGCCAACTCCCGGAAGCACTACTGCATCTGCCCGTTCAATCTCCCGCGCAGAATCTGTTACGGTGGGCGTTGCGCCTGCCCGTTCTAACCCTTTACACGCCGAGTGGAGATTTCCCATATCGTAGTCAATCACGGCGATCGTTGACATAGCTTCAATCCTTAGTGGCAGTACTTAAAATTGTAGTGGGTAAATTGTAGTGGGTATAGCCAGCACCACAAATGAAAATTTTATTGACATCCTTCGATACTTGGGAAGCGCATCAGCAATCCAATTCGTCTGATGATTTGTTAAACGCGCTGATTGAGCGAAAGGTGTTGTGCGACGATTGTTATTTTCTCAAAAAGATTCTAGTTGATTTTGAGGTTGCCCCTCAAACAGTCATCGATCAGATCACCAAGTTGGAGCCAGAGCTTGTGATTTGCTGCGGCATGGCAGAGTCGCGGCCCTTTCTATCGGTCGAGTCAACCGGAACCCATCTAGGTGAAACATGGAATATTGAGTTGGATTTAGAGATGTTGCTTGAAGGCACACGTTGTCCGCCTCACATTTCCCAAGAAGTCGCCACTCGTGTTAGTCACGATGCGGGTAACTTTGTGTGCAATTATCTTTACTACTCGGTACTCAAACACAGCCAGGAACAGAATCCCAACTATCGTTGTCTGTTTATTCACGTTCCAGTATTAACAGATGACAATCTTGAAACTGTGATTCACGACTTCTTGGCGATCGTGCAAAACAGCAAGCGTCAGCTTCTACTTCTAGAGCAAAGATGAAAGAAATCTGTTGATTTCTATGACCAGAATGCTCTCTCACTGTCTCTAAACCGATATGATCAGTTTCGCTCCCTTTACCGGACTTCCGCGCTTCGTAATGGTTTTATTCCTTCCGTTGACCTTGGCACAAGCAACCCCGGCTCCGACTCCTCAAGAAATTGTCCAACCCCAAGCGGTGCGATCGCTGCCGGGTCAACTCGATTCGACACTGGTGTTTAATAGCAACAGTCCAGAAGTCGTGCAGACCGAAGGGATTTTACTCTCTACACTTCCTCCCACCGGAAAGCGCGTTCCCTCTGCTCATCTCGATCAAGCTTTTAACGGACGGTTTGACATTTTCGCTCATCACATTGCAAATGCAGTGAGCGATCCGAGCAATCTGCGCTCCCTCTATCTCGGCATTTTGATCAACAATCCGGGAACGCAGCCCGTCACGATCGATGTTCTGCAAGCCGCCAGCTATTTGAGCCAGCCAGATGCGCCCTTTCTTCCCATGCCTGCGTATCAAGACAATCAAGATGGCAAGGTGTTTGCAGGGCCAGGCGGGCGAGCGGTTGGGGAAGTATTACGCGGGCAACGGCAAAACATTTTTCCGGCGCAACTGGTGATTCCGCCAGGGCAAAGTCGCATGATTTTGAATTTGCCGATTCCGGTAAAGGGTCTGACGCCGCCGATCAATGGGCGATCGACGTTGATGCGTTTACGCAGCACAGGTTCGGTGTATGTGGCAAGTTTGGGTATGTTTGCTAAAACCGACACCACTGGCGCTGAGCGATCGCCAACCTTAGAGGAGTGGCAAACCTTGCTCAATACAGGTGATGTGGCAAGTCCAAGAGATAAAACGCCGACGCCGCTCGATGCGAAAAGTGGAGCAGTGATTTATGGACGAGTCGCAGGCGTGGCGGTGGGTTCTCAATGGACGGCTCAAGTGGTTGATCCGGGGAGCCGTTCTCTCAGCATTCCAAAGGCGGGAGAGGCGTTCTCTTACGGTTTGAGTACGCTACATAAAGGAACGTTGGGGACAGGACAAAATCAAAACGCTGAGATGGTGAAGCGCTATCCTGACACGGCTTATCAAGCTCATGGCAATTATGCCATTGAGTATCGACTGAGCTTGCCTCTGCAAAATTCGACCAATCAGCCTCAACGGGTTGCGATCGCATTTGAAACGCCGCTAAAACGTGAAGACACAAAAGCAGGAGTCCGCTTTTTGCAGCCTCCTGGCAACCAGACCTCTTTTCGAGGAACAGTGCGGCTACGCTACAACACCGATCAAGGTTTACCGCAGACGCGCTACATTCATTTGGTGCAAAAACGTGGACAACAAGGCGAACCCTTAGTCACGCTGCAGTTAAAACCAAATGAGCAGCGTTTGGTGCAGTTTGACTACATTTATCCTCCTGATGCAACACCACCACATGTTCTAACGGTCAAAACACTCAACTAGTTACCATAGCAGTTTGAATTCGGCAGATTGAAGTCCGTTAGTCCGTGTCCAGCGATTTTTAATGCTCAAAAATCGTTCAGAACTAGTTGTTGCGTAGAGTACCAAAAACTAAATGAAAATTTGCTTATCTTGCAAACTCTGACACAATTGAACAACTAGTTTTTGTTCAAAAACGCACGCCAGCTACTTTTTAATACTGATTTTTAATACTGATCGTCCCATTCATCGAAATTTATTTGAGAAGAACTGGCTCGATCACTCTGCGATCGTACGGTTAGTGCGACGAGCTTGGGCACAGCGACATCTTGATCGTCTAGAGAATGGAATTCACTCTGATAAAGGCTTTGCTAAGAGGAGGTATCTGTGCTGCAAGCGATGGTGAGTGACTTTGCGGCAACAGCTCGTCAAGACGGTAAATTCCCGATTGTGGTGGTGCTAAACGATAAAGGTTACGAGGATCATTTGATTCAAGTGCTGTTGCCCCGGTTAGGTCAAGAAGCCATTCCCTATGTCAGTACGCATGCGATCGCGCCTGCCTCAAATCTGAGTAACTTTGTTGGCGATGGCCACTTTACACAATCTGCCAATCAACGAATTGCGACCGTACTGACCGTAATCAATCCGTCCCTCGTAAGCCTGTAGGCCGTCAGAACGTATCCAAACAGAAGGTGTCCAAATAATAGTCGAAGACCTCCCTCATCCCCTTAAACAGGAAGCTGGTCAATGTCCTCATTCGCCCCAATCACGACGATCGCCGTCCCTCTAGGAAGCTTAGTGTCAGGCTCAGGATTGATGATAAATTTGCTGTCATGACTAAAGGCAAGTAAGTTCAGCCGATAGCGCGATCGAAGCTTTAGTTCTGCGATCGTTTTGCCACTAAAACTTTCAGGAATAATCAGTTCAACGATGCTATGTTCTGGATCGAGATCAAACCGCTCTAGAATGCCAGGTTTTGTCAGCGCTCGCGCCAAGTTGTGCCCCATTTCATGCTCTGGAAAAACCACATGATCGGCGCCGACTTTCTTAAGCACCTTCTCGTGAATCTCTGATGAGGCTTTAGCCACTACATGAGGAACGCCCCCTTCTTTTAGGTTGAGCGTTGTGATGATGCTCTCCTGCACATAGTTTCCGATCGCCACAATCACCGTATCTTGCTCAAAAAGTCCAGCTTCTCTCAACGCAGCAGGCTGAGTCGAATCGATTTGCCTTGCGTGGGTGACAATCCGATCAGACAATGCCTGATCGACTCGACTCATATCGGTATCAACTGCCAGAACTTCATGCCCGGCCCTATGCAGCGTGCCACAGACAGCACGCCCAAATCGTCCTAGACCAACCACAGCAAACTGCTGATTCCGACGATCGGAGCGCAGATTATGAAAGAAACTGAGTGAAGACAGATTCACAACCTTCTCCAAGCCAACGATGGGTAACCGTTACCGAAGGACACGTCAACAAGGTGAGGCGACCGACAGATAACAGGGGTAGATCCAATCATAGTTTGAATGGGTCAACCGACAAGCAAATTTTCTTCAGGATAGTTTACAAAGCTAGGTTTAGAGTCGCCTAAAATTGCGCCTACCAGCAGCAAGACTCCAACCCGGCCGACATACATCACTAGAACAAGCACCAGTTGCCCTGGAACCGATAGATTTGCGGTTCCAATTGCCGAAAGCCCTACCGTTGCAAAGGCAGAAACAACCTCAAACACAATGCGAATAAAGTCAACCCCAGGGTCAGTTAAGGTAATTAAAATCGTCGCGATCAGCACCGTTGCAGTTGATCCCATCAACACTGCGATCGCTTTAAAAATCAAGGCAGTCGGAATCTGGCGATGATAGCACAGCACCTCTTCTTTGCCTTGCAATACAGCTTTGGTACAGTTCACCAGCACTCGTAGTGTGGTTGTTTTGATGCCGCCGCCCGTACTGCCCGGATTTGTGCCAATAAACATCAGCAAGATTGTGATGCATAATCCTGCGCTCGTCATCTTAGTAATGTCAATCGTATTGAAACCGGCTGTTCGTGGGACCACCGCTTGAAACCAAGCCGCCAAGACTTTTCCCGATAAATCCATGCTTCCTAGCGTTTGGAAATTGCGAAACTCGGTCATGAAGATGGCAACGGTGCCCGTTACTAATAGAAACAGGGTTGTACTAGTGGCGACTTTGAAGTTGAGCGAAAAGACTGGTTTACAAGGCAACCGCTTGAAGCGATCGCGCCCCCACAAATAGGCCTCCATAATCACTTGATAGCCGATGCCCCCAAGAATAATCAGCCCGGTAACGATCGCAACCAACCCAGGATTGCTGGCATACTGAATCAAGTTGTCAGAAAATAGGCTAAAGCCTGCATTGTTAAAGCTGTTGACGCTGTGAAAGATCGATTGCCACAAGGCTAAAGCGGGGCGATCGCGAAATTGGGGCAGAAAAATCGGCATCAGCAGCAGAACGCCCGTGATTTCAATAAACAGGGTCGTGGCGATGATCGACTGTATCAACCCTGCTAGTCCAGACAATCCTTCTACATCCAACGATTGCTGAACGGCAATTTTATCTCGCAATCCCAATCGTCTTCTCAAAACTAACAGCAAGACGGTAGTTGCCGTCATGTACCCCAAGCCGCCAATTTGCACTAAGAGGACAATAAACAACTGTCCCCAGAACGAGTAAAACTTCCCGACATCAACAATTGAGAGCCCGGTCACACACACTGCGGAAGTAGCGGTAAATAGGGCAATGATAGGGGAATTCGAAGAGCCATTAGTAGTCGAGAAAGGCAACATGAGGAGCAATGTGCCAGTCGTAATCACCATTAAGAAGCCCAGACAGATGGTACGCGAGACAGTCATGAGGAGTGATATTAGTTGAGACAGTCCGATAGATCATCAAAATAGATCTCAAAGATAACGCTATCACAGTGTGCATTCTTCAGTTCTTTAGTCCAGAAACAGCTCTCAACTGGCAGCAAATGCGATAACAGATGTAGTAAATGAACTTTTGATTTTCCTTTGTTCTTAGCGAAGGCATTTGCCCGATGTGCTACCTCTGAAATGATTAAAAATAGGGCAAGATCTAAAGTTGTAATAATAGAGGTGTAATAGAGGCTAGACCTCGAATCTTGCTAACCCTGATGTTTCAAACGACCCGTCGCCGTCTCGCACTCTGGTATACCACTATTACGGCGGTACTTCTGCTCGTTTTTGCAAGCGGAGTTTACTTCTATGTTCGCAGCACCTTGATTGAGCGTATTGATGACACCTTAGATCACGTTGTAGAAGTCGTCCAGCGATCGCTGGTGATTCAACCAGAAGGCACTCAGATTCGCGTCAATGTAGAAGAAAGTTTTCGGGATAATGCCATTGCTTTAGAAGATGATCACATCGATTTGGAATGGATTAGTCCTATCGGAGAAACGTTGTGGTCTACATTTGCAGAGCCGATTTTCGTTCCGTTACATGTCAATACTACAGGTGAGACGGTTCATGTCTCCGAAACGCAATTGCTGCGTCAGGTAACGCAGCGAGTGCAGATTGGGCGGCAAGTATTGGGCTATTTGCGGGTGAGTCACCCTTGGTTTGAAGTGACCAAACCTGTTCGTCAACTCGTCTTCGATCTGAGTATTGGAACCACGATGATGATCGGCATTGTTGCTGCAATTGGTTGGTTTTTGTCCGGCATTGCGATGCAGCCGATTCGAGAATCGTACCAACAGTTAAAACAATTTACAGCCGATGCCTCTCATGAGTTGAGAAACCCGATCGCAGTCATTCAGACCAATGTTCAAGTTGCACTTTCTGATCCAAACCCTGATCCGCAAAGTCAACGTCATCATCTACAGGTAGTAGAACGCCTAACAAGACGCTTAGGGAAACTAGTAGATGATCTATTGTTTCTTGCTAGACAAGATAGTGGAATTGTCCAACCCCATTGGACAACGGTTGATCTGAGTGATTTGTTAGCAGAAGTGTTAGAAGAACAAGAAACAGTGGCGGAAGAAAAAGCGATCGCACTCTCGCTCGATCTCAAAGATGAAGCTGACTGGATGACGCAATGCGATCGCGATCAGCTATCTCGTCTATTTACAAATCTAATCAGCAACGCGGTGCAATACACACCCAAAGGCGGAACGGTTGCACTAAATGTAACTCGTCCGAAGCGCTCTAATGGTTCTGTCCTGCAAGTCAAAGTGATTGATACCGGAGTTGGCATTGCTGAAGAGGCGCTGCCGAAGTTGTTTGATCGGTTCTATCGGGTTGATTCGGCAAGAACAAAAGCAACGGGCGGCTCGGGGTTGGGATTAGCGATCGCTCATGCCATTGTGGAAAATCATCACGGACACATTCAAATTGAAAGTAAAACAAATCAAGGCACAACCGTAACCGTAACGCTACCGCAAACAGCACAAGATCCACCTTAATTAAGCTAATTTCCCTTATTTTAGCTAACGGATCTTCAATTTATTTAGGTCATAAATCTTTTAGATAGTTCCGCCTTTAGGCATACATTCTGATGAGGCAAATCTCTCAACATTAGTAGCCAATGCTTGAACACACTAATTGGTTCTCGTGCAACAGATCTGAGAGGGAACGCAGCAAACCTAACAAGTCTGATTGGTGCTGAAATTTTAACTCTCGCAATTTCAACTTCAACTCTCTAACTCTCAGTGCAAAGTCCCAGTGCAAACTCTACCAGCGCGGAGGAACAACATTGCAATTACAACATTTGCCGCAATCTCTTATCTCTAGCATGGCTGCTTTCGCAGCGCTGACCACCTTAGCGATCGCGCCCGTCCGTGCTGCTGACTTCAACCTCTCAGGAAAGTTCTCAGCTCCACGCTCACCCGACTTTCTTCAGCTATATCCTGATCTGGCTCCATTTGTCGGGGGTTCATTTGATGGCACTTACTCGGCTGAAGGTCTTCCTCCAAAATACGAACAAGTGATTAATTTTTCTGACTGGCAAATCAATCTGCGCAACCCAGCGGGAACTGTTTTGGCTACTAGTTCACCTACTGTTTCACGAAGTCCAGGAGTTGCAAGTGGCACCCATTCTCGTGACCCTTTTGCAATCCGCCTACTCTTTGAGTTTCCCACCGAGCGAAACAATCTCACCCTCGATATAGAGTTCCCACCGGACTTTAATGGTGAAGGAATCGCGATCGACGATGGAATCGCCGGCAGACCAGGATTGCGAACCCGAGAAGCACTTCACGGTGATGCTTTGCCTTACCAAGATACGAGTAGTACCCCAGTTCCAGAACCCAGTACTTTTTTGGGTGCTGCGATCGCGAGTGGTATGGTTTGGCGGATGAGAAAAAGAATAAGACGCTGAGCAGAAGATGGTTCCCTTAGAGCAACGCAGGGACCACTCGAACGGGCCAAGGAGACGACCTTGAAGTCTGCTACAAAACGGGTTAACCCACTGCTAATGCGCTCTAACTGACGTAGCTTGTATGAGCTAAATTGACCAACGTTGACAAAGTTTCTGTTAATTTGCTCAGATTTATCGCCTAACGGTTTCTTTTTGCGCTAACGTACGGACTTATAGTGGGATCTACCAAGGGAGTCTATAGAGCGAAATCTATAGAGTTTGGATAGAAGAGCTTGGGTAATTTTTCTACTTCCACAACAAAACTATTTGTTTTGTTGTGGAAGTAGAAAAATTACAAAGGCAAAATGCAATTTCGGAAGAATCGCAAAGATGCACTTAAATCTGCTCCCTCTGTTCCCCCTTCAAAGGTGTAATAACCGAACACGTAGAAGTACGGTTGAATTCGAGAACACATAAATCTGCCTTTAAGGCGATAGAAATACCTATTTAGACTGAGATGCGCCTCCAAAAAATCAGTCTAGCAGCGCCCTGTAAATCTATCAGCAGGTCGGTACTTTTGCATATGCAATTTTGTAGCCTTCTATATATTACGAGCGTAGGAACAAAGGTAAAGTCTAAAATGTCAAGTCGAAATTTCCGTCTTGGCAAAAAACAGATTCTCCCGTAGATATTGCTTAGCTACCTTGCTGCATCTAGCAAGTAAAGCTTTCACTCGTGATGAGGCTACCGAACCATTAACCTTGTAGGAGGTTTATATGCGGATTGCTCAAGTTGCCCCATTGTGGGAGCGGGTTCCCCCCCCAGCTTATGGCGGCATCGAACTGGTGGTAAGTTTGCTAACCGATGAGTTAGTGCGACGCGGACATGAAGTGACGCTGTTTGCAACTGGCGATTCGCTCACCCTCGCGAAACTTGAATCAGTTCACGCTCGTGCAGTGCGTCTTGATCCACTCGTAAAGGAGTATCAAATTTATGAAATGCTGCAATTGACGCAGGTTTATGAGCGTGCCCATGAGTTTGATGTAATTCATTCTCACATGGGGTGTTCTGCTTTGCCCTACGCAAAATTTACGAAAACTCCGACCGTTCATACGCTACATGGCGTATTCAGTTCGGACAATGAGAAAATTTACGCTTATGCTCGCACTCAGCCCTTTGTGAGCATCTCAGATGCACAGCGAGAGGCTCGCCTAAATCTTAATTGTGTTTCAACGGTTTACAACGGGATTGATGTAGACAGCTATAAATTCTATTCCAAACCCTCTGATCCTCCCTATCTTGCCTTTTTAGGTCGGTTGTCGCCTGAGAAAGGTCCACATATTGCGATCGAGATTGCCAAGCGTACTGGCTGGCGGCTCAAGATGGCAGGAAAAGTAGATATTGTTGATGAAGAATTTTATGAAACCGAACTTAAACCCCATATTGACGGTGAACAAATTCAATATTTAGGTGAAGCTAACCACATTCAAAAAAACACATTGATGGGTAACGCTTATGCGACCCTCTTCCCGATTACTTGGCGCGAACCGTTCGGCTTGGTCATGGTGGAATCGATGGCATCGGGAACGCCTGTGGTTGGAATGAATTTGGGATCTGCCCCAGAAGTCATTGCTCACGGCAAGAGTGGATTTTTGTGTGAGTCAATTGATGACTGCATTGCTGCCCTTGATCAAGTTTCGAGTCTTGATCGGGCCGTCTGTCGTCAGCACGTGGTTGACAACTTTAGCGTCGAGCGCATGACCAATGGTTATGAGGCGGTTTATCGTCAGTTAGTTGGTGAACGCTTTAAACACAATGGTCGTTTATTGAGTTTGAGTGCACTGTCAGATCAACGGAATTAAGAAGGTGGGTCTAGGCATCCGCCTTTTTTTATCCTCATTTTTAGGGAATCTTCTGGCGCTCCGATAGACGGCTTGCAATCGGCAGGGCAGACGGGCGGAAACATTAGTTAGACAAGGCCAATAGACAGCCCCGTTTGCTTAAAATCTGCTGCTGACCTACGGTTGCAAGAAGTTCGATGACCCGTGTTTTGTTCAGGTGAGGCAGGAGGTGTAGCGGCTTTGTGCCCTCTCCTAGCGCCTCTACTTTGTCTTCATGAGGTGAACGTTATGGTATTTGTGAACGGAAAGTCATTAAATGATGGTTCTACAGGGTTGCGATCGACATTCTTTACGTCCCGATCAAACACGCCCAGTCGGCAGGCGATCGCACTGATCTCGGATCATGGCGATCCGGCTGCTGAGATTGGAAAAGAAGAGGCAGGCGGCCAGAACGTGTATGTGCGGCAAGTGGGTGAAGCCCTCTCGAAGCTGGGTTGGCAAGTGGATATGTTTACCCGCAAAGCGAATGCAGACGATCCAACGATCGTGCAACACAATCCATATTGCCGCACGATTCGGTTGAGCGCTGGACCGGAAGAATTTATCCCGCGCGATCGCTTGTTTGAGTACATGCCGCAGTTTGTTGAGGAGTTCCAGAAGTATCAAGCCAAGCATCACTATCCATTAATTCACACCAACTATTGGATGTCAGCTTGGGTTGGGTTAGAAGTGCAAAAGACCCATAACGTTCAGCTGATTAATACCTATCATTCTCTCGGTGCTGTGAAGTATGAGGCGGTTCCCGATCGTCCTGCGATCGCTGATACTCGATTAGCAGTTGAAAAGGCAATTCTGGAACAAGCGCACTGCACAGTTGCAACCAGTCCTCAAGAAGCCGAGATGCTGCGATCGCTCGTTTCCAGTTTGGGACACATCGAAGTGATTCCGTGCGGAACCGATGTGAGTCGATTCCACGCCATTCCAAAAGCAGACGCCCGGATTCAGCTTGGCTTAAATCCGACCGATGAGGTCATGCTGTATGTGGGCCGTTTCGATCCGCGCAAAGGAATCGAAACGTTCGTGAGAGCGGCTGGATCAATCAAACAAAATGCTGTAGACGCCTCTAATCTACGTTTAGTGATCGTCGGTGGTAGCGATCCAACAAAATCGGATGGACAGGAACGCCAACGCATTGAGCAACTCGTTAACCAATTAGGATTGGCAGATCACACTACTTTTGCGGGAAGAGTCGGACACGATCTCTTACCGCTTTATTACACGGCAGCCGACGTCTGCGTGATTCCAAGTCACTACGAGCCGTTTGGATTAGTTGCGATCGAAGCAATGGCGTGCGGCACTCCGGTTGTTGCCTCTAATGTGGGTGGGCTGAAGTTTAGCGTTGTTTCTGAAGAGACAGGATTGCTCGTTCCGCCCCAAAATGAGGTTGCCTTTGCTACAGCAATTGAGCGCATTTTAACGGATGAACTGTGGGCAAGGAAGTTAAGAAAACGCGCCTGCGAACGAGTGCAACAAAATTTTAGCTGGACAGGAGTAGCAGCTCAATTGAGTGATTTATATCGACGGATGCTGGCTCAGTCGATCATGAGTGACAGCAGTTCATCCAATCAGCTTGTCATTAGTGCACCGCCTAACCCAGACGAAACCGCCGCATCATCGCGCAAAACGATTTCAACAACTGCGACAACAGCTTCGTCAAAGAGTTTGACCAAGGTGTCGTAGTTGGACTGTAAATAAATACGTGAATCCCAAAAACTGCGTACAAAAATCTCCGCTTCCTTCAAGGAAGCGGAGATTTTTGTACAACAAAAGAGGCAATTGATTTTGACTTAAAGTGGCAACAGATTCACTGAGTAAATGGAATAGACGAACCTATCTGTTCCTTTACATCCACTATCAAATCCGTTGCCAATCCGCGTCTTATTGCCAAACAAACACCTTTGCTTCAAACGCTCCTAGGTCGGTCGTCAGAGCATTGTCGTTCACCTCGACATCATAGTTTCCCGTCCACTCGTGCCAGGTTCCATTCTCTGGAAAATCAGCCACGGTGTATCCCGCTAGGAACTGCTCCGAGAAATTGGCCACCACCACTACCCGCGAGCCTTCATCATTCCACCGCGTGTATGCCAGCACCTTGCCGTCTGAATTCTCGTGGAAGAACGTTACATTCTCGGTATAGAGCGCGTGATTTTCCTTCCGCAATAAAATTAGACCTTTGTAATACTCAAACAGTCCACGATTGAGATCACCCCCCAACAACGTCCAATCAATCTTGGCTTGCTCTTGGGTTTTGTGCTTGTACTCACCAAATTCTTCTCCCATCCAAATTAGAGGCACACCCACAGCCGTCATGAGGACAGCGGCTCCGAGCTTTGCGCGTTGAAAGGCAGCTTCATCTAGAATTTGGCGATCGCCCAACTCTGCCATCACATGACTGTGATCATGATTGGTCAGGTAGTTGACGACATTGGTTGCGCCCATGAAGCCTTGGCGTTTGCAATCGATCGCGTCCTTAAGCCGATCCAAATCAAACGTCTCGCCCGTCATGTGTTCTAGCAAGCAGTGATAGAAGCTATCGTGCCAGCAACCGTCCATCGGGCCATCGATATTGGTAATGCTAGTAGTTTCGGGAATATGTTCAGCAATGTTATAAAACGGTTTTTCACCCGCCGCTTCTTTGGCTTGTTGCACAATCCAATGCAGAAAATCATAATTGGCAATTTGCCGAGCCGCATCATAGCGAATGCCGTCGAGATGAAATTCGGAAACCCAATAGCGAACGGTATCGCCAACAAAACGACGAGCCGGAAAAGTATCTAAGTTCTCATCGTGGAATTCATAGTTAAATTCAGGTCCCCAGTTGTTATCGGGGTCGCGTGGCTCATGATGATACCAATAGTCATGATCAATCTGTGTGAGCGGCGAAGAAGATTCAGAATGATTGTAAATTCCATCCATGATGACGCGGATACCGCGACCGTGGCATTCATCTACAAAGCGCTTTAGATCAGCGGTTTCGCCATAGCTCGATTCTGTTGCAAAAAAGTGGCGCGGATTATATCCCCAACTATAATCACCGGGGTACTCCTTGACCGGCATTAGCTCGATCGCATTCACACCTAACTCGGATAGATAATCGAGCTTTGCGATCGCATCTACGTAGCGTCCGCGAACTTTAGGATCATCTTCACCGCCAGAAAAATCGGCGATGTGCATTTCGTAGATCACCAGTTCGCGATCGGCAGGCAACGGATGACCATCGTTTTTCCAAACGTAAGTATCGACGATGCGATTACCATCTTTAATCAGCGCGATAGAATTTTCGCTTGCACTTTGACCATCAATGTTAGTTGCGTAAGGATCGGTGACATCAACCCATTGATCGGCTTCAAAAAACCAGCTTTTCGACTGCACGCGAAATTTGTACTGGTAAGTCCCATCCTCTAAATCGACCGTTACTCGAAAATATCCATCTTTTCCCTTCTGCATTGGAATCTCTTGCCAATCGGAAAAAGAACCTACGATCGCAGCTCCCTTGTTGTAGGGAGCAAACAAGTTGAATTCGATAGGACTTGCCATAGAACCTTTGATAGTTTGATTTTACTTATACTCAGAGGGAATCGTGTGCATTGTCTGATGCAAATATAGATTCGTGTATCTGGCTTCAGACCTTGACGAGACTAAATTCATTATCTCTTTAGATAGAAATCAAGTTAGAAGAAGTCAAAATATTTCTCAATGGGCAGCTAAAATTGCTAAACGCGAAAGCTCAATAGCACGCTCATCCTCTCTACAATTTGCAAGCCTTTGGATAAGCAATTCGCTGGTGATTAGACTGCTGCCACACTCGCACAAACACTTCAGCAATTTTAGACATATCTTCGCGAGTCAGCCCAGAATCGTCTAACTGACCATCTTTCCAACGGGCACCCAAAATTTTATTGATCATATTCAACGCCTCTTCAGGTGTCGCCTCTTTCAGCGATCGTAGTGCCGCTTCCGCCGAGTCTGCTAACATCAGCAGTGCTGTTTCCCGCGACTGCGGCGCAGGCCCGTCGTAGCGAAAATCTGCTTCATTCACGGTAATGGTGTGGTCGGCTTTTGCCCGTTCTTTGGCTTGGTGGTAAAAGTATGCGATCGTCATCGTGCCTTGATGCTCAGGAATAAATGCTTGCACCGCTTTCGGCAACCGCGCCTTTCGCGCCATGACCAACCCCTCGGTCACGTGTTTTTTGATAATACAGGCGCTGCTCCACGGGTCATTGATCAAATCGTGTTTGTTAATTCCGCCCATCTGATTTTCGATAAAACCGAGCGGATCATGCATCTTCCCGATGTCGTGATAAAGCGTGCCTGTTCTGACCAGTTCGACATGACAGCCTAATTCACGAGCAGCCGCTTCTGCTAAATTCGCCACAAATAACGTATGTTGGAACGTTCCGGGCGTTTCGGCAGCAAGTCGTTTGAGTAACGGACGATTGGGATTGGCTAGTTCGACCAATCGGATCGTCGTCACCAAATCAAACGCATGTTCCAAATAGGGACTAATTCCGCTTGCCGCAATGCTCCACGCTAACCCTAGCAATGCATAGATCGCCGCCTGCCGGATGAGACCATACCACACGACGCCAGAAACGGCTCCGATCAGTAAATAGAGCGTGCCTTGAATCAATCCGATCGCTAACCCCAGCCATGCTAATTCTTCGCGCGATCGCATCCGTCTGCCGAAAATCGCGGCTACCAATCCTCCGGCGGCGCAAGGTAGCCATTGACTCACGCCGATTGTCATTCCAAGCGGCATCAGCCCACTCAAAAATCCAACCAGGGGAACCGCTAACAACGGGCCGTAGAACGTACTCATCAACAGCGCGATCGCGGGTAGATTGGTTGCAGGAATGCCCAATAGCACGATCACTGGCGTACTGACCGTCATAAGCCAGACCAGCCCATAATCGCGAGGACGCAACCCTTCCGAATGGAATCGCTGCTCAATCTGCCAGAACAAAACTACTGCTCCGCTTACGAGAAATCCAAAACTGACCAAGCCGACCCAATTTGTTTCTCGACGACTCAACTGGAAATAATCCAGGATTAAGAAATCTTGACGGCTAATTGGTTCTCCGACCTCTGCAATTACCTCGCCTCGATGCACAGCGATCTGTTCTAACGGAACGTCTTGCGCCGCTTTTTCAGCTTGAACTCGCGATTGTTCTTCGTCTTTCGCTAGGTTGGGTTTCAGGGTGGTTAACAGAAGTTTGGCCGCGATCGCTTTTGTTTCTGGCGGCGTCGCAATCTCTAGATTCAAATTGATCGCCGCTTCTAACTGACTCGGGGGCAAGCCCGGCGGAATGCCTTGCGTCAGCATGCGATTGCTGATTTGAATCACTTCATTCTGCATCTTCTGCCACGTTGGTTCTGGAATGTCTAGAACCGAAAAGTCATACACAGATTGCATTACTGGTGTTTGCAGTGTGTTAAGGGTCATAACATACTGCTGCCGCGCTTGAGTAATTTGGCTCACCAGCATTGAAAAAGTCTTCTCAACCGTGCGATGTTGCTGTAGCTCTGCGATCGCGCTGAGCTGAGCCGGATCGCTAAAGAGTGTGGCGTCTTTTTGAGCGGCAGGTTGCCCAGACAGGGCTAAAATCCGTTGCCATTCCCACTCCTCGGCACGGCGTAGGTATTTCTGAGTCGCTTCTGAGAGCAACTGCGTATCGGCAGGCAGCGTTCCTACTTGTTGTCTTAGTTGATTCCCCTTCGCTAAGACGGCCTGTAACTCCTGCCGAATCTGTTCAGTCGTTGCCGAATTTACCATCCAAACCGCCATTGCATCGGTTCGAGCGGCTTTCCGTTTTTCTTCCGTCGCCTGTTTATCTTCTACTGTGGCATCGGCTGGCGCTTCAATCGTCTGAGGGGCAAATTTACCGACGCTAAGTTGAGGCTGATTGTAAAAGCCATAGCCCAAGGCACTCGTGAGGGATAAAGCGGCGAGGGTCAGCGCGATCGGCTCTGCCAATCTTTGAGGAATTCTAGAAGGGACGCCAGCTTTTCTCAATCGTTTGCGAAGCGTCTTCACCCGACTGAACGACGTGATAGAAACCAGTAAATACTGTATTTGATCCACCGAAACGGCGCGATGCAGGTGTAGACCGCAATCACTGCACGCTTGTTGGAGTTGTCGAGTCAATAACCAAAAAGATCGCATAGTCGCAAACGTCTCACGTTAATGAATATTAGTCCGAATGGAAGTGATGACGCCAAGGCTAAGGCAGTAGAAATGGATTGACTCCTTCAATGTTTTTTATAGATAACAAGTTTCTATAGAAAAAATAAAAATCGATGCGCTTCCTAGATGCATTTCTGATACCAAGACTCCGCAACCAAACGTCAGGTCTCAATTCCTTAACGATTCTTCAACACCACGTTCATCTCACATTTATCTTTAAGTTCGTCGTTCGCTTCATTATAGAAACGGCGCTCAAAAAACGAGCTTTGTTTCAAGATTTGTGACCAACGCGGATCACATGCGGCGCAGCAACCAACGGCAGTGTAGTCGAAGTAGCCCGCTTAAGGTCATGAACTCCAGACCACTGAGCCAAGAGTTGGGTTGCTAGGTGCAGCGTCGCTTGTTGAGTATCGCCTGTGCTGAGTCGCCACTCAACGGGGATTCCAATCATACTGTTGTACGCCCCGGACATTGCCCCTGTAAGGCTACAGACGATCGGAGCTTCGTAGGCGGCTTGGGCTGCCCGCAAGACTGAAAGCCGAAAGTCTCCGATCGTACTCAAGAAACAGTAGAGCGCGATCGCAACACAAGCGTCTGAAGGCCTGGCTGAATTAGCCTGAACCGCCAGAATTGAAGCTACGGCGTCCTCCAAACCTATGGGTTGGGCCAACAGGGTTTGAACCTGCTGGAGTGTTTCTTTTGAAACGTGTGCCTCTGGTGCTAATCCCAGCATTGACCCTTGCTCAATTCCGCTCACCGCCACTATTTCAGGAATGCAAGTTGGTGCTTTCAGCGTTTCTAGCAGCGCTTGAGCAATAGTGTGTGCGATCGCAAGCAAATAGGGCAACGACGGTTGCTCGGTTTGCCAAACCTTCAGCACCTCTTGCACATTTTGCCGCAGTTTCCGGGTGTCCTCGTGAAAAAACAGAAAGACGGGAAGAAGCGCGATCGCGGCTTCGGCAGTGTTAAGCGGCATCTGAAAGATCGGATCAGACGGCTGCTCGACACGCTGCGGGGTAATCAACGACTCGGCATAAAAGCGAGTTACAGGAATCAGCGATTGATTGGACTTCGTGGCGCAAACCTGTTTGGAGGCTGACGTTGCCAGACGAGATGTGGATGAGATCTGCTGCCCGACTGTTTCGCCGATCGCGGCTCCGAGCAGGGTTGCCTGAAACCGTTTGAGAAGCCCATACTGCATGATTAAAGCGCTCTACCGTAACTGTTGTAGTTCAATCTTCGCCGATTTGATTGATTTCGCGGCTGCTCTTCACTGATAAAACTGAATCCCTAGACACCCAAAATTTCAATATGGCAATCTCAATATGTGGTAGTTCTTGGCTAATTTATTGGAAACAATGCGCTATATTTGGATTTTACCCTCTATAATTGGGCGCATCCTAAAGAGATCGCAACCGTAATCGGTTTCTCATGTTCTTCCATTGGCTGAGGTTAAATTAGATGGACTTCCCGCGAAAATTGCCCGCAATGTCTGTAGCTCGAAGACGTAACGCCACACCGAAAGGTTCAGTGTGGCGGCGTTACAGTCTATTAGTCGGGGTACTCACCATCAGTTGTCTAGTGCCAACCTGTCTAGTGCCAACCATAGCGCTGAGCCAAACCGGAGGCGTGACGCGATCGCTACTAAGAGAAGGCAGCCAAGGAGCAGAGGTGACTGAATTGCAAGCGACTCTAAAGTTGCTCGGATTCTTTAACGGCAATGTAGATGGCGTGTTTGGAGATGGTACAGCAGAAGCAGTGACTCGGTTTCAGCAAGCGGCTAGTCTAGATCAAGATGGCATTGTTGGGCAGGCAACCTGGGACAAACTGTTTCCGCCGACCTCTATTAGTGCGCTCCCGGCTCCATCTCAATTTCCGAATTCGTCAGTTCCAAATTTGCCAGCTCCAGCGGGTTCTGATTATGAGCCTTATCCAATTCTGAGAAAGGGAGCGAGGGGTGCAGCAGTGATTGGCTTGCAGTCAAGACTAAGGGCGATTGGCGCGTTTAGTGGCGAGGTCGATGGAGTATTTGGAGATGAAACTCTATCGGCAGTAGAAGAGGCTCAGCGCCGATTTGACCTTGATCCGGATGGTATTGTCGGTCCCTCTACATGGGAGGCACTCCGCCGCTAGATCATAAGCTTGTTGGCCGATCGTTGCGGCAGATAAACAGATGTTAACTTTGGTGAAACAAGCGCGATCGCAGCTTAGCCGAATGCTACTTTAAATGCAGGCACACAGGAAGCCAACTTGCTTCTCAAACATTCTTAGATTAAGGCTTGTGCCTCCTGCTTTAATCAAATCGCAACGGTCGATTCTGGTAGTGACATCACTGATTCTTAGCGTTAGACAGTTCTTAACCTTACACTCCACATTCTGATCGCTTAGGAAAAAACGTCTAGCTAAAACTACAGTCTGAACAGGCTGGAACATCACTACCCGATGAATTCTGTAGCGAAGTAGTCCACCTTAGTTAGTGATTGAACGTTATTCATTGAACCAGCTACAATCCAACAAAACTACTGTTCTAAGGGTTCGCCGTATCGGTCGAACCCTTCAATAGTTTTTAGGATCTTTGTTTTAGAATCTTTTACAAGAGCTTAGGTGCGACGAACGGCTGCAAGATTGCTATAGAGATGAAACGCTGAATTCCAGAGGCTAATGTCTTGCCCAAATAGATGAATGTTGGACGGTAACTTTTGCAGCAATACTGGAAAATCGATTACTGTTTCTGCAAAACTCGTGAATTCTGACCAAACGGGTTGGCTGGGCAATATCTGACTCAAAAACGAAGTTAAGCTATTCCAATGAATGCGATTGACGGCTTGATCTAGCTCAATCACGTTCTCTCCTAAAGCGGCGAACTCGATACCCTGATCAAAGTTGTACTTCCAATCGCAAAGCCTCAGAATGCAGCCTCTTTCAGGTAAATGGAGGTCACAGATGCGAGCAAAATCTTGAGTTTGTTCTTTGCGCTGACGCTGAATCCCTTCACGCGGGGTAATGTCCACCACCCGTTCATAGATCGGTAGCATTCCTTCCACGCGCTGACTGACTTCTGACCAGTCGAATTTGAGTGTACCTAGTTGCCCATGTTCGTTTTCGCACAGGGCAAGGGCGTGAGGCTCATATTCTTGAAAACTATGGACCTGAAATACTGAGCGAGTTTGAATGTCGGTCACGGTTGCCCAAAAGCTAGGAATGTTTGCTGCTTGGAGTTGTTGTCCGTAAAGCCTCAGTTCTCCGATCGCGCCAATGCGGTAGAGTTTCCAGCCTTTGTTTGGCAACTGCAAACGGGCAGTGTAGGCGTCGATCTTCATAATCTGAGCAAATGCGATCGCGGCTTTCGATTTAGCCTCTGGGGGCATGGCTTCAAGCACCAGCATTCCTAGTTCAGCGTTCTCAGGATTAGCCGTTGCTTCTGCGATCGCGGCTTGATGCTTTGCTTGTTCTAGGTCATGAATTCGCTGAAGCGCTTGTCTGGTTTGAAGCGCAATTTTAGGATTGAGAACGTCGCGCAAGACGTGCTGATAAATTTCTTTTGCGCCCTCCCAGTTTCCATACGCTTCATACAATCGACCGCGATAGAACCGTCCCCACGGATTTTGAGGAGACTCTTTTAGAAAAGTTTTCAGCAATTGAGCCGCCGTTTTATATTCTTGGCGATCGAAGGCCGCAGCGATTTGATCCAGCATGGGAAGAGATGAGGGATGAAGGATGAGGAGTTCTAGCGTCTCCCTACAACTTCAGCTTTCCCAAAAATCTCCCCCGTTCATTTCAGTTAATCTTATTCTTCATCGTTTCATCTCTCATCCCTCATCCCTATTTCAACTGCTCCTGCAATCATGGACATGACTGCCACTGGTGCTGTCACGGCTCGAAGAATGCGCCGACCCAATGAAACAGGCTGATAGTCGTGTGCGATCGCGCTCATTTCTTCCACTTCTGTCCAGCCGCCTTCACAGCCGATGGCAACACAAGTTGAGCGGGCCGCAGACACGCACTGAAGCAGATGCGGTGGCGTTCCTCTTGCCAGACAAATCAAGCGTTGCTCTGCTTCGACTGTTTCTAGCGCGGCTGCAAAAGATAGCGGATCGAGAATTGTTGGCACAAATTGCCGCTCAGATTGTTCAGCGGCTTCTTGAGCGATGCGACGCCAACGTTCTAGTTTGTTAGAGCTAGGATTAAGCAGTGTACGATCGCTGATAATAGGCACAACACACGCGACGCCCAATTCGGTGACTTGCCGAATGACATCATCCAAACCAGTTTTGGGTAACGCTAACATCAACGTCACCGCGATCGGGACTTCAGATTCAAAAACAACAGGTTCGGTCAGGGTGGCTTGATCGCCCTGCAATTGAGCGAACCAACTGTTGCCGTGTCCATCCATTGCAATGAAGCGATCGCCCGATTTTAATCTCAACACACGACTTAAATAATGCTGCTGCTCGGGTGTAAGAATGACGATCGAAGCATGTAATTGCGAGGCGGTGAACACTAACCGTTGTAGCTGAGCCAAGCTTTTCTCCTGTCCTAAATCGAGTTCTGAAGCAACATCTCGAATTCTTCAAGTGATTGACTGACGCCAACTTCTTTAGCGCGTTGTAAATATTGCGGAATTAGAGCTGCGATCGCAATCTCAGGAAAAATCAAGCTCGATTGAGATTCAACGTATTGGCCTTGATCCAAAATGTTGATTGACAACATTCCGCTACTGTAAATCCACAATTCTGGCACGCCTAACGCTTCATAAGCATTCCGTTCTGTTTTAGATGTAACATCCGTTTCGATCGCTAAATCAGGCGGTGGATCAACCGATAGATCTATCCGATCCTTACCGATTACGGCTTGGTAATTTTGAATATAAAAGCAATCGTCCGGTTCAATGCCTGCTGCCATTCCCTCGCGCTTAAATGTTGTAGAGCCAAGCGGCTCCCAGCGTCGCTTTTGCAACCGCAGCACGATTTTGACCAAATCTGAAATAGCGACTTTTGAGCGCTCATGTTCTGGCAAAGGAGCCATAATCTCTAGAATTCCATCTGCGTAGGCAACCCGTGACGATCGACGATCGCTAAGTTCATCCAAAATCTCTTCAAACCTCTGCCACGACACAGGTTGGAGCGTTACTTTCTGACCGGGCGCTAGCTGGAGGTTGATCGAAGTAGCAGTCATAAAAGCCACGATTACGCTATTGCCATAATGCCAAAAAAGGGCGTTTGTAGACGCCCTCATTTATGCAGCAGAAAATCAAATTGACATCAATAGGTTGAGGCGAATTGATGAATCGCATCAAGACCAACGCGATCGCAGAAATCACCGAAACTTTCACCCAATTGACGCTCTTTCTTAAAGTAGGTAAACACAGGCTCAAGCACCGTTTCTAGATCATCAATGTTCAATTTTTCTAGATACACTTTTGCCAACCGGGTCTGATTGGGAGCTGCACCCATCCACACTTGGTAAGTGTTCGGGCCGTTGCCAACAAGCCCTAATTCTGCCAAATATGGGCGCGCACATCCGTTTGGACAACCCGTCATCCGCAGGAAGAAATGCTCATTCGGCAAGCCGACTTTATCTAATAGCGATCGCACCCGAGCCAGAATACTCGGACTGACGCGCTCCGCTTCGGTTGTTGCCAGTCCGCAAGTTGGCAACGCCGGACATGCCATCGAGTAGCGGGCTAACGGATCGATTTTGGTGGGACGAATAACTTTCGCGCGATCGAGAATCGCTTGAATCTTGCTTTTATCTGCCGGATCAATATCAAACAGAATCACATCTTGGCTCGGCGTTAACTTGAGCGGTAGATTAAATCGCTCAACAATTCGCTTTAGAGCGCTCTTGAGTTTGAAATCTCCTTCGTCTTTGATCCGACCGTTCTGAACCGCAAGTCCTAAGAACAGCTTGCCATCGCCTTGCTGTTGCCAACCCAAAAAGTCAAGATATTTCCACTGAGGTAATGGCTTGGAAGGCTCAATTTTCTGACCAAAATACTCTTCAACCTTGGCGCGGAATTTTTCAACGCCCCACTCTTCGACTAGGTATTTCATACGCGAGTGACGCCGATCGCAGCGATCGCCATAGTCACGCTGAGTGGCGACGATCGCTTTCACCAAATCATACACATCGGCTTTATCAACATATCCGATCGGATCAGCGAGGCGCGGAAAGGTTTCTTCTTTATTGTGAGTCCGCCCTAGACCACCACCTGCAAATACATTGAAGCCTTCAAGCTCACCTTGCTCGTTCGTCAACACCACAAGACTGAGATCTTGCGAGAACAGATCGACTGAGTTATCGCCCGGAACCGTGACGCAAATTTTGAACTTGCGCGGCAGGTAGTGAGGACCATAGATTGGTTCGATCGAACCCTCTACATTGCTGCCGTTGATATTGCGCTTCCGTGCGGCAACGACTTCCGGATCTTCTTCTCCAGAAACGACTTTCTCTCCATCCAGCCAGATTTCGTAATATGCGCCCGACTGCGGTGTAAGCAGATCTGCGACATTGTTCGCATAGGTGCGAGCGAGATCATACTCCGGGCGATTGCGGTATGGTGCAGCCGGAGACATGACGTTGCGGTTCACATCACCGCACGCGGTCAAGGTCGATCCCATGTTGTGAACAATCTCGGCGATCGTCTGCTTCAAATTCTTCTTGAGAATGCCGTGAAGCTGAAACGCTTGCCGCGTCGTAATCCGCATCGTGTGGTTGCCGTACTGATCCGACAGGCGATCGAGCGTCAGATAAAGCTGCGGTGGCACAAACCCTCCGGGCGTGCGAGTCCTTAGCATCATCGAGTAGTCCTTTTCCTGCCCTCGGACACGGTTATCCCGATTGTCTTGCTGATACGAGCCGTGAAACTTGAGCAGTTGAATGGAATCTTCTGTGAAGTGGGTCGTGTCGAGCAACACTTCAGATGCCATAGGTTCCCGCAGCAGATTACTGCGGTCTTTGATGCCTTCTACTTTAGAAAGCTTGCGGTCGGTGGATGTCGGCTGTGAAGAAATAACCATGAATCTGCTGCGATCGCTTAGAGACAACAATTGGTAATGGGCAACCAAACTAGCAGATTGCCCATTACCAAGACAAAACCTATTCCCGGTAAATCGGTCGGAATTATGATGAATGCCTTCAGTCTAACATCCGTTTCTTGCTGACCGAATATTCTTACAAAACATTTCAAGGTTGTCATCCTTATTCTAAACCTGACATTCCTCATACGAAATTAAGACAAAAGAACGCTTTCAAGTTGAAATCAAATGTTCTAGTCTCAACCCACTAAAATGAAAACGCTTCAAAAAGGGTGAGAGCAATGGCAACTCAAACTCGTGCAGCAAAGCCGTTCAATGAACTCGTAATCACTTGGGAACCCTTGCCCAGCGATTTTGTGTTAGAGGATGATCCCGTGGACAATGAAGGACAGCCCCTCTTGGCCAGGGCACTGCGAGAAAGTTTAGAACTCGATGGGTTCATTCAGCCGCAGATGCTGATCGTTTCAAATTTTGGACTTTGTGCGACGGTGAATGACCAAATTGTGGTCAAAGCTCCTGACTGGCTTTACGTGCCTTCTGTGTCACCACTTGCAACGCCAAAAATTCGCAGAAGCTACACTCCGCATGCTGAAGGAGACGTGCCTGCGATCGTTATCGAGTTTTTATCAGAAACCGAGGGCGGAGAATATTCCTTCAAACGCACTTATCCGCCTGGAAAGTGGTTTTTCTACGAGCAGATTCTCAAAGTTCCGCTCTATGTCATCTTTGACCCAGAGGTGGGATTGCTGGAGTTCTATCAACTTCAGAACGATCGCTACGAACTGCAACTTCCAAACTCGAATGGTCGCCATTGGGTGCCGTCAATGAACTTGTTTTTGGGCACTTGGCGCGGCACAAAAGAAGGGCTAACAGGCTATTGGCTACGCTGGTGGGACGCGACAGAGCGGTTGCTCCCCTAGGCAGTAGAACTGATTGAGGAGGAACGCCAGCGTGCTGAAGCAGAACGCCAGCAGAAAGAAAAGCTGATGGACTATTTAAGGTCACAGGCGTTGACCCAAATGACGTTCTCTAAAATTAGCAAGCTGCGGAACTTAGTGGCGCAGATCGTAGAATTGCTTCTTTCAACTACTTTCCCAATCTGGACAGTCTGACTCTAGTTGCCAGCCATAAGGATGAAAGCCACAAACCAGCATTGCCCGATTGCAACGGGTGTACCCGTAGCTAATGCCGTGATAGTTAGCGCAGCCTTGACAGGGTTGAGGACGTGACGGCGTGATCTCACTAAATCCCTGCTGCGATCGCAAAATCTGCTGATTACTCTGCTGACGATGCCAGTTCACATAGTCAGCCTTACGCAATAGGTAATCAATCCGTTGGGACGGGCTTCTAGCTGCATCCATCGTCTTAGGAAAAGAAGGGACAATACTTATAGCGTACTCATCGCGCCCTAAAAAGCTGTCACTCTAACGTCTGGTTTTTATGAAAAACTAGGAAGATATTTTTCAAATTTTGATGCTGTTATCAGAACTATCAATCCCAGTAACAGTAGTTGTTATCGGAAGGCATTTTACCCGCATTTAGGTCAGTCAAACGCTCGCTCAACATTGTCTTCAATCAACAAAGTTTTCAAATCACAAACAGTAGCCTCTCATTTTTACTGTCGCCCTCATTTAAGTTAAGTGCGTACCCAATTCTTATGTCTGTCATTACAATCACGGTCAAACTGTTTGCCGCCTATCAAGATGCTTACGGCGTTCCAGAACTTCAGTTCGACCTTCCAGAAGGAAGCACAGTCGAGACAGTGTGCGATCGCTTGATCCGCGATCGCCCCGAATTAGCTCAATGGCGCGATATCACTCGCTTCGGTGTCAATTTTCAGTTTGTTCAATCTGATACTGTTTTGCAGTCGGGAGACGAAGTGGTGTTCATTCCACCAGTGAGCGGAGGGTAAAAAGGGGCGATCGCATTGCTATATAGAGTTCTCTCCTGACAACTTCATATCAAAAGTCCATCTCAAAAGCGTCTGTGATCTATGCTGATTCAATCCCGACAAAAAAAGTCGGCTTTATTTGACTCAGTATTTTTGCCGTGTTAGGATTCGGCAAAATCACAGAAACAAAGCGTTTGTAAGAAGGAATTTTCAGTCATGGCCCAGGCAACACAAGACAAGGCGATAAACAGCGTAACGACCGCATTTCAGGCACTCCAGTGTAAAGAGTGCGGTGCAGAGTACGAACCGAAGGCGACCCACGTTTGTGAATTGTGTTTTGGCCCGCTGGAAGTGAAGTATGACTATGACTTCTTGCGGCGCACAGTGACCCGCGAAACGATTCAAGCGGGTCCTCACTCGATTTGGCGCTATCGTCCCTTCCTGCCTGTAACTAGCGAGAACCCGATCGACGTCGGAACGGGCATGACTCCTCTGCTGCAAGCAAATCGTCTGGCTCGGCGGTTGGGGTTGAAGAAGCTTTACATCAAAAATGACGCGGTGAACATGCCGACCCTCAGTTTTAAGGATCGGGTTGTGTCGGTTGCGCTAACCCGCGCACGAGAGTTAGGCTTCACCACGGTTTCTTGTGCTAGTACTGGAAACTTGGCAAACTCAACAGCCGCGATCGCGGCTCATGCCGGTCTCGATTGTTGTGTGTTCATTCCGTCTGATCTAGAAGCGGGAAAGGTGTTGGGGACGCTGATTTATAATCCAACGCTAATGGCCGTTCACGGCAACTACGATCAGGTGAATCGCCTCTGTTCTGAAGTGGCCAACACTCACGGTTGGGGCTTTGTCAACATTAATCTGCGTCCTTATTATTCTGAAGGCTCTAAGACGCTGGGCTATGAAGTGATTGAGCAATTGGGCTGGCAACTTCCCGATCACATCGTTGCACCGTTGGCGTCGGGTTCGTTATTTACCAAGATCTACAAAGGATTCCAAGAGTTTGTCAAAGTTGGCTTAGTGGATGAGAAGCCCGTTCGGTTTAGCGGCGCTCAGGCGGAAGGCTGCTCTCCGATTGCCCAAGCATTTAGCGAAGGGCGCGACTTTATTTCTCCAGTTAAGCCAAATACGATCGCCAAGTCTCTCGCCATTGGCAATCCGGCAGACGGAGTTTATGCGATCGATATTGCTCAAAAGACGAACGGCAACATTGAATCTGTTACGGATGCCGAGATTATCGACGCAATGAAGCTATTGGCTGAAACCGAAGGCATCTTCACCGAAACCGCAGGCGGAACCACGATCGCAACCCTTAAAAAATTGGTAGAAGCGGGCAAAATCAATCCTGATGAAACCACAGTTGTCTACATCACGGGTAATGGTCTGAAAACTCAAGAGGCCATTCAGGGCTATATCGGCGAACCTTTGACCATCGAGCCAAAACTTGAGAGCTTCGAGCGTGCCTTAGAGCGATCGCGCACCTTAGACCGCCTGGAGTGGCAGCAAGTTTTAGTCTAGAGATGACGGGATGAAGAAATTTCTGGCAGCTTCATCCGGTATGATTCAATTTCTGTAATTCAATCTTTCATTCCTCCTAGTTATGGTCAAAGTTCTGATTCCGACACCCCTTCAAAAGCTAACGAACGATCAAGCCGTTGTAGATTGCAACGGTAGCAATATTTCTGAGTTGCTAGAATCTCTAGAAAGCAGTTGCCCTGGTATCAAAGCGCGGTTGTGCGATGACCAAGGCAAACTCCGCCGCTTTGTGAACTTCTACGTCAACAGCGAAGACATTCGATTTCTTGAGAACGAGAACACTAAGCTGAACGACGGGGATGAAGTGAGTATCATTCCTGCGATCGCGGGCGGCTAGTCCGAGTTGTTTCTTGTCGAACCAAAAATCCCTCCACTTTTGAAGTAAAGATGGAGGGATTTTTGCTGGCTGTAGAACCACGGAGACCAAGGCGGGTTTGAGAAGCTTCTTCTAAGACAAGAGCCGGGAGATATATAAAAGCAAATACGGGCGGCATGTCCGCATTTGCCTGTACTAAAGATGTCATGAATAAGAGTGCGATCCGCGCATTTCACCCAAGATTTCACTGTCAGGATAAGGGTTAGTAGGTTATGTGTAGGTTGTGTGAATTCAATACCCAAGTTTCCAGATTCGACCTTTTGATGAGTGAAGTCACCATGTTTGTCTTCCCTAACCTATATCTTCTCTAACCTGAAAGGTTACTGGGGTAGATCGCCAATGAACACAGTGGTCTGGTACTTCAGAAATACTCGCCCTTGAGGGTCTGCGTAGCGATCGTACAATGCCTTTAGGTCGTTCAGCAGTTTCTCATACGCCGCTCCTGCGCGAGGAACATAAGATCGGCTCTTTGCATTACCAATCAATCCTGCTAAATCATGAACTTGTGTGATGGTAAATCTGTAGTCTTGCACGGTTGGAAAGAGTGAATGGTCGGGGAAGCTTTCAGAGCGATCGAGAGCGGGATGCTTGTCTGAAACCTGGCGCATGAGTTCACCAAATTCGTTGGTAAATGGATCGCTGCGATCGCGACCATTCCACGCTAATGCTAACCGCCCAGATGGTTTAAGAATGCGATGAAATTCGGTCAGAGCCACTTCTGGATTAAACCAGTGAAACGCTTGAAAACACGTTACTAGATTGACGGACTGATCCGCTAGGCCCGTTTGTTCTGCGGTTCCTAAGCGATACTCGACATTAAGATGAGGTTCGGCTGCGGCTTGCATCGCGGCATTTGGCTCAATTGCCCAAACGCGGCAACCGCGCTCACCAAACAAGCGCGATGAAATTCCGGTTCCCGCGCTAATATCGGCCACGACCAATTGAGATAGATCTCCTAAGCCAGAGAGAATTTGAGCGATCGCGTCAGGTGGGTAACTCGGACGATGGTTAACGTAGTCCGCCGCGCGATCGGAGAAACGATTGAGTGGATCAAGCTGATGGAGAGGAGCCGTCATAGTGTGTGATGGCGTTTGCGTTCACCCTCATTGAACCATAAACCTACAAAAAGCCCCCAGCCGCGAAGCCAGGGGTGAATCATCAGGGTGCATCTACCATTCCTCTATACCTGGAGAGGGACGGCGCATCCGGAGAAATTATTCAGTTTTTTGGCAAACGTTCAAACCTTAGGTCAACGCACCCAATGGCATCGCGGCTTGCAACTTGTCATGTAATGCTTCAGAAGAGCGCACGGCTGCCATTTTGATCGGCTCTAGCAACGCTAACGGAACCTGCAAACGGTTGAGCCCACAGTATTCATCGCGTTTTGTCTCCCGATTGGGACCGTGATAGTCGCTGCCTCCGGTCATTAGTAAGCCATACTCGTGGCACAAAGTTTTCAGTTTATCGACCTGATATAGGGTGTGGCTTGGATGATAGACTTCTAAGCCCATGAGCCCAGCGTCTACAAGCTCGGGCAGTATCGTTTCGACCCTACCCCCTCGAAACAGATAGGGATGTGCCCAAACCGGCACTGCACCGCACGATCGCAAAAGCCCAATTCCTTCTGCTGTGCTAAATTTTTCGTACTGCACAAACGCAGGCTTGTCGTCGGCTAAGAAGCGATCAAAGGCATCCCGCGAAGATTCGACATACCCCGCTTTGACCATCATGGTGGCAATGTGTGGACGCCCGGGAGCCATGCCTTCTCCCATATCAGGCAATTCCAACGGATAGCCTAAGTCAGCCAGCTTGTTTAGCATGGCTTGAGCGCGACGCTTACGCCCTTCTAGTCGTTGAGCTAAGGGCGGAATTAACTGTTCTCGATCGGGATAAAAGCCCAGAACATGAAGCGATCGCTCGTTATACACGGTGCTGAGTTCTAGTCCCGGTACGATCTCTAATTCGGCAGGAGCGGCATTCAGCGCTTCATCCCAACCGGAAACTGTATCATGATCGGTAATTGCCAATGCCTTAACACCTGCTTTTACCGCCGCGTCTACCAACTCTGTTGGCGTTAGCGTTCCATCGGAAAAGGTTGTGTGACAGTGAAGTTCTAACATGGGTATAGGCTAACGCAAATCGAGGGATGAGAGATGAGGGATGAAATAGGATAATGATCTTGAGAGCGCTGATCTTTGTGTAGGGTTCTCGTAATCGTCCTGCGTGGAAGTGGGGCAATGCTCTCTATTACATCCCTCACTCCTACTATTTATGCCCGAAGGTCCTGAAATTCGGCTGGCGGCAGACACGATCGCAATTGCACTCCTCGATCAACCCATCATAGACCTATTTTTCGCGTTTGAGCATCTCAAACCTTATGAAGAAGCATTTGTGGGTGAGCGGGTGACGGCTGTGAAGACTCGCGGTAAGGGAATGCTGATGTGCTTCTCGAATCAGCTTTACATTTACAGCCACAACCAGCTTTACGGAAAATGGTTTGTGCGGCGATTGCGCTCTTACCCTAAGACCAATCGGCAGCTTCGGCTTGCCATTCATACCGCTAAAAAATCGGCACTGCTATATAGCGCGTCAGATATTGAGGTTTTGCGGGAAGAAGACTTACCTCATCATTCATTTTTGAGTCGAATCGAAGTGGATGTGCTGGATCAAGCAGTGACTATTGAACAGCTTGAGTTGCGGTTTTTGGAGAAGCGGTTTTATCGGCGTCAGTTGCCGTCATTGCTCTTAGATCAGCATTTTTTAGGTGGATTGGGCAATTATCTTCGTAGCGAAATCTTGTTTGTTGCCAGAGTTTATCCGATGTTACGTCCGATTGATTGTTCTGTTGCACAAATTCGTGCGTTAGCATCAGCTGTGCTATCTGTTACTTATCAGTCTTATCAAACTAAAGGCATTACTAATAATTTAGAATTAGCATTGCAGTTAAAGTCACAGGGATATAAACGAAGCGATTACCGTCACTATGTTTTTAATCGTGAAGGTAGACCCTGTTTTGTTTGTGGCACTGCGATCGCAAAAGAGATCTTGGCGGGACGACGGCTCTACTACTGTCCGCACTGTCAAATGTTGACCTGGCAGTAGGGTAAACGCATCTAAATTAGATACTGTGAATCTTAAATGGCTCTGAAGATATAGTTGCCCGCAGATTTAGAATTAATTGATGACCTCTATAAAGCGGTGTTATGGTGCTTCTGCAAAGTGCTGTTGTGGCAACGTTTTCTATCCAAATCTAAATATTCATAGAGCTTAGTCTATGTAGTGGATTTGAGAAATCTTGTCTTAACGACCACCAGATAGCTGGACTTTTCAGAGAAATTCAGAGTATCTTGATTTTTAACAAATCAGTTAATTTCATTAGCTGAACGTGTTAACAGTCTCAAGCAATGACTGCCAGTGCTGGTCTATTCTTTGCAAAATTTAAGGGCGTTAATCCTTAATCTATTAACTCCCTTAATCTATTAACTTCTTGTCATCTTCTGCCCGGTATTTTGAGCTGGAGTGAGCGTCGTTGAGATGCATTACTCTGACGAATCAGACTTTCGTGTTTTAAATATTTCACATTCAGCAAATCCGCTTGAAAACGCGTTTTTATAAGCGATTTGCTGAGCGAAATTTGATTGTCTTTAATCAGCAATCAATCTGTTCACTACCGATATTGTAGTTAGGAGTTAGAAATGGAACGCTTTTCGTCTGCCATGTCCCGGCGGCGCTTTCTCTATACAGCAGGTGCAACCACTGCATCTTCAATTTTCTTGAAAGGTTGTCTAGGTAATCCGCCTGCTGAACTAGTGGGAGGTAGAACCCAAGCAGCTCCTGTTGCAGATGCAGATTCTGGTGTAAAAGCAGGGCAAGAACCGGAAGTTAAAACTGCTAAATTAGGCTATTTTCCCATCGTGGAATCTGCTCCTTTAATCATTGCGAAAGAGAAAGGATTTTTTGCTAAACATGGCATGGGAGAAATTGCTTTAGATAAGCAAGCGAACTGGGGCGCTGCTCGTGATAATGTCAAAATTGGTGCATCTGGAGGCGGAATTGATGGAGGTCAGTGGCAAATGCCAATGCCGTATCTGATCTCGGAAGGAATCATTACCGATAACGTTAAGATTCCCATGTTTGTGTTAGCGCAATTGAATACTCAAGGAAATGGAATTGCGATCGCAAGCAAGCACATTGGTAAAAACATTGGGTTAAAGCTAGCGGATCAAACGGCCTTCTTTAGCGGTCTAAAGTCCCAAGGCGGACAATTCAAAGCCGCCTATACGTTTCCTCGCGCCAACCAAGAATTTTGGATTCGATATTGGTTAGCAGCAGGAGGCATTGACCCAGATACCGATGTGGAATTGTTGACCGTTCCGACAGCGCAAACCGTTGCCGATATGAAGCGGGGAGCAATGGATGCATTTAGCACGGGCGATCCTTGGCCTGCCAGAATTGTTGCAGATAAGACAGGATTTGTTGCAGCCCTCACGGCTGAAATTTGGAAAGCGCATCCCGAAGAATACTTTGCAATGCGAAAAGATTGGGTAGATAGCCATCCCAAAGCTACGAAAGCGATTCTGAAAGCAATCATGGAAGCACAACAGTGGTGTGATGATTTTAACAATCGTGCAGAAATGGCTAAAATCTTGGCTGGACGAGAATATTTCAACATGCCAGAAGCAGTTATAGCTGAGCCATTAATGGGTAAGTACAACCTAGGAGAACGAACGATCGACGATCGCTCGATGGCGGTACTGTACTGGAAGGATAGCAAAGGCAGTGTTTCCTATCCTTATAAGAGCCATGACCTTTGGTTTTTGACTGAGAGCGTTCGTTGGAACTTCTTGCCCAAAGAAACGTTGACCAATGCTAAGAGATTGATTGATCAAGTCAACCGAGAAGACCTCTGGAAGCAAGCAGCACAGGAGTTGGGCCTTGCAGCTTCTGATATTCCAAGCAGCACCTCTCGTGGCGTTGAAGAATTTTTTGATGGGGTCAAGTTTGATCCAGAAAATCCTCAAGCTTATCTAAATAGTTTGAAGATCAAGAAAGCTTAGAGATTTGAGCATAAGACGTTAGTAGATAAAGAAGCATGAAAACTAACGCAAGGTAAGCGAAAATCTGGCAATTATTGCAATTCGCTCTCAAACATATCCATGATTATGCAGTTAATAGGAGTAAAAAATCATGACTATTGCTCGGAAGCAATTCAACAAACCGTCCTTTATTCTCGACAAGAAGCTAAAACAACGGCTTGACGATATTGCAACACCGCTTGGAACAATCTTAGTTCTGCTGTTAATTTGGCAACTTCTGACGATGATTTTGCCAACCGACTTGCCAGGACCGATTAAAGTTGTTCAAGAAACGTGGGTCTTGATTTTGTATCCGTTCTTCGACTTCGGCGGCACGAATAAGGGCTTATTTTGGCAAGTTCTTAGCAGTTTGCAACGGGTTGCGATCGGCTATTCGTTTGCTGCTGTTGTGGGCATTGGGCTCGGAATCTTAGTGGGCTTGAACAAGCGCTTGTCGAAAGGACTTGATCCAATTTTCAACATTTTACGCACCGTTCCGCCGCTTGCCTGGGTACCGATCGCACTTGCTGCATTAAAACAGAATCAGCCTGCCGCTTTGTTCGTAATCTTCATTACTGCGATTTGGCCGATTTTGATTAACACGGCAGTTGGCGTCCGGCAGATTCCCCAAGATTTCAACAACGTGGCTCAAGTTTTGCAACTCCCGAGAACGGAGTACTTCTTCAAAATTTTGATTCCGTCCGCGTTGCCTTATATTTTCACAGGGTTACGGATTGCAATCGGGTTGTCATGGCTAGCGATTATTGCCGCAGAGATTGTGATGTCTGGAATTGTCGGAATTGGGTTCTTTATCTGGAACGCCTATCAAAACAGTCAGATTAGTGAGATTATCGTGTCCCTGGTCTATATCGGTTTAGTCGGGTGGTTGCTCGATAGCCTGATGGCATGGGTGCAGACCTTGATTTTGCCGCAGAGCCAGCGATAATCATTTCACTCAGCACCATTTCACTCAATATTGGCATCCCGCGCAACATCGGCATTCCACTCAACATTGTCATTACTGATTTACGTCCTGTTCTGTTCTTCATTCGGCAATCCATCATGACTTCTTTTGTAACAGTTGAGAGTCTTGAGAAGACCTTCTCCTTAGAAAATGGTGGGCAATATGTTGCTCTCAAAGGAATTGATCTACAAATTCAAAAAGGCGAATTCATTTCACTGATTGGGCACTCTGGTTGCGGTAAATCCACCCTGCTAAATATGGTTGCAGGATTGGATTTGCCCACGGATGGATTAGTGATGCTTCAAGGTGAAGAAATCCTGCGTCCAGGCCCCGATCGCATGGTTGTATTTCAAAACTATTCTCTACTCCCTTGGATGACCGTTCGCCAAAACATTGCATTAGCTGTAAATAATGTGTTGAGCAATCTATCAGTGGCAGAACGAAATGAGATTATTGAACGCAATATTGATCTCGTTGGGCTTCGCCATGCAGTAGATAAACCACCGGATCAGTTATCGGGTGGAATGAAACAGCGGGTGGCGATCGCACGTGCCCTGGCTACTCGTCCCAAGCTCTTACTGTTAGACGAACCCTTTGGAGCATTGGATGCGCTCACTCGCGGAAACCTGCAAGAGCAACTGATGAAAATCTGCGAAGAGAGCCATATCACCGCAATTATGGTGACGCACGATGTGGATGAAGCCCTATTGCTCAGCGATCGCATCGTCATGCTGACGAACGGACCTCAATCTAAAATTGGGCAGATCATGGACGTCGATCTGCCGCGTCCGCGAAAACGCATGGAAGTGATCAATCATCCTAATTACTACAGTTACCGAAGTGAAATCATTTATTTCTTGAATCAACAAAAGCAGATCAAGAAGTTGAGAGCCAGAAAAACTACGGCGATTGCACGCCACGGTTTAGAGAAAATCAATCTCGAAATCGGATTTGTGCCCTTAACGGCAGCGGCTCCGGTCGTGATCGCGAAGGAAAAGGGATTCTTTGAGCATCACGGATTGGATGCTGTGAATTTGGTGCGAGAGTCCAGTTGGCGCGGAATTCAGGATGGGATTGCGGGCAGCTACCTTGATGCAGCGCAAATGCCTTCTGGAATGCCAGTTTGGTTGACCGCAGGTGGTTTAAATGGGGAACCGTTGCCGGTTGTCAGTGCCTTAACGATGACCCGCAACGGCAACGCCATTACACTCGACAAGCGGTTCTACGAACAAGGAATTATCACCCTGGCTGACTTAAGACGGATGCTCCTAGAAAGCCGCGATCGTCAGCATACTTTTGGGGCGGTTCATCCGGCTTCGATGCACAATCTGTTGCTGCGCTATTGGTTAGCGGCGGGCGGCATTGACCCAAATAAAGATGTCACGGTCTCCACGATTCCGCCTGCTCAAATGGTGGCAAACTTGGAAGCTGGCAATATTGATGGTTATTGTATTGGTGAACCTTGGAATGTGCGGGCTGCGATCGACAACATTGGATATACGATCGCAACCGACCTGGAAATTTGGGATGGTCATCCTGGCAAGGTTTTGGGGGTTCGCGAAGATTGGGCAAATGCCTACCCGAATACTCACATTGCATTGGTGAAAGCACTGCTTGAAGCTTGTGCGTACTGCGCCAATCCAGCGAATCAAGAAGAAGTTCGGATGATTCTGTCTCGTCCAGAGTATCTCGATTGTGAGATGGAATACATTGACCTTGGTGATGGCAGTCATAACACCTGTGGACTGCATCCTTCGCCGCGCGAGTATGCCCACCATCAGTTCTTTGGCGCAGGCGTGAATCGTCCTAGCCGCACCGAGCATCTGTGGATTATGACCCAACTCGCTCGCTGGGGAGAGGTGCCATTCCCCCGAAACTGGGTTGAAATTTTGGAGCGCATTTGTAAGGTGAGTGTGTTTAGCATTGCGGCTCGTGAATTGGAGTTGGATATTTCCTACAGCCGAGGTCCGATTCACTTCTTTGATGGCACTACCTTTACAGCAGATGATCCGATCGCCTATCTGAATCATTTACAAATCAAGCATGACATTTACATGGCTGATGTGCCGTTAAAAGCGCCAGGAATACAGGCTGCCTAGAATTACTTGCGCTTGATTCATGACTGCTCACTCCTTCTGATTCTGATCCATTCCTGCAAACTACTAAACCCCCTCAAACGCAAATGGTTACATCGCTCAAGTCTGCAGAACGTTCCTTTTCACACGAGGCCGCTCCTTTCCTAGTCGTAGACCAAGTTTCCAAAGTTTACCCGACCAAAACTGGTGATTACACGGTTCTTAAAGACGTGAATCTTGCGGTTAATCAAGGGGAATTCATTTGCGTCATTGGGCACTCTGGCTGTGGCAAATCTACCCTGCTCAATATGGTGAGCGGATTTGCAAAACCCACCACCGGAAGGGTTCTGTTACAAGGTAAACCAATTGAGAAACCGGGTCCCGATCGCATGGTCGTGTTTCAAGGCTATGCCTTACTGCCCTGGCTCACCGTTTTTGAGAACGTTTACTTGGGCGTTAATGTTGTTTATCCCCAAAAATCTAAATCCGAGAAAACCCAAATCGTCAAAGAGTTTTTGGCAATGGTGGGACTAGCCGACGCGATGGAGAAGAAGCCGCCTCAGATTTCGGGTGGGATGAAGCAACGGGTGGCGATCGCCCGTGCCCTGGCTCTCTGTCCAGAAGTTCTGATCTTAGACGAGCCTTTCGGCGCATTAGACGCGATTACCAAAGAAGAATTACAGGAAGAACTGCTAAAAATTTGGAACACCCACAAATGCACCGTGTTGATGATCACGCACGACATTGATGAGGCGTTATTTCTGGCAGATAAATTAGTCATGATGACCAACGGGCCTGCTGCCGCGATCGGAGAAGTAATGGAAATTCCGTTCCGACGTCCTCGCAATCGGACCCGGATGATGGAAACGCCGGAGTATTACAAACTCCGCAACCATGCTCTAGATTTCCTTTACAATCGCTTTGCTCATGATGATGAATAGCGTCATCTTGAGCAAATAGCCGCACAACTGCTGAACGCCACTTGTAAACATTGGCTTTGCAATTGACTTGGATTTAGCTTGGAACCGTCACCCACGTTCCCGTTTCATTCGATTCGTGCGCTAAATCCATGAGCAGTTGAGTGTATACGCCTTCTTTCAGCGACGGCGGCAACGTTTCTTGTCGGTCAATGCTTAGCACCCACTGATCGACCACGCGAATGAATGGGGCAATGCGTCCATCAGGAAACACTTGAGGAAATGCCAATCGCTTGGGAATGTCGAGTTCGGTCAGCTCTTTTCCGCCTTGACTTCCCCACAGCTTAAAACCGTGAACATAGTCTTTCTGATTGTCGCTGCCCAAAACAAGCGCGCCGCGATCGCCATACACTTCGACCCAATGCCCGCGCCCTTGGGTTGTGACAGAACTGAGGCAAATTTGACAGGGCGTTCCATCTGCTAATTCCAGCATGATGGTGCAGGTATCGTCCGAATCGACGGGTTTCAGTTCTCCAGTCGTTGGATCAGGGCGGGCTGAAATCGAGGTGCTGAGGTGGGCTGAGAGCCGCCTCACCGAACCGAATAGCCACGCAACATAGTCAAATGCATGAGACCCGATCGCGCCCAGCGCACCACCACCTTGATCCTTGCGAGCATACCAATTCCACGGGCGGCTGGCATCGGCTCGACTTGACACCAGCCAATCAATTTTGATCAGTCGTTTTTGTCCGACATATCCTTGAGACAGAAGCTCTGCTAAATGCTGCCATGCCGGAACAAAGCGAAACTCAAAGGTCATGCTGGTCGCTATTCGCTGCTTGAGCGCCAAGTTATAAAGCTCTTTTGCCTCTGTGTAGTTTAGCGTTGTCGGTTTCTCTAATAACAAGTGCTTTCCAGCATTCAATACTGTTTTCGCCATCTCATAATGCAAAAATGGCGGCGTTGAGATACTGACCGCATCGACATCCGATCGCGCAACCATGTCTTCTAGCGTTTGACTAGCATAAGCAATATTGTGTGTTTGAGCGATCGCCTTCGCCTTCTCTAAATCCCGATGGTAGACCGCTACTACACGCGTCCGCGACTGGGCTTGAAAGCCTGGAATGTGGACTTTTTGACCGAACCCTGTTCCTGCGATCGCAACTCGAATGTCAGACATAAATCAATAGTGTGGAAGACTGGTGTGGAAGACGGGTTGAATTAAGTTAGGTTTATTATACTGATTAACTGCCTAGAAATCTTAGCGAGAAAGGATAGCGGTAAGACTGCCCTCTGGACGCTTTAATCGCAGCGAAGATAGTAATAACAACCTGAAAGACAACGAATATGGCAACACCAATTAAGAATGTATAACCTATCCATATCAACGCGTTCTCAAATGTATTAGTGGCATTAGCATTTGTGTAAATAAATACACTACATGTTGCAAAAAACAAGAACGCGGGTAAAACACCAGCAGCAATGCCATAGAGCGTCATTGAAATCAGAAAATTCATTATTTCGCGTCCCTGCTGATCAATAAATGGATGGCGATCGCGCCCGCTACGCCACACAATAGACTTAATCGGAAATAGGCAGTAGTCGAAGCCAGACAACAAGAGGCTTTCATCTGTCCAACCTAAGCAGTTGCTAACTGACGATGCTTCAAGCGAAAATTATGCAGTCCACAAGCAGTTTCC
>JAHHHO010000048.1 GCA_019359315.1 Myxacorys californica WJT36-NPBG1
GCTTCAGACCAGCGTTATACTCAGACCAGTTGCGGACGCGGTATTGAGGTCTCATGGCAGTTTTTGTGTGGTAACTGAAACTTACCATGCCCCACCCTTCCGCAACTCCTCTTCATGCAACAACGCCATCATGGATTGAAAATTGAGGTAGTAGTGTGGTTCTTCTAGAAATGACCCCGCTTTGAAAATGGCTTCCAAAATTTTGGAAGCCATTGGATATCTGAAGATAACCCTTCTAGAAATTACCGTGGGTTTCGTTCGCCTGCTTTAGTCGCTCCAACACTTCAGCTACAGAGAGCGATCCTACATCCTGCGACTGAATGTTACCCGCTTCATTACGTATCCGAGCTCGAATGCTTAGTGAATTTGATTCCACTTCCTTCGCACCAACAACACCCATGACTGGGATTTTGTCTTTCTCAGCGTTGCGAATCAGTTTGCCTAAGCGATCACCACTCAAATCGACCTCAGCCCGAATGCCGATCGCCTGCATTTGCTCTACAACTTGTTTTGCAAAAGGCAGAAACTCATCACCCACCGCCAAAAGACGCACTTGCAGGGGTGCTAACCACACCGGAAAATCCCCTGCATATTCTTCGATCAAAATTCCAATGAGCCGTTCTAGAGATCCAAACGGCGCACGATGAATCATCACCGGACGTTTGCGGGTGCCATCATCTGCAACATATTCCAGGTCAAAGCGTTCGGGAAGGTTGTAATCAACTTGCACTGTGCCAAGCTGCCACTCGCGATCGAGAGCATCTTGAAAGATGAAATCTAGTTTCGGACCGTAGAACGCCGCTTCTCCAATGCCTTCAAAGTAGTTCATACCTAGCGTTTCGACCGCACGGCGAATCGCACCCTGCGCTTTCTCCCAGGCGTCATCCGAGCCGATGTATTTGTCAGAGTCGGGATCACGGAAACTCAATCGAGCTTTAAAGTTTTTCAGTCGCAAGCTCTCGAATACCGACAGAATCAAGTCCACAACTTTGAGGAATTCATCGTCAAGCTGTTCGGGTGTGACAAATAGGTGAGAATCATCTACGGTAAAGCCTCGAACGCGAGTTAGACCGCCCAACTCGCCCGATTGCTCATACCGATAAACTGTGCCAAATTCGGCTAAGCGCATCGGCAGTTCTCGATACGATCGCAGTTCGCTCTTATAAATCTGAATGTGGAATGGGCAGTTCATCGGCTTCATCACAAAGCCCTGCTCATGCTCCTTAGCGTCTTGGCTCTCTGCCATCATCGGGAACATGTCTTCGTGATATTTCTGCCAATGCCCAGACATTTTAAATAGATCAACTCTGGCAATGTGAGGCGTCACCACAGGGAGATAGCCGCGCTTAAGCTGCTCTTTTTGCAGAAAGCTCTCTAGCGTTGATCGCAGCACCGTTCCTTTGGGTGTCCACAAGGGCAAACCGGGACCCACCAAATCGGAGAAGATAAACAAGCCCAATTCTTTACCAATTTTGCGGTGATCGCGTCTCAAGGCTTCTTCTTTGCGACGCTGATACTCGACTAACTGTTCGGGCGATTCCCAAGCTGTGCCATAGATGCGCTGGAGTTGCGCCTTGGTTTCGTCACCCCGCCAGTAGGCACCCGCCACCGATTCGAGCGCGATTGCATCGGGGTTCAACTGAGAGGTACTCTCAAGGTGCGGACCCGCGCACAAATCCCACCACTGATCGCCCAAGTGGTAAATCGTAATTGGCTCTTCTTTAATGTCGTTTAAAATTTCTAGCTTGTACGGCTCTGCGATCGCTTTAATCCGCTGTTCTGCCTCTTCGCGGCTGACTTGTTCGCGAATGACCGGCAATTGGCGACGAATAATCTTCGCCATCTCTTTTTTAATTGCCTTGAGGTCTTTTTCGGTGAACGGCTCAGGGCTATCAAAATCGTAGTAGAAGCCATTTTCGATCCACGGCCCGATCGTCACCTGCGCTTTGGGAAATAGCTTTTGCACTGCCATAGCCATCACATGCGACGCCGTGTGACGAATTTTTTGCAGTGATTCCGATTCGCTGGTCTTGGGCAGATGGATTTTTTTGGGGGATTGGGCAACCATGAACTCAATCGCTAAAACATAAAGGGCAGGACAGGATAAACATCAATGACGATAGAGACAAAAATCATCTCTACGCCTGATGAACTTCACCGTTCATCCATCTTACCGAGCTAAGAGATTTCCTGCTTATTTCTGGCAATTTCAGATAGAATGAGAAGAGATTACGAAATGTAAAGACTATTAAGGTTTTCTGACAACATAAAATTCAACATTTTTAGATGTTTAACTCCAACTTCTCCGATTCCAATCTGCTCAAGACTGTTCTGGAACCCCTTTTGGAAGATTTTCAGTACTGGTTCACGAGATCGCGCACCTTGCTTGAATCTCAAGCGATCGCCTTTCTAACTGAAGAACAGCAAGCGGATCTCTTGCAGAGAGTCAACTACGCTTATCAAGAAGTCCTCACTGCGCAGGCTCTCCTCAAAGCGACAAGCGGACAAGCCGGAGTTGACACGCCAATTTTGATGACCTGGCATCAACTCGTTTCTGAGTGCTGGCAAGTTAGTATGCGCCTGCGGTCTGAGAAATCCCGATAGAGATCGAGAATCATCTTAATAGCGTAGTCACAAACTCTCTCTGAGAATGGATGGAAGAATCAGGAAAAATCTGAGAAACTGTTAGACAACAGGGAAAATTTTTCTCATAATTACAAGACTGGATTTAGCAAAAATTTTGTTAGGTTCACTACATTTTTAAGTCCCCCATTTGATCAATGTCGTTTGGCGAGAGGCGCTATGTTACTCCACCTGCTTTACATTCTGGCTTTTACAACTCTTGCCTTCTTGGCGATGAGTAACTTGATCCGCAATTTGATAACGTTAGGCAGTGAATCTCGGCAGCACCCTTCCGGTGGCGGAGCATACCGTCGGGCGTCAATGGCGCGTTCTGTCCCTCATCCTGAGTTGCTGGACTCTGAGGGCAGAGTGGTGAACGAACCGCTTTTGGTGATGAAGTCGATGACGGTAGAAGATGCGCGTGAGCAATTGGATGCGCTGTACAACTCTTCTCCGGGTGGAGACACCTCTCGGGAAGACGCATAGCCTTGAATCGCGATACATTGGAAGAGGAAAGACCGCGCCTTGGTTTTTCCTATTTCGCGCTGTCTGAGATTGAACGGGGATTAAACTATGGCTCATCCTCCTGAAAAGCCTTCTAACAAGGAATCGCAGAATTGGTTGAGTAAAGCTCAGGCAGCGATTGGTGGCGGATTGTCTAGCGGATGGTCGAATGCCACTAAGTCTTTACCAAATAAGTTTTTACCCACTGAGCTTTTACCTATTGAGCAGGCGGCTCAATGGGTGACAGGTTGGTTCAAGGTTGATGAGGCGGAAGTTGCCGAAATTCTAGAGAAAGTTCGAGCGGAATTGCCAACGACAGAAGCGCTTTTGATCGGAAAACCGCAGGCAGGCAAAAGCTCGATCGTAAGAGGGCTAACTGGAGTGTCATCAGGTATCGTCGGTCAAGGCTTTCGTCCTCACACCCAACACACTCAGCAATACAGCTATCCGACAGCCGAGTTGCCACTGATCATCTTTACAGATACGGTCGGATTGGGCGACGGAAGGCAAGAAACTTCGGATGTGATTAGAGAATTGACGGGAGAGCTTGAGGAAGAGAAGGCCGAAAAACGGGCGAATGTCTTGATTTTGACGGTCAAAATTAATGACTTTGCGACAGACACTTTGCAACAGATTGCCCGCCAAATTCGACAGCAACATCCTAAAGTGCCTTGCCTCTTAGCGGCCACGTGTTTGCATGAACTCTACCCGTCCAGCGTTACCGATCATCCTCCCTATCCACCCAGTTTCGAGGATGTTGATCGTGCCTTTGCTGAGATTCAACGCAGCTTTAAGAATTTGTTCGATCACGCTGTTCTGATCGATTTTACCCTCGAAGAAGACGAATTTAATCCCACCTTTTATGGTTTGGAAGCGTTAGTTGATGCGTTGTCAGACCTGCTTCCTGAAGCCGAAGCGCGAACGATCGCGGAACTTCTAGAAGAGCGAGAAGCCGGACAAGAGATCGGCAATCTTTACCGAGAAGCCGGGCGGCGCTACATTTTGCCATTTTCGGTAATGGCAGGGGCACTAGCAGCAATTCCACTTCCGCTTGCAACGATGCCTGTGTTGACGGCTCTGCAAGTATCAATGGTAGGGGCACTGGGACAGTTGTATGGGCAAACACTTAACCCTTCGCAGGCGGGTGGGGTGGTGAGCGCGATCGCAGGCGGATTTTTGGCACAAACGATCGGGCGAGAGTTGGTCAAGTTTATTCCCGGTTTTGGCAGCGTGATTGCGGCATCGTGGGCGAGTGCCTACACGTGGGCGCTAGGTGAAGGGGCTTGTGTTTACTTTGGCGACTTGATGGGCGGAAAGAAGCCCGACCCAAAACGAATTCAGGAAGCGATGCGAGAATCCTTTGCGATCGCGAAAGAGCGCTTTAAAAATACTAAGCACTAACAAGCAAGCAACAAAAAATTGTGCCCACATTAGCGAGATTTAATCTTTCGCTGTTCAGATATGTAATTCTGTCATTTTTTTGTGAATAGTCAGTAGTGCTGTCTCCACAGAAATCAATGCTAGAGCACATAGTTTTTTGAACGTCTATGTCAATTTCATTGTTGATGTGAGAAGTTCAATCATGAAATGCTAGACGAAGCACTAGATGATGAACTGCTAGAGCTTCCGTCCTGATGAACTTTAGCTATAGTCGATTGGTAAGTTATATTTTCTTTTCCGTTCACAGTCACAGAACTCTTCGCTTCTGCAACCGTTTTACCATCAGTAGAAACAACGTATTGAATCAAAATTTTAGAATGGTTCATCATTACACTCCTTAATGTCTAGGGTCTTATTGGTGAAGTAAATAATTCAATTCGCCCAACAACCATTCCTGAAACAAGCGGTTTAAGATATGCTGTCTGACTTCTGGCGTTAATTGAGCCGGAATAAACTCTTCTGCCAACAGTAGATGAAAGCCACCCTCCGTCTGAACAGGCGGAATTGCTACTCCCGCAGTTGCACCAAAGATGACGGCTGCTAAAGTTGGCTTCAACCCCGAACGATACACTACTCCTTCATAACCACATTGATGTCGGCGTTGTTCATCAATATCATAAACATGAGCCGCTTCGTAGAAACTAATTTCTCGCTCCTCAATTTGGTAAAAGATCTCGCGAGCCGTCTTCTCGTAAGGAACAATAATTTGATAGAGCAACACCTGCTCAAAATCCAGACGGCTTTGGGCGAAAAAACTTTCGACTTGATGGCCAAAAAGCTCTTGTTTGAGCTTTTCGGAGAGCAGACGATCGCGGATTCCAGCTTCCCAATCCTCTACCGTTATCTGCTGTTCTGTAAGCCATGCTAAGGTCTCTGCTGCCCGCTCTAGGCGAAACTCGAGACGCAGACGATCAGCCTCAGCTTGGATCTCTTCGGGAGCGATCGTAATCTCGCGCGATCGCGCCGCCTGGTCAATAATTCTCTGACATAAAATTCTCTGCCGAATATCCTTAAGCAGTAAGTTTTTTTTCAGAAAACCAACAATCTCGTCTGGTTGAATAGATGAACTTAAGGCTGGCTGAATCGGCGAATTTGATGAGGGAGCCATGTCGTTGTCAAGCTGAGTAAATATCATTAGCTATATGGTTGGGAAGTAATTGACCATTGTTGTCGTATAGTCACCCATTCTCGCGTAATGCTACTCACCGCGTTTTAGAACCAATCGACAACTACAAGTAGATGCATAATTGAGCCTTCTAAATTTCTGTAATTTGAGCTTCGGCCTCAGTTGATAGATTGAGGTAATTACGTAAACGGTGGTAATTAAGCAATAACTCCAGAGCCTACTTAGGTAGAGTTCAAATGCCAACCACTTGACAGAAAGTAGAATTATGAAAAAGTCTTAATTGGAATAATCAATGTATGTTGAAGAAGAACTTATTTTGACGCTTGTTCTAGAATATTGCGTTCCACTTTGTGCAACTGCTGTGCCGTTTGCCTGAACAGAGCTATTGCTTGAGAAAGAGGTGTTGGTAATTTTTGTTGAAACGCCAGCAAAAGTCAAGGTTTGTTGCCCAAAAGCGTAGCTAGACACATTTCCAGAAGCAAAGTTATATCCGGTAAATACACTAGCATTTACTTCAGTGTTAACGCCTCCTAAAAGAGCAGTAGATGTAGATGCCTGGGGGTTGATAAAGTCTAGATCTTCGATAGGTACCATTGCATTGTTACTCCAAGACTCTCACACATTTCTAAGATAAAACCTGCACTTTCTTCCTGAAAGAATTTTTGAGAAGCCTATAATTCTTTTACTTCAGAGCTGCCCTATCTTAAGTTGAAGACTATTACGCATAACCTTTAACCACGAGTTGAGCGTGAAAAACTCGTTACCTGGGTTAGGCAACTGTATCAGCTAAGGAATCTTCAATCTAATTCAGCTCAAGGCAAATTGAAGCAGTGAAAACAGCTTTTCAAAAATTTGCTCAAGAAAAGACCCCGCACTTCAATATAGGACAAACCGAAAATAAAAGATTCAATGCAACTCTGAATCTTATTTTATCGATGTTCTATAGTTTATTTGTATTCGGGAAGTTTTGATGATTTTTCTGCGGAAAGAAAGCCGGTGAGCATCGCAAAGATTGCAGATGCTCGCCAACTTCTTTTGTCAACTCAGAAAATTGCTTCTATCAGCCAATCTGGTTAATGAAAGCAAAATTAGTGATGGTGGTGGAAGTAAGAGCCAGCTGAAGCAGAAACAGAGGTTGCGTTAGACGCAGAAGCTACTCCTTGCTTGGTATAAGTGGAAGAAATTGCTTGAGTGGATGTATTGTAACCCTCTGCTACAGCATCAGCTTCAGCGCCAGCAAAGTTGCCATACACATCAACTTTCGACTTAAGATACTTGTTGATGTATAGGTTTTCATAGATATTGGAAGAGTGGTTGCCACCAAAATTGTATCCACCTAAAACATCAGTCTCTTCAGCAGGTTGTAGATAGTTTAGATCAGAGATAATCATCAGATTGCTCCTAGAAAATTGTTTTTTTCTGTTTCAACTCTGCTTGAGTTGATATTTATAAGATATGTTTTTTGTTGTTGTGCGTGGGGTCATTTTGGCTCATTCTCGAATTTGTTTTGAGAATTTAATTCCAGTAATCCTCAAATTCTAGCAGTCTAGAAGTTTCCCTTTATTTCAGCAAAACAAGTGCCAAACTCTTATATTCTCTGGCACTTGAGAAGTTGTTTTATTTTGATTGCTTTAAAGCAGATTTGAAAGCTTGTAAAGGCTCAAAATTTAGTAGGCAACATCAGCTTTATGGGCAAGTTATCTAAAAGAATTGAAAAGCAAGCCCCAGAATGAGATAGGTGTTAAACCGCTGCTTTGAGTGGCTACTCCAACGACAGTTGATGAGGCTGTAAAACCGCCATTCTCGTTGTTGCTGTTAATTGAAACCGCAAAACCTGGCGCTTGCTCATAAGATAGCTGAATACCAGAAGGAGATTGAGGAAGGGTTGTTTGGAAGAGCTCTGTGTCGCCTTGTCTCAAGATAAGCTGTTGGTTATTAAGATTCAAAACAAGAGAGTTTGAAGCTAAGCTACTGCCTACAATACTCTTGTTGTCAGGAGAATAAACTAAATGGTCTAAATCAGTGATGAACATGAAATCAGTCCTCTAAATTGGTGATGCTTTGTATCAATTTAGTCGAGTCCTGCGAATAAAGCAGTTAGAAAATAAAGGCTCTATTCCTGTCACCTCAAGTAACTATCCTATATCCCTACATATAACGAGAACAGCCGAGAGTGTGGGGTCATTTTGGCCCGGTTTTAAGAAAAATTTCCACAAAAAAAGGCGCAATTATTTGCGCCTCAGTGAAATTTATAGCAAATTAAAAAGTGCTCCTTGCGGATTTGACAGAGCCAGTTCTTTAAAGCCTTGTGCTAGCCGCACTCAGTTGACCATCTAATTTTTTCTTAGCTCAACCTCATCTTGGCTATTTCTAGCGGTTCATAAATCCCTTGTGAATTAATAGGCGATCGCGCTCCGTAATCGCCAAACCGTTCGAGTGCCTGAGCGCAATTCAGAACGGAGCCATACTTCGGAGCATCGGTATTTGTCCACCATTCAAAGTGACCACCCCGAATTTCCGTCTTTTGTTTATCTAACACTTCTAAATAAGCTAAATCAGGCGTTTTGTTAAGATGCGATCGCAGAGAATTCGCAGCACCCGTTTGATGTTGGTCTTTAGCCCGAATTTCCTGAAGATTTTCTTTGACTAACCGATTGTAGGTTCGGCGAGGAATGTAGTGACAAGGATTGTAACCTGCGAACCGCAAAATCAGGATACATGCCCAGGAATACTTCCCCTCAAGAATGGCATCAACAACCTGAGTAAATTGCTCAGGAGTCATTGCTTTATCGGTTTTGCTATCGGATTGAGCGTAATAATTTGAGGGATTCATCCCTTTCTCCTTTTTATTAAAGAGAGCTACACAAAAAAATTACAAGTTGACATCGCCTTGTAGTTTCTTAAATGGCTCCGTCAGAAGATCTAAAATCCGACGGCGACGCGTGACGATTTCAGTGGTTGCTGTTTGTCCTGACTTAAACAAAACTTTTTGATGCTCTTTTGTAACGTAAGTCCGGTCTAACTCCACCTCAACTCGGTAGACTTGCCCAAGCTGCTCGTTGGCTTGGGCATCCGGAGAGACCGTCATTACCTTACCCGCAATCACGCCGTAATCTTGGTATGGGTAAGCGTCAAGCTTCACTTGCACTGGCATTCCAGCCTTGACAAAGCCTGCTTCCCGATTGGGCAGCATGGCCGATACGACCAGCGGTTTGCCGCTAGGGGCAATTTCAGCGATCGGTTGTCCTATCTGTACGACTTCTCCCGGATTATGAACATTGAGGGTGGAAATCATCCCATCTGCAGGGGCATACAGAAATTGTTGTTTTAATTTGGTATTTGCCGCTTTGATTGAGGTTTCTAGCTGGCTAATCTTCGCTTGCAGTTGAGCAATTTTGATGTCTTGCTGCTGCGATCGCTGTTTTGCCTCCTGCTGAAATTCCTTCTCTTCCGTTTGCTTTTGTTTCAGCCCGACTTGCGATCGCTGGGCTTCCGCAATCAGCCGCTGGAGGGTTCCTTCGTGTTCGGTAATCGTGCGCTGATGAGTCCGCAACTGTTGCTCTATCTGAAAGATTTGCTCTTGTGAGATAGCTCCCGCCACCACTAACGGTTGTAATCGGCTCAAACGCTCTTCTTGGGCAGAGGCATCTACCTGTAACTGTTCGAGCAACTGTCGCGTTGTGCTGATATCGCCCTGTGCTTGGGCAACTTCTACCTCCTGCGCTTGCGTGGCTGCCTGAATGACAGCTACATGCGTGCGATCCTGTTGTTGGCTCTGCGTCAGCAAATTATGCATTTGGCTCAATTCAGTTTGAGCCGCCGCCAAATCTTTTTCTAAACGCTCTACTTCACGGGTTGCCAGTTCTGTATCGAATTCGACCAAGACCTGTCCTGCTTTGACCACATCTCCTTCTTTGACCAAAACACGAGCCACTTTGCCCGTCTCTACGGGATTCACTTTGTAAACATTGCCTTTGGGAATCAGTTTCCCTTGACCGTAAGCGACTTCATTAAGTTGCCCAAACCAAGCCCAAGTCGCAAAGCAAACTAAAAAGGCAACTCCGCCTACTGCTAGCCGAAAAGGAAGCACCGAAGGAGGCTGGTCAAGCAGGGTGCGTACAGGAATAGACCAATTTGATGAAGCAGTATTGTCTATTGAATTAGTTGGGGATGTCTGTAGCTGACGATCGGGGGGCTGGGAACGTCGGCTTTGAGGGGCAGTATTGAACATAGATGCCTCAAGCGTTCAGAATTTACAGACTTGATATCAGAGGAAACAAGTTGACTTTGGAGGGAACTTTATGGCGTTAACCATAGCATTAGAGAGCTCATAGCAACGTGTTAGAGCTAACAGCTATTTAATTTTTAAAAACTTGTATTGCGTTCATTATAACGACATTGCTAATAATGTCATTCCATGTGTTGCATTTGTTAGAATTTTTAATCTCTAAGCTAGCCTTACATCAGATTATTGATTTAATTTGCTTGTCATTCCATGTTGCAATTGCCGTTTCTATAAACATAGAGTCAGCAATTAAAAAATCTTGTATTTGGCTATAGATTTCACTGAATGTTTTTTGTATTCATAGTACTTTCCTAGCACTGTTCAAAGGATTAGAGGTATAAGTCAAACAGAACTGACGGAATGGCGCAGATGCCTTCAACTGAACCACCCTCACCCTAGCCCTCTCCCGCAGGAGAGGGAACAAGAATCTGGCTCCGAAGGGTGGGAGGTCTTTGGTTCACTTGCGAGGAGGGCAACAGCACTGTGAATGATTGCCGAGTTAATAACTGAGCAAGTTGAATGAGGAAGTACTTTGTTCTAGAGGTTCTCAACGATTTACCCTGAATCTTGCTGCCGTTCAGACACGGGAACTAGTACTAAAGATCAAGTTGCTGTTGAGCAAGGTGATAGTAAAGTCCTTGGAGTGCAATTAGCTCATCGTGAGTTCCTTGTTCAACAAGAACCCCGCGATCGAGAACCAAGATCCGATCGGCGTTTCTCACCGTCGATAAACGGTGAGCAATGATAAAAATGGTGCGTCCGCGACTAAACCGCGCCAAATTTTGTTGAAATCGACGTTCTGACTCTGTATCTAGAGAGCTTGTAGCTTCGTCGAGAATGAGTAAGGCTGGACTGCCTAGTAGGGCACGCGCGATCGCAATTCGTTGCCGTTGCCCACCCGATAAATTCGCGCCACGTTCGCCTACTTTGGTGTTGTATCCCAATGGCAAGTCCTGAATAAAGGTGTGAGCTTCTGCAAGTTTGGCAACGTCCACGACTTCATTTAGCGTGAACTCTGGACGGTAAAGCTGAATGTTTTCCAAAATAGTGCCAGAGAACAAGAAGCACTCCTGCGGCACAATGCCCATCTGCGATCGCAAAGATTGTGGAGACACATGTTTAATGTCGTGTCCATCCAGCAAAATTCGACCACTGGTAGGGTGATATAGCCCTTGCAACAGCTTCACAAGCGTACTTTTTCCAGAGCCACTCCGCCCAACGATCGCGATCGTTTGCCCCGCTTGGACAGTAAAGGAGATATTTTGCAGAGTATTGTGTTCTTCTGCCGTGTCGTAGCTAAAGGTCACATTACTAAACTGCATCTCTCCCTGGATAGAGGGCAACACAAACATCGGTTGTCCGGGAGTTTCTTCCGGTTCTGTTGCAAACACATCATTTAGGCGTTCCACTGAGATTAAGACCTCCTGGAACTCGTCCCACAAGCCAACTAGGGACAGAACTGGGCTAAGGACATTGCCGACTAGCATATTGAACGCTACAAATTGCCCAATTGTGAGTTCGCCCTGAATCACTAATGTTGCTCCGTACCATAGGAGCGCCGTGCTACCCAAGGAATTGATTGTCCCTCCCACAACTTGTAGATTGTTGGCAAACTTTTGTCCCTTAAATTGAACATTAAGTGTCGTTGTCAGGCTGTCTTCCCAGCGCCAACGGACTTCGCGTTCAGCCGCAACCGATTTCACTGTAGCAACGCCTGTCAGCATTTCAACCATCAAAGAGTTCTGTTCGGCCGTTGCATTAAAGACTTCTCGTGAGATTTGTCTCAGAAATGGGGTTGCCCCAAGCGTGAGGAGTGCGATCGGTGGAATTAAAGCGAGTACTAGCAGAGTGAGCCGCCAGTTGTAGTAAAACATCAATCCGAGGTAGACGATCGCCATTGACGCATCTAACCAAGTAGAAATCGCTTGACGCATGAGAAACATCTGAATTTTGCGATTCTCTTGCACGCGCGTAATGATGTCACCCACTTGACGAGCTTCAAAAAATTTCAATGGCAACGCCAACGTGTGACTGATAAAAGCGCTAATTAACGTGAGATCGATTCGGTTGGAAAAGTAATCCAATAGATACTGACGAACGGCAACCAATCCAACGCGCCAAATACCAAACAGAATCAACCCTATCGAGAACACATGAAGAGTCGCCAAACTTTTTTGGGTGACGACTCGATCTAGAATCACTTGTGTAAATAGAGGAGTGATAAGACCAAATACCTGCACTAACAAAGACAAAAAGATAATTTGCCAAAGTACAGAGCGGTAAGACCACAACACTCCCCAAAAGCGTCCAAGATCCGGCTTTTCTGTTTTTGCGTTCCTGAGTTGAGAGGTAGGATCTAGAAGCAAGGCGTACCCTGTCCAGCTATTCAAAAACTCTTGGCGCGTCAAGTTGCGTTTTCCGCAGGCGGGATCAGCAACGAGCACTCGATCGCCCTTGATCCGATAGACAACTACGTAGTGATCGCCCTGCCAATGAGCAATCCAGGGGTTTCCCTGTTCCTCCAAGCGACTGAGACTCGCCCGCACAGGTCGTGCCTGAAAGCCCACGCTCTCTGCGGCTACTGCCAGGTTCTTGAGGGAAGCTCCCGATCGCCCTACCTTGGCTAGATCTCGCAGAAGGTTGATCCCAAATCGCTTTCCCCAAAACTGACCAATCATGCTTAAACAAGCAACGCCGCAATCTGACGAACTTTGTTGCTGAATGAACGGATAGCCATACAAGAGCCTTGGTTGCCAGCGACGCCGTTTTGTCGGTTTGGGAAACGGCACGATCGTGCCTTCGCTGCGCGAAGATCTGTCTTGCTTGGGGGAACGGACTGGCTCACTCGATGGCTTGGCTCCTACAGGTGGAACTAACCGGGGCTTAGAGCGGTCTGCCTTGGGTGAAGTCTCTGCGGCCTTGGGCTGCAAAGATCTACTTGTTGGGGGGCTTGCTGACGTTGTGCGAGTACTTTCTGAGCCGTTGGTCGCTGCTGCTAAAACAGGCGCGATCGCAGTTTTCCAGTGCTCGATCGAAACTTTGTAAATCAGCAGATCTGTCTTTGCTCTCCAATCGGTTGATGTATCTTGGAGACGGCTCCAACTTGCACCCACGCCCATTGGCTCAGATGAGCTGTTAACATCCTCTACCTCGCCCTGGCGCAACCAAAAATAACCAGATTGACAGGCGTCTACCTCAGATAATGCCGTGCCAGCAGAAACCTGGATTTCTTCTAAATAAGGCAACCACTGCTGAATTTGATAACTCGTTAGCAATTCTGTTGCTACACCGTCAACACTTCTAGCAAGATAGGCTCTCAGAAAAACCAGGCGTTCTCGCTGAATGGCCTGCTGTTTAATCACTTCTCGCAGTGGCGGAAATCGCTCAAACCAAGGCTCTAACTGAGACAGAGAGAGGTGGGCAACTTGACCCCCACTCGCACCGATAGCTTCATAGCTTAATGGCGCGTTGCAAAACTGAGAATCGCCTCCAAATGTCTCTCCTTCCTCTAGCACCAGTGCTGAGACTTGACGCTGTCGGATCGGATCGTTACAAAGAATACGCACCCGACCCTGACAAACTACATAGAGAGACTCAATTTGTTTATTCTGAACAGAAGTATCTGAAGCATCTGATAATCTATAATTAAGCAGAGAGTCTCCTAGCTCAAACTGGGTCATATTCAATAGCTGACTGAGCGCTAGTACTGACGTTTCAGATATTTCTGTTACCGATAAGAGTTTGAGGATAGCGAGGTCTTTCGTAGAGATAGACAGAGGAGCCTCAGAAGATCGCTCCACTTTAGATCCAGAATTCTTGCTCATCACATCCTTCCAGAAGGTTAAATTCAGATTAGTAGGGAGTCTGAAGAAGGAGTAGCCTTAACGCTGATTAGCACAGAGCTGCGTTCTGTAAGAACCGCAGGCATCCTCAGCCTCTTTATAGGCAATCCCACCGGAGTAGACTCATAAATTTGTTTTATTCGACCGCGAAAATCTGCTAAATTGCCGAAGTGATAGTTCAGCAATCATTGATAGACATGCTGCTGAGATAGACATGCTGCTGATGCAGATGAAGTTTCGCTCTTTCAATTGAATTCAGTTACCCACGCGTGACTTTGAATGAACGCCTTGCTCAACATCGCCGTTAAAATTTTTGGCTGCATTCATTTTTTGTAGTGCGAGTAATTAACTTGCCTCCTATGGAGTAGTCTTTAATCGATGCTACTGAGTATCTGTAAGCAATCCAAAAATGCTGATTACATCAAAACTTGTCGTTTCACGATTCATCAGACTTGCCATCGTGATAACGCTTATGAATTTGGATAAGGTTGCTTTGACAAAGTCAGGATTTAGCAAGATCTAGCGTGAAAATTTAGCTCATCAAACTAACCGGAGCGTTGACTAACTGGAGCGTTGCTCGTAACTCGAAACGGGTAAAGACAATAATTTTCACGGTCTTTCTATATCCACTGCAAGGTTAATCGCTCGAGTTTAAGACTGTCAAGGCAATCTCAATACATCTTTAGATCTATTTGGAAAATCAATAATTTACCAAAATCCCTATAGCTTCCAAGAAATACACTGTACGGTAAGTCCTAACGAATTACTTTATGATGATTTGTACTTGTTTTGTGAGTTGACCATCATGACAATTCTCCCTACGCTACAGAGTGCTTTAGAACAGGGACGTGCCCTCAAGATTATTAGCGGCTTAAATAATTTCGATCACGATCGCGTGGCTGCCGTTGTTAAATCTGCTGATGCCGGCGGTGCAACCTTTGTCGATATTGCTGCAAGTCCCGATTTGGTAAGGATGGCCAAAAAACTCACCGCATTGCCGATCTGTGTTTCGGCAGTTGAGCCTGAATTATTTGTGACAGCCGTCGATGCGGGCGCAGATCTCATTGAGATTGGCAACTTCGATAGCTTTTATGCGCAGGGCATCCGGTTTGAAGCCGCAGAAGTGTTAGCCCTGACTCGTGCCACTCGTGATCGACTGCCCCACATCATGCTATCTGTGACGGTTCCTCACATTCTGCCGCTCGATCAGCAAGTTCGCTTGGCAGAAGAATTAGTGAATGCAGGCGCCGACATCATTCAAACTGAAGGCGGTACGTCCTCGAATCCGGCTCATTCGGGTTCGCTTGGTTTAATCGAGAAAGCAGCTCCGACCTTAGCGGCAGCCTATGAGATTTCTCGTGCCGTGAGTGTGCCCGTGTTGTGTGCGTCGGGACTGTCAAGCGTGACGGCTCCCTTTGCGATCGCAGCAGGCGCATCGGGTATCGGGGTTGGAACCGCTATCAATAAGCTCGATAGTGAAATAGCAATGATTGCGGCAGTTCGAGCGTTAGTCGAATCGCTGTCAACGGTTAGCCGCACTCAATCGCTGGTTTAATCAAAGAACGGTTTAACTAAAAAAACCGTAACACTTTTGAATGCGTTACGGTTTTTTGGTTAAACTTCAGAACAGATCAAACTTACGGCGTGACAGAGAATCTATCTCTTTCTCTAAAACAATCGGAAGATGAATGGATAACGGTATGGTTCATCCGGTTTTGAAAGACAGTGCAGCAACGCTACGACTGTTAAACCCCAATGAATCAAAAATCCTAGAGCGATCACTGGAAAGAATAGAACGCCGCCCAATCCAAATGTAATAAATGACAGAACTGCGATCGGTACTCCAATCACGGTTCCCCAGAACCAAACGTTTAGATGGAAATTAATTGACTCTTTCGCGTTCTGCTTCACCACAGGATCATCTGACAAGAAGTAAACTGCGATCGGTGCTCCAATCGAGAGAAATGTTGTGCTGAAGAAGATAGCGGCATGACTAAGACACGATAGCAGTTTGCGTTTGCCAGAATCGAAAGTGCTTTGCATCCTGGGTTGCTCCTAAAACTCTTTTTCCTTACTAGATTTATGGTAACGGGCGCACTATTGCCTGTGGTAGTGAAGTTTACCGTACTCGCCCCGTTTGAGAGCATTTACTTTAGATAGATAATTTCGCGGCTGATCCACTGAATGAATGGGGAATGAACGGGGTGTGAGACAATGCAACTCTAGAAACGCAACTCTTAGGTGATTCGCTGACTCATGGTTCTTGTAATTGCGGGCGATCGCAGTGGGGTTGGAAAAACAACCGTGACGCTGGCGTTGTTAGCGGCGCTGAAGCGGTGGGGGTTGTCGGTTCAATCGTTTAAGGTTGGACCTGACTATATCGATCCGATGTTTCATCGCGACGTGACGGGACGATCGTGCCGCAATCTCGATCCGGTGCTGACCTCCGAAGCTTATGTGCAGCAGTGCTTTTTGGCTCACACTCAGTCGGTTGACTATGCCCTCATTGAAGGTGTCATGGGGCTGTTTGATGGAGCGGCTGGAACACCCGATTTTGCCAGTACCGCTCACATTGCTCGCTTGCTGAACGCGCCAATTCTACTGGTGGTGGATTGCAGTCGGTTGTCGCACTCGATCGCGGCGATTTTACACGGCTACCGCTCGTTTGATCCGCGCTTAGAATTTGCGGGTGTTGTGCTGAATCGAGTCGGCAGCGATCGCCATCTAGAATTACTGAAAGATGCGATCGCACCGCTCAATATTCCCATTCTTGGAGTCTTACATCGAGACGATCAGATTCAGATCCCTGATCGTCATTTAGGTCTGATCCCAATCGACGAACTCAAGGATCTAAATTCGCTTATCGATCGCTTGGCTCAGTTAGGACAAACCTGCTTCGACTGGTCGCAGCTAAAAGCCTTATTAATTTCACGTTCAATTCATCCCTCGTCGCACGGATCGAACACACGGGTCGAAGCCTCTCCTTACGCGGCTGGAAGACCTCCTTCGGTTCGCCTTGCGATCGCGCAAGATGCCGCCTTCAATTTCTACTATCCCGACAACTTGGATTTGCTCCAGCATCTCGGTGCAGAACTCGTCCCGTGGAGTCCCCTGCACGATACAACGTTGCCTGCTGATATCGATGGGCTCTATTTTGGTGGTGGCTTTCCTGAAGTCTTTGCTCAAACGCTGTCAGACAACCAGACGATGCGTAGCTCTGTTAAGGCGGCGATTGAATCGGGAATGCCGACGGTTGCAGAGTGTGGCGGACTGATGTATTTGTGCGATCGCTTAACCGATTTCTCGAATCATTCCTTCCCAATGGTCGGCATCCTGCCGACGGCTGCTGTGATGGGTAAACGGCTCACGCTCGGCTACCGTAAAGCTCAAGCCCTGCACAATACTCCTCTGATGCTTCAGGGCGAGATTGTTCAGGGTCACGAATTCCATCGATCTCACCTGACGCCTAGTTCCGAAACTCCCCTGTTTGATCTTTCCTCTCCGTACTCCACAACGCCGCAGCCTTTTTCGGAAGGGTGGCATCTTCCTCACCTCCACGCCTCCTATCTTCATCTCCATTGGGGCGCAACTCCCGATTTACCCGCTCGATTTCTTCAGCAGTGTCATTTGTATACCTCTAGAGAACGTCGGGTCTAGAAGAGTCGAGACTGAACGTTGTTCGATAAGTGATATGCAGAAAATTTCGATTTCTCGAAGAAATTGGAAATTTGGATGCGCAGTTTTCCGTGTTTATGTACTGATCGAATCCGCTGCCAACTCTTTTATGGCAACTGGTGCGAGAGCTAAACTAACCCTTTAAGCTCAGAACTCCGAAGTTGGAGTAAAAAGCCCGACGTTTCGAGATCTAAACTTCATCTTCCGAGTAAAAAGCTTGATGCTTCGAGATCGGAAGGCGAAGTTTCAGGATTAGAAGGCGGAGTTCCGAGATCCGAAGGCGGAGTTCCGAGATCCGAAGGCGAAGTTTCAGGATTAGAAGGCGGAGTTCCGAGATCCGAAGGCGAAGTTTCGAGATCCGAAGGCGAAGTTTCAGAATTTGAGGGCAAACCTTTTAGGTCGGAACTTTGCCTATTGAGTTAAAACGATCAACGTTGCCATTTAGAACTTAATTCATGCCTTTGGTTACTGAATCACTGCCCAAAACAAGGTTGCTCAATTCTACAAACATTGCACCAAAGAACATGAGCAGAAAAGCGATCGCACTAGGCAATCGCTCTTCCCACCTTTTCTACCCCAAACCCAAATCCGTTACCGCACCCAGACTGCTCGACGACACTAGCTTGGCATACTTCGCCAACACGCCTCTGGTATAACGCGGCGCGGGAGGAGTCCAAGCCGCACGCCGACGGGCTAACTCGTCTTCCGAGACATGAAGTTCCAGCGATCGCGCCCTAGCATCGATGGTGATCGAATCGCCTTCTTGCACCAGCGCGATCGTCCCGCCGACAAATGCCTCCGGTGCAACATGCCCGACCACCATTCCGTAGGTTCCCCCCGAAAAGCGACCATCGGTAATCAGCCCAACCGAATCGCCCAGCCCCGCACCGATAATCGCCGAGGTCGGAGCCAGCATCTCGCGCATTCCAGGCCCCCCTTTCGGGCCTTCATAGCGAATCACCACCACATCGCCCGCACCAATCCTGCCTGCCAGAATTGCATCCAGACAATCTTCTTCAGACTCAAAAACTCGTGCAGGGCCAGTAATCTGCGGTTTCTTAACACCTGTAATTTTTGCCACTGCGCCCTCAGTTGCCAAGTTGCCCTTCAGAATCGCCAAGTGTCCTTGAGGGTACATCGGGTTATTCCAGGGACGAATCACGTCTTGGTCGGGGCGCGGTTCTTCAGGGATGTCTTTCAGCAATTCTTCAATCGTCTGTCCGTTAATGGTGATGCAATCTCGATGCAATAAGTTATGCGCCAGCAGCATTTTCATCACCTGAGGAATGCCGCCTGCTTTGTGCAGATCAGTTGCGACATAGCGCCCCGACGGTTTGAGATCACATAAAACGGGAACCCGAGCGCGAATCGGTTCAATATCGTCGAGCGTGAAATCAATATTGGCGGCATGAGCGATCGCTAAGAAGTGCAACACTGCATTCGTCGAGCCACCAACTGCCATGATCACCGCGATCGCATTTTCAATCGACTGGCGGGTAATGATGTGACGCGGCAACCGCTGATTCCGAATCGCATCGACCAGTGCAGAGGCTGACTTTTCTGCGCTGTCCTGTTTTTCGGCATCTTCCGCCGCCATTGTAGAGGAATACATCAAGCTCATCCCCATCGCTTCAAAAGCGGAGGACATTGTATTCGCGGTGTACATACCCCCACAAGAGCCAGCACCGGGACAAGCATGACGCTCGACCTCTAGCATCGTGTCTTGAGAAATCTTGCCCGCGCTATATTCTCCAACTGCTTCAAACGAGCTAACGACCGTGAGATCTTTGCCATTTAAATGTCCGGGTTTGATCGTGCCACCATAGACAAAAATGGCAGGAATATTCATGCGTGCCATCGCGATCATCGCACCGGGCATATTTTTATCACAGCCCCCGATCGCCAAAACACCGTCCATGCTTTGACCCATGCAAGCAGTTTCGATCGAATCTGCAATCACATCCCGCGACACGAGAGAATATTTCATTCCCTCCGTTCCCATCGAAATCCCATCACTGATCGTAATCGTACCGAACATCTGAGGCATTCCACCCGCCACTCGAACCCCAGCTTCGGCGCGGTTTGCGAGGGGTTGAATTCCCATGTTGCAGGGGGTAATCGTGCTATGACCGTTAGCGATCCCCACAATGGGCTTGGTGAAGTCTTCGTCGTTAAAGCCAACGGCGCGTAGCATAGCGCGATTTGGGGAGCGCTGCACGCCCTGAGTAATCGCTTGACTCTTAAGATTGTCCGGCATCGTAGTAAGGTGTAGTTCGTAGTGCGGAATGAAATGGCGCAGATGGCGATCGCATTCAATAACAGACCGCCATTCTAGAACGTTTAAGGATGCCGCTCTTAGCGTTTCGTAGTTTTCTTAAGAGAGCAAGCTTACGAGAACAAACTTACGAGAACAAATTAAATCGTTGCAATTGCGCCTCGACGGTTTTTGCTAACAGTTTCCGCAGTTGCGTCTTATCTTTAAAGACCAACCGATTTTGGCTGGGTAAATCAAACGGAAAATGCCCCGGTAGGTCTGAGCGCTCCATCTGAGTCAGCAAAATCTGCTCCGTGCGCTTCGCTTGTAGCGCATATCCCATTTCAACACAGACTTTGGGGCTAGGGATCAGCAATGAAGGCGATCCAACGATTTCAGCGATCGCCGTTCCATCGGCAACAAATAATAGGCACTGGCGAATCGATCGCATCAAACTGCTGTTGATCCGAATCGGGCCGTCTGAGAGACGATGCGATTCTCTCAAGGTTAGAGGGAGGCGCGATCGCCGATTGAGGCTTTCGATGATGCTGCCTAGCTCATCGCGCAAAAGCTCACTCGATTCTGAAAACTCAGTCTGGTAGCACAAGAAAATCTCTGGCTCTAGAGAGGCCATCACTTCTTGCTTTGAAAAATAGATTTCGTGGCTAGAGAGATCGATGTTAGAGATCGCGTATCCACCGCTTCCTTCAACATAAAACTCGACGCTTTCGCCCTCGAGATAGCGCCCAAACCAAGCCGACTTTTCAACCTCTGAACTGTCTTCCAGGAAGTCCGCCCGAAGCCCCGATTTCAACAGACTATTTTTACTCAATCTCAAGTCGTGGGGCCGCTTTTTCAAGTCCCGGATGGGTTCATACTGTTCTAAATACCATGCTTTGAGAGCAATAATCGCCATGCCGTTTCCTGCCTCTTTCTCAGTTTAAGCCTACAGCACCCAGCGTTTATTCTCTGAGTGGTCTTCTTTTATTGGTTATTGTATATAGAGTTGAACTGATCAAACTCGCAAAATAGGATCAGAGCGCCCATCGTTATCTAGTTTAGTACAAAAGAACTATAAAGCTATTTTGCAAAGATAAAAATTTGTAGACTTTGAAATTAGAACTCACAAAGAACACGATGCCTAACGGTGATGCGGCATCTTGTATAGATCGTAGAAATATGGGTCGTAAAAAATCGCTACCTGTAGTTCATTTATGGACGAACTCAGATAGCGATTTTTCAATCCCTCGAAATACGGACTATCAAGATGGAAGGTTCTTAGCAATAGCAGCTAATGTCTTCTCCACATTCATCGGCTAGATAGCACAATGCTCGAAACCGCAAGCCTACAACTTCTTCGTAAAAAGGATTTAGCTTGCAGAGGGGCGGAATGTGAAACAGAGTCTTCCCAAGAAGCTTAATGTCGCGCTCAAAAGGGCATTGAGCAGGAACTAGCTTACAAACAGAATGAGCAAATCGGTTACTGCGAACTTCGATGTGGTCAATCTTCTGTCGAAAAGACTGTAACAAATTGAATTTGAACGTTTGGGTAGGTTGAACAGGATGCTCGCCTTCTGCAGAGTTGGGAAGCAAAATCCATGCGGCAAGGGTAACGTTATGCTGTCTTGGATCTTGGTTAGGGGAGTCGAGGCGATCAAGTTGCTGGAAACTCATTTGATTGACGATCCTCAAACGGGACAAAAGTGTAGAGGGTTAGCGAATGTCCAACGGTTGCTGTAGAAAGAATGAAGCGACTTTGGACAACTAGTCTTATCGGAAACGACACCTAAATTAAGTTGAGTAGAGCTTTTATGTGTCGGTACCTTCATATATCTTAACAGACGTCACTAGTTTGCCTAATGTTTCTTTAAATGAAATGAGTAAACTTACTGAACTTTCTAAATCTTTATCTCTTTGGGCAGTAAGTACAGTCTAGTTTCGTTACATAAAGTTGAACAAGCTTATTGTAGACACTCTGACGAGAGATACAAGATACATAGATTACAAATTGAGGAAAGATATTTGATCCCTGCATTTAGTTCATGCCGATCTAGCATTTTTTCCACAAAAAAAGCCGAGGGATTGCACCTCGACTTTCTAGAAGTTGCAAACAAACTAACAATCTGCTGATTTACCGATTCTCAACAGGAGTTGATTCAGGCTCCCATACGACAATCTTCTGATTGGGATCGGCTAGATTAGTTTGCTCTTGAATAATGGTCTTCGTTTGACGCGGATCAAAGTAGTGGTTGAATTCTACCTTCACTTTTCCGACCCGTTCGTTCGTGGTTTTGACTTCAGCCTGAATTTCTTTGAGTTTAGTTTGCTGGGCAGCGCTGTAGGGAAGAAGCTGTATCAAGGCAGCGATCGCGGCTCCAGAGATCACTAAGTTCACACTAATTTTCACAGTCGCTTCAAACGCAAGCGCTCGATGGTGACGCTGTTGGCGCTGTTGGTAGGCTTGGGGATTAGAACGAGGAGTTCTAGTCGGTTGTCGGGCAGGGGGCTTGGGTAAAGGCAGTGCGCTCATGGGTTCAACAACGTGTCAACAAACAGAAAAAGTAACGAGAAAGCATTGCCAAATAGAAACAAAATTGTGATAGGCGATTTTAGGATTCAATTCATCGTTTCGCGTCTTGCGCGCAAAATCGACTCGGCGCTCTTGAGCAAACTACTGAGTCAGTCACGACGAGCAAATTTACTCTATATACACAGAGCTAATCCAAAATCGCAAATCTATGACTCAAAATCAAGAAGTACGGGTGAACTAAGCAGCTTTCTAACGTTCCTGTCTGAGCACGAAACCTTGAGTCTGACAGGAAACGAGTCTTGCTAGTTTACTCGGACTTGTTAAAATGATCGCAAAGTTTTTTGGATCGCTTCTTCAAGGTTGAGAATACATGCAAGTCAAGCTTCCTGTCATGCGCTAGTTGAGGAACCTACTTATACAGTTCGGTTGCTAACCGGAAGGCGAGTACCCCTGGAATGAGGGCAACGACCAAAGCAACTAGAATCTGGGTGTCCGATAAAGACATAGTTTGGAAACTCCTTATCTCAGCGTTATAGTTCCTCAATTTCAACTAAAATGCTCATTTCGGAAAGCCTTTGTAACAAGATGCAACAGAGGGACTCCTGCAGCAACGCTTCGAGAGGACACGAAGTCGCCCTCGGGTGGTCAATGCACCTCTAGAGGGTTTATTTTGGTTACGAGCAGAATCTAGCATGAAAAAGCTAGGCTGGTGAATGGGTATATAGTGGCATGGTTGAGTGTCTCTTGCCTTTGTAGTTATTGCGTTGTGATTTTGTTGAGCTTTAAATGCTAGATCAGTTGTTCAATTCTCCCCATCCCATTAGTGCTCACACCCTACTGCTGTTGCCTGTTTTAGTGGCGCTAGAAGCAGTGTTGTCCGCCGATAATGCGATCGCGCTGGCCGCTTTAGTTCAAGGACTGCAAAATCTCGAACTTGAAAAGCGAGCGCTGAACATTGGCTTAGTATTTGCCTACGTCCTTCGGATGACGCTAATCGTATTCGCTTCACGGGTAATTGGGTTCTGGCAATTTGAGTTGGCAGGAGCGCTGTACTTGTTATGGCTCGTATTCCAGTACTTCAAATCTAAACCTGAAGAGAGCGAGGACGAAGAGCATCGTGAACCTCGATTTGCGTCGCTCTGGCAAGCGATCCCGGTAATTGCCATTACAGATCTGGCGTTTTCGTTGGATAGCGTCACGACTGCGATCGCGGTTTCCGATGAAATTTGGCTCGTTCTAATCGGAGGCACAATCGGCATTGTTACCCTACGGTTTATGGCAGGCTTATTTATTCGCTGGTTAGGGGAATATTCTCACCTTGAAGATGCAGGATATTTAACCGTTGCCTTGGTCGGACTCCGCCTCTTACTGCGGGTGGTAAATGACAGTCTTGTACCACCAGAATGGCTGATGATTTCGATGATTGGGCTGCTGTTTGCTTGGGGCTTTTCAGAGCGTAAAGCTCCAGAAAATGAGTTGGTAGCTGCCGAGGGAGATGCCATTGAGTTTGAAAAGAGTCCGACAGTTGAGTTGGAAGAGAGCTCGGCAGTTGAAGTCGGGGAAGAACGCTAAATAGAAAGGGCGACTGAATTCAGTCGCCCTTCGCTAATAAAGCAGCTTGAGTTATTCGTAAGTCCAGGTGGTGAGTGTGGGTTGCCAATTCACTAACTCTTCGTCTTTGAACCACAAGGCAATTTCACGCTGAGCCGTCTCGATCGCGTCGGAACCATGAATTAGGTTGCGTCCGATACTGACTCCATAATCGCCCCGAATCGTTCCCGGTTCGGCCGTTAGCGGATTGGTTGCACCAATGACTTTTCGAGCGGCAGCAACGACGCCATCCCCTTCCCAGACCATTGCAATAATTGGACCGGACGTGATGAACTCGACTAATCCACTAAAGAAGGGGCGCTCTTTGTGTACGTCGTAATGTTGCTCTGCTAATTCGCGACTCACGCTCATGAATTTAAGACCAACGAGCGTAAATCCTTTCGTTTCAAACCGTTTGATGATGTCACCAATTAGTTTGCGCTGAACTCCATCGGGTTTAATGGCTAAAAAGGTGCGTTCCAAGCTGGGACTCCCAAAAAAATTACTCATTTTTACAAAGACCAGATTAGCCTAGAACGGGTGAGAGGGCACAGGTAATGAAGAGGGCAGTCTTTAATGTTTTTGTTTGAAATCAGCTATTGAGACGCCTAATCTGTGATCCCCTCTACATAACGTCTTGTGACTGACTTCGATTTTTGCAACGGTGCGATAAACTGGCATTCGATTGAGACTATCACTACTGAAGACTACCACCGAGGGAGCCGCATAATGGGAGAACGTTCTACGATCGCTAAAAAAGACGCAAATAATCTGAGCCGTGAACCAAACTTAGAGGTGAACGGACGGAAAGCCGTTAGCGTTTCTCCCGATGCAAAGAAGGCTTGGACAATCGAGGATAGCGAGGATTTGTACCGGATTGAGGGGTGGGGTGATCCTTACTTTTCGATTAATGCAGCGGGGCATGTAACGGTTTCTCCTAGAGGCGATCGCGGCGGGTCGCTCGATTTGTTTGAATTGGTGAATGCGCTCAAACAACGCAATTTAGGTCTACCGCTATTAATTCGGTTTTCAGATATTTTGGAGGATCGGATTGAGCGGATTAATGCGGCATTTGCAAGAGCGATCGCACGCTACAGCTATGGCGGCATTTACAAAGGGGTCTTTCCGGTTAAATGCAATCAGCAGCGTCACTTGGTTGAAGATTTGGTGCGCTTTGGTAAGCCTCACCAGTTTGGCTTAGAGGCAGGGTCTAAACCAGAATTGATGATCGCGTTAGCGACGCTAAAGACGCCAGGAGCATTAGTTATCTGTAATGGCTATAAAGACAGAGAATACGTAGAGACCGCAATGCTGGCGCGGGGATTAGGAAAAACTCCGATCATCGTCTTAGAGCAAATTGAAGAAGTGGACTTGGTAATCGAAGCGAGCCGTAAGCTGGGGATCAAGCCAATTTTGGGTGTGCGGGCGAAACTGAGCGCGAAAGGCATCGGACGGTGGGGAACCTCGGCAGGCGACCGCGCCAAATTTGGGTTAACGGTTCCTGAAGTGATTAACACAGTGAACCAATTGAAAGCCGCAAACATGCTGGATTGTTTGCAGTTGTTGCATTTCCACATTGGGTCTCAGATTTCGGCGATTAGTGTACTGAAAGAGGCGCTGCGGGAAGCGGGACAGATTTATGTGGAGCTATCGAGACTGGGTGCAAACATGCAGTATCTCGATGTGGGCGGCGGTTTGGGTGTCGATTATGACGGGTCTCGCACGAATTTTCACGCTTCTAAAAATTACAGCACTCAGAACTATGCCAATGATGTTGTGGCGGCGATTAAAGATGCTTGCACGCTCGCAAAGATTTCAGTGCCAACGCTGGTGAGTGAAAGTGGTCGAGCGATCGCATCGCATCAATCGGTTCTGGTGTTTGATGTGTTGGGAACGAGTGACGTGTCTTCTGAAGAACCCGAACCTCTTCAAGATGACGAGCCGCTCACCGTTCGCAATCTCTATGAAACCTATAGCTCGATTAATCTCGAGAACTTTCAGGAGATGTATCACGATGCGACGGAGTTCAAAGAAGAGGCGGTCAGTCGGTTTGGATTTGGGCAATTGAGTTTGACGGAGCGGGCGCGAGCAGAGCGGCTGTATTGGGCGTGCTGTCAGAAGATTCTAGCGATCGCACGTCAGCTAGAATACGTTCCTGATGATCTTGAAGACTTAGAGAAAATCATGGCGTCGATCTATTACATGAATCTCTCGGTGTTTCAGTCTGCACCAGATAGTTGGGCGATCGATCAACTCTTCCCGATCATGCCGATTCATCGCCTCAATGAGGAGCCGACAAAGCGGGCAACATTGGCGGATCTCACCTGTGATAGTGATGGCAAGATTGATCAGTTTATTGATTTGCGTGACGTAAAATCAGTGCTTGAATTACACGCCTTGAAGCCGGGTGAGCCGTATTACTTGGGGATGTTTCTCAATGGGGCATACCAAGAAATTATGGGCAACTTGCATAATTTGTTTGGGGATACGAACACTGTTCACATTCATCTGACTCCGAAGAATTATCAGATTGAGCATGTCGTGAAGGGCGACACGATGAAGGAAGTTCTGGGCTATGTTCAGTACGATGTGGATGATTTGATTGAGAGTATTCGGCGTCAGACAGAACAAGCCCTGGAGGACGGGCGCATTACATTGCAGGAGTCGCAGCTGCTATTGCAAAACTACGAGCGGAGTTTGAGCGGGTATACTTATCTATCCTCATAATTCTCACATTTGCAGTAGTCAAATGAGTCAGATTGCACGTCTTGTTCTGGGAGCCGTATTAGGACTAGCAATAGGAATCTTCTCCGTTCACAATCCGCGCTTTGGAATTATTTTATTCTTTCTGTGGATTGTCAGAGTTGCCCTATTGCTGGTGTTTCAGCGCTCTTATGTCGAGGCAGTTCAATTGTTAAATGAAGGCAAATTTGAGCTTGCTTTAGCTAAATATGAAGGGCTACTAGCGCGGGGAAAACTTTTCTTTTGGTTGAAGCTTCTTGATGAAAGGCTGCTCATTTACAACATTGCTGTTATCTATCATCAATGGGGTCGATTTGAGGAATCTATTGCATGGCTGGATAAACTAGACCCTAAAAAGGTGCCTAAAGCAGTCACTCAGCCGTATCACGCTACGTATGCTGTTAATCTACTTTATTTGAAAGGAGATTTAGACCTAGCTAAAGAGCATCTTGATCAGGCTGCTATAACTGGAACAATGCCATTTTTTCTGTTGATCTATTCTTATTTTTATCAGTTGCAACATGATTTTGAACATGCAAAGAGCTACGTCGATCAATATCTAGAGCATCCTAATCGATATCGAGAAACATATCGGCAGGGAAACGTCAGACTTAAGTGGGATAAAGTCTACGTCACTACGGCAGAAAACTTCTATTTAGGGCTGTATTATCAAGCCGTTGGTGATGTCGAAAAAGCAAAAGAGTATTTGTTTGTTTCGGCAATGTCGCCCTACGATAATTTTCTGAAGAGAGAAGCCTACCGAATTTATAATTCTCTCGCTTGATTCATAGCATTTCACCGGATATCCCCTCTCCCAGGATTTGCAGAAATGATGGTCAAGGTAAGATAACAAAGCACAGGTGAACCGTATCGGTGTAGGGGAAGTCCGGTGAGAGTCCGGCGCTGTGCCGCAACTGTAAAGAATGGAGGAGGTTTCATCTCTGTTCTCAGCCAGAATACCTGCATTGCTGCTTATTCACTCTATTTCCTGCGTTGCACAGGGAAAGGGATTTGGAATGTTGACTTTAACGCTTGATGATTTTGCTTGGGAACAAGAGGCGATCGCATCCCTCTCTCTCCCTCCGCTGCCAATCCAACGTCCGTTACTTTTAATCGGACATGGAACTCGGGATGCGGATGGACGACAGAGCTTGATGGATTTTGCGGAGGCGTATCAGGCGCTCGATCGCAGTCGTCCGGTGTTGCCGTGTTTTCTGGAGCTAACTGAACCGACCATTCAGGAAGGTGTGGATCGATGTGTGGAGCAAGGATTTACAGAGTTCTCGGTTTTGCCGATTCTGTTGTTTGCGGCGAGACATAACAAGTTTGATGTGACGAATGAACTCGATCGCGCTAGAGCACGACACCCACACGTGAAGTTTCAATATGGGCGGCATTTTGGAATTACGCCTGGAATTTTGGAGTTGTGGCGATCGCGCCTTGCAGAACTCGACAATTCAACCATTCGGCGGGAAGATACGGTGCTGTTGTTTGTGGGACGGGGGGCGAGTGACCCGGATGCCAATGGAGACGTGTATAAGTTAGCGCGGATTGTCTGGGAAGGAAGCGGGTATCAGACGGTTGAGGTGTGTTTTATTGGGATCACTCATCCTCGCTTGGAGGAAGGGTTTCGACGGGCGCAGCTTTATCAGCCGAAGCGGGTGATCGTTTTACCGCATTTCTTGTTTACTGGAACGCTGGTGAAGAAGATTTATGATGTGACGGCTCAGATGCGGGAGCGGTATCCAGAAACGGAGATTGTGAATTTGCCTGAAATGGGAATTCATCCTCAGTTGTTCTCGATTTTGCGCGATCGCGAGATTGAGACGCAGTTGGGACAGGTGGCGATGAATTGTGAGATGTGTAAGTTCCGGTTGGCCGCAGTGTCGAAGGGAGATGGTCACGCGCACGATCATGGGCATGATCATCATCACCATTCTGGGCATGGACATGGGCATGGGCATGAGAGTGTAGACCCTTATGCGAAGCTGTCTGACTATCATGAACGGATTTGGCAGGCTCCATAAGTGCCACAACTCCTTCGCCCTCACCCTAACTCTCTTCTGTGGGGAAGGCTTAGGGCGAGGGCGGTTCGGATGATCACAGTTGGTAATCGGTCAATGGTATTCGTTGATGAATTTATAGATTCCATTAACTGAAGTGTCGCTTGTTTGCCCTGCTCAGACATACAACGCCTGTATGTAGTGATGTTTCTGGATGCGTTGAACATGCGATCAAGAGAGCAATTGACTCAAGCAATTGAAGGGATGCCAGATGATTTGCTGGATGAGGTGTTCGATTTTCTAAAGGTTCTGCAAACGAAGCATTCTCAGGAGAAACTTGAGGTGAGTCTGCTGAGTGAGTCTGCATTAGCCAGAGATTGGCTCAGACCAGAGGAAGATGAAGCGTGGCAAGATTTGTAAAAGGTGATGTTTGTTCATAGATTTTTCTCACAACTCATAGCCTAACGTGAGCAAGACGACTTCTTCTAGCTGAGTGAGTGTCTCTGCCCTCAACTGACCTAACTTTTTGCTCAAACGGGTTTTATCAAGGACGCGGAGTTGGAAACAGAGTGCAACTGAATCTTGGTTTAGTCCGCCATCGCCTTGTTGAATCAGTAAGCAGATGGGTAAAGCAGCACGACGTAGATTTGTGGTGAGGGGAATGGTGATGGTTGTAGTGGAAAATTGGGAAACTAAGTCGTTCTGAAAGATGATTACAGGGCGTGTGCCTGCTTGTTCCGAGCCTTGGGTTGGGTTGAGGTTTGCTAACCACACTTCGCCGCGTTTAAGTTGCGGCGTCATGACTCATCTTCGCGATCGAGAAGGGCAGCATAGTCATCGATTCCGGCTTCTGCGAGGGTACGATCGGCGTTGGCGAATTCGGTTGAGAGAAGCGCGAGTTGTGCGGGGTCGAGGATACGTTTGGATCGGTGGGCACGGAATTTTAAGAAGGCAATGAAGTCTGCAACTTGCTGAAGTTGCTCGTCATTGAGTTGATCGAGGTCTTGTTTGATGGCTTCGCTGCTGGGCAACATTTCAAAGATTCAAAAATGATCAGGGGTGATAGGTTTTATTGTAGAGACGTTCTCTTCATTCCTCATGCTTCGTTACTCATTTCTAGAATAGGTGGTGCTGCCTAGCGGAAGCGACGCATTAGCCGTCGGATGAATCGTTTAATTTGCTGCAAGAGTCGATGAAAAAGGGACGGACGCCGAATCAGACGCGGATTGGATGGGGTCGATGGTTCAATCCTCTGCATTTGCTGACGAACGATCGCCAGGTTTTCTCGCACCGTTTGCGTATTGGGATGATTGGTTCCTAACGTTCTCTCCAACATCGCCAACGCTTGCTCGTACAATGGTTCTGCCTCGCTGTAGCGTCCTTGGGAATCGTAGAGAAGTGCTAAGTTGTTCAGGCTCGTTGCCACATGCGGATGGTCGCCTTCAAACAGCCGTTGCGTCATTGCCAACGCTTGCTCGTGCAACGGTTCTGCCTCGCTGTAGCGTCCTTGGGAACGGTAGAGAAGTGCTAAGTTGTTCAGGCTCGTTGCCACATGTGGATGGTCGCCTTCAAACAGCCGTTGATGCATCGCCAACGCTTGCTCGTACAACGGTTCTGCCTCGCTGTAGCGTCCTTGGGAATCGTAGAGACCTGCTAAGTTGTTCAAGCTCCCTGCTACACCCGGGTGGTCGCCTTCAAACAGCCGTTGCTTCATCGCTAACGCTTGCTCGTACAATGGTTCTGCCTCGCTGTAGCGTCCTTGGGAATCGTAGAGACCTGCTAAGTTGTTCAAGCTTGTTGCCACATGCGGATGGTCGCCTTCAAACAGCTCTTGCTGCATCGCCAACGCTTGCTCGTACAATGGTTCTGCCTCGCTGTAGCGTCCTTGGGAACGGTAGAGAAGTGCTAAGTTGTTCAGGCTCCTTACCACAGCCGGGTGGTCGCCTTCAAACAGCCGTTGCGTCATTGCCAACGCTTGCTCGTACAACGGTTCTGCCTCGCTGTAGCGTCCTTGGGAACAGTAGAGACCTGCTAAGTTATTCAGGCTTGTTGCCACAGCCGGGTGGTCGCCTTCAAACAGCCGTTGCGTCATCTCCCAGCATTCTGAATACCAAAATTCTGCTTGAGCGAAAAGTGCCTGTCCTGCATAAAATCGCGCTAGTCCAACAAACGACCACACCAGAGCATCTCCTTCCAATCCTTCTGTGTGGCGCTCTGCTACTTCTTGAACATGCGATCGCACTTCCGAAAACCAGTCAATATCCTTCGTCGGTGGGTTATATGGCAGTTGACTCGCGATCACTATCATGTCCGAAACAAACGCCGATCGTAACGGTGCTTCGCCTGCGGTTTTAGCCGCCTCTGCTTCCTGTTCTTGCAAAAACTGCCGAATCAAAGGATGCAATCGACACACCGAAGGAGCATCCTTTTCAATTTGCACCAACGATGCATTCTCTATTCGCGCCTTTAGTTCTCCCAGCGCATACGCCCCTCCCTTTACACGCTGCATCGTCCGTTCCGCTAAGTCCCACCGAATCCAATCGAGAGCGAAATAACTCAACAAGCGGGCAACCTCTTGTGCGTCAGCCTCCATCGTTTTCCACGTCAGGTTAAACGCTGCTTTCACACCCAACTCGGCGGTAATTTCATCCTCCTGCGATCGCTCTAATGCTGGATCCCGCATTCCATTTTCTTGCAACCGTCCCCAAACCTGCGAGAGCGTAATGTGTCGATCTCTGGCGAGATAGCAACCTACCAGTTCGATCCCCAACGGCAAATAGCCCAATCCCTCGCAAAGTTGGTCTGCCAGTTCTGGCTGCTGATCAACTCGCCCATAACCCTCCAACCTTGCCAGCAGAGATCGCGCCTCTAGCGGCTGCAACATCTCCAGATCGATCCGAGGAAAGTTGGGCAATAAATCTTTTCGGCGCGTCGTCACCAGCACCCGAAACCGAGCCTCTTTTGGATAATACGATCGACACTTCGCCCACTCGCCTATGTCATCCAACACCACTAGCGTCGTTTCATGGGGCGTCCAATGCCTCCAGCACCACTGCACCAAGTCACCGAGATTCGTGCATCGCTCTTTCGCTGCCGCCAATCCCTGCAATTGCAGATCAAATTCCGCTTTCAGAAGAATCTGAGTCGCTAGATCACCCGTCCGCCCGTTTAACCAATAGATGCCGCCCGGATAATCTGCCTTGTGTCGAGTCGCATACTGCACCGCTAACTGAGTCTTGCCTACACCTCCCATTCCGGCTACCGCAGAAATCACCGCGCCCTCAGACGAGCTCAGAATTTCATGCAGTCGATCAAGTTCGTCTATGCGTCCTACAAAATTGGGAGACGCGGTATAAGGAATTTCATAGAACGGCGTTACTTTGTCGGAGCCGGATGCCGACGGCTGTAGTCAAAGCGTAATATTTTGATTCTCAATTGTGACTTGCGCATTGTATACATTCGCCGCTTTATTCACGAATGAGTTAACGATCTGCTGACCTTGCGGTTGAGCCTGCATCCCTCGCATCACCGCCTGAATTGCTGCCGCAATATCTGAGTCAGTTTTTGCTAACGTCTCAACCTCTACGATCGCATCTTTATACTCTGCCGTTTCTTCACCCGCTTCAAGTGCTTTTGCTGCGCCGGGTCGCTTCTCCCACAACAGTTTTGCCAATTTTCCACCCGCGTCTAGCGTTCCTTTCCCCAACGTTTTACCAACTTCTTTAAAGCCTTCACTCAAAACTAGGGCAGCGATCGCAGCAGCCGTAAATGAAACTGGTTCCATTGCCACAACTCCGAGAAGGGGTTAGATCTTTTCTACCTCAAGAATCAATAATTCTCCGCAAATCCTCAAAACTTTTACAGAGAATAGCAATGTTGAGGAAAAAAGTGCGATCGTTCTATGTTGGTTAGCGATCGCTTGATCTTGATTAGCGATCGCTTTGCTTCACGAAGTGTTCGTTCCTATTTGAAACAGGATAATTCCTATTTGAAACAGGAACGTTTCGATCTCAAACAGGAACATTCCTATTTGAAACAGGATGATTCCTATTTGAAACAGGAACGTTTCGATCTCAAACAGGAACGTTTCTGTTTCAAACAGAAATTGTCCTATTCAAAACAGAAACATTCCGATCTCAAATAGGAACTGTCCTGTTCAAAACAGAAACATTCCGATCTGAAACAGGATTGATCCAGATCTATCACTCCTTAGCCGAGCTAGCGATCGCTGCAACCCCAGAATTTCCGCCTAAATGTGCTGTAGATCTGCCATCAGACCTGCTCTACTAAGAAGAGTACCCCTCTATTTCATCTCTGCCGATGTCAAAAGAATTTCAGGTCGGCTCCAAAGTTCGTCTGATCGCACTTCCGCCCTACGTCAAGACCGCCGATCCCATGCCGATGCTCCGTCCAGCATCACTCGTTCAACTTGGAGAGGAAGGCATCGTCCTCGATCGTCGTCCCGGCGGATATTGGAGCATCCGGTTTAGCAGAGGTTCCTTTCTGCTCGACGATCAATATCTAGAAGCCATTGATTAAACCAACCTACTCAAACAAAAAAAGGAGCGCTTCGGACTCGCCGAGCGCTCCTTGGACTATAAGGAGAGCCAACTCTAACGCTTAAAGTCTTTCAGCAATTCGCGCAACTGCTCAGCAGCAACATCGCGACCACCCAGACCAAACGCGATCGCAATCGCCACCGCGATCGCGCCCAGCAACAAACCAAACGCCAAATTGACAATGTTCGTTGCAATTCCCATCTGCTGGAGTGCCATCGCGGACACCAATGCAATAATGGCAACGCGAGCCGTCTGACCCAAAATTCTCGACTGCCGCGAACCCGAACTCGTAATTAGGCTGTACGCCAGATTTGCCAGATACAAACCAACCGCAAACACGACCAAGCCGACTAAAATTCGTCCAAAGATCAGCAGCAAACCACTCACGATCGCCGTTAACGCTGGAATGTTGAGAATATTGGTCGCGGCAACCGTGGCAAACAGCATGATGCCTACCAAAACAATCACGCCTACAATCTCAGACGGCGATCGCACCGTCGGCGTAGATTGTGCATCAGTGTCTTGAATAATCGTTTCTCCCGTCGGAAACTCAGTATCGTACTGCGTCGGCGGAACTCTCGGCGTGTAGGGAGCCGATTGCAGACCCAGCCAATAGAATACGTTATCGAATCCAACGCTAGATAGAATGCTGGAGACCAAATCTGCCACAAATTTACCAATGACAAACGCGACCGCCAGAATCGCCGCTGCCGTAAAGATCAGGGGCAACGAATTGAGAATCTGATTCAGCATCGAAGTCGCTGGCCCCGAAATCGCTGGAATTTGTAGAGCATCCAGCGCTGCCGTAGCTGTCGGAATTAAAACCAGCACATACGCAAGCGTGCCAATCAGCCAAGAGAGCGTCCGTCCTCCAGTCGCCTGACCAATGCCAAACTGCGATCCCAAGCGATCCGTTCCCGTCGCCGATAGCAAGTTCGTGACTACGCCTCGAACCACGCGAGCAATCAACCAACCGATTGCCCCAATTGCGATCGCCTTAATGATGTTGGGCAACGCTCCCAAAATTTCGTTCAGCAAGTTTTGAACCGGCTGAAGCGGTCCTTGAAGATCCAAAACGCCCAAAATCAGGGGCAAGAAAAATAGGAAGACAAACCAATACAGCGCATTTCCAAGCGTCTCGCTCAAGGCAAACTGATTTGTTGCCAACGGGTCATCATTCTGAGCCCCTACGCGCTCGTCAAGCCCAAACGATTGAGATGTGCGAATCACAACGGTTTTAGCCAGCGTTGCCACCAACCAAGCCACACCCACCAAAATAGCGGCAGAGCCTAATCGGGGCAGAAACGCAAAAATCTGATTCAGGAAATTGTTTAAAGGCTGCGAAACGGTCGTCAGATTGAGAACGTTGAGGAAGGCAACCAGCGCCAAGATCATAATGATCCAGAACACCACTGAGGAGATGAGTCCCTCGACGTTAAAGTTTGCCCTTCTACCAGAGTGACCCGTTGCCCAGTCCGCAATCCGATTGTCAACGCTCGTTTTCTTGAGCAGACTGTTGACAACTCTGGAAACAATACTGGCGATCAGCCAACCGAGCAGGAGAACCGCGATCGCGCCGACTAGCTTGATGACAACATCACCAATATTCGCGCCAATTCCTGGAAAATAGTTTGAGAAGGGGGGCAGGGGAGCGTCTGTCCTCGCCTGCATCAAGACCGGATCAAGCCCCGGTAACAAATGCAGCCCTGTGGCAGATCCAATTTGCCAAAGTTCGTTCATGGTGATCTAATTAGCCTCTATCTATTAAGTTAAACGAGCCGCGCGATCGCTACTCAGGGAAAGTAGCCGTCCAGAATTAGGTAATCAGCTTGTATACGTAGTTAATGTACAAGTGCCGTCCCCTAGGATGCGCGCAATCAAGTCAAAAACAGCCCAGCAGAGTAGTAGGTTGCATCCTCAGAGTACGACTATCTCTAGAAAGAGAAAAGCCTCTGAAAATACTTTTTTAGCGTCCAATGGGTTTTCGCAACCGACTTAAAGTAGCTCTTTTTTTCCTCAGTATCAACTCAGTTGTCAAAGTCACACTGCACGATGAGAATGCCATGATTATTAATTGGGTTTCCTCATGCTTGAGATGTATTTCTTGAGCAAAGAGAAGGCTATCTTGTAGGATTGTCTTTCTAGCTTAGATCTCTAAATTAGAGAGGGAGATTTCGTTTCAATCTCAACTCAATCTTTGACCGATCGTGTGGAGATGATACCTTAAAATGTCAAATTTAGAAGTATTTGAACAGTCCATCTTAGTCAACGCAACTGCCACGATCGTAGAGCAATGTTTTACAGATTTGATACTAATGCACTGCTGGTTAAATCCAGCACTTCGGTGCGAACCGATCGGAGACTGGTCTACCCAAGTGGGCGCTCAAAGTCGATTTGTGATTCAAGTTCCAGTGCTACAGCCGACCTTAAGCAACGTTGTTGTGGAACGAGAACCTGGACTGATTGTGTGGCAATTTGAAGGATTTTTTCAGGGGCGCGATCGCTGGGAATGTCAGCCTCAATCCCAAGGCACGCGCTTAATCAATCGCTTTGAATTCGAGATCCCCAATCCACTAATCAAATTTGGCTTCAACACATTTGCAGCAAAATGGACTGAAGCAGACATGCAAACTCAATTACAACGGCTCAAGCAAGTTGCAGAAAAACTTCAGTCAGGACTATGAAGAATTCTCAATTTGGATTAATAAGGTTTGAATAATCTCTCGATCTTCAGCTAATGGCATTAGGGTTAAATAGCGTTCTAAGTCTTGGCGAGCTTCAATCCAGCGATCGGTACGAAAATAAATCACACCGCGATCGCGCAATTCCAACGGCGCGTCGGGAAAAAGAATCAGAATTCGTTCGATTGCCGACAAGCAAGCGCTAATCTCACCTCGACTGAGATAAATATGTTTTAGGTTCGTCAGCATTCGGGCCAGAAATTGTCGATTTGTGACGGATTCAAAGAACTGCGGCTGCATCTCTACAGGTTGACCATACATCTGATTCAACCGATTTTGGCAGTCTTGCAGAAATAAAATTTCGCCTCCATGAAAGGCATCTACAAACAGTTCCATTTCTTCAACATCAGGACGAATCAGAAAATGTCCTGGCATGCCGATCCCCACCATTGGGAAGGCTAGACGTTTTGCGATCGCGAGATACAGCAATGACAGCGTAATTGGAATTCCAGTACGTCGATCAATAACGTCATTTAAAAAACTGTTGCGGGGATCATAATAATCGGTTTCATTCCCAACAAATCCTAAATCCTCATACAAATGATGATTAATCAGTTGAACGACCCGTAGCGGGTAGGATTCTTGAGGCAGGTGCGGTTGGATAGCCTTTGCGATCGCGTCGAGTTTAGTTAAATAGGCATCTACATCTAGATCAGGTCTTGTCTCCTGAGCAATGTAGAGCGCCGCTTTTTCAAGATTGATTTGCTCATCCGGCTGACGCACTTCTTGAAAAAATTGCTGCCGTGCGATCGAAAATTCCATGTCCTCTAGCCTCTAGCCCTCTAAATAGTCACCACCCGAACCGTACTTCCAAGCTTGAAGCCTGCCATTCCAGAAGTACTGCTGAGTTGGAGATAAAGTTTTAATCCACGGGCGCAGCGATTCGGTAGCGGGATACAAAACAGAATAGAGCGCTAGAGTACTGAAATGCATCATCCAATTGAGCAGATTCAAGAGGCCAACGTGAAGAAGAATATTTAGCACCAGTTTTGGATGCGACACTCCCGTTTTCAACAATGTTTGCGCGAGTGGTACAAATTGCACAACGTCTTGCAAAAATGGCTTGAGAACCTGCTCTCCAGATTGTGCCATTTCCTCAAACACAGTTGTCAACAACTGGTTGATCTGATTCGGTGACACAGTTTGATTCATGCCGACACTCATGGCTCGTTGAAATAACCAGGTGACTGAAAGATTGGGTTGATAGGGTTGTAATAATGACAACGCTTGACGGTTTAGCAAATCCGCCTCTAGAGCCTCATGAACTCCTTCAGTTAATCGTTTGAGATGACGCACCATTGCTCCAAAGCCGCCAAAACTGAGAGGGGATTGACTACCACTACTATCACCAACCGGTAGAATTCGATTCCAGGACAGGGTTAATGGACTGTCACGATAACAAGGAAAAAATCCAAATAATGCCCGCTTCCAGTTCAGTTGAGTTAAGTCAACGTGCTGATATTGGGGAAGGAGGCGCAGATACTCTTCAAAAAATTCTTCTAGTGACAGACGACCTTGATCTGCATCCACATAGGTAAACATGTACGTCGTTCTGCCATCTCGCGCCGGAAACGCTTCCCAAAAATATTGACACTGATTTTGAATGGGTGTGAACGAGGCAATGAGATCGCCGGTGTCATTTTTAGAAAACCCCTCCGCACAGGTTCCCACGACAAGACACACCGCATCCGGTTTTTGTCCTTGCCTTGCTTGTCTAACAATTGGAGAAAAATGTCCCATCGCATCGAGCAGAAGCCATCCACGCAGTTGTTCTCCTGCTGTCACACAGATTCCGTTTGGATGAACACTCACCTGCTCAAACGCAGTCTTTTCGATTAGCTTTCCACCCGCTTGAAGAAATCGTGACTTCAGCGTTTCAAGTAAATAAACTGGATCAACACCAACGTTTAGAACATCTTTGACCCAAATTTCTGAGTCTTGAGAAAAACTGATTCGGACAGGATTAAATTCGGTGGCGACAGCGATCGCTAATTCCTGCTCGGTCAGCAATCCCAATTGGACAAATACCGCTAATTCTTTGCGAGAAATATTCCACTCTTGATCCCGTCCCCGCAGAACTCCTCGCTCAATCAACGCGACTCGCCACCCTTTTTTTGCCAGCGCTGCCCCAATTAGAATTCCGAGAGTACCACCCGAAATGATTACATCCCACTCAATGCGCTCTAGATCTTGATCGCTTTCTTGAACGACCGTAGGAATCGGTAATGTCCCTTCCCGCAAGGACTTCCATGAGCCATCAGCGCGGCGTAAACTTGCGATCGTTTCGAGCTTGGCAGAGCCAATCGCATCTCCCGGAATCTGAGCCAAAACTTCTTCAGTCAGCGACATAGCGCAAGTCATAATGTGTTCTTCATGCTTACGGTAGCGCGATTGAACGCGAATTAAACGTCTCCAAATGAACGCGAATTAAACGTCTCCAAATGCGATCGCGGCATTCTGTCCGCCAAAGCCAAAGCTGAAGCAAAGAACATTCCGAACTCGAGCCGCTTGAGCGGTTCTCACAAATGCCAAATTAAATTCAGGTTGCGTTAACCCAACATTTGGCGGTAAAACTTGGTGCTTTAACGCCATTAGACAAAACGCTGTGCCCAATGCGCCTGAGGCTCCTAGCGTATGTCCTGTCGATCCTTTCGTCGAACTAACAGAGATTTGCGGCGAGAACAATGTTTGAATTAAATGAGCTTCATTTTGGTCATTTAATTGAGTTGCTGTTCCGTGGGCGTGAATGTAGTCGATGTCTTGAGGCGCTAACACGCTTCGCGTTAAGCACTGCTGCACGGCTGCGATCGCGCTGCCGCCTCCCGGTTCCGGCGTGCTGACATGATAGCCATCTGCCGTTAGCCCAAATCCTAACACTTGCCCGTAAACCATTGCTCCTCGGCGTTTCGCGACTTCCGCTGATTCTAAAACGAAGATCGCGCCGCCTTCGCCTAACACGAGTCCTTCACGAGCGTCATCAAACGGATACGCCCCCGTTTTGGCTAACGCGCCCATTCGCCCAAATCCAATCAACGTTAACGGCGTAATCGGCGCTTCAATGGCTCCCGCAATCACCCGTTCTACTTCCCCCGCCCGAATTAACTCTGCGGCGCGGGCGATCGCCCACACTCCCGTTGCACAGGCGGCCATCGGTGCAAGCACGATCGATTGGGTTTGGATTTGTTGAGCTACTGAGATCGCGCCCGCATTCGGCAACGTGTTGAGCCAACCGCTCAAATCCTCTCGATTCGCGGTCAGTCTTTCCCACTGTGCCTGATTGCCGCGACTCGACCCGATCACAATCCCACAATCAAGTAATGGAGGTTCCAGTTTCGCATCGCGGAGCGCATCGTGCAGGACTCGCTCAGTCAAGCTCAGGAGATCGGTCGGAAAAGATTCGATCAGTGCTAAAGGATGCGGCTTTAAATCGGAGAAGGGTTGGCAGAGATGAACGCCTGAGCGACCTTCTACCAACCCTGTCCAGGTTTGCTCTAAATGACCCAACGCCGAAACCAGTCCAATTCCAGTGATAACAACATCCATTTACGGGGTCGTTGTTGGACTTGCACTCGCAGAAGGACTGGCCGAAGGAGTCGCAGCACCCGTTTTGAGGTTTTCGAGTCCTTGCGTCACCTTGGCAGACTCAATGCGATCGCCCTGCTGAATCTTATCGACCACTTCCATGCCTTGCGTCACTTTGCCAAACACGGCGTAGTTTCCATCTAGAAAGGTTAGATCGGCCAAGGCAATGTAGAACTGAGACGAGGCAGAATCTGGATCTGACGATCGCGCCATTGCTAACGCTCCGCGAGTATGTTTCAGCTTCGGCTTAACGCCCTCAAGGGTTTTGCCATAGACGGGTTCCGCTGCATTCTCTGGCTTAATTTCAAGCGGGAGATTCCGAGGTTGAGAGGTGGCCGGATCGACATATCCTCCAGTTCCCAACTGCTCCAATGGGAAGTTTGGATTCTTTCCTTGAGGATCACCGCCTTGAACGACAAACGGCTGTGGCTCCCGCACAACCCGGTGAAACACAAGCCCGTCATAGACTTTCTTCTCGACCAAATCGACAAAATTACCTGCCGTAATTGGGGCGTTCGTTCCGTCAACCTCAAGCGTGATGGGTGAGCCTTTCACCGTCATCACAACGGTTGCTTTCCCCTCTAAACGCGGCAAGGCAGATTGAGCAGCGCTCGCTGTAGCGCTGGGGGTCGGCGTGGCGGAAGAAGTACCAGTCGGAGTGGCTGATGTTCCACCTTGGGTATTACAGCCCGCAATTGCAAAGAGCGTCACTGCAAGCGTAGATAGAAGCCAATTACGGAGGTCTGTCTGCATTTTCATATCCTTTGAACAAATCACCTCAACATCTTACGCACAATCTGTTCAGATGAACGTGCCCGTAAAGACGGCGAGAGAACAGCAGAGTAATACTGGACAAGGATCACAGAGATTAAGTCTGGTTAGCCCGTTCAACTCAAATTCCCGCTCAATTCAGATCAATGTAAACTCTAGAATCCTTCAAGCGGTACACCCAAGAACCGTGCAAGCTCAGCTGCCTGATTTTCTAACGCAGATAGCGCTATTGGTTGCCCCACACGAGTGAGCGGAATATCACGCATTCCCTTGATCTTGAGATAGAGCGATCGCCGCGGATTGATTCCTTCTCGCAAAGTTACTTTAACGGCTTGAACATCAGCAATTTTAGACTTCAGCTCAATCTTGCGATTTTTGCCCGGAAACCCCCAGCGAAAAATAGTAATTTCGCCTGTTTCCTTATTAAATTCGTTGTAGCCTCCTCCCAAATCCCACGCGATCGTCAGCCACAGATAAAGAGCCAGCAGAATCCCTGCAGCTCCGTAAAATCCCATCGCGACGCCTTGGGGAATAAAGACCAGTTGAGTGGGGTTGGCAAACGGCAACAGGTTAACCTTTGTGTAGCTAGAAAGGGCAGCTAAAAAGAATCCCGTTGCCCCAATGGAGACAATGCTCGCCCACCAATAGTTGCTGAGCCGCCTAGATCCCAACACCTGCGATCGTAGAACGGGGGTATCGGTCGTGGTCTGTGCCGTCATAAACTTACGATTGCCTTAAGAAATTCTAAAGTTAGCCGCAAAACGGAAGAGTCGGTCTTGCCATGGAACTTAAACTCGAGATAAAGAAATTCCGACACAACCAACAATCCTGCAAGCAACCACAATTAGTATAGTACTTACAACATTTCGTAAGCGCTTGTGAAGCTGAGCAGAATTACTTATCAAGCTTAGCTTTCTCTCAGGAACTGAAGAAATTCTCTAAATGCTGCAACGCCTTACTGAACAGGAAGTTAGCGTTACATTTGATGAAAAATTTGCTGAGACATTACGTTTCGCTTTGTAAAAAATCTGATTTCTCCTATTATATTTAGACATATAAACTCGTTCACTCTAGACATTCTGCACTTTTAAGTATCGCTAGAGGATTTGATCATGACCATAGCAGTAGGGCGTGCGCCAGCGAGTCGGGGATGGTTCGACGTCCTCGACGACTGGCTCAAGCGTGACCGATTCGTCTTCGTCGGCTGGTCCGGCATCTTACTCTTTCCCTGTGCCT
>JAHHHO010000049.1 GCA_019359315.1 Myxacorys californica WJT36-NPBG1
GTCGCCCACAGTCCACGCAGATATGATTTTGCTTGTCTTTGCGTTTTCCATTCTTCCGAATGTGAGTAGACTGGCATTCCGGGCACTGCAGAGAATCACCTTATCCATCTCTCCATTATGCAACGCCCGGTAATTTATAGAATTGACAGTCGTGTAAAAGCCGGTAGTCTACCTATTCATTAGGGTCTAGATGATTACCGACTGTCACTCCTAGACCTCCCCACTCGCTAATACTTCCGCTCTTGCGGTTCAAATTGATTGATTACAACTGGCATGTAATTGATATCAATCCCGGCGGGTGAGTAGTACGCCAAGGTGTGTTTGAGAAAACTCTGATCGTCTCGCTGCGTATAGTCTTCGCGACAGTGAGAGCCTCGGCTTTCTTTACGGTTGAGGGCAGACGAGAGAATCATTTCTCCAACGACAAAGAGCGATCGCAGTTCCATCGCTTCAATCAGTTCGGTATTCCAGGTTTTGCCTTTGTCATCGACGCGGACGTGAGCATATTTTTTCTGAAGTTCGCGGAGTTGAACCAGTCCTTCTTGCATGGTCGCTTCGGTGCGAAACACGCCGCAATGATCGGTCATGCAGTCTTGATAGGCTTGCCGAACCTGGTGGATGCGGTATTCTCCGGGCTGGTCTATCAGCGATTGCAGTTGAGTGTTGGCGTCTTGAATGTAGCGCTCAGCGTTGACTTCAGGTAATTTACGATTTTCGACATAGCGCGCGATCGCGGCTCCGGTTCTGCGTCCATAGACCACACATTCCAACAACGAGTTACTGCCCAACCGATTTGCGCCATGCACCGACACACAGGACGTTTCACCTGCCGCGAAGAAACCTTCGACCAATTCATCGGCGCTGCTTCTGACTTGTCCATCGGTATTGACCGGAATGCCGCCCATCGAATAGTGAACAGTTGGACGAACAGGCATCGGCTGATACACTGCATCGACCCCCACCAATCGATGCGCTTCTTCCCAGCAGAACGGCACGCGGCTCATAATTTTCTCTTTGCCCATATGCCGCAGATCGAGATAGACAAAGACACCACCGGCTGACCCGTCTGGTTTTATGCCGCGTCCTGCCCGAATTTCGTAGGTAATAGCGCGGGAGGTAATGTCGCGGGGGGCAAGCTCCATGCGGCTGGGCGCATAGTTTGCCATGAAGCGATCGCCGTCGCTGTTAATTAAATACGCACCTTCTCCGCGCACCGCTTCTGAAATCAAGACGCCCACAGGATACAGCCCCGTGGGATGAAACTGCACAAACTCCATGTCTTCAAGCGGTAAGCCAGCCATGGCGGTCATTGCCAGACCGTCACCTGTGGAGGCGTAGTCGTTGGAAGTCGTGTTGTAAACGCGCCCGTAACCTCCGGTGGCAAACATCACTGCTTTGGCGCGAATCACTTCAACTTGACCGTCGAGCAAGTGATAGAGAACGACCCCTTTTGCCTGTCCGTCTTCCAAAATCAGGCGCATGACGTACCATTCTTCGTACACCTTGACGCCGTATTTCATCAAGTTGCAGATCAATTCGTGCAGAATCGCGTGTCCGGTCTTATCTGCCGCATAGCAGGTGCGGTTGTGCGAATGTCCGCCGAATGCACGTTGGGCAATCCGTCCATCGGGTAAGCGGGAGAACAACACGCCCATGTGTTCCAGATCGATCACTACGTCGGGCGCTTCTTGCGTCAAAATCGCCACGGCATCTTGATCAGCTAAATAGTCCGAACCCTTGACCGTATCAAAGGCGTGAGCTTCCCAAGAATCCGTTTCATCGACATTTTTGAGCGTCGCTGCCATTCCCCCTTGGGCCGCCACCGAGTGCGATCGTATCGGGTGAGTTTTGGCAACCACGGCCACACTCAAGCTCGGATTGGTACGGGCAATTTCTAGGGCTGCACGAGAACCAGCTAAGCCACCGCCAACAATAATTACGTCGTGATCGATCATGGGTACGTCATCGGGCTAGATTACTTCTATTCTCGCTCGATTTTGAGATTCGCTTACCTTTTCTGCTTTGTTTTTAACATCCACAGAATGCCTACAAGCAGCGCGACTAGAGGAAGCGCAACTCCAGCCAGAACCCAGCCTGTAGGGGGCGCTGAAGGGCGGCTTGATTCAGCAGTACCAATGGCGGCTTGGGGAGCGGCTCCAGCTTGAACAGTCACCTCATACGTCAGCCTGAATGCATTAAAGTCTTCTCCATCTTTGGGTCTGCCGCTCAACTCCAGCGTATAAATTCCAGCGTTTGGAAAAACGAGTTCTGCTCCTGGAATGCCTTGATACTGTTCTGCTGAAATCGATTTTAGCGTCGGTTGCAGAACCGGGTTTTGCTGTCGGTCGTACACGTTCAGGCTGCAATTACAGCGATCGAGTGAGACCAATTCTCCGCCTTGTTTTGTGAGCGCGAACCAGGCTTGCGATCGTTCTCCCGCTTTGGGATTGTGACTCGGTTCAATATGAAACGTAGCGGCAACGTTACCAGAGGTTTTAACGTTGTGAGCAATGATCACGTTAGCGTTTACTTTATTTTCTTGCGGCAACATATAAGCGTGCTAGGGAAAAGAGCGACCACACCGGGCGCGATCGCAATAACAAAACCGCTGAAACCCCAATCCCCAAGCCGATCACTCGCCAAACTTGAGCAGCACTTCCAACATTATTGAGGTAGCTTGATCCCACAAGTGCGATGTGAATTGCCACTAGAAGCAATGCTGGAATGCTGAGCAAATGGATTTTTCGCCAGGTTTTACCGAGTTTAAGCGCGATCGCATCAAAACTCGTCAGTGCGGCAGGCGTAATCAAACCCAATCCCACAATTCCCGCCCACATGCCGATCTGCTGATTGAACGGCAGAAACGCTAGGACTTGAAGATTCCAGTTAAACGTGTGATCGACAAAGTGAGCAACATGCGCCCACGACAGCACGAACGCTCCGACGCCAAAAGCACGACGATACTTTAGGGGAGCGCTCCACACACGGCTAATTGGACGGGCGATCAGGGCCAGCATGAGGCAGAGCAGGGCAGCGTGTCCGGTGTAATCGACCATATCACCACTCCGCAGCAGCATCAAAAGACCGATTGTCAAAGTTATCCATCCCCCCAGCCGGAAGAATTGACTTCTGCGATCGCGGCTCAGAAATGCGGTCGAAAGCCCAACACCCAACATCATCGGCAAGGTTCCAAGGCCAAATGCCAGCATCGTCACCGCTCCTAAATAGGGATTTCCTGTTTCAGCCGCTTTAAGCTGCGCAGCGTAGAGAAATCCGCAGGGAATGAGTCCCCAGATCATGCCAAGTAGGGCAGGCGTCCACCATTGATTTGACTGAGAAAATTGCATCATCAGTCGATTCAGCCGCTCGTGCAGTTGTCCTTTCCCTAAGGGATGCAGCATTGGCAGACGCGGCAAAAGCTGAGGGCTGATTTGCGACAGCCCAAACCAAACCAACAGCAGTCCTGTGAAGATCGTCATGCTGCGGCGCAACGCGCTGTCAATGCCCGCAAATTGTCCTCCTGCAATCAGGATCGAACCGATCGCTCCGATCGCGCCTCCTACTAACGCATAGCTGATCACTCGCCCCAGATTGAGCAGCAGGTTAAACGCGAGTTGCGATCGCCAATGCGGTTTAGAATCGTGCGATCGTACCGACAGCGAGAACGCTACCGTCAGAGGGCCACACATTCCTAAGCAGTGCCCGAAACTGCCTAAAAATCCTAGAGATGCGATGAGCAAGAGATCAATCATTCTCCTATCATCGATCACGACTTACCTTCTTTCCACCCCAATTTGAACCGATTGCTTTTCATCTCTCTTTGCCTAGCGTTAGCGAAAATATAAGCAATCCACTCTGAACGATCGCGCTAAATTATCATCTGGCGTACTGAGAAAAACTGTTTCTCGATAGCTGCATTTAATCACTTTCATCTCAGCACTTATTGAGAGCGACCTAACCGATACCCTTTGCCATACACAGTAGAGATTAACGGAGCTTCGCCTTTCGCCTCGATCTTGCGTCGCAGCAACCTGATTTGAGCCGCTAGTGCGTTGCTGGCTGGCTTGTCGCCCTCACTCCACACATGCTGATAGATTTGCTCATGCGTCAGAAGCTGATTTGGCTGACGCATGAAATATTCCAGCAGTTGACATTCTTTCTCCGATAGCTCGATCGCTCGTCCGTGTCGGTAGGCAACTTGATTTTGCAGATCGAGTTCTAGATCTTCTACCCTGAGTCGCTGACTTGGCTGATTCGGTTCGATCGCCGTTGGACGTCGCAGCAGCGCCCGCACTCTCGCCAACAGTTCCCGCAGTTCAAACGGTTTGACCAAATAATCATCGGCTCCAGCATCAAGTCCGAGTACGCGATCGTCAATCGTGTCTTTTGCTGTGAGAAAGAGAACAGGCGTCGAGTCCCCGTGCGATCGCACCTGCTGACAAATTTCTAAGCCCGATCGCACGGGTAGCATCCAGTCCAGAATCAGGAGATCGTACTGTCCTTGCTGCGCCAGTTGTGCCCCTTGCTCTCCATCGTGAACCACATCCACGGTATAACCCTCACGGGATAAGAGTTGGCTGAGCGGTTGAGCCATTTCGATTTCGTCGTCAACGAGAAGAATTTTCATGAGAGGCAGGAAGGGGAGATGAATGAGGGAGGCTGGAAGATCGGGGAGAAGTCCGCACTTAGATATTTTTAATCGTCTTACTTTCTACTTAAAATGATTATTCTGAACACTTGGTACTCATTGTCGTCTCCCCATGCTTACCGTTGCAATTCCGAAAGGCGCTCTCCTCAAAGACAGCATTCGATTACTCAAAGCCGTTGGTCTAGATTTCAGCACTTTTTTAGAATCTGGAAATCGCCAACTGCAAATTACTGATCCGACCGGGACGGCGAAGGCACTGCTGGTTCGCAATTCCGATGTGTCAGTTTATGTCGAATACGGACAGGCCCAACTGGGCATCGTGGGGTATGACGTATTGCGGGAGAAAGCGCCTAATGTAGCGCAGCTCGTTGATTTAGGCTTTGGCGGGTGTCGCATGTCAGTCGCGGTTAAAGCATCGAGTCCCTATCGTTCTTCGTTAGAATTGCCTTTGCATGGTCGGGTTGCCTCAAAATTTGTTCACTGTGCCCGTGACTATTTTGAAACTCTAGATCTGCCTGTTGAAATTGTGCCGCTCTACGGCTCCGTAGAATTAGGTCCAATTACTGGCATGTCAGAAGCGATCGTTGATCTTGTTGCCACTGGCAACACGCTCCGCGAAAACGGACTCATCGAAATCGATGTGCTGTTCCAAAGCACCGCCCGCCTGATTGCTCACCCGCTTAGCTACCGTCTTAACAGCGATAACCTCAATCACTATGTAGACCAGATCCGGAGTCAAATCAAAGCCGCCGTCGGTGTTTAACGGTCATTAGCCCTCACCAATTTTTTGTAGCCCTCTCCCTATGTCTTTCGCTCCTCGCCCCGCTCGACCCCGTAAAGAAACCGATTGGCGTTTGTTTCTCAGTCTCGCTCCCTATGCGCGTCGCAACAGTCGTCTCCTGATTTGGTCGCTGGTCTTTCTGGTTCCCTCCGCGATCGCTAGCACCCTGCAACCCGTTGTGATCGGAAAAGCGGTGTCGTTGCTCCGGCAAGAACCGTCTGCCTTCGACTTTCCCTTTGGCTTCTTGCGAGATGTCTCCTTGTCTCAAGGGCTGACAACCCTCACTCAGTTACTGGTGTTGACCGTCCTGATTCGGTTGGCGCTGGATGCGGCACAGGGCTATTTAGTTCAAAATGTGGGACAACGCATCACCGCCGAGATTCGCAGCGATTTGTTTCAGCATGTGACATCGCTAGCGGTACGATTCTTCGATCGCACGCCGATTGGCAAGCTGATCACCCGGCTCACGAGTGATGTAGAGGCGTTAGGAGAAGTCTTTTCAACGGGTGCGATCGGCGTCATTTCGGATCTATTCACCATGCTGGTGATCACGGTCGTCATGTTTCTCACCCAATGGCAGTTAGCATTGCTGCTGGTGCTGATGCTGTTGCCCGTCACCGCGTTGATTATTTACTTTCAGCAACAGTATCGTCAAGCCAATTACCGCGCCCGTGAAAAACTCTCTGACCTCAACTCAATTCTGCAAGAAAACCTTGTTGGAATCGGGGTGGTGCAACTGTTCCGGCGAGAGCAGTTTAATGGCGATCTGTTCCGACAGGTGAATCAGCAGTACATCAAAGAAGTCGATCGCACCATTTATTTTGATTCAGCGGTGTCTGCCACGCTGGAGTGGGTGTCATTGATTGCGATCGCAGGCGTGCTAGGGATCGGTGGCTGGCTGATCAAAGGCAACGCACTCGATTTTGGCACGTTGTCTACCTTTGTTCTGTTTGCGCAACGGTTATTTGATCCCTTGCGTCAGTTTGCCGAAAAATTTACCGCTATTCAAGCCGGATTCACTGCGGTAGAGCGGGTCAGCGAAATTTTGAACGAACCGATCGAAATTCGCGACCCAGAGAAAGAAATGCACGTCCCATCTGACGGAAAGACGGCAGGGGAAATTCGCTTTGAGAACGTTTGGTTTGCCTACAAATCCGATGAATATGTGCTTCAGAATCTCGATTTTGTCATTCGTCCTGGAGAGAAAGTTGCCCTAGTTGGACCGACCGGAGCCGGAAAGAGTTCGATTATTCGGTTGCTGAGCCGATTGTATGAACCCACCAAAGGGCGCATTCTCTTAGACGGCATCGACATTCGAGAATTGCCCCAAGCCGAACTGCGTCGCCGCATGGCGATCATCTTGCAAGATGGCTTTCTATTTGTGGGCGATGTAAAAAGCAACATCACGCTGGGCGAATCTTATAGCTTTGCAGAAGTGCAGGCTGCTGCCGAACAAACCAACGTCGCTCGCCTGATCGAACAGTTGCCTCAAGGTTACAACACGATGCTGCGCGAACGCGGAACCAATCTTTCGGGAGGACAGAAACAGCTGCTTGCCTTTGCCCGCGCTGCCATTCGAGATCCTAAAATTCTGGTGTTGGATGAAGCGACAGCCAGTTTAGATGTCGGAACCGAAGCGCTGATTCAAGAAGCATTAGGGCGATTGTTAGAAGATCGAACCGCGATCGTGATTGCTCACCGCCTTTCTACCATTCGAGATGTCGATCGCATTCTCGTTCTCAAGCGTGGTCAGCTTGTGGAGTCGGGTAGCCACGAACAGTTGTTGGCGCAAGGGGGGCTGTATGCCAGTTTGTACCGTTTGCAATTGCTGGAAGATTGAAGCCTAACGCGGCTGAATGCATTGCGAAAGACCCTCAAACTAAAGATCCTCAAACTGGAGTTGCCGTTAACGCTCTGCTCGAAAGTTGCCCTGATCTAACCAGTGTCGATATTCGGGATCAAGAGTCAACTTTGATGGCTGAGCCGCTGAATACTGTAGAAATCTTGGCTCAGCCAGCATCGACTGCTGCATCGGCGTGAGCTTCACCTGCTTCGAGACACTTAAGCCATCTGTGTTACGTGACGCAAATCGCTCGGATGCCTGAATGGCAGGATTCACCGTAGGCGCACTCACCGCCAGAACCACCATGCTGCCCATTGACCCAATCCATCCGGTCAATGCCGCGATCGTTACCCATTTCTCAACCACACAATTCATCCCTCTCCTCCATACCGTGCTAGTAAGTGACGCTTTCTACTCGGGATCACGTTCTTGAGAGCGCTAGGACGATTGAATCGTTCTTAAGGAAATTTTACTCTAATTAAAAGATTTAAGCGCCCCGTCAACTGACTATTATGAACGTTCACTCCGCAATTTTGCTTAAATCCGGATCAATTCTTTGATTGGCACATTAAGAAGGTATAAAGTTTGAGGTCTATTCTGTAAATCTATGTTCACACAATGACTCTTCTAAAACAAGCTCTGCTGCGATCGATCAGGCTAAGAGCGTTGCTGCTAACGATCGTTCTGGTTGGAGGTCTGCTCACGTTTCATGGAATGAGTTCTCAAGCCCAACCTGTAGGAAATACGCAACTGCTGTGGTACGGCCAGTCTGCCTTCAAGCTGACGACGCCCTCGGGGAAGGTGCTGTTGATTGATCCGTGGCTAACGAATCCACTCAATCCAAACGGCAAAACTGACTTGGCAAAGCTCGATCGCGTCGATCTAATCTTGATCTCCCACGGGCATGTTGATCATGTTGGCGATGCCGCCGCAATCGCTCAAAAAACCAACGCTAAACTCGTTAGCACAGCGGATCTAGGCACCGCTTTAGTGGGCTACGGCAGCTATCCAAAAGCACTCGTCGGGATGGAGACTCAAGGAAATTTTGGGGGTGAACTCAGCTTGCTCAATGATGAAGTCAAGGTTGCGTTTGTGCCAGCGATTCATAGTTCTGCGATCGCGTCCGATGGTAGCCCTGCCAACTATGCCGGAAATCCAAGCGGCTTTCTGATTCGCGTGAAGAACGGGCCGACCCTCTACCACACTGGAGATACCGATCTTTTCTCGGATATGTCCTTGATCCCGCAGTTTGGCAAGGTGACTGTAATGCTCGCCTGCATTGGCGACAAGTTCACGATGGGACCAATCCGCGCCGCTGAAGCGGTAAAACTAGTGAACCCCCAAACCGTGATCCCGATGCACTACGGAGTCTTTAACTTACCCGGAACACCGACTGCCTTTGCTCAAGCCTTGCGTCGGCAGGGCGCAAAGAGCCAATTGCGCGTGGTGAAAGTAGGCGAAGTCGTGCGCCTGTAGTGGTACAATGATGTGTTTGTGCAAGGCACAGTTGACAACAGGAAAATTATGGCGAAACGTGTTCAGTTAGTCCTCAATAAGGACGTAAGCAAGCTTGGTCGGTTGGGTGACTTGGTTGAAGTTACTCCTGGCTTTGCCAGAAACTATCTCATTCCTCAAGGCATGGCGTCCAAGGTGACACCGGGCATTCTGAAGCAAGTTGAGCGGCGGCGCGAGCTAGAGCGGCAGCGCTTAGCTGAACTTAAAGAAGTGGCGCTGACCCAAAAGCAAGCGATTGAAGCGGCAGGCAGTGTTGCGATCGCGAAGCAGGCAGGCGAGACGGGCGCAATTTTTGGCACGGTGACGAATCAAGATGTGGCGGATGCTTTGCAGCAGGCCATCAATCAGGAGGTCGATCGTCGGACGATTACCATGCCCGATGTTCACAGCTTGGGCGACTACACCGCAGAAATCAAGCTTCATCCAGAAGTTACGGTGTCTGTGACGGTTCAGGTAGTTGCAGCATGAGGATAAATCGTAATTCGTGATCGATTTCTACGAGTTACAACATCAGTATATTTGTACTGGCTCTTGCTAAAATAATGGATGTCTGTATAGTGAGGGGGTCGAGTTGGCGCTAAGAAGATGACTCGACCCTTTTCGCATCCTTCGTAATCGATCTCTCGCTAACGTTACGAACCCCGACGTGTCTTCTCATGGTTCAAGAACTCAACTTTCAACCGATTAACGATCGCATTCCTCCCCAAAACATTGATGCAGAAGAAGCAATTTTGGGCGGAATTTTGCTTGACCCAGACGCGATCGCGAGGATTCTCGATATTCTCAAACCAGAAGCATTTTACCTCAGCGCCCATCAAGAGATTTTTCGGGCAGCTCTGACGCTGACCAACCAAAGCACGCCCGTTGATTTGATGAGCATCACAACGTGGCTGCAAGACCGGGGACTGCTCGATAAGATTGGCGGGCAGAGTAAGCTAGTGCAGCTTGTCGATCGCACCGTTAGCGCCGTCAACATTGATCAGTACGCTCAACTCGTCACAGACAAATATTTGCGCCGCAAGCTGATCAGCGCTGGACATCAAATTTCTCAGCTAGGGCACGATACGAAACGCGACTTAGAGCATGTTTTAGACGAAGCAGAACAAAAAGTTTTTAGCATTACTCAAGTTCGTCCGAGTCAAGGACTGACTGCCGCCGCCGACATTTTGACCAAAACCTTTTCCGACATTGAAGAACGATCGGTCGGAATGGCGTTGCCGGGGCTTGCCTGCGGATTCTATGACCTTGACGGCAAAACTCAGGGCTTCCAGCGATCGGATCTGATCATCGTAGCGGGTCGCCCATCAATGGGAAAAACAGCCGTGTGCTTGAGTTTTGCTCGCAATATTGCTGCCCAGTACAAGCTTCCTGTCGCAGTCTTCAGTTTAGAGATGTCGAAAGAGCAAATTATCCAACGCCTGCTCGCGAGTGAAGCTCGAATCGAAAGCGGGCGATTGCGCTCAGGACGGATTTCTCAACAGGACTGGGAACCGTTAGGACAGGCAATCAGCCGATTATCGGAACTACGCGTGTTTGTAGACGATACGCCTAACATTAGTGTGAACGAGATGCGATCGCGGGCCCGCAAACTCCAAGCCGAACAAGGCGGCGCACTCGGCATGATCTTAATCGACTACCTGCAATTGATGGAAGGCACAGGCAGTGAAAACCGAGTCCAAGAGCTGTCGCGAATCACGCGATCGCTTAAAGGTCTTGCTCGCGAACTGAATGTACCGATTCTCGCCCTTTCTCAGTTGAGTCGAAATGTAGAATCTCGCTCTGACAAACGCCCAATGATGTCAGACCTGCGGGAGTCGGGATCAATTGAGCAAGATGCCGATCTGGTCATGATGTTGTACCGGGAGGAGTATTACAATCCCGATACGCCCGATCGCGGCATTGCAGAAATCATTATTACCAAGCATCGAAACGGTCCGACAGGAACGGTCAAGCTTCTATTCGAGCCTCAGTTCACGCGCTTTCTCAATTTAGCTGCGCCAAACCGCGACTACTAAGACAAGCACTTTTAAGACAAGCGTTTGTGGTTACAGCCTCGCTTCTGCATGAGCAAGAGAGCCTTTTTTGTCTTTGGAATTTCAGTCTTTGCCCAGTTACTTGAAAAATATTTATTACATTATTGACTTTGGTTCTCATAAACTTTTACGATCTTTTTGACTTACTGATAGATACTTTCAATAAAGAAAGGTATCTTTCACTTCGCTTTGGACGCCTGTAATGAAATTAAATCGAACCACAAGTTTTAGCCTCAGCGCTGCACTTTTAGCCTTGACGACCGCCTTTCTAAGCGCGTGCAATACTCAGCCCTCCTCGAATCAAGCAGCTGCACCTCAAGGACAAACGGCTGCACCTCAAGGACAAACGGCTACTAATGCCAATTCCTTAAATCAGTTGCGCGTTGTCTTTCCCAGTCGGTCTGGAGCGACAGAGGTACAAACCAAAGCCAATGCGATCGCAACCCTACTCTCGAAAGAACTGAACATGCCCGTGACTGCTGTGGTTGGTGATGATACTGCTGCTGTCGAAGCGCTGAAAGCGGAGCAAGCAGAAGTAGCATTTCTCAGCAGCCGCCCTGCGTTAAAAGCAGAACAATTAGCAAACTCTCGTCTTTATCTAGCAGAGGTGCGCCCGGATTATTCGGGAGGACATACTTACCGCTCGGTCTTTGTGGTGCCAAATGACAGTCCCCTGCAAACTAAAGACGATGCTAAGCAAAATCTTGAGCAACTGCGCGGTAAGAAAATTGCGTTTACTTCACCCACGTCCGGATCGGGCTTTATTTTTCCCGTTAGCACTTTGGTCAACCAAGGATTAATTGAGAACCGCGATCGCGTGAAAGAATTTTTTGGCGAAGTCACTTATGGCAACAACTATAGTGGTGCGCTACAAGCTGTTCTGAAGGGACAAGCGGATGTCGCGGCTGTATCGGAATATGCGCTCAAGGATCCCTACATCACTCCTGAAGAAAGTAAGCAGGTGAGAATTCTTCATGCAATTACAGGGGTTCCGGCGCACGGAGTGGCGATCGACGATCGCGTGCCCGCCGATCTGCGTGGTCGCCTGGTGAGTGCGCTGCAAAAACTGAACGAGCCAGCCAACAATGCGTTGCTAAAAGACCTTTATAATTCCACCAAGCTCGTGAATGTTGATCATGAGAGTCATTTGGCTCCTATGAAAACTGCACTCCAGCAAGCTGGAATAGAGCCTTAGACCATTAATCTGGCAGCATTGCTCTAGCATCCGAACCGCCCTCACCCTAGCCCTCTCCCACAGGAGAGGGAACAAGAGCTTGGCTCCCTTCTCCTACAGGGAAAAGGGGCTAGGGAACTCTAGCTCCCTCTCCTGTGGGAGAGGGTTGCGGTGAGGGCAGTCTATTTCTGAAGTCGGTCAATCATGCATCCACATTCTCAACAGTCTCACGCCGCTTCAGGACATCCTGCGATCGCGTGCGTTGATCTACAAACGGCTTATTTGCCGTCCTTGCGCCGCTCTGCTTTGCAAGGTGTCACTTGCACGATTCAACCGGGAGAATTCGTCGCGGTTTTGGGTTTAAATGGCGCAGGCAAATCAACCTGGTTGCGATCGCTCTTGGGTCTAGTACCGATTCAGTCGGGAGTTGCTCGGGTACACAACACCCCGATTCAAGCGGCAACGATTCCTCAGATTCGACGTGAGATTGGCATGCTATTTCAGGGGGGCGGACTTGTGCCCCAACTGACCGCGCTCGACAATGTGCTGTGCGGACGCTTGGGGCAACGGTCGCCTTGGCAGACTCTATTTGGGTTTGACCAGCGCGATCGCGATCGCGCGTCCCAACTCCTGCATCAGTTTGGACTGCACGATTCTACTCATCAAACTACGCGCCGATTGAGCGGCGGACAACGGCAACGAGTCGCGATCGTCCGTCTGCTGATGCAGTCTCCCTCGATTCTTTTGCTAGATGAACCGACAGCCGGACTCGATGTACTCGCGACGCGACACGTCATGGAAGTGCTGGCACAATTGCACGATCAAGGCATGACCATCATCACTGTCTTGCACGACCTCGCGATCGCCCAAACGTATGCCCAACGTGCTTTGATTTTTTCATCGGGACGAATTACCTACGACGGCGACTGTCACAACTTGACGACCCACTTTAGAACTGCTGACCAGGTTGAGATATGAAAGACGTTTGGGTAAAGCTTCGTCGGATTGTGGCTAAAAGCAAGCTATTTTTAATCCTTGCAGCACTGATTCTGGTATACGGATGGGCACTGCAAGGGTTAAAAATCAATGGAACGCTGCTGCAAAAAAGCGTTCCGTATATGATCGACTTTATTTCTCGTCTGTTTCCGCCCGATCTTAGTGTCATTGATATTGCAATTCGAGCGCTGGTTGAAACGGTGCAAATGTCGCTTTGGGGAACGACGATCGGTGCAATTCTGTCCGTCCCGATCGCGGTTTTGTCATCTCAAAATCTCACTCCTCATTGGCTGCGCTGGAGTGCAGTCTTGCTGCAAAATGGCGTGCGTACCGTTCCCTCAGTTGTCTTGGGACTCTTCTTCGTGTCGGCGACTGGTCTAGGAGCGCCTGCCGGAACATTGGCGCTGTCAATCTATACGATTGGCTACCTAGCAAAATTTTATCAAGAAGCGATCGAAGCGGTGGATGCAGAATCGATCAAAGCGCTGCAAGTCAGTGGTGCGTCGTGGAGCCAGGTTGCTCAGTATGGCATCTTGCCGCAAGTGCTGCCGCTCGGCCTGGGATACACCCTCTATATGTTTGAGTACAACATCCGCTCTGCCTCCGTTTTAGGCGTCGTCGGCGCGGGAGGGATCGGCTTTGAATTGGTCAACTATATTCGCGGGTTTGAGTATTCTAAAGCGACAACCATGATGCTGTTGCTGCTGCTCGTCGTAACTAGCATTGACTGGCTCAGCAGCCACCTCCGCCAACAGCTAGAAAAACTCTAAGGAGAGCAACGGGATTAAGATAGATCTAGTGTGAGTAACTTGTACGCGTCAGCAAGCAGAATTACCGCCGTCTGGCGGATCTTAATTCCCAGAATGGATCCAGTACGATAGACTACTGATTAGGCATTGCCCACTTACACCTCAAATGGTTGAGTCAAAACTGATCAAAAGTCAGCTTGTGGAATTTCCACAGTATCGTGTGCGCGAAAGTTCTAAAGCGAAACACGTGAGTCTTAAGATGTCCGTCCAAGGTGGACTAGAAGTGATCGTTCCCAAAGGATTCGATCGCAGTCGGATTCCAGAAATTCTGCACAACAAGCAAAATTGGATCGAGCGCGCCATTGAGCGGCTCGAAGAACAGCGAGAACAATTAGCGCTGGAGTATTCTCATGGGTTGCCGACCCAACTGAACCTGCGTGCGATCGATCAGCTTTGGTTGGTGGAGTACTGTGCAACAGCAACGACTCGGCTCACGCTGACCGAGAAAGACAAAACGAGGCTCGTTCTTCGGGGCAACACGCAAAATGAAGAAGCTTGTAAATCTCTGTTGCAGCAGTGGTTGATGCACAAAGCCTATCAGCGGCTCGTGCCGTGGCTCTGGTCGGTGAGCGAGGAGTTGGCTCTGCCGTTTCATAAAGCGGCGATTCGGGGACAAAAAACGCTGTGGGCAAGCTGCTCCCAAAACCGAAACATTAGCCTGAATTACAAACTTCTTTTTCTAACTCCTCCATTGGTGCGGTATGTGTTTGTTCACGAACTCTGTCACACCGTTCATCTCAATCATTCTGCAAACTTTTGGGCGCTGGTGCAGGAGAAAGACCCCCACTACAAACCGTTGGATCAAGAACTCCGTAAGTCGAGTCATTATGTGCCTGCTTGGTTAGAGCCGTCGATGTTGGGGCAGTAGCCTGCATTGGTTTAGGGTGTCCTTCCGTCTTTGGAGAGGCGCTTTTCTGCGATCGCTCTTTTACGGTGAAGGGGTGAGCTATCGAGGAATTCCCATGCCTGAACCGACTAATCGGCAGACGATTGAGGACAAGAAGCCGAACGCAAAACCTGCGAAACCGGAACAAGACACCGTTGATCCGATGGATTTAGTCAATAAGGGCGGCTACGAAGGCGATCCGAGAGAAATTGTTGAGAATCCGGCGGTGACTCCAGAGATGCTGAATGAGCCTGGAGATTTGAGAGCCGATGAGTTAGACGAAGATTGAAGAGTAGAAAAGGGTGATTGATGCTCTGGAAGAGCGATTAGCGCAATGCGAAACTCCGCCGAAAACGCGCTGGTGACCTTGCAAAAAGGTGTGTCTACTCAGGGCGATCGTCGGTGAATTGATTAATGGATTTAACGATCCCTTCTGAATAGGGTTCTAGAACTGTGGCGGCAACATGCAGATCAGCGAGGGCTTGGCTAAATTCTTCTGAATTCGGGTCAGCAGTTTCGAGTAGTTTGATGGCAACGATCGCTTTTTCGAGTTGAGGGGCGTATTCACTCAGGTGGCGTTTCAGACTGATGAACGATTTTTCTAAAGCAGTGGTCATCATGGGTTCAGTCTCCTTTCTAATTTGGCAATCTGCTGGCGGCAATTTGTAACTGTCTTTTCCCAGTGAATGATTAATCCTTGATCTTGCTCATCAAATGGATTTTTCTGCTCGTTCGCAATCTTTTCTAGATGTTCTGCAAGTGCCCGATGCTGGCCTTCAAGCTGCTTGCGGTAGTCCTTATTCTTTGTCATACCTTTACCATATGCCTTACTCCGTCATGTCTACAAAGTGGTCTTGCAGGAGTTTGTAGATGAAGCGATTCCTTTAGAGTTGCGATCGGCGCTAATCGCGTTTGCTTCGGAGTTGCCTTTTGCGCTAATCGTCGATGCGATCGAGGAACATACGTTTGCTTAGCAGTTGCGCTTTGCGCTAAATGGTGGCGTAGTTAAGGGCAGACATTGGGAAGGAGGTCACAGATAGACTTCTTTTCGATGCCTGACTCGAACAATCGTGATTAGCTTCTCTGTGCGACTGAAATCATACAAAACTCGATAGTCGCCAACCCTCAGCTTAAAGAAGTCTGACAAGTCGCCTGTTAGAGGCTGCGGTTTAATCTGGTCAAAATTCTGACAGAGCCAATTGATTTTGGTAAGGATGCGTTCTCGGATTGTCTCGTCGAGATCATCGAGGTCGCTGATTGCTTCAGGTTCAAATTCAACCGTGTAACTCATTGCCAAGTCAGCCCAAATCGCTTAGCGACTTCTTCCGCCGGGATTGCCCGCCCACCGTTTGCTCGGCGCTGACGGGATTCGCGCAGTTGCTGTTTCACTTCGGGTCGAATTTCTTTGCCTTCATCGGGATCTTCAAGAAATTCTTCCAAGATTTCTGTTACGGTTTCCCGGATTAATGCTTTTAGTTCATCGGTGGTTAGGTCTTTTACTTGCATGGTGATGGTTCAACCTAGACTCTTTCTTCATTTTATCCAGTCTTGAACTGCTTTTTATCGTTATCCTTCCATGTTGGCAAAGTGGTCTTGCAAGAGTTTGTGGATGAAGCGGTAGCGACCGCCGATGCGCTGGAGAAACATGCGCTCTGTGGCGTAGTTGAGGAAGCGGGCATAGTTCCAGGGGATGGCGCGGTTGAGGAAGAGGACGAGACGCAGGGAAAGGTGCTGAGCGCAAGCTTGGCCGCCGCCTTCAGTAAAGCTAAACGAAATAAGACAAGCAAGAGAACTTGCTAAGACTCTAGCTGTTTCGCCCTTGCTCAAAAAATGACTGATGAAATGAGATAAAAAGCCTTGAACTAGAAAAGCGATTAAGAGAGAAATGATGATTACAGTGACTACATTTTTAGCAGAATTAATTATTCCCTGATTGGGACGAGTCCGCATTGTAATTTCAGCTTTTGAAGCACCAATCAGCCCAAAAATCAGCCCAAAAATCAGCCCAACAATCAGCCCAACAATCAATTGCTTGATAATTTCTCGTCTTGCTTCGCTCGACATCGAAATTTCGATGGCTTCAATTGCTTCAATACGATCCGGCTCAACAATCAGCCCAGAAATCAGCCCAAAAATCGGCCCAACAATCAGCCCAAAAATCAGCCCAAAAATCGGCCCAACAATCAGCCCAAAAATCAAGCGATAAGACCACTTCTGACCGGAACTTCTCAACCAAGTGGGCTGCATTTTCTCAATTAGAAGCTCTGTCTCGTCATCGTGCTTTAGCTGTTTTGCCAACCTCACCAACCATTGACGAGTTTGCTTTGCAGTGGGCTCTTTCTTGCCAATATACAAATGGCTCTTGACTTCCCGATGCAGAATCTTCTCAACATAGGCATCTAGCAAAAACGTCAGCCGTTCCTCAGTAGACTCAAGCGACTGCCACTGTTCAGCAAGTTCCGCTCGGTAAGCCACCAACGTAATGCTTAACAATAGAGGCTGCCGCACAAGATCAAGCAATTCCGCATCTGCGCCCAAAACTTGCCAAAGCGCAAGCCGATCAACATTTCTTAGATAACTCTCAATCTGCTCATCGCTCAGTTCTTGCAGATAGATCGCGCCGTTGAGCGTCAGTTTTTCGTCATACACTTCGTATTCCTCTTGGCGGCTGCACACAACGATCGCTCTCGGTTGCTTGGCACTACTCAGAAACTGATTGATTGCAGTAACACAGGCAGGCTGAAGATCTGTCCGAACTTCATCCAAGCCATCCAATAAAGGCAAAAGCTTTTGGTCTTCGAGCCACTTTGCCCCAATCTTTGAGCCGATGCCTTTCGTCTTGAGTTCTGCGATCGCCCAATCTTTGATACTGAGTTTCGGATCTTTCCAAGACGACAAGTTCAGCAAAAACGGCATCGGTTCACTTGGATCGTCTAGCGCTTTTCGGACTAACGCTCTGGCAAGCTCCAGTAAGGTTGTCGTCTTCCCCGCGCCTGGCTTTCCCAAAATCAACAGCTTGCCCGCAATGTCTGCGCGATCGAAAACTTCCAAAATCGCCGTTTCCGGTGGAATGGTTTGGGTGATTTGTCCGCTTTTGACCTCCATATCCCAGAGCCGATGCACCTGTTCGGGTTGCGCTTGCTTGCCCAAGTTGATCAAAATTTGATTGTGCAGTGACGTTGCTAATCGCCCCTCGACTTCTGTTTCAAAGGCTTTCAGCCAGTTCATTTCTCGATCGGGGCGTTGCCGTGATCGAGAAATGTTTACATCTCCATAGACATTCTCAAAATTGAACTGATCGTCACCCTCATTGTGATACTTCCGAGACAGACTTAAGACCCACCGATTCTAGGGTTGCCTGTGATGTTCTCAATGTTAATCTGATCACGTCCCTGGTTGATGTACTGTCGCTCCGACGTAGTCTGAATATTCGTAATCTGCTCTGCAAGCTGCTGCAACGTCTGCGCGAAAGAGACATCATCCATCTCATCGTCTAAATACACAGACAGCTTATTCAGCGCTTCGGGTGATCCCTCTTGTTCAACTTTTGCGATCGCTTCTTCCGCCTTCGGATTCTTACCCTTAAACCGCGCTTTAATCGCCGTTCGCAGTTGGTCGATCACGCCTCCCACGGCTTTCTTCGCGACTTCTCCCGCTCCAGATTTGATGAATTCATCAAAAGCAAGTTTCGCGATCGCGGCTCCAGTCAACTCAAACACAAGTTACAAGCAGAAAATAACATTTTCGTTGTAACTTATTTCTACTAAATCAATGTGCTAGTTTCCGAAAGTTTACAAAATCATGCTGGTAATGGTGACAATCAATGCAATTAGTGCGGAGCGCAACTTTGAAGGAACGTTAGAACTTACGAAGCCTTCATCACCAACGCCCTTTCTGTCGTCGCGAATGTCGTAGCCGTCGTCACGAAGCTCGCAGTTGTCGTAACGAAGCTCGTAACGTTCCTCGTGAATCCCGCAACATTCGTGACGAACATCATAGCCGTCGTCACGAACATCGTAGTTGTCGTAACGAAGCTCGTAATTTTTTCAGTAAAGACACAGACTAAACTCAAGCAGATTCGGAAAATCACGAGACCTGCTCAAACAACTTCACCAAACAAATATAGGTTTTTGCGAGATGTACTCCCTCAGAGCGATCGCAACCTTAGAACCTTGACACGCACAGATCAAGCAGTTGTAGACCACGCTAAATGACTAGGGTAATTTTATTCCCGACGGTTGATCGCGTTTGCTCTTGGCACGATCAACCCTCACTTGGAACAGCTCTAAATTAGAGCACTCCCAAGATGATTGCTCTAGAGAGCTAATGGTAGGAATTGATGTCGCCTGGTCAATTCAGCCTAGTCGATGAAGTCTCGAAGCATATCCAGTTTTTCCGCCGGATTATCTGAACTAATTGGGCGATCGCCATCTACAGGGAGCGTTTTGCGAGTTTGAGTTTTATCCGCTGCGATCGGGCGATTGCCATCTTCGTGGACAACTTCTTTAATATCTAAATTGCTAGGATCAATGGGGCGATTGCCATCAATTCCCAGAGTTTTGTTAGCCTCTAATGTACTGGCTGTAATCGGACGACTACCATCTGCTTCAAGCGTGTCGCGCACTTCAATGTCATCAGCAACGACCGGACGATTGCCATCAATCGGCAAAACATACTCTACCTGAATATCACTCTCATCAATCGGACGATTGCCATCTATCTGAAGCATTTTTGCATCTTTCTGATCGTCCTCTAAAGGAATGATGGTGATGTCATCTGGTTGATCCTGCTGTGTACTCACTGTTCAAACTCCTGAATTTCATAGCAACTCTTTACTTTTACCGACTTGATGGATTGCCAAACAACTGCCTAACGGTCAGTTTTAAAGCAATACTTTTCGTTGCAACGCTGACTTACCATTTGTAGGCTTCCTTCGGACTCCGTTTATCCCGCTCGTGTGTACACGGTAGATCCTGTGGGAGAGCGTACAGGGTCAAATTAAATGAAAAGCACTGTACAGCTATCGCCAAAATGGAACTAACTCAACAACAATAATTGAGTATCTGCTTTAAGGGACAAGTTGCGTAAAGTTTAGCTGTTAGGAATAACACGTTTTTCTGAGTAAGATTTTCCATTTAGTTGAGGAATTAAAAGATAGAACCAAAGTGGGAGAATACTGTGAAGAACTGCAACTATAAATTGGATAAAGTTAGTCTTTGCAATTGTGTTTAATTACTAGTCAACACTGGGGCAGTAAACACCTTGCATTGCTCTTTCCATGGTTCTAAATAGTATGTTCTAAATAGTAGGGAGTTTGATGATGAAGCCAGGACAGTATTTCGCCTTAATTATTGGTATCCTCTTTGTTCTTATTGGTGCCATGGGATTTATCCCGACCTTTGTTCAACAGCCGACGGCTGCAACGGAGATGCCCGGACTTTCATTCACGATGGGAGCTGGTTATCTGTTGGGAATATTCCCAATCAACGTCTTACACAATATCGTTCACCTTCTTGTCGGAGGTCTGGGGATTTTTGCATCCCTCTCATTGGGCAGTGCCCGCCTCTATAGTGGAGCACTCGCAATCTTCTACGGACTGCTAACTGTAATGGGGCTGTTTCCTCCTACCCAATCAACTTTGGGTTTGATCCCAATCTTTGGGAATGATATCTGGCTTCATGCAGTGACCGCCGCGATCGCTACTTACTTTGGCTTTCTTGCTAAGCCAGATCTATTGGAGCTACGCACAGGGCAGAAGGACGCTGCTAGTCAGGGATAAAAAGAAGTTGTCCTTAAGCCGAGTGGGGTAGTTATCTAATCCTGCTGAAGTTAATGCAATTCATAACTACTTTCTAAAGGGCCTTACCCCTGATTTTGAAACAATCAGAACTGGATACTCAAATTGAGGGCAGAAGCCACCTCTTGATAACCTGGCTACTGTCCTTAATTTTCATCTTGGCTACGAACCCTCTCGGCTTTGCGGATGTTATAGAGTCCAGATCACCAAAAGTTGGGAAGAGACATAATAAAGTCACTGTACATTTCCATTACCGTATCCCAGGCGTTTCTTCCGTCCTATCCCTCGCTAAAATAGAAGTCTGTCCCCTTCGATCCGGTCTATTTTGAGCGCAACCTCTTCTAAGTCTCACAAACTCGTTCTTGTCGATGGTCATTCTCTGGCGTTTCGGGCTTACTTCGCCTTTGCTAAAGGGCGTGACGGCGGCTTACGCACCTCAAACGGCATTCCGACAAGCGTTTCTTATGGTTTTCTGAAAGCCTTATTGGAAACGGTCGAGGCAGAGAAGCCTGATTATCTTGCGATCGCGTTTGATCTAGGCGGTTCTACCTTTCGCCACGACGCCGATGAGACTTACAAAGCGGGTCGCCCTGAGACACCTGAAGATTTCATGCCCGACTTAGACAACCTTCAGGAACTGCTAAAGGCGATGAACCTACCGATTGTGATATCGCCAGGATACGAGGCGGACGATGTAATTGGGACGCTGGCGCGACAGGCCAGCCAAGCCGGATTTAACGTCAAGATTCTAAGCGGCGATCGCGACCTCTTCCAATTAGTCGATCCGGAAGAGAACGTGAAAGTGCTCTACATGAGTACGACCTACGGCAGGGGAGCGCCGCCCCCTAAAGAATTTGGAGTTGAAGAGATCAAAGCCAAGCTGGGAGTATTGCCGTCTCAAATCGTAGATTTCAAGGCGTTGTGTGGTGATCCGTCCGACAATATTCCGGGTGTTAAAGGCATTGGTGAGAAAACGGCGGTTCAACTCTTAACAACTTATGGATCGTTGGAGAACATTTATCAACACATCGATGAGATCAAAGGAGCAGTCAAGAAAAAACTAGAAACTGGACAGGATGATGCACGACATTCGCAATGGATGGCGCAAATTCATCTAAACGTGCCGATGGATGTCGATCTTGAAGCGTGTAAACTTCAGGGATTCGATGAAGCGGTCGTGATGCCTCTAATCGAACGATTAGAATTCAAATCATTCTTGAATAAAGTTCAGAAGTGGAAGCAACAACTCAGTGGTGAACTCGACACCGAGCTTTCTGAAACAGAAGGCGTAACGCAAGCCGCATCAGAAACCGGAACGTCGCCGATTATCCAATACGAAAGTGATGATCTCTGGTTCTTTAGTGCAGAAGATACTGAGAACGCAGAGCAATTTACTCCCGTTGCGATCGCGCCTCGAATCATTGATACACCCGAAAAACTGAGTGAACTGATCACGCTCTTAAAGGCTCACACCAACGCTGAAACTCCAGTCGCATGGGATACCGAAACCGATGCGCTTAACCCAATCGATGCAGATCTGGTTGGCATTGGTTGCTGTTGGGGGTCGGAGATGGATGCGGTTGCCTACATTCCGCTCAAGCACACCGACGGCAAGAATTTAGATAAAGCCACAGCGCTAGACGCCTTAAAACCAATTCTCGAAAGTGCGAAGTATCCTAAAGCGTTGCAGAACGCTAAGTTTGATCGGTTGGTGTTGCGCTTTCAAGGCATCGATCTAACAGGCGTCGTGTTTGACACCATGTTAGCAAGCTATGTCCTCAATCCCGAAGGCAGCCACAAGCTGAGCGACCTTGGCTATCGCTATCTCGGCATCCGAGCGCTGGAGTATACCGACCTGGTTCCCAAAGGAAAAACGATCGCAGATATCGCCATTTCCAAAGTGGCAGATTATTGCGGCATCGATGCCTACACGACCTATAACTTAGTGCCAAAGCTGCGGACAGACCTTGAGCCAACGCCCCAACTGCATGACCTATTGCTGGAGGTGGAACTGCCGCTCGAACCTGTGTTAGCAGAAGTCGAAGCAACCGGAGTGCGAATCGATCAAGACTATTTGCAAGAGTTCTCGAAGTCACTGGAGAAAGATCTAGACGCGATCGAACAACGCGCCTACGACTTTGCGGGAGGAAAATTTAGCCTTGGTTCTCCCAAACAATTGAGCGAACTCTTCTTTGAAAAATTAGGACTCGATCGGAAGAAATCTCGTAAGACCAAAACGGGCTATTCCACCGATGCGGCGGTTTTAGAAAAGCTGCAAGGCGACCATCCGGTAGTGGATGCGATCGTGGAATACCGCACGATGTCCAAACTGAAATCGACCTACGTAGACGCCTTGCCAAAGCTGGTGCATCCGAAAACGGGCCGCGTTCACACCGACTTTAACCAAGCGATTACTTCAACGGGTCGCTTATCCTCCTCTGATCCCAATCTGCAAAACATTCCCATTCGGACGGCATTTAGTCGGCAAATTCGCAAAGCCTTTATTCCTGAAGAAGGGTGGTGCATGATTGCGGCAGACTATTCGCAAATCGAATTGCGGATTTTGGCTCACCTCAGTCAAGAACCGATTCTGCTCGAAACCTATCAGAAAAACGAAGACATTCACACCCTCACAGCAAAGCTCTTGCTCGAAAAAGAAGATATTTCTTCAGAAGAACGGCGACTGGCAAAAATCATCAATTTTGGGGTGATTTACGGCATGGGAGCGCAACGATTTGCGCGGGAATCGGGCGTCAGACCGAACGATGCCAAACTGTTTATCGAGCGGTTTAACGATCGCTACTCTCGCGTGTTTGATTACTTGCAGCAAATGCAGCGAGAAGCGATCGCCAACGGCTATGTCGAGACGATCAAAGGTCGTCGTCGGTACTTTAACTTCGCGACCGAATCGCTACGAAAGATGCGAGGAATGAATCCCGATGATATTCAGCTCGACAAACTGAAATTGCGCGACCAGTTTGATGCTGGACTGCTCCGCGCGGCTGCGAATGCTCCGATTCAAGGATCAAGCGCCGATATTATCAAAATTGCGATGGTGCAGTTGCATGAACTTCTCAGAGGTTATCCGGCTCGGTTATTACTGCAAGTTCATGATGAATTAGTGCTTGAAGTCAGACCCGACATGCTAGAGGATCTGCGATCGCAAATCAAACTCACAATGGAAGATGCCGTTAAGCTGAGTGTGCCGCTTTTAGTAGAAGTGAATGCTGGCAAGAACTGGATGGAGACAAAATAGGTCGAGACATGAGAGCAGAACGTTTATCAATACGCTGAGGGCAAGATACTGAAGGCAAAATATTATCATCCTCTCGATAGATGGTTTAGAGGGAGATTATTAAGTTTATCGGGAATTCTATATCTACTGGTGAAATTTCCCTTGGATATAGGCAAGTTTAATGCTACACAATCTTCCTGTTAACTCTGATGCCAAAAGCAATGAGCTACTTCGATTGCTGATTCAGCAAATGCCTTGCGCGATTGCAATGGTCGATCGAGACATGCGCTATTTGGTGGTTAGCCAGCGCTGGCGCGATACCAATGAACTGGGTGATCAAACCATAATTGAGCGATCGCATTACGATATTTTTCCCGACACTCCACATTCTTGGAGAAGGACTCATCGGCGCTGCTTAAACACGTCTACTTCAGCGTTTATGGAAAACGAGGTGCAACGTCGAGACGGCAGTAAGGTTTGGATTAAGTCCGAAGTTTTGCCTTGGCATGACCGAGCAGGCAGGGTTGGAGGATTAATTCTCAAGCGAGAGGAGATTGCTCCGCCGAAACAAACCCCCTCTACACATACCGATCAATACCTGTTAAAGAGCGCTCCGATCAAACACGGATATCAGCTTATTGAAAAAGAACTTGCCGATCTTAAATTTGCGTTAGATCAATCTACTATTATTGCCGTTACTGATCGTAATGGCGTTATTCTTTCAAGTAACGATCGGCTTTGCGAAATCTCTAAATACGCTAGAGAAGAACTGATCGGAAACACCCATCGCATCATTCACTCTGGTTATCATCCAAAAGCCTTCTTTCAAGAAATGTGGGCAACGATTTCTGGAGGCAAAGTCTGGACAGGAGAAATACAAAACCGTGCCAAAGATGGAACGTTTTATTGGGTAGACACCACGATCGTGCCGTTCTTAAACGCTCAGGGCATTCCCTATCAGTACATGGCGATCCAAAGTGATATTAGCGATCGCAAACTTGCCGAAGAAGCAAAACGTCAGTCCCAAGAAATCCTTCAACAAGTGATCGACTGCTTGCCTCAGTTTGTCTTTTGGAAGAACCGCAAATCGGTCTACTTAGGCTGCAATCAAAGCTTTGCAAAAGTAGCAGGTCTGCGATCGCCCGCTGAGATTGTCGGGAAAACAGATTACGATTTGCCTTGGAAGAAGTACGAAGCCGACTGGTTTCAAGAGCGCGATCGTCGAATTATGAAATCGGGCGTACCCGAATTGCACATTATTGAAACTCAGCAGCAGGCAGATCGAGAAACATGGGCAGATACAAGCAAAGTTCCTCTGCGAGATAGAACAGGAGGCGTAATTGGCATTTTAGGCACCTACGAGGACATTACTGAGCGCAAGCATGCCGAAGAATCACTCAAAGAACAACTCCGGCTAGTCTCTTTTCGGGCAGGCATTGATTCTTGCCTGACGCACAGTACAAATTTGGTCAAGATGCTGCAACACTGTGCAGATGAAATGACTCGTTACCTTGATGCCGCCATTGTCCAGATCTGGACACTAGCTTTACCAGAACAAATCCTAGAATTGCAGGCACAGTCGATTACAGGAGACCCGACAAGCTGTGATTTAAGCCAATCGCGCATTCCAGTCGGAACATCGATCATCGGATTGATTGCTCAAGACTGCCAACCTTATTTCACCAATGCCGTTCCAAGCAGTGTGTGGTTTAAGGATCAACCTTGGGTTCATCAAGCACGGCTCACTACATTTTCAGGCTTTCCGCTAATGATCGATGGTGAAGTGCTGGGTGTCGCTGCCATTTTCGCGCGCCAACGTCTGACTGATTCAGTGCTAGATGCGTTGACATTTGTAGCGAACGAACTGGCGCTAGGCATCAAACGCAAACAGACCGAAGCGGCGCTGCAACGGTCTGAAGCTCAACAACGGCTTCAAGCGCAGAAACTTGCGATCGCGCTGGAAGACCTCCAACAAACTCAAACCCAACTGGTTCAAACAGAGAAGATGTCGAGCTTGGGTCAACTGGTTGCCGGAGTTGCCCACGAAATCAACAATCCAGTCAATTTTATTTACGGCAACGTGGCTCATGCCAATGAGTACACCCAAGATCTGCTCAGACTGCTACAGCTTTACCAGCGTCAGTTTCCCTCGCCAACCGGAGAACTAAAAGCAGAACTTGAGATGATCGACCTAGAGTTCATTCTGGAAGATTTGCCCAAGGTATTAGCGTCGATGCGGGTAGGTGCTCAACGCATTCAAAACATTGTGCGGGCATTACGCAATTTTTCGCGCATGGATGAGGCAGACATCAAAGCGGTCAATCTTCATGAAGGAATTGATAGTACGCTGATGATTCTGCAAAACCGTCTGAAAGAAACGGGTGAACGTTCAGAAATTCAAATTGTCAAGCAATATGATGATCTACCGCTTATAGAATGCTTAGCGGGACAACTCAATCAAGTATTTATGAACATTTTAGTCAATGCGATCGATGCATTAGAAGAAGCAATAGACAATGGCAAGCTAAATCGCGATCCCAAGATTGAAATTTCCACAACACACTTAACTCAGGATTGGATTCAAATTTGCATTGCAGATAACGGCCCTGGGATGCCCGCTGTTGTGCAGAAACGTCTATTTGAACCCTTTTTTACAACAAAACCAGTCGGTAAAGGAACAGGGTTAGGACTCTCAATTAGCTATCAAGTCATTGTTGAAAAACACGGTGGCAATTTAAGCTGTACTTCTACCGCAGAAGGAACTCAATTCACGATTAAAATTCCGACTCGACGACACCACCGTTAAACCCAAAAAGTTGCACAAAAAAGCCTCCCACGAGAGGAGGCTTCAGAGGTTAACTAGAGAAATTGAACATCAAGAATGGAGGATTAACCTATCGCGAGTGCGCCTGCAAGGGCTGCTGCTCCTGCCGACACGATCGCAGTTGCGAACAGCCACCAAGCCGCCGATGCTGCTGCTTTGCGTGTCTCTTCAGCTTGCTTCTGCGCTTGCCGCTTCACCTCTTCAACCCGTCGCTGCGCTTCTTCTTGCATCCGCTCTGCCCGCCGCAAGACGCTGTTTCGAGCATTCTCAACTTGGTCGATGATGCGATTGGCTTGCGCCTCAGAAACGTCGTCTCGGGAGGACAGTACCGCCACAAGGGTTTCACGGTTGAAGCTGCCTAAGCGATCGCGCATGGCATCAAAGCCAGCTTGAGGATCATGGAACATTGTCCGGACGTCATTGCTGATACCTTCGTAGTTCAGTTCAGGACGCTCTAAGCTGTTGAGGTAGGCACGAATGCGCTCAAAGATGCTATCGATCACCGATTGGACTCGATCCTGAATGGCGTGAACTTGAGCCATAAACTGGTCACGCACTGACAACACGTTGTCCACCACTCGTGCGGCTTCTTCTTCAGTCATGTCTTTGCGTTGAGACAGCAAGGCAATCAAGGTGGAGCGATCGATGTGAGAGACGCGATCGCTAAGATTACCAAACCCAGCGCGAGGATCGCTCAGCAACAGTTGCAGATCGCGCTTGATGCCGTCAGGATTGAGTTCTTCTTTGTCCGTGTTACGGAGGTAGCTATCCAACGTGGATTGGAAGTCTACGACGCGCTGCTGAGTCCGTGCTGCCAATCGACGAGGCGATCGCACAATGCGACGGATCGTACTTTGCAGATCATCAATGATGCGATTAACCTGCTCTTCGGAGAGGTCTTGACGCTGCGCTAAAAGCTGCACTAAGGTATCCCGATCGACTTGCGATAACCGAGACCGGAATCGATACATTCCTGCTTTCGGATCGCTGAGCAGCACATTCAAATCGCGCTGAATGCCTTCAGGATTGAGTTCATCCCGGTTGGTGCTACGAAGATATTCTGCGATCGCGCTGGTGACGCTATCGACTTGATCTTTCGCTTTGCTGACCGCAATCTGAGGCGCGTGCAGAATGCTATTGCGCACATCTTCTAGTTGGCTCACGATCCGATCGGCTTCTTCGGGAGTCATGTCTTGCCGTTGACCGAGAAGCTGTACTAGCGTATCGCGATCGAACTGGCTGAGCCGTCCGCGCAACGCAGAGGCTCCTGCTTGCGGGTCATCTAACAACGTTTTGAAATCGCGTTTGATGCCATCGGGATCGAGTTCACCCTTGTTGGTATTTCTGAGATACGACTCGACGCGGATTCGTAGTGCTTCCGCTTCCGATCGCACTCGATCCTGGGCTTCTTTTGCCGAATTGAGGACGCGATCGCGGCTCGTCTCAAATCGAGAAACAATCTGGTCGGCTTCTTCTTGAGACATGTCCTGCCGTTGCGAGATCATCTGCACGACTGTATCGCGATCAAACGCGCTTAGGCGAGAACTGAGCGCATCGTATCCTGCATCTGGGTCTTCTAGCAGCAGTGCTACTTCTCGTTCGATCGCGTCGGGATTGAGCTCATCCTTGTTCGTGGAGCGCAAATAGTTTTCTACTCTAGAGCGGAGATCCTGCGATCGCTCTTGTTCATCGGCAACGCCTACCGAGCCTAAAATACTAGTCCGAATCGTTTCGAGCTGATCAGCAATATCAGAAACTCGGGCAGCAGGCAGATCGCCCCGCTGGGTCAGTAGTCGCACAAAGTCGCCTCGGTTCAGCCGCTCTAGCTCGCGGCGCACCGCAGATGGATCAGCTTCTGGATCGTGCAGCACTTCGCGGAACTCGGTGTTCAAGGTTTCGCGATTTAAGTGCCAAGAATAGGTGTTGAGTAGATAGTTTTCGACATCAGCCTGAATCGGGCTGAAGCCGGACGATACCTGCGCGCTGGCATCCTTCGCACCAGTCGTCACCTTATCTTTAACGGTTTGGAGTTGTCCTAGAATCTTCTCGACATCAATATCCGACAGGTCGGTACGCCCTAACACGCTGCCCATCAGGGTAGACATCCCCATTTGCACCGCACGATCGAGTAAACTACCTTGCTCTTCTTTCTGAGGACGCTGCGCCATCGATGCGATCGTGGACATTTGATCGCGCATGGTCAGCGCTTGAGATTGCTGCGTCCCTTGCATCTGTTGTCCTTGCCGGCGGACTTCTTCTGTCAATTGGTCGAGGCGACGATTTAGTTCGTTCGTGTCGACCTGACCCGGTTGAACCGTCCGGAGATAGTCGTTTAGCTCCTGAGTTGGGTCTTTACGCCCAAAGCGCCCCAGCGTGTCATTCCAAACGGCTTCAAGCTGATCGACTAGCCGTTGCGATTCTTGCCGAGATAAATCCGTGCGATCGCTGACGAGATTGACGAAGGTATTGCGATCGATATGTCTCAATCGATCAATTACATCCGCAGGAGTGTTGCCCCCTACGATATTTTGCAGTTCAGGATCGTTTACTAACCCTTCTAGCTCACGACGAACCCGTCCCATGTCCAATTGCGCTGGGCGCACTCGATCTAAGTAGTCTTCCAACGAATCCCGGATGTTCCCCGGATCGATCGCAGAACCTAACTCGCGCCGAACTGCTGACGCCGCCGCTTCTGCGGTAGAAACAACTTGCTGATTGACAGCCTTTGCCCCGATCGCAGCACTCACTGTTCCAACTAGAGACTGAAAACCAGAGGTAGCCGTGTTTACCAATGAGCCAACGAGCGATCCCACGGTGCTAGAACTGACCCACACCAGGAGCGTAAAGTAGGTCGCCCAGATCACCAAACCTACGATCGCACCCAATGCTGCACTCTCAAGCAGACTCAGCTTGACGGCTAAGAAACAGGCAAGAAAGAGCGCGATCGTAACGGTGATCAGCGTCCAAATACCAACCGCAAAGCCGATTTTTCGGATTGTGCCGCCCACACTGCCGGAGTCGTTGTGGTCATGGCGATCGTGATCGGAATGATCGCTATCTCGCCCCAGATAAGAAATTCCAGCCGCAACAGAAAGATTTGTTAATACTAATTGGAATGCAAATGCTAATACAACGCCTGAGATCAGAGCCACAAAAAACTTTGGACCTGAAAATACTAGCGCAGCATCTTCAGGTCGAGTAGCGGCTCCATCAATGGGAACCTGAACGAGTTGGCTCAGTCCCCACGATATGTTTGCCAATTGAATCATAGAATTTCCCTCATTAGACTCCGCCCAACGCACTAAATATGCGTCAGTGAGACTGCGACTTTCAAAACAATCTTTGTACTTAGAATCGTCGAGTTAGGGGACTCACATCATCGGTCGCAGGAGGTAAGGAGTAATCTACTGAAAGGAGGAGCGATGAGCCAAATCAGGGCGTCCATCTTTGCGTTTAGATCGACGAGAGGACAATTGATAGAGAGCGTTTTGCAGGTTCGGTTACGTCCCAACTGACTTGAAACACCCTTGATGTTTCTAATGTGTGTAGCCGATGATACCACCCATAGGCGATGAACTCTTCTGGTTCCTCTGAAATCTGTAAGAAATTTGTTCCGTAAAGCCCGCTTTTCTCGCTACCCGTTACGACATAATCATCGGGATCAACCGGATGGTAGGGGCCTGCAATCTGCTCTGAGGTGTACCAATAAAGGGACGAATTCGTAATGCGCTGATGACGTTCTCGCTGCAACCAAGTTTGCTCAAAGAACATTTTGAAACACGAAAAGAAGAGGTGATACTTGCCTGCTCTATAAATGACTTGAGGACGCTCCATATGATAGTACGCCCAGTGATCAGTCATTTCGACCACAGGCGGAAGAATTTCATAAGGTCCAGTAATGCGATCGGCAACAGCTAAACCAACGCAGCCTTGAAACTGACCCGTCGCTTTTGCAGATGCACAAATGAACATATAGTATTTGCCTGTTGTTTCATCCTTGAGCACATAGGGGTCACGCCAGTGAAAATGATTCGTCCAATTGCTCCGTCCATACCAGAGGTCGTCAGGATCAGGCATGATTAAAGGACGATTGCTCTGTCGGGAGAACTGCAAGCCATCTTTCGATACTGCTAAGCCAATGCCCTCGTTGCGGAGATGAGGCATTTCTTTACCGCCAGCCGAGTAGAACAAGTAGTAGGTATCGTCTTCTTTATAGGTACACCCCGCACATACTCGACCCGACTCCCAATCGTTCTGCGGGTCAGGTTCCAATAACGTTCCTAACTCTTCCCAATGTTCTAAATCAGTAGACACCGCACCACAGATGTTACTAATCGTCCACCACGGATTCTGTCCCTCGACGCCTTTGAGGTAAAACAAACGGTAGACCTCGCCATCTTTCAGAATCCACGGATCCCACACCATTGGCTCAGTTCCGCGAGAATGCCGCAACAAATGGGTAACGGCTTGACTAAGTTTGACTTGAGTACGCTGTGTAAAACTAGCGATCGTGGGATCGAGCAAGTCAGCCGGAAGTGGTTCGAGATAGGCGAGAACTTTGCGGTGCAGGGGCGTGAGCTTCATGGTGAGGACAGGTTGAATTAGATAGCACTGTCGATCGAGTCGGGCACGATCTGAGGCTTGGATAAAGAAATCGTGCCGTCATCGGCAAAGGTTGCCCAATCCGGATCGCTCACTCCTCCCACAAAATGTCCACCTTCATCTGAGAATTGAAATCCGAAAAACACCGGATTTGTCACTGATTCTGGACGAATCAGCTTACCCGCGTGACAATTGACCGCCAGAACGTTCGCAGGTTCGGATTCCCAAGGAATGGCATCATAGCTGACCTGGGCGCGATCGCGGATGGGCTGCGATCGCACGTAGTACGTCATACCCAGCGGAATCGACTGATTAAACAACGAACTCCAACGCGGACAGAAGATTAAATACAATCGCCAAGCGCTCTGGTCATTTGTCTTGCGCCAAAACACTTGTGGAACTTCTGTCAGCAGAAATTGAGAACTGGTGTACAAAATTTTGTAAGATTCCTCTTGCCAATGCTCTAGATCGGTTGAAGTAGCGTAGGCGATCGCTCCATTGGCATCGCTTGCAGAGTCATGCTGATGAGCGCAGATAAACGCATAAAACTTACCGTCGATCTCATCTTGAATCACGTAAGGATCGTGCCAGTTAATGCCATCGAACTTGCTATCAACTCCAGGATTGGGAATGGTCGGTTTTTCAAGAGAAGTAGGTGTTCTTCTCCAAGTGGTCAAATCGTCAGAGACGGCGGCTCCAATCTGCTGAGGACGTCGCCGCTCATAGGGAGTGGTAATCCAAGCATCTTCTCTGCGCCTTGCGGTGTAGAACAAGTAATAGAGGGATTCGTATTCAATGATGCTGCCTGTCCAAATCGACAAGTTATCCCAATAGTCTCCGTCTCTGCGCTCAAACGCGGGTTGCTCTAGGCTAACTTCTTGCCAACCAAAGTCGGTTAAAACCGCGTGACCTACCGATGCTAAATTATGGCGCTTGTCTGGGTTATAGGCGCACGCCAAGCGAGACGCTTGCAGATAGAACAAGTGCAACGTCTGCCCCTCATAGGCAAACCAAGAGTCCCAACAGTATTGTCACGCGGTTGCCAAGGCATAGGGTTAGGAGGCGATACTAAATTCCATTGCCGAAAGATTGGTTGTGGTATCGACCACTTGTTCTAACTGAAAGCCGCATTGCTCGAACAAGGCTTGAAAGTGTTTTTTCGTGCGCCATCCTCCACCCGGTACAGCGACATTGATCTGAACCGCGAAGATGCCCGGCATGATGCCATCGGGAGCCGTTTTCGGCTCGTCAATGTCGGGAACAAACGCTTGCAGCAGCACGATTCTGCCGTGAGGTGGCAGTGCTTTTTTACAGTTGTGCAAAATTTTCGCGGCGTCTTCGTCATTCCAAGCCGAGATGAAGTACTTCATGACGATCGCATCTGCCCCAGTCGGCACTTCCTGAAATACGTCACCCGTGATGATGTTGATGGCCTCTGGCTCGATGCCTTGCTGCTCTAGATAAGCCGGAGCCGTTGCAGCGACATAAGGAACATCAAACAACATGCCGTTGCAGCCATACCGTTTGACAATTTGAGCAATCAAGCCGCCCTGGCCGCCGCCGACATCCATGACGGTATCGAATCGGCTAAAGTCGTATGCATCTAAAAGTGCATCAACGGAATGATTTGTGAAGAAACTCATGGCGTTGATGAATACATCTCCGCTCCAGTCGTTATCCCGGCAAAACTCGTAGACTCCTTTGCCGTTTGCCCGCTCAAACGGAACTTCGCCAGTGTGCAAGGCGGCTTCTAGAGCGTTCCAAGCATCCCATTGAGCGGGTTCCAGCAGGTGCATTGCCAAGTGACCCATCGACGGCCCCTTGTGGGTCGCCAATAGGTTGGATAGCTCGGTTGGGGCAAACACCTGACCTGGTTTTTCTTGCAGTACATCCACATGCGCTAGGGCACGCAAGACAAAGTAGAGACGATCGGGAGCAGTGCTCGTTTTCTTTGCGATCGCATCTACGCTCAGTTCTCCCTCGTCATACAGTAGATTGAAAATCTCCAATCGCGTCGCCACATAAATACATTGGCTTTTGACAAACGCCAAAATCATCTCAAAGAGTTGCTTCTTAGCGGCCATCGAGGTAGCAGTAGATTGGCTCAGGGTGGCTGTCATAGGTGAAGGGGTTGATAAAGATTTAAGGAGTCCAGAATTCTTTCAAGGAAAGAGATTGGGGCAGAATCGTGGATAACTTGTTCTTCGATAACTTGTTTCAGTCGCCGCCTAGTTCAACGAGTTTGCCGATATTGAAATCAATTCTGATCCAGCCGCCAAAGCGGCGCAGATTGTTGATCAGCAAGAGGGGAATTTGCCAGTGATGCACCGTTAGAAACGGCAGGGGATCGTTGACCTGGAAAATGGCATCCGTTCCTTCAGTTAGAGTTTTAAGCTGAGTTTGCAATTGTTGGAGCGATCGCACCTGCGTCAGCCGCCACAGTTCGTGATATAGCCAGTACGTTGGCTTACTGGTTGGCAGTGGCTGGAGCGGCTCAGGCAGAGGAGTTTGTCCCAAATAGGCCTCGGCAACTCCAGGATGGTTGTAGAACATCGTGATTGCAGAGTGGGTGCGGGGATTGCACTCGATCGCATAGACCTTGCCATCGTCGGCCTGAATAAAATCAAACGAGGCTTGCCCAGTTAGATCGAGCGCTTGAACAAATTTCTGAACCCACTCCAAAATCTCAGGCTGATTCACATTCTCGTAGTTCACCTGAAACGCTGAAGACTCGCAGCAGCAGTGCAATCGCAACTCACCCTTTCGGATCGTGCTGTGTGTGCAGTATTCTTGCCCCGCAATAAACTCCTGCATAATCCACGGGCGTTCCTCACTAATCGGCAAACGGCGAACAAAAGCCGCTGTTTCTTCAGGTGTTCGACACGGCAGCTTCGTTAAATCTAATCGGCGTACCGAGTCATAGGAAATGCTTTTGAGAATGTAGGGACGAGTTTCGTTGGAGAAATCGAAATTAATCACCTGTTCTGGATCGGTGATCCTAAACGATTTGGGAACCGATAGACCCAGCGACCTCCCTTCGGAGTCACACAGCGATCGCGCCGTCTCCGCAAACGCAAACTTGTCATCCAACAGCGTCGTCATTTCTTTGTCAAATTGAAACACTTCACAAGACAAGAGCGGCTTAATTAAGGACGTATAGTAGCTTTCAACCGGACTTGTAACCGGAACGAAAACATCAACCTGTTCTTGTTCAACAATGTTCTGCAACGCTTCTGTATACGCCTGCAAATCCTTTTGGGGATCAGGAACCGTATAGAAGCGATCGACGGCATTGGAGAACCGATGTCCGCTCAGCCAATACTTATGCGTTTCGACCAACACAACCCGATGCCCTGCCGCGTGAAAGCAGCGAGCAAGCTGGAGCGCTTTTGTCATTTTGCCGCCCGATACCATCACCGTTTTTCCAGTCGAAGCAGGCGGTGTTCTAAATCGGCGAGTTAGCGCGCCCCAGACCAGCGCCACCAAAACCAGAAGACTGTTGATTGGCAGTGCGATCAGGAGGATTGCCAACGTTGCAAGACTTTTTAGAGGAGTAGAGGTTGACTCCTGAGGTGTAGTGGTCATAGGCGTCGAATGATAGTCAAGCCATCACGCACAGGCAACAACACTTGCTCAACGCGAGGATCGTCCGCCACAACTTGATTGAAGTGTGCGATCGCGGCTCCGTTTTCAGATTGTTCATTGGCTGGTAAATACGGCTGTCCCTGAAGCAGCGTGTTATCTACACAGATGAAGCCGTGAGGCGCGAGTAGATCTCGATCCAGCAAGGTTTGGAAGTACTGCACGTACTCTTTTTTGTCAGCATCAATGAACACCAAATCAAAACAGGTGCCCTCGTCTGCTAGTTGATGTAGGGTCTCCAATGCTGCACCAATCTTGACCCCAATCTTGCGATCGTGAACTGTTTTTTGAAACAGCGTCTGAGCCACTTGAGCCACGTAGGGATCAACTTCGCACGCCAACAAACACCCGTCTTCTGGCAACGCTTCCGCCATTGCTAACGCAGAATAGCCTGTGAACATGCCGATGTCCAAAATGGTTTTAGCGCGAGTCATGTGGACGACCATTTTCAGGGCTTGTCCTTCCACATGTCCAGACAGCATCTCTTGTTCTAACGCTCGAACCGTTTCACCCGCAGAAAATCGATGACTCCACGCTTCTTGACTTGTGCGCTCTGCGATCACTCTCAACTCCGGCGATTCGGGAGAGGTACACGCTTCTACATAGGGATCTAATCCTGCTGCTAGTTTGAATGCCTGCTGCACATGATGCTTTAGTTCGGCGGACACAGCTTCATTCTCTAAAAGCTGTGCTGCCGCTTTCAAGTGATCACTCAGAATGCCGAGGGGCGTTACTGGACGCGGCTCGGTCTGCACAGAATTGAGTGTGTTAACCATTGACAGTGCTCCCCATCAATTGTTGATTCTCACCCACATAAGCATCAATACCTGCACCTGCACGAGGATAGGTGGCACAAATCTGCTTATGCTCTGCCAAAGCAGCATCGAGTTCTTCTCGCGTCAGATCGTTGACGAAGTAACATTCTCCAATTGGTCGAGGCATGGCGGCACGCTGCAAGCCGTCACGAGTCAAGGTGATCGATTGAGTGGCATCCCAGAGCAGATCGCCGTCCAGCAACGGATGATCAATCGCCAGTCCAATCCGGCTCATCAGTCCTAGAATGCGATCGCGATCGGTGTCGCTAATGTAGCCGCGACAGGCGGCGATCGTCGCTGACAATGCCATATCGATCGCCACGGCATGACCATGTAACAGCGGAACAGCGGGCGCTAATTCGAGCGTCGGACTCCAAGTATGTCCGTAAGCGATGACGCGATCGAGGTCTAATTCATGCAAATTAGGCGTTTCTAATTCCAGCATGGTTTTGATCGATTCGTATTTAACGCTGTGTGCGATCGCGCTCAATTCAGATGTGCCGTTTACATATCCAAAGTGAGTATTCAACAACTCCTCTCCGTAAGTCTCTAACCATTGAAAGACTTTCAGATTCGACACAACAGCAATTTTTACCAGTTCTGCCATACCGTTGCGAATTTGATCGACAGGCAGCGTTTTTAGAAATGAAAAGTCTAGAAGTACTTGCTTCGGCGCGTGATACGCTCCCAGACGGTTCTTGAGCTTGCCGTGATTGACCGCAACTTTAATTGCTACACCCGCATCAATCAGTCCAATCAGCGTAGTTGGAACGCGAATATAGTTGCTGCTACGACGGTAAGAGGCACAGGCATACCCAGCCACATCAGTCACAAGTCCGCCGCCCACAACCAGCACAGGTTCTTTGCGGACTAACCCAAAGTCTGAAAACGCATCGATGATTGCTTCAAATGTCTCGATCGTTTTTGTGGGTTCGCTAATGGTAATGGGGAAGACCGTTAGCGCAATGTCGTAGTACTGAAAATAGGCTTCCATCTGACTTCCATACAGCCGATAGACGTTGTGATCGACCACGGCAAGGCAGCGACCAAAGCTTCTGTAATTCTCAGCCAGTTCCGTATTCTTGAGATCAAATGCTCCATTGACCAGAACAAAGCTGAACTCAATCTTCTCGTACCCTTCTACATGAAAGGTTGTTTCAGTCGCCGCAAATGTAGCCTGAACAGTAGTCATAATCCACGTTGTCCTTCAATTCACTAGGTTCATTAACTAGGTTCAACAATCACCACATTGGTCTCTAGCTGTAGAAAATCGCCAGCAGACAATTCGCGCAGCTTGGCGTGTTGCTCTGAATACACATCAGAACAACTTGGCTGATACGAGCCGCACCCTGCGCTAGTCAGAGAACAAATAAGCTTTCGATAAAAATTTGATTTCGCCTTAAGCTTGCTACAGATTCGCCATCGCGAGTGTTCGAGCTACACAACTGCAACACTTAAACACTTATCCATCACGCAAAGCTGTAACGCCGATCTTGTTCGATCTAGCGACCAAACTGCCATAACATTGCTTGAAACCGATAATCAATGAAGACTTTGAACCGTCTGAATTTCCCAATTGAGTAAAGGGAAACCCGACCAAAAATTTTCTTGATCTGAGCCATTGCGGATGAACCCGTAGATTACCCGTAGAATAGTGATTCTGATGAGATTGGAAGTCTATCTGAAGAGATAGAAATCGTGTTTTTATGAAGTTTTAATAACTCTGCCCTCATAATCGCGAGGAGTTTGAACGTCATCTCATTCCCGACATTGCTGAACGTGTGATGATTTTCAGGCTGTCATTTACGAAAGAAACTAGGTTTGATGTTCTAGCTTTGTCGGATTCCATTACAGAATCAGCAACGCTCTATTCCCTTCACACACTCCTTCTCCGCTACACTGAAGGACGTGGGTTTAGGACGTTTGCATGACTGCTTCTCAAGTGACAACATTTGACGTAATTGTGATTGGCTCGGGCATCGGCGGCTTAGTCACAGCAACCCAACTGGCAGCAAAAGGAGCCAGCGTTTTAGTGTTAGAGCGCTACCTAATTCCGGGTGGCAGTTCGGGCTATTTCGATCGCGAAGGCTACCGCTTTGATGTCGGCGCATCGATGATTTTTGGTTTTGGCGATCGCGGCACAACGAACCTACTGACTCGCGCCTTAGACGCTGTAAATGTCAGCATCGGCACGATTCCTGATCCCGTTCAGATTCACTACCACTTACCGAATGGATTAGATCTGCAAGTCCATCGCGATTATGAGAAATTTTTGAATGAACTAATTGAAAAATTTCCTCACGAAGCGAAAGGCATTCGGCAATTCTACGATGAATGCTGGAAGGTATTTAACTGCCTCAATGTGATGGACTTGTTATCGCTCGAAGAACCACGCTACTTGACGCGAGTGTTCTTTCAGCATCCCTTCGCTTGTGTGGGACTCGTGAAATATTTGCCGCAGAATGCAGGCGATATCGCCAGACGTTACATCCACGATCCGCAACTGCTGCAATTCATTGATATGGAGTGCTACTGCTGGTCAGTGGTTCCTGCCGATCGCACACCTATGATTAATGCTGGAATGGTGTTTAGCGATCGCCACTATGGAGGCATCAACTATCCCAAAGGCGGCGTCGGACAAATTGCCCAGAAATTGGTTGAAGGATTAGAAAAAGCGGGCAGCCAGATTCAGTACAAAGCACGAGTAACGGAGATTATCACAGAGAATGGGAAAGCGGTTGGCGTGAAGCTGGCCTCTGGAGAAACCTATCGGGCAAAGCGCATCGTCTCGAACGCGACGCGGTGGGATACGTTCGAAAAACTGTTGCCGCGCGATCGTATGCCCAACGCTGAGAAAAAATGGCAGCAACGCTACCAACAGTCTCCTAGTTTCTTGAGTCTGCATCTTGGCATCAAAGCCGACGCATTACCTCTAGGTACAGAATGCCATCACATTCTGCTTGACGATTGGAACAAGATGGAAGCAGAGCAAGGCACAATCTTTGTCTCCATTCCAACGTTGCTTGACCCCAGTTTGGCTCCTGATGGGCATCACATCATTCACACGTTCACACCAAGCTGGATCAGCGAATGGCAGAACCTATCGCCCAGTGACTATGAAGCCAAAAAAGAACAGGCCGCACATCGACTGATCGATCGCTTGTCTAAAATCTTTCCGAACCTCGATCAAGCGCTGGATTTTCAAGAAGTTGGCACACCGAGAACGCATCGCCGCTTTTTAGGACGAGACAATGGCACGTATGGTCCAATTCCCTCCCGCAAACTACTTGGATTGTTAGGAATGCCATTTAACCGAACTGCCATTTCAAATCTCTACTGTGTGGGAGATAGCACCTTTCCAGGTCAAGGGTTGAATGCGGTGGCGTTTTCTGGGTTTGCTTGCGCTCATCGCGTCGCTGTGGATTTAGGATTGGGTTAATTAGACTTAATCGGAAATAGGCAGTAGTCGAAGCCAGACAACAAGAGGCTTTCATCTGTCCAACCTAAGCAGTTGCTAACTGACGATGCTTCAAGCGAAAATTATGCAGTCCACAAGCAGTTTCC
>JAHHHO010000050.1 GCA_019359315.1 Myxacorys californica WJT36-NPBG1
TGGAAACTGCTTGTGGACTGCATAATTTTCGCTTGAAGCATCGTCAGTTAGCAACTGCTTAGGTTGGACAGATGAAAGCCTCTTGTTGTCTGGCTTCGACTACTGCCTATTTCCGATTAAGTCTACTATGTAGAAAATCGCTGGCAGCAGACCCATGACATCTGGCATGTCATTACCGGGTTTGATACGAGCGAAATCGGTGAAATCGGCTTGCAAACTTTCTATCTGGCACAGTTTCAGCTTCCCCTGTCAAGCCTGCTGATTGCCAATGCGCTAATTAGTGCAACGCTGTTTCGGCCGGAGGCACTCTCTCCTATGCTGGCAGCGATCGTACAGGGTTGGGAAATGGGAAGGCTTGCCAAACCGCTGATTGCCCAGAAATGGGAAGAGGCGTGGGAGAAGCCTGTTGCAAGGTGGCGTACAGAATTGAATGTCCAACCTATTAACGCTTGAGCAAAAATGTCCTGCAAACTTTTCTGGCGCGTGGTTCGCCTCACTTATCCCTGGTTGCCGTTGGTGATGACCCTTTGGCGTATAGCGGGTTCAACAGACATTCACCGTCAGCGTGCCCAAGTTCGATTCTGGATACTCTTTAGCCGAATCAAATTTGCAAACTTACTTGCGATCGCCATCGACCTGATCCAACCCGAATATTGGGTCTGACGCTGAACGACTGGACACGGGTCTAGGACATTATTAATTGGGTTTACTGACGACGATTCGCCATGCCACAAATAGGGTGAACGCGACAAAACTCCAAACTACAACGGCATCTTGCCAATTTTCTAAAAAGCCAACGCGATCGTCAATCATATTACATCTCAACTTCGGCAAGGCTGATGCGCTCTCCGAAACAACCTTCTGTTCTCTAGTGCTTTGTCAAACAAGGGACGCCTGCGGCAACGCTTTACGAAGAGGGATGAAAAAGTAAGAACGACTTCATCCCTCATTCTCAAATCAACAGATCACTAGCTTAGATATTCTTGCAGCGATCGCACCGTTAGGGGTTGGGACTGTAACGACTGAATCGCTGCCGCTGTTGCTTTGGCTCCTGCGATCGTGGTGATCATCGGAATTTTGTACATTAGTGCAGTTCGACGAATCAAGCGATCGTCTTCGTGCGCTTCTTGACCAGAGGGCGTGTTGATGATCAGCTGAATTTGTTCGTTTTTAATTGAATCCAACACGTGGGGTCTGCCCTCGTGTAGTTTCAGGACGAGCTTCACATCTAAACCGTGCTCCATCAGGGTTTTGCGAGTGCCTTCAGTCGCGATCGCACTAAAGCCAAGCTCGATTAAGTCTTTGATCACAGGCACAACCGCCGTTTTCTCGCGATCATTCATCGACACAAAGACCGTACCTTTGAGCGGCAACCGTTGACTGGCGGCGAGTTCGGCTTTTGAATAGGATCTGCCAAAATCAACATCAATGCCCATCACTTCACCTGTCGATCGCATCTCAGGCCCCAAAATCGTGTCGGTTCCCGGAAATTTATCAAAGGGCAGCACCGCTTCTTTTACAGAAACGTGACGTGGAACCACCTCTTGAGTAAAGTTCAATTGCTCCAAGGTTTTGCCAGACATAATTCGAGCCGCCATTTTTGCAAGCGGAACGCCGATCGCTTTCGAGACAAACGGAACCGTTCGAGAGGCGCGAGGATTGGCTTCGATGATGTACACCTGATCGCCTTGTACAGCAAATTGAATGTTCATCAAGCCAACGACTTTGAGTGCTTTTGCCAGTTGAGTTGTCCAAGTACGAATGCGATCGAGAGCTTCGGGCTTTAGGGTCATGGTGGGAATCGAGCAAGCAGAATCGCCAGAGTGAATGCCTGCTTGTTCAATATGTTCCATGATGCCGCCGATCACCACGTTTCCACCTGCATCTGCGATCGCATCGACATCCACTTCGATCGCATTTTCTAAAAATCGATCGACCAAAATTGGATGATCGGGTTCAACGAGAACGGCATATCGCATGTAGCGTTCGAGATCCGTGTCTGAGTAGACGATCTCCATCGCTCGTCCACCTAAAACGTAACTCGGACGAACCACGACCGGGTAGCCAATGTCTCTCGCGACTTTTTTGGCTTCTGAATAGCTCCGCGCCATGCCGTTCGGCGGTTGTCTGATGTCGAGTTCTCGCAAAATTCGCTCAAAGCGTTCTCGATCTTCCGCAGTGTCGATCGAGTCGGGAGAGGTTCCCCAAATCTGCGTTTCTGTGTCTGTTTCCGTTAAGTACTTATCTAACGGAACGGCCAGTTTGAGGGGCGTTTGTCCGCCAAATTGAATAATAATGCCTTTCGGATTCTCGGCTTCGATGATGTTGAGGACATCTTCTTTTGTAAGCGGCTCAAAATATAAGCGATCGCTCGTGTCATAATCCGTCGAAACCGTTTCTGGATTGGAATTCACCATGATCGTTTCGTAGCCGTCTTCGCGCAAGGCAAATGCCGCATGACAGCAACAGTAATCAAATTCGATGCCTTGACCAATGCGGTTTGGTCCGCCGCCCAAAATCATTACTTTTGGCTTGTCGGAGGGCAACACCTCGCTTTCTTCTTCGTAAGCCGAATAGTAGTAAGGCGTGAAGGCTTCAAACTCTGCCGCACAGGTATCCACCGTTTTGTAGACCGGAATCACGCCGAGGGATTTGCGGTACGAGCGGACGGCATCTTCAGTTGTTTTAGTCGCGTAGGCAAGCTGGCGATCGCTAAATCCTTTTCGCTTGATCGCATACATCTCATCTTTGCTGATCTTCTCTAGCGCGGTCTGCTTCAAGAATTTCTCTGTTTGCAGTAAGTCGGCGAGTTTATCGAGAAACCACGGATCGATGCTGGTAAGTTCAAAGATCTCCTCGACGCTCATGCCCATTTTCATGGCGTGATAGACAGTAAAGATGCGATCGGGATTGGGAGTTCTCAGTCCTGCCCGAATTTGCTCTAGACTCGGCAATTTTTCATCGCGATCACATCCCCATCCAGCGCGTCCCGTTTCCAGCGATCGCAAGGCTTTCTGAAACGATTCTTGAAAGGTGCGTCCGATCGCCATCGCTTCCCCAACCGATTTCATCTGCGTCGTCAGATAAGGCTTTGATCCCGGAAACTTCTCGAATGCAAAGCGAGGAATTTTGGTGACGACATAATCGATCGTCGGCTCAAAACTGGCAGGCGTTTTCTTCGTAATGTCGTTTGGAATTTCATCTAGCGAATAGCCAACCGCGAGTTTCGCCGCCATCTTTGCGATCGGAAATCCGGTTGCCTTCGAGGCTAACGCCGAACTCCTCGACACCCGAGGATTCATTTCGATCACAATCACATCACCCGTAACGGGGTTGACGGCAAACTGAATGTTCGATCCGCCTGTCTCGACGCCGATTTCGCGAATGATCTTAATCGACGCATCCCGCAGGCGTTGATATTCTTTATCCGTCAAGGTTTGGGCCGGGGCAACGGTAATTGAATCTCCCGTGTGAATGCCCATTGGATCAAGGTTCTCAATCGAGCAGATGATCACGACGTTATCTGCCAAGTCGCGCATCACTTCGAGTTCATATTCCTTCCAACCCAGCAGAGATTGCTCAATCAGAATTTGAGAAACGGGACTCGCATCTAGACCCGATTGGCAAATCTCTTCAAATTCCTGCTGATTGTAAGCAATTCCGCCACCGCTGCCGCCCATCGTAAAGGCAGGACGAATAATCAATGGATACGACCCAATTTCTTGCCCAATTTCTTTGGCTTCCGCCATTGTTTCAGCTAGACCCGATGGGCAGACTCCAACCCCAATTCGCTGCATCGCTTCTTTAAACAGTTTGCGATCTTCCGCCATCTCGATCGCGGGTAGCTTTGCGCCAATGAGTTCGACGTTGTATTTATCCAACGTGCCATTTTTAGCAAGGGCAACAGCCAAGTTGAGCGCCGTTTGTCCGCCCATCGTCGGCAGAATGGCGTCCGGTCGCTCTTTTGAAATAATCGTTTCCAGAATCTCAGGCGTCAGCGGTTCGATATAGGTGCGATCGGCGGTTTCAGGGTCGGTCATGATGGTCGCTGGATTAGAGTTCACCAGCACTACCTCATAACCTTCATCACGCAGCGCTTTACAGGCTTGGGTTCCAGAATAGTCGAATTCGCAGGCTTGACCAATCACAATCGGTCCAGAGCCAATCAACAAAATCTTGTGGAGGTCGTTGCGACGAGGCATGATAGGTCTACCATCTCATGGGTGAAATCCAGTTCATTGTAGAAGGTTTCCTATTCAGATTTGTTACCGCTTTATCTATTTTGCGAGATTGATGCGAATGAAGAGGGCAACGGTAGGGTCACTGTCACTGTTGTGCCTTGCCCTAATTCACTCTCAACTTGAATCTCTCCCCCATGCAGTTTGACGCACTGATGCACGATCGCGAGTCCCAATCCTGTACCCGGAATAGTATCAACATTTTTGGCGCGGTGAAACGACTCAAACAAGCGGGGCATGTCCTCGGCGGGAATCCCGATGCCATGATCTTGCACGCGAAACAACACCCATGCTGAAGTGTCTTTAGCCGAGATAAAATCAACGGCTAACCGCACCTCATCTCCATTCGGAGAGTATTTAATCGCATTACTAAGCAGATTCATAAGAATCAAACCTAGTAGATCTGGATCGAGTTCGACCTGAGTGCGACTAGCTTTATCAGCGTCTATAGAATGGCGGTCATAGTCCAACACGAGCGATCGCTGCCGATGACCAACAGTTCCAAGCGGCTTTGAAAAATCGACTTGCAAATCGGATAAGAGACTGTGACAAAACTTTTCCAAATCAAACGAGGTCGGGTGAAACTCTAACGTGCTAGCGCTGGCTTTGCCTAAGGTCAGCAGATCTGTGAGAATAGCCGTCATTGAGCGCACCGCCTCTCGAATTTTTGAGAAGTAGCGCGATCGCCGTTCTTCTGTACAGTCTGTTCCTAACCGCTCTAGCAATTCAGCAGAAGTCAATACAATCGAAAGCGGTGTCCGAAACTCATGCGATGCGGTTGTGATGAAGCGTGACTTCAACTCATTCAATTCCCGCTCTTTCTCTAGGGCTTGCAGGGCGTCAGCTTCTGCCCGTTGTCGTTCTATGATCTCAGTTTGCAACCGTTGGTTGGCCAGTTCCAATTCTTGTGTCCGTTCTTGAACACGACGTTCGAGAACAGCGTTGAGCGCCTGAAGCGTGGTTTGAGCGTGGTGATGATCGAGGGCAATGTTGATCGCCGTGTAGAGTTCCGTCGGTTCAAACGGCTTCAGCAGATAGCCATAGGGGGAGGTCTGTTTTAACTGTTGCAGCGTCGCGTCATCTGTGTAGCCTGTTAAGTAAATAACTGGAATATTCCAGCGTTCTTGAATGGTCTCAGCAACTTGAATGCCCGTCTGACTCCCTTTAAGCCGAATATCCATCAGAACTAGATCAGGTAGAGTCTCAGCGATCAGGGCGATCGCAGATTTGCCTGAGTCTGCTACTCCTGCCACGCAGAACTGAGCCGATTCTAGGCGCAGCCGAATGTTGAGAGCAACAACGCTCTCATCTTCAACAATGACAATTCTCTCTCCTACCATTGCGGAGTTTCCTGCTGAGTTGCGGTGCATTAAGACTCGGTATTCCTAGAAACCAAGACTAGCTTTTAAAGAAGCGACAGATCGATCTCGGTTACACATCAACTTCTGCAAGGTCACGAGTCGATGCTTGCATTAGGCAAAGCATAGCTCACAGGTAGTTGCGATTGGCTCTGCAAAATCTAAAGGATATCGCAAGGGGAAGTCCTTTGAGCCACTAAACGAGATGGTGAATATGTTGCACTCTTGATGTTTCTGAATGTCTTTGATATTTCTGGTTTAACCGTTGTTTACAAAGTCACGCATGATCATGCCTGATCGGGAGGTTAAAGTGATCTTCCCTCGGAGTAGTGAATGTGACATAAATCCTATCACTCTGGACACAGGAATTACGATGTTTGAGGGTATCCGCGGCGGCTTGGTGGGGGCGCTTGCATGTGTGCAGACGTTGAAAATAGGCTTAAGCTAGAATCTTGCCTTAAGTACAGTGGATGCTTGGGCTGTCCTAGCTTTGTTAGTCCCAATGTGTAGAGATCAGATTGGGGTGTAAGAAGAGAGAGAAGCGCGCGATCTCGTCCATCTAATCTGCCCCAGTTTCCCCAGGCCAACACGACTTTTTCAACACGTTGATTTAGTGTCGATAAATATAGATCGTTTTCTGCGCCAATCGGATCGTTGACGTGTTTAAGCATACTAGGCGTCTTCGCTCGGTACGCAAATAGATTCACGACTTCTAACCGCCCAAATTCCCAAGCTTTGGCAAAGCCAATACAGCGACGAATGGTTGGATCGTTGATTGTGGCATCGGCGCAATTCGGATTTAACATTACAAATCCAATAGACGGCGCATCGCTCCACTGTCGCCATAAGCGATAGCGATAGGCTTGAGTCGCGTCGAAAATAGCACCTCCAATCATTTATCCAATCGGTGTTTTCCCAGGTTGAACAGCGTGGACGTATTCACTTCCAGAGTCTGGAAAGCCGCGTCGATACACGGCTTCTTCTGGCTTGCCCCAACCGAGTTGCAAAATGATTTCCAAGTTTTCGGCTTTTCCTTGTGGCGTCAAGCTTGCCCATTCAGAGCGCTTGAGGATTCGATCGAAGTCAGATTTGGAGATGGGGCGATAAATTTTGCCGCTGTTGAGCCCCAGATATAAGTCCATTGTTGCGGTGATGTCGTTCCAGAAATGGATGACAGTGGCTTTGTGCGATCGCAGCACTTTCAAATCGTCTGGTAAGCTCACAAGTTGATCATCGACTTTGGGATAGCGTAATGATTTACCGTTGACGCGGATCTCCTCCCAGACTAAACCAGAAATCTGATGTTCTTTCTGATAGCGATGAATGGTTTGCCGAAAATCGTTGTAAGCCGTGAATCGCTGAATTCCATCGGCATTGACAAAGCGATCGATCAGCGGATTCACGCCGGATGGAATCGCTGCTAGATTCAACCGTTGCCCAGCGATACAGGCTTGCCGCTCTTGCGCCAGAATCCTGAGCAGATCTTGAGTGCTGTAGGTTCGCGACATCATCAAGGGGGAGGCAGGGGGACAAGAAACACGGATGCTCTTATTCGCATCTTAGCGGTAGATCGAGGAGGAGACTGTATTTCTCACGCTCTTTTTAATGATTTTTCCGTTCTACTGTCGAAGAAGTTAGGCTCACCCCCTGTTGAATGGCTGTTTTACACTATTCGATAAACTATTCATAATGCCTTCAGGTTCTATGAGATGAAGCTAGTGACTATATGGCAGACCAGATTAATGCAGATGGTGAAGAAAAATTGGGGCTATTTTGTAGGAGTGTTAAGTCTAGCTTTCTTAGTGTGCACCTTTGCTGAGATATTGCAGAATTATGTCGATCTAAAAAACAATTCGTCTGCTGAAGCAAAGCAACGATTAGATGCTTCACTGGAAATTCTAAAATTGATTGTTTCAGGAATAGGAACTGTTGCAACTGCTGCTGGTGGCTTTATACTATACCTGAACTTTAAAGTTGCTGAGAGGAATGTAAAACTTACGCAAGCAAAGTTAAGACAAGAGTCTCGAAAAGCTATTAAAGATTCTGCATTAGCACAGTCACGTTTGATTACAGATCGATTTTCAAAAGCAGTCGAACAATTGGGAGATACTAAACTAGCAATTCAACTAGGTGGTATTTATTCTCTAGAACGGATTGCTAAAGATTCTCCTCAAGACTATTGGACAGTAATGCAAGTGCTAACCGCCTTTGTTCGTCAAAATTCAAAATTAGAAGATAGCAATGAAAACTCAACAATGGCGAAATCAAAATCTGCGCCCAAAGCTGAGATTCAAGCTGTGATTGCTGTAATTGTTAAGCGAAAAGACCCAGAGGGATACAGTGGAAGCATTGACTTGAGGCGCACAAATTTGAGAAAAAGCGATTTCACAAAAGCATCTTTTGTGAATGCTAGTCTTGGTGGATCAGATTTTAGTAGTGCAGATCTAAGTGGCGCTTTTTTAGATGGTGCAGACCTTAGCTATTGTGACTTAACTGGGACAAAATTAAATCAATCAAAGATGTACCAATCATCTTTATCCGTTACTAAGCTATCTTCAACTACGTTAAATGGCGCAGACTTAAGCAAAGTAGAATCATCCAAGGCAGAATTTTATGGAGCAAGAGGAAACAATGTAATTTTCGATGATGCAAAGCTTTGCGATGCAAAATTCGGTGGTACACAGCTTTTCGCAAGTTTCCGTAAAGCGGTTCTTACAAAGGCATATTTCGGATTTGCACGTCTTGCGTTTTCGAGGTTTGAAGGTGCAGATTTAAGTGAGGTAGACTTTAGTAAAGCAATTTTAACTAATACCCATTTTGAGGGGGCAAACCTCAACAAAGCTATCCTGAATGGCGCTTTTGTAACCGAAGCGGACTTTCGGGGGGCTAAAAATCTAGATATAGAGCAAATCAAATTAGCTAAAGATTTCAAATCAGCCCATTACGATCCTGATTTGAAAACGCAAATAGAATCATTGCCCGATGAATGAAAATTCTAACCCAATGCTTTAGCCATTTTGCTACTCAGAAAATCTCCCAAGCATAAAAATGATCGTCCATGAATATTCACGGACGATTAAAGATAAAGTAGGGAATCTCACTCCGAAGTAACGCTAACCAACTAATGATTCTGCTGTAGATTGTGCGTCTCGGCGTTTGGGACGCTTACGATCGCTGCGACGAGTTCCGCCTGCCATCTGATATTCCTCACTGTCTTTGCCGTATTGGTAAGCAACCGCAATTAGCATTCGCTCTGTCCATTCAGCAATCACTTTTTCGGCATCGCTCATGGCACTATAGGACTGATCCACAACCGATAGCGCGGTGTTGTAATTTTCTAGCTTCTGACGCGCTTCTTCGATCAGTTGACTATACGCTTGTACCGTTAGCCCATTGCCCAGATCTAGAGTGGATCGGATGGACTTTAACGCCGCTAAACGAGTCTGAGCCTTTTCTAGGGTTGTAGAGGCATACTTCTTTTTACGAGACATCACCCGACTCCTTAATTGGTTAAAAATGTCCACTTCAAGGTAGCCAAGCTGTCTGATGAGCAGTAACCGTAATCTCTATGAAACAAAGCGCGATTTTTATGGGGCACGCGATCTCTTCAGTAGTTTTTCTGAACTTGTTTCAAGTTGTTCAGATGATCTAATTTCGTTTGAGAGTATTTAGAAAGCCAGAAATCGAAATTAATAAACTAGAACTCATAATTAATAAACGTTTATGGTTAATTGGATTTCGCTTAAACGAAACTTATCTACCAGTTGGCAAAATCAAATAACGACAACTGCTAATCAAATAATGGGAACTGCTAATCAATATTGCAGCTCTCGAAATCAAGTTTAGAGATTAAAAAAAGAGTTCCCCAACTTCTCTGGGAGTCGGGGAACTGGGCGAGATAAAACCTCATGAGCCGTCAATTAGAGTCTTTTACTCTTGCACAAGCTCGGTGTTGACTTCATTTACAGATCGCCGCTTGAGCGTGACCGACTCCGATCGCGGCAACAAATCAAACACCTTCCGAAAAACATCGTCGATCTGCTCAAAAGAAATTATCCCCGTCTCGTTGAGAACCACCTTGCCCGACTGATCGAACACGACCGTTTGAGGCACAAAGCCTTTGTAGTAATAGCCTTCCTCGGTTGGACTAAACTTATCCTTCACGGGCAACGAATCCACCCGAACCGCCAAAATATCGATCACGCGACCGTAGGAACCTTGAATGCGAGAAACATTCGTCGAGAAAACTTTACAGTCGCGGCTGTCGTCGGTATAAAACACGAGCAGCGCTGGTTTACCTTGCTTTAGTGAGGTTGCTAACTTTACCTTTGGCGGAACAAGGGAACCGTTTCCAGCATAAAGCGCGAAGATGTCACCATCAAAACGATCGTCTTCTATCCCTGCTCGCGCCGAAGGAGTGAGAGAAAGAAGGGTTGCGATCGCAATTAAACTACAAGCAGCAAAAATCATCATTCGCCGCTTCCAAGCGTTCAGCCAAACATTCATAAGGATCGGGATACCATCTTCAACATGCAGCACTTTCCATTGTGAAGCATTATTGTGAACGATTGGCTTCCTATCTCCGCTACTTTTCTGGCTGACGAATGGTAAACGAAACAGGTTGTGACGATTGCACAATGGGCGAAACCGGCGGCGTTTGGGATGGATTCAGTTCTGAAGTCGGTTTAGAGACAGATGTTTCTGAAGGTTTAGACAATTCGTTCAGCAAGCTAAAGGGCAATCCGGCGCGTTTGTTGAAATTGGATGCGATCGCTAAAAATGCTCCGCCTAACACAAAAATAGGTAACGGCAGCGTGAGATGTTGCGCCCACTGAAAAAATTGCGACAATCCAAATAGCAGAATGAAGCACACTATTCCGAACTGAAACGTTGATCCCATAACTGATAAAGCCGTCTCTAACCAACTAGGACAATTTTAGTACATACATCCTGATGTGCCAGCTTACAATAAAACTATCGCTTCATGATGCGTTTCATCTTCGATTTTACCCATCGGATTCAGCTATCAACTGTGACGGATTAACAGACTCATAGAACGGTTTGATTTGCCCTCACCCTAGCCCTCTCCCATAAAAGAAGGAACAAGAGTTAGATTAACTTCCCTCTCTCGCGGCAGAGGAGTTAGGGGTGAAGGCAGTCCAAATTCGCTCAAGTAGGTTATCAAACACTAACCTTACTGAAGTCGTGCGTTTACGCCATCCCATTCAGACTAGACAATAGAAAGACTGATTTTAGAAAAATTACTTTTGTAACATCAGTAGCGGATGAGTGATTCCTCTAGCTCCTAGAGTCTTGAACGATTCCCCTACTCTCATTCCCCGCATTCTAGGAGACCCAAGTTATGGTGAGTCAGGCGTTCGATCCTCGCTACGAAGATCAAACTCAATCGATTGCCCGTCAACTACTCAGCGCAACTCGTGAGTCGCGATCGCTCTTTTCCCGCTTTAAAGATCAGTTGCAATGGGATGACAAAATGCTCGGTTGGGCAATGAGCAATCCGGGCTTGCGGGTACAGCTTTTTCGCTTCATTGACTGTTTGCCCGCTCTCCGCAGCAAAGCCGAGATTGCTCGACATATGCAGGAATATTTGAGCGATGAAACGGTTGAATTGCCGTCTGCCCTCAAGGGGATGCTGAATTTTGCTAATGCAGATTCGATGCCCGGACAAGTGGCAGCGACTACAGTTTCAACCGCCGTTCAAACTTTGGCGCACAAGTACATTGCAGGAGACGACTTAAAGCAAATTCTGAAAACGGTCGAGCGATTGCGAAAAGAGAAAATGGCATTCACGGTTGACTTGCTAGGAGAAGCGGTCATTACAGAAGCCGAAGCGCAATCGTACCTCGATCGCTATTTAGACCTGATGGCGCAATTAACGGAAGCATCTAAATCTTGGTCAACCGTGCCCGAAATTGATACTGCTGACGGGGAATCGCTTCCCAAGGTACAAGTTTCAGTTAAGCTGACGGCGTTTTATTCGCAGTTTGATCCATTAGATGCCGAGGGCAGCGAAGCACGAGTGATCGAGCGGAGCCGAACCTTATTGCGTCGAGCCAAAGAACTCGGTGCGGCGGTTCACTTCGATATGGAGCAGTACGAATACAAAGATCTGACGCTCTCAATTCTGAAGCAGCTTTTACTGGAAGATGAGTTCCGCGATCGCTCTGATATTGGCGTCACCATTCAAGGCTACTTGCGCGATAGTCAAGACGATCTACAAGGCTTAATTGAGTGGGCAAAACAGCGTGGTACTCCGATCACCGTCCGACTTGTGAAAGGCGCGTACTGGGATCAAGAAACGATCAAAGCGGTACAGAAAGACTGGGAGCAACCTGTTTTTAACGATAAAGCAGCAACCGACGCGAACTACGAAACATTGACGGAGATGCTGCTAGAGAATCACGAGTATTTGTACGCCGCGATCGGTAGCCACAATGTTCGTTCTCAGGCACACGCGATCGCGATCGTCAAAGCCCTCAACATTCCCAAGCGTCGCATCGAGTTTCAAACGCTCTACGGCATGGGTGACAAGCTCGCCAAAGCAATGGTTGAGCAGGGCTATCGAGTCCGCGTCTACTGTCCTTACGGTGAACTGATTCCGGGCATGTCTTACCTGATCCGTCGTCTGCTGGAAAACACCGCCAACAGTTCTTTCCTCCGCCAAAATCTAGAAGATCGTCCCGTCGAAGATCTGATTGCCCCGCCCCAACCGCTATCCGTGACCTCTGTGCCCTCTACTGTGACTCAGTTTCACAATGCGCCCGACACGGATTACGCTGAGACTGAAGCCCGCGATCGTATCTCCACCACGATTCACTCCGTTCGCCAAACCCTCGGCAAAACCTACCTGCCTCTTATTGATGGTGAATACGTTGAAACTGAAGAGAAACTGAAATCTGTTAATCCTTCCCGCTCTAGTGAAGTGATTGGCGAGATTGGCATGATTGATGTTGAGCAGGCAGAAACCGCGATCGCGGCTGCTAAAACTGCCTTTTCCAGTTGGAAGAAAACGCCCGCTAGCGATCGAGTTGCCATTCTTCGCAAAGCTGCTACCCTGACTGCCGAGCGTCGTGACGAACTAATCGCTTGGATGGTGCTAGAAACCGGAAAACCTGTTAAAGAGGCCGATGCCGAAGTGTCTGAAGCGATTGATTTCTGCACCTACTATGCAGATGAAATGGAGCGGCTGGATGCGGGCGTCAGCTACAACTTTCCAGGAGAAACGAATCACTATCACTATCAGCCTCGTGGCATTGTCATCGTCATCTCTCCTTGGAATTTCTCCCTAGCGATTCCAATGGGCATGACGGTTGCAGCCCTTGTAACCGGAAATTGTGCCTTGCTCAAGCCTGCTGAAACCTCGTCAATTATCGCGGCCAAAATTACAGAGATTTTGGTTGAAGCTGGTTTTCCCCGTGGCGTCTTTCAATTTGTGCCAGGGAAAGGTTCGACGGTGGGAGCGCATATGGTGAAGCACAAAGACACTCATATGATCGTCTTCACTGGATCTCAAGCAGTGGGCTGTCAAATCTACGCTGACGCTGCCATTCTGCAACCGGGACAAAAACACCTGAAGCGGGTTGTCGCCGAAATGGGAGGCAAAAACGCCATTGTGATTGATGAAAGTGCCGATCTCGATCAAGCTGTTCAGGGTGTGGTGCAGTCAGCATTTAGTTATAGCGGACAGAAATGTTCTGCCTGTTCGCGAGCGATCGTGCTTGAACCGATTTACGACACCTTTTTGGCAAGACTGGTTGAAGCGACGCGATCGCTCAATGTTGGAATTGCTGAAGACCCCAGTACTCGCGTCGGTCCTGTGATTGATGACGAAGCCCAGCAACGGATCAAATCCTATATCGAAAAAGGACGCACTGAAGCTGAGGTTGCCCTCGAATTGCCTGCCCCAGATGGCGGCTACTTTGTCGGACCTGTCATCTTTGCCAACGTTGCCCCCGACGCCAAAATCGCTCAAGAAGAGATTTTTGGACCTGTGCTTGCTGTGATGAAAGCCAAAACCTTCGGTGAGGCATTAGATCTGGCAAACAGCACACCTTACGCGCTAACTGGAGGGCTGTATTCGCGCACGCCCTCTCATATTGAGCACGCCCAAACCGAATTTGAGGTTGGCAATCTCTATATCAACCGAGGCATTACCGGTGCGATCGTCGCTCGTCAACCGTTCGGCGGCTTCAAACTCTCTGGTGTCGGCTCCAAAGCAGGTGGACCTGATTATCTACTGCAATTCCTCGAACCAAGAGTCATTACCGAGAACGTCCAACGGCAGGGCTTTGCCCCGATTGAAGGAGCCGATTAACTGTCTAAAACCCGAGTTTTGAGGTATAAGGTGTGAGTTAGAGAATAGTCCGCAAATCTATGTCCCAATCCTCTGTTTCTTCTGAAGATCGGCTCGGTCGCTTAGAAGCGATTGTCTCTGGAATTGGTTTAGTTTTAGATCAAGTTGCCGATTGGCAGCGTGCCACTGCTCAAGAGCAGCGTGTTACCGCTGAACATCAGCGCAGTACTACCGAACAACTGAACCTAGTTGCCGAACAACTGCGCCTAGTTGCCGAACAGCAACGTACTAATACCGAGCAAATTGCGTCCAATAGCGAACAGATTGATGCGAACAGCTATCAGATTGCCGCCAATGCCGAAGGGATTGCTGAACTAAAAATTCTGATGAGAGACTTCTTAGCAAATCAGGGTCGCAATGGCTGATGCGGACTAAACCTTCTCACTCCAACACCCGGCTCAAAACTCGCTCTATCAAACCCGTGTCCAGACCTCCTTCTAGTGGGTTTCTCCTGTCTCTCATCGCAAATATTATTTTAGGAGTGACATTACTAGTGTGGTTCTTTGGCGAGCGCTATGTAGACCAGTCAGATTCCGCTTTTCCCGAACCAAGTCCTGCTCAAGCGGCTTCAACCCATAAGCCTTCAAGTCAGCGGCTCAACTATGATCAGTGGCTTGAAATTTTGACGAAAGAAGCAAAAGCAGCGGCGAAGAACAAGCCCGATCGCTTAATGGTTTTAGCGGGCGATTCGTTAAGTCTTTGGTTTCCGTCAAATTTACTGCCCAGTGAATACCTTTGGCTCAACCAAGCCATCTCTGGCGAAAACTCGACGGGATTATTAAGACGCTTAAAGATATTTGAAAAGACGAATCCTCAAGCGATCTTCGTCATGGTTGGGATTAACGATTTGATGAAAGGAATTTCTGATCAAGAATTGCTCGATCATTATTCACAAATGCTGAAAGACTTGCGGCAAACTCATCCCAACTCAAAAATTGTGATGCAATCGATTTTGCCCCATGCCGATGAATCGATCGTCACTGCTGAGAGTCGGCAACAGTTGCTCAAAATTTCCAACGATCGCATTCGCACGATCAATCAAAAACTGGCAGCAATCACCCAAAGTGCAGGAGCGAGTTATCTCGATTTGCAGCCGATGTTTGCGGGTGAAAAAGGGTTTCTCCGACCAGAGTTGACGACTGATGGACTACATTTGAGTCAGCAAGGTTATCTCGTCTGGCGTTCTGCTCTTGAAACCTTCAATCAGATAACGGTAGAGACTCGACGCTCAAAATAGCTGTAATTTGAAGGAGTCCCTCTCAACGTTTATGATCAGGTTTGAGGGAACGTAGTGTGTTTGAGGGGCAAAGACTGGATGGATACCAAAGCGTTTAAGCGATCGCTCAATAGTTCTGACCATTATCACCGCAAAGGCTTTGGGCACGACGCCGAGGTCGCCGATGCGATGCAGTCGGAATACCAAAGCAATCTGGTTCAAGAAATCCGCGACAACAACTACGTTCTTAAACGCGGGGCGGTGACGATTCGGTTAGCCGAGGCGTTTGGCTTCTGCTGGGGCGTAGAACGAGCCGTAGCAATGGCGTATGAAACACGCCAGCAGTTTCCAACCGAGAAAATTTGGATTACGAACGAAATAATCCACAATCCATCGGTCAATGAACGCCTGCGAGACATGAATGTGCAGTTCATTGAGGTTGTGAATGGTCAGAAAGACTTTTCGGGCGTTGCAGGCGGAGACGTAGTGATTCTGCCTGCGTTTGGGGCAAGCGTTCAGGAGATGCAGTTTTTAAGCGATCGCGGCTGCACAATTGTTGATACAACCTGCCCGTGGGTGTCTAAAGTTTGGAATACGGTTGAGAAACACAAGAAAGGCGATCACACCTCAATTATTCACGGCAAATACAATCACGAAGAAACGATCGCGACGAGTTCGTTTGCTGGAAAATATCTGATTGTTCTGAATCTCGATCAAGCTCAGTACGTCGCCGACTATATTCTCAACGGCGGCGACCGAGATGAATTTTTAGCAAAGTTCAAAAAAGCGTATTCTGAGGGATTTGACCCCGATGTAGACCTCGATCGCATTGGCATCGCCAATCAGACCACGATGCTGAAGGGGGAAACCGAGCAGATTGGCAAACTGTTCGAGCGGACGATGATGCGCAAATATGGCACTCACAACCTCAACGAACATTTCCTGAGCTTCAATACAATTTGTGATGCGACGCAAGAACGCCAAGATGCCATGTTTGATCTAGTCAAAGAAAAACTAGATTTGATGGTCGTCATCGGTGGCTACAATTCGTCAAATACGACTCATCTACAGGAAATCGCGATCGAGCGAAATATCCCGTCTTTCCATATTGATAGCGATCAGCGCATTAAAGCAGGCAATCGCATTGAACACAAGCCGCTGCATCGCGACTTAGAAGTGGTTGAAAACTGGCTTCCTGAGGGAGAACTTGTGATTGGCATTACGTCTGGAGCCTCGACGCCCGATAAAGTGGTAGAAGCCGTTTTGGAGAAAATTTTTGCTCTCAAAGCTGCATCCCCTGCCCTGCAAGGGTAATGCTGAATGAGTAGAAATGCGTTTCGTTTAAGTGTAGGGGAACTGGAACTCTTGCTCCCCTCTCCCAAGTTTGGGAGAGGGGCAGGGGGTGAGGGCGAATTCTCTAACCGCAAAATTTTCTTTCGTTGCATCGTCTTTGCATCTCTGCTATTTCTACTCTGGATGCCTGAGACGCTCGCTGCTCCTTTGAACGATCGCGTTGCTACCTTCCCAAACTGGCACTCCAAGCCTCCAGTCGAGCGTCCTAACCAAGATCTGAACTATCCCACTTGGATTGCTGGAACTTGGCAGGTTAAAAGCACTTTGATTGATCTCGTTGCTCCTCTCGCGCCTGATGTTGTTACACCTGGATTTGAAAACAATCGCGCTTACGTTAATCAACCCATTACCTTTAACGTTCGCTTTACTGAGCGAAAAGCTTCTACATCCGTCGCAACCATTCTTAAATCTTCCAAAAAAGAACCCGTCATTGTTGCCGATCGCGCTTTCAATGGGTTAAATATTGCCCGCGCTTATCTTGGCGATCGCGCGGTTCTTGCCGTTAAAGTTGATCCAACTTCTCCTAACAAGCAAATTACGTTGCTTCGAGATGACTATCAACTCACGTCCACCATTACTGGACGCGCCAGCGAAACTCCTAATGCTAAAGAATTTATTACAACTGAAGTCTTTCAGCAGGTCTTTCGCGGAACCGCACAGCCTTACCTAAATCAGGTCGAGATCACAACCGCATATCAGCATCACGATGAAGCGCCGATGATTGACGCTGATCAAATTACTGCTATCTATCTTTCGCCCCAAGACTCCGACTATTTTAAGGTAGGAGAAGCGCCTGTTGCGCTTTACCGCTATCGTCTAGAGTTCTATCCGCTTACTGGGTCTACTACCTCTAGCCAGAAATAGGCTTGCCAAAAGACATAGATTAATCGCAAAAGTAAACTTTGTTATCGTTCAATCGCGATCGCGCTCTTTCATTTGTTATCTTCAATAAATTGGAAATTAGTTCACGCTATTCATTCCTAACTAGCCTTGCTCAAGCTGGTGAGAATCCCATGAGTCAGTGCGGCTCTTCTCTCACGAACGGCGAAAGATTTCTCTAGTCCTTCCAATTTGATCTAAAAGTTTGATCTATCCAAAAGCGGTTTTCGGCTCGTCTGTTGAGAATCGTATCAAAACAGTCTTCGATCAATTAATTCTAGTCCGCGTTTTCTTTGAACCCACACTTTACGAATTAGGCTAAAGCATGAATCACTACTGCGATCAATGGATTTCTGACTGGTGCGCCGACAATGGCTGGACTGACTGGTTTCGAGAGCGCTCTAGCTATTGGGCATTTCCTCCCAATGCTGTGATGCCTGTGCCGATTCCAACTCCAGTGCTGCGGACGATTAAGGTCGAGAAAGGACTCAGTTTTGATGAGCGCATTTGGTGTCTGATGGCGATCGTCGGCGTAATTTTAGGATTGCTCGGAACGTGTCTCCTGTCATCACCTATGCCATTAGTCTTTGCGTTTGTGTTTGCCGCGATCGCAGTGGCTCGGATGGAAGACGACGAAATGCTTGATGCTCATCAAGAGTTTTGTTCTTAATACAATCTTAAGCATTCTGAAGCATTATCAAATGTATTTAGATTTAATTCTCTTTCTCTCGATTTTGAGCGGTGGGGAATTTGTTTTTTCTGCTGTCAGAAGCGATTTGTTAAGCTCTGTTTCAACTTCAGGAAAACGCTACCACTTAACCAAAAGCTGCATGGTACGATTCTTTCGTAGCTTTTAATAAATGGGAGAAAACCTTTGGCACTACGGGTTGCTGTTGTTGGCGGCGGTCCTGCCGGGGCTTCTGCGGCAGAGACATTAGCGAAAGCAGGTATTGAAACTTACCTCATTGAACGCAAGTTAGATAACGTCAAACCTTGTGGCGGCGCAATTCCGCTCTGCATGGTGGCAGAGTTTGACTTGCCAGAGAACATCATCGATCGCAAAGTCCGCAAGATGAAGATGATTTCTCCGTCTAACGTGGAAGTCAATATCGGTTCGACGCTCAAAGATGACGAATACATCGGCATGTGCCGTCGCGAGATTTTGGATGGCTTTATGCGCGATCGCGCGATTTCTCTCGGAGCCAAACTAATCAACGGCACGGTTCACAAGCTAGAAATCCCATCGAACGATACTGGAGCTTACACGCTGCATTACGCCGATCACTCGGACGGCAGCTTAGAAGGCAGCGCTCAAACCCTGCAAGTCGATCTCGTGATTGGTGCAGACGGGGCGAATTCTCGCATTGCAAAGGCCATTGATGCTGGAGATTATCGCTACGCGATCGCCTTCCAAGAGCGCATCAGCCTGCCCGATGACAAGATGGCGTACTACGAAGACTTGGCAGAAATGTATGTCGGTGACGACGTTTCGACCGATTTCTACGCCTGGGTTTTCCCAAAATACAACCACGTTGCTGTCGGAACTGGAACCATGTCGCCTAACAAGGCAGACATTAAGAAGCTCCAGGCGGGCATCCGGGCACGGGCGGCAAAGCGGCTAAGAGGCGGCAAAATCATCCGCGTCGAAGCGCATCCGATTCCTGAGCATCCTAGACCCCGGCGCGTTGTCGGTCGGGTTGCCCTTGTAGGAGATGCGGCTGGAACCGTTACTAAGTCGTCGGGAGAAGGAATCTATTTCGCGGCGAAGTCTGCTCGCATGTGTGCAGAAACGATCGTCGAATTCTCCGATCAAGGTCGTCGGATTCCCACGGAAGCGGATCTTAAGGTCTACCTGAAGCGGTGGGATAAGATGTACGGCATCACCTATAAGGTGTTAGACATTCTGCAATCGGTGTTTTATCGTTCCGATGCAACCCGTGAGGCGTTTGTTGAAATGTGTGCGGATATCGATGTGCAGAAGCTGACGTTTGATAGCTATCTGTATAAGACGGTTGTTCCAGCGAATCCGTTGACTCAACTGAAGATTACGGCGAAGACAATTGGTAGCCTGATTCGAGGCAATGCGTTAGCGCCCTAGTGGTCTGTCAATTTGGTTTGGGGGATGAAAACGCAACAAGAACGGCTTCATCCCTTTTGCCAAAACTCTCGTGAATTAGTAATTTCTTGAATAGATTATTGGCGATCGCATGCGTAAGCTGCGATCGCTTTTTTAGCGCTTAGAATTCATCCTTGCTCGCTCCAGAAGGCATCACTAAAATAAGGAGAGTCACAACCGAAGGCTTTAGCCAAAGCAGTTTGATCAATGTGCGTCACTTAATTTGGATGTGCGGCTGTCTCTTATTCGATCACATATTCGATCACAGTTGTCTGACCTCCAAAAAATTTTGTACTCCGAACCTTTGTTTCCACATTTATGAGCGATCGTCCATTTCTCTCCCGGCTCAGACTTCCCCTGACTCGTAGGCAACTCGTGACTACAGCCCTAACATCCGGCTTTGCTCTTGCCGTTCAGCCCATTCTTGCGAAAACAATTCAAACCAGTACCCAAGGCTTGACGGCTGGCCCTGTGAAAATTCCAGTCGCGAATGGTACTATTCCTGCCTACCGAGCCATGCCTGCAACGGGCAGTTCTTTTCCGATCGTCCTGGTGATTCAAGAAATTTTTGGCGTGCATGAGCACATGCAGGATGTTTGCCGCCGGTTTGCCAAACTGGGATACCTTGCGATCGCGCCTGAACTGTTTGTGCGCCAAGGAGATGTTTCCAAGCTCAGTAGTATTGATCAGATTCGCCCGATTGTTGCCAAGGTTCCAGATACTCAAGTGCTATCAGACTTAGATGCAACTGTGACTTGGGCGAAGCAAACCAGTAAAGGTGACCCGGCCCGTCTAGGAATCACTGGATTTTGCTGGGGTGGGCGGATTACCTGGCTTTATGCAGCTCACAATCCTCAAGTAAAAGCCGGAGTTGCCTGGTATGGGCGGTTAGTGGGCGACTCTACTCCGCTACAACCGCAGTATCCAGTTGACCTTGCTCCTATGCTCAAAGTCCCTGTTCTTGGACTCTACGGCGGTCAAGATAATGGAATTCCGGTGACAACGGTAGAGAGAATGAGAACGGCGCTCAAGCAATCTTCCGCCCGCTCCGAGATTATCGTTTACCCCGATGCCCCTCATGCATTCTTTGCGGACTACCGCCCTAGCTACCGCCAGCAACCCGCAGAAGACGGTTGGAAACGGTTGCAGGCTTGGTTCAAGCAGAACGGCGTAGCTTAGCTGAATTTGAGTGATAAGGGATGAAGAATTTGTTTTTCATCCCTTAGAATTTTCGGTTGGGTCATGCGGTAATCGCTTCTCCTCGAATTTTGAAACCCCTTGTTTCGGCATTGTTGAAGAAGCATTAACGACGCATATGTCTGCTCGATCGTAACTGAACATTTGCAGAAGACGATTAGCGCAAAGCACAGCTTCAAAGAAAAGGCTCTGCAAACTCTATAGAATCGCAACGTTCGGCAATCTAGTTTCCAGTTCTGCTACTCCTTTGCAACGTCCGTGAACCCGCTTGCTGGATCTGAGTACTTGTTTGTTGTGTCCGAGTACTTGTTCGTTGTTCTTTCTGTAATAGTTCGACCAATATCTTCAGCGTGACGAATTGCGCCTCGGACAATTGCGGTTGTAAACAGGCTTGATAGAATGAAGGCAACATTTTTGATCGCAGTGGAGTAAATTTAGTTGTTTCACTCCATTTTTTCTGCTTGTGTGACTCGAATCCAGCCTTTCATCTTGGTTCTAAGCCCGTTGCGTTGTCACCCCCTGAACCCTTACGGGTCTAATTCCCCGCCCTGCGTTTGGCAAACACAGCGTCCGAAGGGTGCTGTTGAGCGAAATCGAGCCGCGAAGCGTGCGAGTGGAGCGAAGTGATACACCGTCCGCTTGCGGCGGTGACATTCACTCAACGATGCAAGGGATAAGGAATGCCGCAGATCCTGTTACTAAACATTACAGAATAAGCGCTTATCTTTTGGGCAACAAACAACTAAAGTGGCTTCGCTCTAGACTATGAATAGGACTCTCTTCAATCCTGTGGTTGAACTGACACTCACCATGACTCAATACAAGCCAACGGATACTGTACCTCAAGTTATGAAAGAAGCTTTGCACCTTAAAGCTAGTGTCAATTCTGGACGAACGAGTCAGCAGATTAGGGCGGAAATTGAGGCAACCTTTGGTTTTGTGCCTCCCTTCTTTGACCCCGCAGAGTCCACACCGCAGGTGCTAGAGAACCTATGGCAACAGACTCTCACTGCCTATGTTGACAATCCGTTGCCAGCTTTGTTTAAGGAGAAGCTGTCTGCTTATCTCTCGCGCTTCTGTGCCGTTCCTTACTGCATGATTTGCCATAGCTGCACGCTACGCCCCCTTGGGTTGACAGCACAAGCGGTACTGGAGTTGCTAGAATCTTCTCCTCCACTAGAGCAAGACATAGAGAAGCACTTTGCAGAGCTTGCCGAACAGCCGAGCCTGCCCGATAATTGGTCAGCATTAAGCTCAGCCCTTGAAGATAGTCTTCTCTACTGTGCTATCTTTATCGCCTTAGAACGTGAGCAATCAGAACATTATCGTCATGAGCTACGCCGTCTCTTAGGCGTCGTGAACTATCAACATTTAACTACATTTATCGCTTACGTCAAAACCTGTCATGTTTGGGTAGAAGCTCATTCCGAAGTGGCGTATGAAGCAGATCAGCGGGTCATCGATAATTTTCAAGCATTGATAGACGACGAACCTGCTTTAGCTGACTTTTTCCGCGATTACCGTAGCAGAGTTAGACGCGAATCTCAAAGTCGCGTCGTACAGCTCGCGGAGCTTGCCGAACGCAATCGTCACGAGCAGGTGCTGCATCAGCAAATGGCGCAAGAGCGACTTGTGATGGAGATTTCTCAGCGCATCCGGCGATCGCTCGATCTAGAAGAAATTCTCAGTACTACGGTTGCTGAAGTCAGACAGTTTCTGGAAGCCGATCGCGTGTTCATCTACCGCTTTGAACCCGATTGGAGCGGCATCATCGCGGTAGAATCCGTCATTTCTGAATCTTTGTCGATCGAGGGAACCAAAATCAAGGACACCTTTTTTGTCCAACCTGCGACGCGCGAACTGTATCGCCAGGGTCGGATTCAAGCAATTTCCGACATCGATACCGAAAACCTATCCGACTGTCACCGGGATTTACTAGCTCGCCTCCAGGTAAGAGCAAATTTAGTTGTCCCGATTGTGCAAGGCGATCAGCTATGGGGCTTGCTTGTTGCCAACCACTGCTTAGAATCTAGGCAATGGCAAACTTTAGAGCTTAATTTGCTTCAGCACCTAGCGACGCAGTTAGCGATCGCCATTCAACAATCTGAACTCTATCACCAAGTCCAAACTGAACTGAGCGAACGCCAGCGTTCGGAAGAGAAAATTCGCGAACAAGCCGTCCTCCTCGACGTGACAACCGATGCCATTTTGGTTCTCGACCTAAATGGCCAAATCTTGTTTTGGAATAAAAGCGCCGAACACCTATACGGTTGGTCAACCGCTGAAGCGCTAGCGATGAGTGCGCGGGCTCTGTTAGGGCAGACCCTTCCTCCTCAACTTGAGGAAATTCAGAAAACGGTGGTCGAAACGGGTAGATGGCAGGGAGAGTTGCCTCAATTGACGAAAGATGGCAAAGAGATTTTGGTTGAAAGCCGTTGGACAGCCGTGCTGGAAGAGGGACAACTCAAATCAATTCTGGTTGTGAATACAGACATTACCCAGAAGAAACAACTTGAACGGCAGTTTCTTCACGCCCAGCGCCTTGAAAGCTTGGGCACTTTGGCGGGCGGCATTGCCCATGACTTGAACAATATCTTGACGCCAATTCTCGCGATCTCTCAACTGCTACAGCTAAAATTGGGCGACATAGATGAGTCTACGCAACGGTTTCTGAAGATGCAGGAAACAAACGCTAGACGAGGAGCGGCATTGATCAATCAAGTCTTGTCGTTTGCACGTGGAGCCGAAGGCAAGCGGATCAAACTTCAAGTTCAACATCTGCTTCAAGAGATCAAGCAGATTATTGAGGGAACCTTTCCAAAATCGATCGATCTCCAGACCAACATCGAACCTAATCTTTGGATTACCTCAGCTGATGCAACTCAATTGCATCAAGTCCTAATGAATCTTTGCGTCAATGCTCGGGACGCTATGCCCGATGGCGGCACGCTGAGTATTTCTGCCAAAAACCTTGTTCTAGATGAAACCTATGCTCAGATGAATCTTGATGCCCAAGCGGGTGCTTATATTGTCATTTCTGTTGCAGATACAGGAATCGGAATGCCTCCTGAAACCTTGCAGAGAATCTTCGAGCCATTCTTCACGACGAAGGAAGTGGGTAAAGGAACAGGATTAGGGCTTTCAACGGTGATTGGCATTATCAAAAATCATGGAGGATTTGTGAATGCCTACAGTGAAGTGGGTCAAGGAACGGAGTTTAAGGTATATTTGCCAGCCATCCAAGGCTCAGAACTGAAACAAGTAGAAACCTCCGAATTACCGCTAGGAGCTGGGGAGTTGGTTCTGGTTGTCGATGATGAAGCGACGATTCGTGAAATTACGAAAACATCGTTAGAGACATATAACTACAGTGTGTTAGTCGCTAATGATGGAATCGACGCGATCGCAATGTACGCAGAACATAAGGATAACGTTGGCGTTGTATTAATGGACATGATGATGCCCAACATGGCAGGTCCCGCCGCAATCAGCATTTTGAAACGGATGAACCCGTCGGTGAAGATTGTCGCTGTGAGCGGGCTGGCCTCGAGTGACAAAGTAAGGGCAGCGATGGAAGCCGGAGTGAGCGCATTTTTGTCTAAACCCTACACCGCCCAAGAATTATTAAAAACGCTCAACATCGTACTGAATTTAGAAACAGCGCCTTAAGAGTGTTTCAGTTTCATCTATTTTCTTGGTGCGATCGCACGACACTCGAGAGGAATTATCTTAGTAAATTCAATAAACGTAGGGGGCATGATTACTGAATCATGCCCCCTACGTTTTTGGGTCTATCGCAATCTAAACTTACTCAACACCCTCAATTCGATCTTCCACTTCTTGATATAACTCGCGGAGTTTATCAAGATTCTCTTCGCTCGTCTCCCAATAGCCACGCCCATTCGCTTCTAGCAAGGTCGTCACCATCTTACGGAACGAGTTCGGATTGAGATCTAACAGACGCTTTTGCATTTCTTCATCTTTGACAAAGGTTTCATTCGCGTCTTCATAGATCCAGTTATCCACTGCGCCTGCCGTTGCCGACCAGCCCATTGTGTTGACCAATCGCTTCGAGAGTTCCCGAACGCCTTCGTATCCGTGAGACAACATGCCCTCATACCACTTGGGGTTCAAGAGCTTGGTTCGCGCGTCGAGTCGCACCGTTTCAGACAATGTGCGAATTTGAGCGTTTGCTGTTGTCGTGTCTGCCATAAACGAGGCTGGAGTTTTACCGTCATCTCGCAAACTCGCGACGATTTTAGTCGGATCGGAGTCGTAGTAGTGAGAGACATCGGTGAGCGAGATTTCAGATGAATCCAAATTTTGGAAGGTGACATCTGCGGTCTTCAAGCTTTCGCGGAAGAGCGTCTCGTTTTGCTCCATCATCCCCGGATTATCAGACGAGAATGCGAACCCCTTGCGCGAGAGATACATGTTTTGCAGTTCCTCTTCGTTTTCCCAAGTGCCGTTCTCTACCGCCAAATTAACATTCGACGAGTAAGACCCGGATGCGTTGGAAAAAACGCGAGTTGCTGCTTGGCGCAGATTGATTCCCAGTTCATCGGCTTGCTTCATTGCGTGTTTGCGAACGAAGTTCATCTCTAAAGGCTCATCTGCTTCCGCCGCCATTTTCACAGCGCGATCGAGCAGGGCCATTTGGTTGATAAACAAGTCACGAAACACACCAGAGCAGTTGACCACCACATCAATCCGCGGACGCCCTAACTCTTCGAGCGGAATCAGCTCGAGTTTGTTGATGCGTCCTAGCGAATCGGGTAGAGGTTTGACACCGACCATCCACAAAATTTGGGCGAGAGATTCGCCGTAAGTCTTGATATTGTCGGTTCCCCAAAGCACGCACGCGATCGTTTCCGGGTACGCGCCGCCGTTTTCGGCACACTGACGCGCAATCAAGCGATCGACCACGATTTTGGCAGATTTGACTGCCGCCGCCGTTGGGATAGACTGCGGATCAAGCGCATGAATGTTCTTACCAGTCGGCAACACATCCGGGTTCCGAATCGGATCGCCGCCAGGACCTGGTATTGTGTACTGCCCATCTAGCGCCATCAGCAACGCGCCGAGTTCGTTATCGGCAACGACTTGCTTGAGACAGAATTGCAAGAATTCGATCAAGGGCTTGAGGAGTTCTTCATCTACTGCCTTGAAGCCGGACGCGTGAAGGGATTCAACCCAAGGCGCTTTTTTACCACCCAAGTTAAACAAGCTGGTCAGCATCGACATTTTCGATACGCGACCTTCTTCGTCTACTTGAGATTGCACCATCGCCGCGACGGCAGCACGAGTGGCTTGAGTCACATCATTGAGAAGCTGAACGTCTGCGAGAACGCCAAGATCACTATTCTGGAAAATTTCGTCAATGTCGCGACCAATGCTATTGGCAATGATGCGCGGCAAACTGACAATGTTCTCTTCAGCGCGATCGAGACTGGCGATGTTGACGAGGGTTGCGATCGCTTCTTCCGCTGTCGGTGGTTTGCCAATCACATGCAATCCGCATGGCAATAGCCGCGATTCGATCTCCATCAATTTGATGTAAACCTTACCTACGATCGTATCGCGTTCTTCCGACGTCAAATCTTTCGAGTCTTCTGGAAACTCAATGTCTTTGTCCAGATTACAAATTCGCGCCTTATCCATGATCGTGTCTACGATCTGCACGCCGCGACCCGAATCTTTTAGTGTTTGATAGGAGCCGACCAGTTCACTGAGTTCCTTCAACCCTTTGTAAAGTCCAGCGTTTTCTGCTGGAGGAGTCAGGTAACTAATGGTTTCTGCGTAAGAGCGACGCTTTGCGATCGTGGCTTCAGATGGATTGTTCGCCGCGTAGTAATACAGGTTGGGAATCGTACCGATCAAGCTGTCGGGAAAGCAGTCATCTGACATGCCGATCTGCTTACCTGGCATGAACTCCAGCGATCCATGCGTGCCAAAGTGCAGAACAGCGTCCGCTTTCCAGACCTTTTCTAGGTAGGTGTAGTAAGCGGCGAACCCGTGGTGAGGACTCGCCGATCGCGAGAACAACAAGCGCATCGGATCGCCTTCGTAGCCAAATGTTGGCTGCACGCCAATAAACACGTTACCGAATGCTTTTCCGTAGACTAAAAGATTTTGACCGTCGGTGTTGAGATGTCCTGGAGCCGGACCCCAAGATGGAATCAGCTTTTCGTGATAAGGCGTCAGTTCTTCGTACTCTGGAACCGACATTCGATAAGCAATGTTGAGTTCAGGACTGTTGTACTGAGCGCGGGCATCGTGAAGCACTTCTAGCATTAGCGCTTCTGCTGTTTCTGGCAAATCCTCTACGTCATAGCCGTTTTGCTTGAGTCCTTCCATCACTTTGTAGATGGAACCGAACACATCGAGATAAGCCGCCGTTCCAACGTTGCCTTTATCAGGTGGAAAGCTGAAAACGGTAATGGCGACTCGCTTATGAAGTTTGGGCTTGTGTCGGAGATTTGCCCATTTCAAGGCCCGTTGCGCGATCGCTTCGATTCGATCTTGCAGCGCGACCGCTCTGCCTGTTGCTCCGTCCCGCCCAGACACGATGATCGGCTCAATCGCCCCGTCCAACTCTGGCAACGCAATCTGTAGCGCTACTTGAATGGGGTGCAATCCCAGTTCGCTGTCTTGCCATTCCTCGGTTGTTTGAAACACTAACGGCAACGCCACCATATACGGACGGTTGAGCCGTTTTAGCGATTCAATCGCTTTCGGGTGATCTTGACGCGCTGGACCTCCAACTAGGGCAAACCCAGTCAGAGAAACGACGACATCTACGATCGCGGAGTCGGTTGAAATCGGGTCATAGAAAAACGCATCAACAGGCTTCGAGAAATCCAAGCCGCCTGCAAATACAGGAATGACTCGCGCTCCCATCGCTTCGATTTCTTGCACCATCGCCACATAGTGGGCATCATCCCCAGTCACTAAGTGCGTTCGTTGCAAGACGAGTCCTACCGTTGGCGCTAACGGATCTTTTAAGTCTGCTGAAATATCTTTTCTAGAATTAAACCAATTGAGATATTCCTTCAAATCTTCAAACATACAGGGTGCAAGCGGATGCCAAATGCCTAAATCCGGATAAGTAACCGGATCTTGGTAAGTCTCACTCGCACCAACCTGCCCTTTGTAAACATACTTATCTGCCAGCATCAGCAGAAAGTTCTCTAGGTTTTCGGAGTTGCCGCCGAGCCAATATTGGAAGCTCAGCATAAAGTTGCGAGCGTCCTGCGCTTTATCCATGGGCAGATACTTCAGCACCTTGGGCAGCGTGTTGAGCAGCTTCAGCATCGCGTCTTGAAAACTCGACCCCGATTGCTCTTTGCGCTTCTTCATGAATTGCGCGATCGCACTCTTCGACTGACCCAACTGAGCCATCGAAAAGCTGCCCATCTTGTTGAGGCGCATCACTTGCGGCATCGATGGAAACACCACCGCAACATCTAGGTTGTCGCGATGAGGCTCGACCGCCGCAACTAATTTCTCTGCCAAATCTTCTAAAAAGATCAGCGAGGCGATGAAAATGTTTGCTTCAGCCACATCGCGCTGGAAGTCTTCGTAGTTCTTAGCATCTCGAAGTTCTTCGATTAGATATCCGCTAATTTCAACCGCGATATGAGGGTGCTTTTCGTTAATCGATCGAACGGCGGCGGACAAAGCGCTTTGATACTGCGGCTCTAGCACGACATAGACCACCTTGAGTAAGGATCGTGCCCCTAGATTGTCAGGTGCAATGTGTCTTATGGTGGGCTTGACGTGGGTGAACATGCGGGTCAGACTCCTTTGAGGCGTGTTCTCTTCTTAAAACTGAGCATCTTTAGGCACTGAGGACTTGCCAAGATGCCCTCCTCCGAGCTTAGAAAGCCGCTTCCAGAGGAGGAAGATCGCAAGCATCGTAGGCTGGAAGGAGCTTAATAAATTTTTGTTAAGCTCTTTTTCGTACTCCACGATTCTTGAAATGAAGTTAGGCTACAACTGTGTTTTTACCAGAAAACGCATACTAGATGAGCATTTCAGCGAATAACTGACACAATTTGATAAAAAACCTGAGATATTTGTTTAACTTTCGTTACAAATACCTGAGCAGATACTTCATTCTGCTCTTAATTTTTTGTTTCAAAAAGCTTCAGGAGGCTCTAGAAGTTCTCGATTCTTACAAAATTGCGTCTTTACGCCAATCGCAAAGCTTATTCTGAAACTTCACTGACTTTGACAATCTGCTCAATTAAGCTCTGAATCGAAAGATTGCGTCCACCTGCCTCACTCAAAACCGACACTGTAAACCCCAATATCAGCAAACTTGTCAAAATTCCAATAAACCGGGAATGCCTAGAAACGCCAGAATCTCTCAAAATTCTTGCCAAGGGACGGCTTTGGCGACGCAGCTTTTTCTCATTTACCAACCGTTTCTTAGCAAACGGATCCCGAACATAATGTCCACTGACACTAACGACAAAGCGCGATCGACAATGAGGACAGGTCAATAATCCTCGCATCAGCTTGACTGACTGGACACCGCTCATGCGATGGCAAATCGGACAAGGAACAGAATAGTGGTCAAAGCTGTAAACATTCATCGGGCACGGAAGGGGAGGAAATTTGTATAAGTAATTATTTGATCGACTGCAGCAGGTTCACGATTCAACCGCAAATTCCTGATCCAATGTAACTGAGAGCGTTCGATGTAATTAGAGGCAACACGCTTTAATACGACCAGTTTACCCAAGTTTTCTCGAATCTTCTTCAGATCTTTGGCGGAGCTTTAAACACTTCAACATTAAGGAATTTGAAACAGATTTAATCTAGATGACGTTCTGTATCCTTGAGTTTTCGTTCCTCACTAGGTTCCCATTAAATCTTCTACTATTAAGATTTATGAGGCTTCATCTCACTCAAGCCATAGAGCGGTTTAGAAGAAATTTTCTTGTCTTAGAGATGGAAGATCCATCACAATGAGAGACAGCAACAAAATTTAATTTTATTAAAATTTTCCGTTTAAAAGAAATGCCATCTGCCCCTCCGCACGTTCTACTATCTGAGCAGCAAATTCCGTCTGAGTCCAGACCAAACCGTTTTCTTAGCCGTCTACAGCCCCCTCCTGAAACAATTGTTTTGATGCTGGCAGTTCTGATTGGGGGCGGAGCTGGGCTAGGCGTTGTTGCATTTCGATACCTAATTGAGATCATTCATCGTTTAATGTTGGAAGACCTAATGGGACACATTGGGCGATTAGGCGCGTGGACACTAGCCTGTGTGCCTATTTTGGGTGGCGCGATCGTGAGTGTAATGCGATGGAAAATTAAAGACTTTGGAGCAGGTATTTCGGGATTAATTAGCGCTGTCCAGTCGGGAAAAGAACTGTCGCCGACCCGAGCGATCGGGAAAGCGATTGCCGCTTCTGTTTCGCTCGGTTCTGGCGCGTCGCTTGGACCCGAAGGACCAAGTGTTGAAATTGGCGCTCACGTCGGCATGTTCTTAGGTCAACTCTTGAAGGTATCTCAAGACCGCCTGCGTTTGCTATTGGGAGCTGGGGCCGCAGCCGGGTTGGCGGCTGGATTCAATGCCCCGATCGCAGGCGTGTTTTTTGCCTTAGAAGTCGTTTTGGGTACAACGTTTGAAACCTCGGCGGCGAGTGTGGTCGTTCTAGCAGCAGTAGTCGCCGCTTGGATCAGCCAGATTGGACTGGGAGGACAACCCGCGTTCGATTTGCCTGCTTATGAAGTGCGGAGCCCGTTGGAGTTGCCGTTGTATTTGGGTCTAGGGCTATTTGCGTGTATTGTATCGATCGCTTATACCAAGTTTTTGAAGGGGACTCAGACAGCATTTCAAGGGCAAGTTTCAGGGTTTGGATGGTTGACTGAAATTCCGCGAGAAATTCACCCCATCTTGGGCGGACTTTGTGTTGGGATAGTAGCACTACACTTGCCGCAAGTGTTAGGCATTGGCTACGACACTATCGAAGCGATGTTGCGGAATGCAGAGTTTTCACTTGGGCTACTGCTGACGCTGCTGGTCGTCAAACTGTTGGTCACGGGAATTAGCTTAGGCAGTGGCTTAGTGGGCGGGGTGTTTGCGCCTGCCATGTACTTAGGTGCGACGCTCGGTACAGCTTACGGGAAGGTTTTGCCGTTTGTGTTTCCTATGTTTGCTTCTAGCATCGCCGATTCCCCAGCTTATGCAATGGTTGGCATGGCCGCCGTGTTGGCTGCGAGTGTAAATGCCCCGTTAACCGCCGTTCTACTGCTATTTGAAATGACTCGTGACTACCGCATTGTTTTACCCCTAATGGCAGCAGTTGGGTTAAGTGTGTGGTTAGCAGAATGGTTGAATCGACCAGTTGCACCGTCTACGCTTAAACCCGTCGAAGCAAATCCAGAAGTTGATTCTCTGGATTTGCGGTTTGCTAACCAAAATCAAGAAATTCTCAAAAATCTGTCGGTTGCAGAAGCAATGCAGTCTAATTTTTTGCGATTATCGGCTGATTTGTTGTTACCAGAAGCAGGACTCGCGTTGATCCAATATCAACGTCATAGTGCACTAGTTGTGAATCAAGACGACCAGCTAATCGGCATCATTACTTTGCAAGACATCAATCGCGCGATCGCGCGCTGGGAAAAAAATCATCATGCGGACGGCATCAACTACTTGCCAATGACTCAGAACGTCAATGATGTATGCACAACTGACATTCTATATGCTTATAAAGAAGAGCCATTAGTCGAAGCTCTTGATCGGATGACAACTCGTGGCTTGCATCAATTGCCGGTAATTGATAGTGAAGAAACCCACCAAATTATTGGCTTGCTGGAACAAGAAGGAATTACGCTCGCCTGCAATCTAGCGCTCACAAGAGAATCTTTAATTCCGTATTTAACAATTTCATCGCATGCTCAGCAAGCCAAAGCGCCGATAGAAGCAGCTATTGTTCCGTCCCATTTTTCGTTAGAGACCTCAGTTTGAGCCGAAAACGTCATAGAGGATGTTATCGCTTTCGACTCGTCCAAATTCCGGTAAACATCATCAAGAATCCACCGAGAAAGATAGCGATCGCTGCGCCGGCAGGGATCGCTGTTGTCCAGTCGATATTTTCCATAAAACGTATTTACCCAGTTAAGTTTATAAAACTGCTTCCTCGTCTTGGCGATCGATTTGACGCAGATGAATATGCTTGCGACCGAGAGAAATCTCGAACTCATCCCCTGGCGTAAGCTCCATCTGTTTAGTATAAGCAGCACCAATCAAAAGATTACCATTGGACTGCACGCTAATTCGGTAACTAGCGCTGCGACCCCCACGCCCATTGGTTCCCTGTTTACCATCTAATTCAATTCCTTCTGCATCAATCAATGCATTGAGAAATTTCATCATATTGACTCGTTCAACACCGTTTTTGGTCACAGTGTAATAGCCGCATTCCCTTGCTTTTTCCTCTTTGTTGAGATCGTCTAGTTCCTTAACTTTCTTGAGCAAAGCTTCGCCCAGGAGCGGCTCAATTTTCTTCTTCTTAGTCATCAACTTGCGTCTGAACTGATGGATGTTGACTCTATTTTACTGGATTTCGCTAACTTAGTTGGACGAAAAACATCGTGTCGAATATTAGCGTTTGAGCGCATATTACCCGAAGATATGTTTTTATTCTCCCAAAGTTGCTATTAATTTAGTCCAATATGAAGGGGATAGTAAACCCCTAGAATAGAGTACTCCATAAAGAATGATTTGAGATCAACCAAATTTTAATTAGTTTTGATCAATAAACATGGTTGTTTAGAAACGGCAAATGGATTGAAAGAACTGTGCTCTTCTAGAAGTAGCTCGATGATTTTGCAAAAATACAAGCCTAAACAATCGTTAAATTAGTAAGCCTTTCGTTTTTCTCAGAGATAATCTTGATTGAAGTAAGATTGTCTAGCTTTAGCGATCCTTCCAAGTTTGATAGGGCCAAATTGGTAGAGCCAATCACAAACAACCTGCGTGGTACATTAACTATAGAGATAAAAAACTACAAAGATAAAAACGAGCGAGCCAACTGTGTGTAGCGTCGCCTCAGCTTTGTTAAATCGGCATCATCTCAATCAGCCGATCAAAAAGGCTTAACGTCACCACGTACGATCAACTCGCTCTTACCATTCATTCACCTGTAACCATCACCGTATCAAGCCTACTTGTCAAAGGTATGTGTTAGACATGAATCTGAAATGACAACGAAATCGTCTAGGAAATGAAATTATTCTTTGGTTTTAGGGAGCAAACCGAGCCGTTCCTTCGTCAAAGAATGTTAGCGTTCATGCCTGTAAGAACAGGAGAACACTAAAGTAGAATCCACACGATCGCGACCCAAATGACATATTTACTTCTTAAACTAGAAACATTCGCCTTATAGAGCAGGATGACGTGTGCATCTCCTCTCAGATGGGTCTGATTTTGGTCGGTGCTGAAGGCAGTGTAAAACGATGCTTGATTTGCATTCTTGCTTTGTATATAAGGTTTGTCAATAAGGAGAGTTATAGACCGATGCCGAATCGCAATGCTCAGCATAATCAGAACTGGAAAAAGTCTGCTGTCTATTTAATGCTGCCTTTAGTGGGAGCTAGTACAGCCCTTGCTGGAAATCGCTTGTTGTCGTCTGATGTGCTACAACCTCCGCCCGCGATCGCTCAAAGTCGAACGTCTACTATTCTGTCTGGTGCAGACGCTAATTTTATTGCAACGGCGGCTGAGCGAGTGGGCCCTGCTGTGGTGCGGATCGACTCTTCGAGGACTGTTCAATCTCGCGTTCCTGCCATTTTTAACGACCCATTTTTCCGCCAGTTCTTTGGTGGGCAGGTTCCAAATGCGCCCTCATCACGGGTTGAGCGGGGAACGGGGTCAGGCTTTATTATTAATGCAGACGGGTTGATTTTGACGAATGCTCATGTTGTCAACGGGGCCGATTCGGTGAACGTTGTTCTTAAGGATGGGCGTGAGCTTAGAGGCAAAGTTATAGGACAAGATCCATTGACTGATGTGGCCGTGGTTCGAGTTCAAGCAAGCAATTTGCCTGTTGTGACTCTGGGTAATTCAGAAGCGCTAAAGCCAGGGGAATGGGCGATCGCAATTGGCAACCCGTTAGGTTTAGACAATACGGTAACGGCGGGAATCATCAGCGCGACGGGTCGTTCGAGTGCTGAAGTTCGAGTTGCAGATAAGCGCGTCAGCTTTATTCAAACCGATGCAGCGATTAATCCGGGTAATTCGGGTGGACCGCTCCTCAATCAACGGGGTGAAGTGATTGGGATGAATACCGCTATTATTGGCGGCGCACAGGGTTTAGGCTTTGCAATTCCAATTAATACGGCTCAAAGAATTTCTCAACAGTTGATCTCTAAAGGCAGGGTTGATCATCCGTACCTTGGCATTCAAATGCGAACATTGACGCCCGCATTGAAGCAACAGATTAACAGCAGTCGCGAGGCGGGTTTTCAGGTTCAAGCCGATCGTGGGGTTGTGGTTTTCCGAGCGTTGCCCAATTCTCCCGCTGCGAGGGGAGGATTACGAACAGGGGATGTGATTCAGAAAATCAACGGTCAAACGGTGACAACAGACAGTCAAGTTCAACAAATTGTGGAAAGCAGTTCTATTGGCAACAGCCTTCAAGTTGAAGTCAATCGAGGCGGACGTGCAACGACTGTAGCGATCCAGCCTGGAGCGTTTCCAACTCAAACGGCTCAAACCGAGTAGGCGGCGGCTAGTAGTTCATGCAGTAGGGCGTCTCAATTGAGACGCCCTACACTGTTTATAGAAACCATAATTAGGAGCAACTCGATGGCAGACACTTTAGATATTATTGAACTCGGGCATCCGATTCTTAGACAAACAGCGCAAGCGATCGCGAGTATTCAAGACGATCAAATTCAAGCACTCATCGACCAGTTACTTGCCACAGTTAAACAATCCAACGGCGTTGGCATTGCTGCCCCTCAAGTCGCTCAGTCTTTTCAACTGATGATTGTGGCATCGCGCCCGAATCCCCGTTATCCAAATGCACCGGAAATGGAGCCAACGCCGATGATCAATCCTCAAATTTTGTCTCACTCGACAGAAACGGTGAAAGGATGGGAGGGCTGCCTCAGCATTCCAGGAATTCGTGGACTAGTTCCCCGATATCAAGCCATCGAAATTGAGTACTGCGATCGCAATGGCAATCTTCAAAAAATGCAGTTAACCGATTTTGTTGCCCGCATTTTTCAACACGAATATGACCACTTTAATGGCATTGTCTTTCTCGATCGCGTTGAAAGTACCAAAGATTTGATCACTGAGAATGAGTATCAGAAATTATTTAACCGATCAGCGAACTAAGAGATAACGCAATCCAATTCCTAGCAGAAACAATCCATAGAGTTTTTTGATCAGGTCACTACTGATGTAGGGTTGATTAGCAAACAATGCACCAAACAAATTACCAACGACTAAACCAAGGGCAATCACAAATGCATGTTTGATATTGAGATTTCCACTCCGGTAGTAAACGCCAGCAGCAAGGATACCAATGGGTAGAATTTGCGCGGCGATTGAGGTTCCAGTTGCAAACTTTTGATCCATTCCCAATAGCAAAACCATTGCCGGAACCATAATCGCTCCGCCTCCAATTCCAAACACTCCTCCCGCGATCCCGGCGGCTAGACCAATTGCTAAAAGCTGAATAAGAACGATAGACATTATTCTCAGAGCCTTTTTTATAGGACTACTGGGATAATATCGCATCCCTACATCCGCTCTAGTACTCCGATTCCAAGTAATGACAATCCAAGTTTCAAGGTACGGGCTGTTAAGTCACAGAGAACTAATCGCGATGTTCGGACTGACGTCTCTGCTTGTAGAACGGGACAGCGATCGTAGAATTGATTGAATTTCTGACTTAGTTCAAACAAGTACTGACACAAGCGATTCGGCATCAAATCTTGGCTGACTTGATCAATCATTTCATCAAGTTGCAGCAAATGTCTTGCTAAAGCAAATTCGGTTTCTTCCTGTAGCAAAATCTTGAGATCGGAGCCTAAATTGTCAAAATCAATTTGACCTTTACGACTGATTCCTTGAATTCGAACGTAAGCGTAGAGCATGTAAGGTGCAGTGTTGCCCTGCAACGCCAACATCTTGTCAAAACTAAAAATGTAATTGCTGGTTCGGTTTTGGCTCAAGTCAGCATATTTAACCGCACTGATACCCACGATTTGAGAAGTATGAGCAATAAACTCCTCTGATTCGTGACGGTCTTCTTCTTTCAAACGAGTTTCTAAATCGGCGCGCGATCGCACGATCGCTTCATCCAATAAATCTCGCAGTCGAACCGTGTCACCCGAACGGGTTTTCAGCCTTTTGCCATCTTCGCCCTGCACCAGACCAAACGGAATGTGAATAATTTCTACCCCTTCAGGAATCCATCCCGCCCGACGTGCCACTTGAAAAACTTGTGCAAAGTGATTTGCCTGTCCTGCATCGGTGACATAGATCATTCGTTTAGCCTGATCGGTTTGAATCCGATACCGAATCGCAGCTAAATCTGTTGTTGCATAGTTGTAGCCACCATCCGACTTTTGCACGATTAGCGGTAACGGTTCTCCTTCTCGGTTAGTAAAGCCTTCGAGAAAAACGCACTTTGCACCTTGATCTTCGACAAGCAATCCTGTTTGCTCCAGATCGTCTATCACTTGCTGCAAAAGCGGATTGTAAAACGACTCTCCCCGTTCAGTTAAACAAATATCTAGCAAATCATAGATAACTTGAAACTCGCGCCGCGACTGATCGCAAAGTAATTGCCATGTGCGATGACTTTCTGGATTCCCAGACTGCAACTTTACAACTTCCTGTCGCGACTTCTCTTGAAATTCTGGGTCTTCATCAAACCGTTGTTTTGCTTTTTTATAGAATGCAACTAAATCACCCAAATCTAATGCGTCAGCCGTAGTTAATGCTTCAGGACACACTTCCTGCAAATAGGTGATCAGCATCCCAAATTGAGTGCCCCAATCTCCAACATGATTTAGTCGTAGAACGTCTTGACCTTGAAATTCTAAAACTCGCGCGATCGCATCGCCAATAATTGTCGATCGCAAATGCCCTACGTGCATCTCTTTGGCAATGTTAGGGCTAGAGAAATCTACAATAACGCGCTTTGGGTTTTTAGCCGCTTCTACTCCCAAACGGCTGCTACCTTGCATTGCCGCTAACTGCGATTGCAAGTACTCTGTTTTCAGCTTGATATTAATGAAACCCGGACCTGCAATTTCAAGCGGCTCACAGATGTCTGAGAGATCAAGCTTTTGGATTAGGTCTTGTGCGATCGCTCTTGGTGCTTTGCCCAATCTTTTTGCCAGCGACATCGACACATTGGATTGATAGTCGCCAAATTGGGGATTGCTCGTTGGCACTAACACCGGATCAACTCCCGCTAGATCATTGCCAAAGGCGGCAATTAACGCTTGCTCAAAACAGTTCTTCAAATATGCGATCGTCGCGTTCATAATTGTTCAGCCTGAAATTGGCGAGAGTCTCTTTTAGGGTAATGACTCAGTTTATCTACAAATGAAGTTCAACACTGCATCTAACTTCTGAGCTAACTGACGCTCAGAAACAATTGATCGTGGTCGGGACAAAATTTGATTCTTATAGTGTCGAGCAGGATCACATTCGCTAGGTTGTGTTGATAATTGTGTGAAGTTGGGCTGAATAAGCTAAAACGCGATGACAACCCCAACAATACTGAGCGACGACCTCTGGGACAAACTGCTTGAGCTTTTACGCTACCAGCCCAACA
>JAHHHO010000051.1 GCA_019359315.1 Myxacorys californica WJT36-NPBG1
TGTGAATGCGCCCATTCTTGACACTTCGAGCAGACGTACAATTGGGACAACTTGGCATGAGAGAGGACTGAACGAGATGAACTGTTCCTACTCTAGCAGTTATCATTACTTCCGGGGCACTACCAATGCGTCTAATCGCTAGGTCAAAATCGCGCCACCCATGAGACGCTGGTAGCGGTACTCCAATTCGGCTTTCATTGCGGCCCAACGATCGAGGGTTGGATCTTTCTCCATCGCTTTTTCTGCTGCCCCTCGCGCCAGTTCCAACACGTCTTGATCTTCAACTAAACTAGCTAACGCAAAATCAGGCAAGCCTGATTGGCGAGTGCCTAACACTTCACCAGGGCCTCGAAAGCGCATATCCATTTCTGAAATAAAGAAGCCGTCTTGCGATTGTTCTAATACCTTCAATCGTTGGCGCGAGGTTTCGCTTTTAGAACTGCTCATTAGCAAACAGAACGACTGTGACCCGCCTCGACCGACTCGACCCCGAAGCTGATGGAGCTGAGATAAACCAAACCGCTCGGCATGTTCAATCATCATCACCGTTGCGTTTGGAACGTCTACGCCGACTTCGACAACAGTAGTTGAGACTAGAATTTGCGTTTTGCCATCTCGAAATGCGGTGATCGCTTCGTCTTTTTCGGCAGAACTGAGACGACCATGCAGCAAGCCAATTGTAAAGTCAGGAAAGACTTCTTGGAGGTTTTGATGTTCGTCGATCGCAGACTTGAGATCTAATTTCTCAGACTCTTCAACCAACGGCAACACGATGTAAACCTGCCGTCCTTGGGCAATTTCACGGCGCATTAGGTCGTATGCCCGCTGGCGATCGCGCCCTGTTAAAGCCGTCGTTTGAATCGGTTTTCGTCCGGGCGGCAATTCATCAATTTGGCTCACATCTAAATCGCCGTGCAACGTTAACGCCAACGTTCGAGGAATCGGAGTTGCTGTCATGGTGAGAACATGAGGATGTTCACCTTTTTGCTGGAGTCTAGCACGCTGCTGAACACCAAATCGATGTTGTTCATCAATCACAACTAAGCCCAACCGCTCGAAGTTCACAGTGTCTTGGATCAGCGCATGAGTGCCCACAAGCAGCGGCAATTCTCCCGTTTCGAGTTGAGCATGAATCTCTCGACGTTTGGCAGCTTTTGTCGATCCGGTTAATAACTCAACAGGCAAATGCAATTGATTAAACCAAGTCACCAGCTTTCGATAATGCTGTTCTGCTAACACTTCAGTCGGAGCCATAAAGGCTGCCTGAAAGCCTGATTGAATTGCTGCCAAAATGGAGATTACAGCAACGACTGTTTTACCTGAACCGACATCGCCTTGCACCAATCGATTCATTGGCACGGTTTTTTGAATGTCATTGAGGATATCGTTCGTCACCCTAACTTGAGCATTCGTGAGTTTGAAAGGTAGGACATTGTAGAATTCGTCAACCAAACGCCCGGTCGGAGCAAGCGCAGCGCTCGCTTGGGTCTGCTGTTGAGTTTGACGCCGCTTCAGCATCCCCAACTGGAGATAGAAAAACTCATCGAAAACCAAGCGGCGACGAGCGGCATCGAGGGCATCGCTGTTTTGCGGAAAATGAATGCTCGCGATCGCATCTTGTACCCCAATCATGCCGTATTCTTTCAGCAATCCTTTCGGCAAGGCTTCCTGCAAATGCACGACCGCAGGCAGGGAGGCTAGCACGGCTCGTCGGACTAGATCAGCGGTAACACCTTCGGTTAGGGGATAGATTGGTACAACGCGACCCACCGTTAATGACTCAATCGCATCCGCCGAATCACCCAACACCTCAATGTCAGGATTGTCGAGCGTGATCCCAAATTTGCTTTCTTTAACCAATCCAGACGCTGCGATCGCGGCTCCGGTGGGGTAGAGCCGCTTTTGTTGCTCTTGCCAACCACGACTGGCGAATCGGCTTCCCATGTAGAATCGGCTCAGTTTCATCTGAGCGCTAGAATCACGAATCGTCAATTCCAAAATCGTCAGTTTTGTGTTGCGCGGACTGGTGAAACAATTGCAGCTTTTAATCGTGCCAACGATCGTCACGGTTTCGCCTGCTTCTAGATCGCAAATCTTCACTTGGCGAGCGTAATCGATATAATCTCGCGGATAGTAATACAGCACATCCCGAACACAAAATAAGCCCAATTTTGCCAATTTTTCGGCGCTCTTCGGGCCAATTCCCGGTAAATAGGTAATTGCCTGATCGAGAGCGACCGGGGCAGCAGAGGCGGAGACGATTGGGGTGGTACTTGGTGTTTTTGAGGCAACCGCACTGATCGGTGATGCAGATGAAGTGTCATCAACGCTATATTTCGCGGAAGGCGCGTCCGACCGAGTGGATTCAGATTCTATCGTTTTCTTGATTTGGTGTAAGAACCGCCGCGTTTCTGCTACTAAATGCTGTCGCTGGGAAAACGTCAGGTCAGGATAGCTGGCAAATTGGTCGGCAATTTCCTGACATTTGGTGCGATCGCGCCCCTTTACTATTTCCGAAGGCTGTCCTAACGTTAGACACAAAAACTCACTGAAGCGGTACTGATTCCCCTCCAGATCATTAAACCCACGTTCTGCCTCAACTGAGAGCGCTTTCTGCAACCGCACCAAATCCATACGTTAACCGGATAGGCACTACTTAATTTTAGTGTGACTTGACTCGATGAAGTTTAGCAAAATTTGTTGGTGCGTCGCGCCAAGCGGCCGAGTCTGATCGGCATTCTTAGAATAGCGATCGCCTCTGACAATATCATCAACGCTGAGCAATCCGAGATCCCATCCTTCCATCAGCACCAATTCGCTCACCTCGACGGTGAGCGGGGCTTGAAACACATGACGCACTACTTTCTCGTCTTGGTACACGCCAAATTTTGTAATGCTAGGAATTTGGTAGCCAATTTCTTCGAGCAATTCTCGCTCAACCGCTACTTCCGGCGTTTCCCCCGGTTCAATGTGCCCGCCAAATAAACCCCAAAATCCGGGATAAACAATTGTGGGAATATTGTCCCGCAACTGCATCAGGAACTGATTGTTTTGGTAGAGAATCGCGATCGCAACCTCAATTCGATTCATAACAGCATCACTATCTTTAGCGCTCATTCTACAACTCCGCTGTAGAAAATGTTCTTGCGGCAGCTTGTGACTGTGGGGTTTCACTGGATCATTACAGTGTAATTCTCTACAGTGCAAAAGCAAAATTTCTGTGTAAAAGTCCAAAGTTCAACCAAAATCAGGCACTGTTGCTGATTAGCACTAATCAATTGCGGTTGCGAGAGCGATCGCTCCACTGCAAGATCAGGCGACCTCAACTATGCTTCTCGTTCGACCAGAATGACATTCTCTGTCACCTTCTCAAACGTGTCATCGTGGCTAATGACAAACAGTTGACGAAAGGTTTTGATGTTAGCGATCGCTTCTGCCAAACTTTCGCGACGGGGCTTGTCCATATTAGTGGTCGGTTCATCAAAAAAGGCGATGTTAATATCGGCTAACACTTTCAGCAACGCCAGTCGAACCGCTAACGCAGCACACATTTGCTCTCCGCCCGAAAGGTTAATGAATCGGCGCGGATGAGCGCCTTCTTGAATCACAATTTCATAATCGCGCGTCCAGTCTAAGGCGACATTGGGACGATTCATTAATTCCCGAAATAGTTTATCAGCTTCCCGCGAAATGCTCTGAACGTAGCGTTCTGTGATTCTAGGTCCAGCTTCTTTATAAGCTTTACGAGCAAACTTAATGAATCGCTCTGTTTTTTGTTTGCGCTTTTGCTCAGCTTGCGCCTGAGTCCATTTTTCTTTAATAAGCTGAAGTTTAGAGAGCCGGACTTCGTATTCTTCTAAGCGTTTTCGCTTTTCAGGTAGCATTGCCCCTAGTGTAATCTGTTGTGTTTTTGCCTCTTGATAAATTCGCTGTACTTCTGCTACTTTTTCGGGGTCATAAGTTTCTGCTAGCGTTGCCTTTTGATTCGTTAACTCGACCAGTTGCTGATGCAAAATTTGTAACTGATCGGCTGCCTCTTCAAGCTGTTTTTTGCGCCCTTTGTAGCTATTTGCAGATTGCTGGTGTTCCAAATAAACTTGATAATCTTCGCGATGCTGTTCGCGTAATTCCTGCTGATAATGAATTTGATTAGTGAGGTCGGCAAAGCCTTCTAATTGACCATTGAGATCTGCGATCGCACGCTCCACTCCTGCAACGGCTTGCTCAAGGCGTTGTTGCTCGGATTCTAAAGTTGCCTGCTGCTTCAGTTCTCGGTGCAGAATCTGGGTGCATCCACGGGGATTATCGAGCGCTTGGAGTTGTCCTGCAAGATGACCTAACTGTTGCGCTAGTTCAGGTTCTAAGGTGAGGTGCGTTTGGGCTTGAGCAAGCTGCGATCGCACCTCATCCACTTCGGCGGCAAGCTTTTCTTCATCATCAAACTTAGCGTCGAGTGTGAGGTATTGTGCCTGCTGATGTCGGGCAGTTTCTAGCTGGGTTTGGGTTTCTGCGATCGATTGTCTCAGTCGGTCAGCCAGCAGTTGTTCAGACAAATCCTCCAAAATGCCTTGCAAGTCGCGCATGAGTTGACCGTGAGATTTGGAGCCGTTGCCCAACGCCGTAAGCACGTCCTCGATTTGAGTTGACCAAAGCGGTGTGGCTTGCTGGAGTTCTTTTAACGTTGCAGTAGCGGCTTGAATTTGATTGCTGTGGATCGTCTCTCGCGTTTGGGCTTGCGTTACGATTTGGCGTAAATCTGATTCAAATTGAGTAGCTGCCTCAATGCGGCTAAGCTGTTGCCTGTAGCGTTGAAGCTGCTGTTCGAGATGAGGAATTTGATGGACGATCGCGCCCAGCGCTTCTAGCCGCTCGATTTCGTTGCTTAACTGTTTCTGACGTTTTTCAAGCTGAACAAGCCGCTTCTGATCTCGCGTTATGGTTTGCCGCCAGCTTTGGCAATTCTGTAACTGCTGGTTCACGGCTTGTTGTTGCGTCTCAAGGTCGGTTTGTTGTTGAATCAGTGGCTCCAATCGCTTGAGTTCAGCTTCAACCTGCGATCGTCGCTCAATCTGTTGCTGTAATGTAGCAAGTTGGGTTCTGTACCCACCGAGGGTTTCGGTCAGGTCTTGCCGTTTTTGCAGGAGGTCTTGTTGAGTAGAGCGATGCTGCTCTAGTTCTTTTAGCGTTGCTTCCGCTTGCAAAACAGTTTGATAATGCTCTCGACGAGTCGTACAAATTTCAACGGCTTTTTCTGCGGTTACCAAATCAGCTTGAAGCCGTTCAGAGTTGAGGCGCTCGGCCTGAATGCGAGTGCTGAGGTTTTCGAGTTGCGAGGTTAGCATCTGGACTTGAGCGGCAACTTTGCTGTAATCGTCTTGCTCTTTTTGAAGTTCTTCTAAGCGTTGTTGCCAGTGGGTGAGATCGATTTCAATTTGTGTAATTTCACCACTGACTTCTGTGCGCTGCCGAGTGAGCGGTTCCCATTCTTGCAACAATTCATCGTACTGTGTAATCTCTCGGTCTAATCGTTCTGTCTCAGCTTTTGCATATTTCTCTAGAGATAGCATCTGCTGATTGACTTGGCGATATTCTTCAACTTTTAGAATTGCATCGAAAATGGGTTTACGCTTTTCGGCGGTTTGCAGAAAATCGGCGGTAAATGTACCCTGCGGAACGCCGACTGTATTTGAGAACAGTTTTGCTAAATCCGTTCCGGCCGGAACGCCCAAATTCTCTCTCAGCCACGGCAACACCTCTTCTTTGATGCGACTGTAGCCGAGTTTTTCGCCCAATTGCGGATCAAATAACGTATAGCCCGATCGCGTGCAGCGCTGCACCTCATAGGTTCGCTGATCTCGGCTCGACACAAAGCTGACACGTGCTTGGGCACTATTGGCCCCATTGCGGATCAGATCTTCAATCTTGTAATCGCCTTTGTAGTCAAATAAGACCCATGCGATCGCTTCGAGAATGCTCGTTTTGCCCGCCCCATTTTCGCCGCAAATAGCGTTGGTTCCAGGCTGAAACGGGAAGTGGCGATCGCTGTGAGACTTGAAGTTTTTGAGGCTAACCGAGAGAATTTCCATGAGTTGATTCTAGAGGAGATCAGGCGTTCTGATCTCGAATCGCCAATGGATTAAATTCTAACGCTGGTTGCCCACTTCTCGGCTCAACAATTTATGCTCAACAATTTATTCAGTGAAGCGCTACTCAGACTTTTTTTCTAAGGATCGGCTGACGCGCTAGAAACCCATTAGAAACCCATTGTATCCTGTGCGATTTGCAACATTAGAACACGTAAAATCCGTTAGTAGAGCAGCGATGCGCTAATCTTTATCGGCGTTTACTCCAAAAAATTCCTGATGCAAAACGAATGCGTTGTTAGATCTATCTACTCAAGCAGAGTATCCAGATCTCCAATTCTTTCAAGGAGCCGGAAATTTGGAAATTCATCAGGATTACGGTCTTCCTCAGCCTACCCCACCCATTAGACAATGCATTGTTGTCAAGCAGTTGAGACTTTTACCAATGGATGATCGCATTGCAGCTTCTCCTGCGCCTGACGAGATCGTTAAATTTTTGAGAAAAAATGTTCAGTACAAAGAGGTTTGTCAACAGATTGTGTATCAGCGGATTGTTCAAAAGGTGGCGCGCGATCGCGGGATCTGCGTGACATCGCAAGAGATTCAGTATGAGGCAGCCCAATTTCGGCAGCGCTATCGGTTACAGCAGTCGGCAGATACCTTAGCTTGGCTTGCCGATCAGCAAATGACGCCTGATGACTGGGAGTCAGGTATCTGCGATCGCTTGCTCGTTCAAAAGTTAACCAAGACCCTGTTCAATCAAGAAGTCGAACAGTATTTTGCCAAGAATCGGTTCCAATTTGATCGCGTGGTGCTCTACCAAATGATTTTTTCCGATGAACAATTAGCACAAGACGTGTTCTACCAAATCAAAAACTCTGAAATCAGTTTTTACGAAGCTGCCTCCCGCTACGGTCGGGATGAGCAACCCCCATGCTGCGACTATGCACAGTTTTACCGTTGGATGCTGAATCCTAAAATTGCAGCCAGTGTTTTCGATCAGCAAATTGGACAGGTTTTAGAACCTGTCGAAATCGAGCAAGGCTACCATTTGATCAAGGTAGAAAGGATTTTATCCGCAGAACTAACGCCCGAATTGCGACAAGAACTTTTGAATCAACGGTTTCAAACCTGGTTAAAAAGTGAATTAAATTGTGTGTTGCAGGATTAAATCGGATCGCAGCGGCATTCATTAATGCTGGAATGATTGCTCTAGTCAACGCTATTCATTCCGTTACAATCCAGCAAACCACTCATAGCCTTGATCTTCCCAATATCCCTGATTCCTTAGCAACTGACTTTTCACCGTGATTCGAGTGACCCATTTGCTTTGCTTGTAACCCAATTTAATTGGTGCAGCAAGCCTTAAAGGTGCGCCGTTGTCAATCGGCAATGGCTCACCGTTTTTTTGGTACGCCATGAGGGTTTGCGGATGCAAACACGATGTCATGTCCCAACTTTCGTAGTAGCGATCGGCAGATTGAAAATAAACATATTTCGCGCCATCTTTGGGCTGCGCGAGTTGAATCAATTCTCGGAGCGGAACGCCGCCCCACTGGACGATCGCTGCCCAACCTTCAACACACACATGCCGAATCACCATCGAGCGAAACGGTAGTTTGTAGATTTCATCCAAGCTAAGCTGCAGGGGATGATTCACCTCGCCATCAATAGTGAGTCGGTATTTCGCTGGATCGATCTTGGGCGTAAATCCAAACGTATTGATCAACAGCTGTTCTGGTTCAATTTGGCTGATTGGCAGTTCTGGAACAGGCGTCTGTGGCTTGAGCAGCAGCTCTTCAATCTTCTGATTAAATGGCTCGGTGAGCGTTCCGGCGACATCGGCAAGGTAGCTTGCGCCGCAGCCCGACAGAAGAAGCCCTGTGCTAGAAAGTCCAGTGAGGTGGAGAAATTGACGACGGAGCATGGATGAGGGATGAGGGATGAAGATTTATTTTGTTACTGAAACTTTGTTACTGAAACTTTGTTACCAGAACTATAGAGTTACCAGAACATCGATTCTATAAGCTGTGTGCCGCCGACTTTGAGGGCGAGGAGGGAGTGCGCGATCGCAAACCCGATGATTGCCGGAACGGTCATAAAATGCACAATTCGCAAGGCTTCCCAGCCGCCGAACGCATCGACGATCCAGTAAAACTGTGCGGGTTTATACATGCCAATTCCGGTGAAGATCGCTAGGAGAAGGATGGGTACGATCGCGGTGTAAACAATGCGATGCCACGCGTAGGCTTTGCGTTTTTCGTTGCGTCCCACTTGCAACGCTTTTACATCATTGCCCCCCACAAACCGATGCTTCCAACGCCGAGTCACTAGGATGTAAAGTCCATACCAAAGCAGGTTTAGCGCAAAGAGCGTCATCGCGGCAAAGTGCCAATCGCGTCCGCCTGCAAGCCAACCTCCCAAGGTGAACAACGGAAAAATGTGCATTCCCTGTCGTCCACCAAAAACAGGATTAGCGTTGTAAATTTGCAACCCACTGGTCAGCATAATAAATACGCTAACAACATTAATCCAGTGAAAGGTTTTAGCTAAGATCGCTTGCTTGGGTAATTTTGGCAACCGAACGGGTTGGCGTTCTACAGAATCGCTGGTCATAGAATTAATCTCTCACCTAGTCATATTCGTTCTCTACCTGTTGTCGTAGATTTGTGCGATCGCGAGGCTGCTCTTAGCCTACGCCGCTTTTTTCATGCGTTTGCCCCAGCGGTAGCTTCACGCCTCGAATTGAATAATCTAGCAACTGCATCGGATGGAGTACCGGAACAGGTTTACTTTGTAACTTCAGATGTTTTGAAATTTGTACATAGCAGCCAATATTGGCTGACGCAATCACGTCTGCTCCAGTATTCGTAAGATTGTCAACCTTTTGCCGTCCTAACTCTTCTGCCACCTCGGGTTGAAGAATGTTGTAGACCCCAGCGCTCCCGCAACAAATCGCCGCATCGATTGGCTCTCGCAGTTTCACTCCCGGAATTTGCCGCAGCAATTGGCGCGGCTGCACACTAATTTTCTGCCCGTGTAGCATGTGGCAGGCATCTTGATACACCACGGTTAGCAGCTCATCTCGAAGTGGCGATCGCTGCGCCGTTAGTCCAACCTCAGCGAGAAATTCCTGCACATCTTTAACCTTGCTCACAAATTCCTTCGCTCGCGTGCAGTACTCGCGATCATCCTCCAAAATATGACCATACTCTTTCAACGTGTGCCCGCAACCTGAAGCATTGATTAGAACAGCATCTACATTCAGATCGGCAAAGCTATCTATCATTTGGCGGGCAAACATCCTTGCCTGTTCCGCTTGCCCTTGGTGATGAGACAGCGCCCCACAGCAGCCTTGTGTTTGTGGCACAACCACTTCACAGCCATTTGCCGTTAGCACTCTCACGGTTGCATCATTCACCTCTGGATTGAACAACCGTTGTACACAACCGAGAATCATACCGACACGATAGCGTTGCTCTCCCTGAGCCGGAATCAACGCCGGGATTGTATCCTTAAACGCTTGCGGTGGAATTTCCGGTAGCATTCCTTCCATTGCGGCGAGTTGAGCAGAAATCCGTTTCAGAAATCCGAGCGATCGCACTACCTTTTGCAATCCTGTTTTTTGGTATAGTCCCAACGGACGCAGCAGCGATCTCATTCGATTCGGGTAGGGGAAAACCGAGAAAATTAGCTGTCGTAATGCTTTTTCGCTTAGCGATCGCTCATAATTGCGCTCGATCTGCGGACGGGTGGCAGCGATTAATTGGTCATATTGCACACCAGATGGGCAAGTGGTAACACACGCCAAACAGCCTAAACAGGAATCAAAATGCGGCACGGTGGCGTTAGAAAGTGAGCTTTCTCCTTCGTTGATGCTATCCATCAAATAGATTCGTCCCCGTGGCGAATCCATTTCTTTGCCAATGACGCGATAGCTCGGACAGGTTGACAGACAAAATCCACAGTGAACGCAAGAATCGATCAGCGACGGATCGGGAGGATGGTGAGCATCAAAACCTGTCCCTTCAGCTAAGAGAGCTGTCAACGGTTTAGAGGTAGTCGAATCGTTGGAGGGTTGCATCTTAAATCTTAAATATTGCCTACAAAACGGTGAGGACTTAATCGGTGTTCTGAATCAAATTGATTTTTAACTTGCGTCATCAACTCTAGAGCATTGCCAGTGTAACCCCAGATATCGATGCTTTGTTTAAGCTGTGTTGGCGCTTGCAAAACGGACAGATACCCGCCCAACGCTTGGAGCCGCGATCGCGCCTCTTGAATTTGAACAGAGCGCACTCCTTCTACCACAAACTGGCCCAAACCACTTCCAGCATGAATCACGGCAATTGCAGTTGGCATTAAACGTTCTATCTCACAAAGCGCTTCCACAGCGTTAGAAGGCTTTACTCCAATTTTGCATAGAATTGCATGGCTCTGTGATGCGTCACTCATTAAACCTCTCGATGTCTGCCACAGATCCGCTTCTGCATCGTTAACATAACTTTCTACAGATAAGTCTAACGCAGATGCTATTTCACCTAGCCGCATCACCTGCAATTTCACACTTTCAGAGACGCTCTGAAACTGAACCACTAAACGAAGTCCTTGCTCTAACCTCAAATCTAAGACAGATGGACTCAGAGCAGAACCAAGTAAGGCTTGCAAGGCTTGCGCAATTCCGTCTGGGCGGTGCTTTGTGCCAGTTGTGTCTCCAGTCAAAACGACCGTTTGAGAGGCAGGCGGAATCGGGTAGACCCGAAATGTTACTTGCGTAATGATGCCTAACGTTCCGTAAGAACCCGTTAGCAATTTCATCAGGTCATAGCCTGCCACGTTTTTAACAACCCGTCCACCGGCTTTCACGATCTGCCCATCATGGCGGACAAAGGTAACGCCCAACAGCATGTCTCGCACACTGTGGTAGCGATGACGCAGCGATCCGGCATCCCCAGTGGCAACAATGCCGCCTAATGTAGCGCGTTCCGAAGAAACGGTGGGATCGATCGCGAGAAACTGTCCGGCTTTACCAAGGATTTGCTGCAATTCGGCAAAGGTCAGCCCTGCCTCTGCGGTAACGGTGAGATCTCCGATCGCATGCTCGATCAGCCGATTGAGCCGCTCGGTGCTGATCACCAACGTTATGCCTGACACTAATCCGCCCCAATGCAGCTTACTGCCACTGCCCATCGGCAGCACGCGCCACTGATGCTGGTGGGCAAACTCCATTACCGAGGCTAATTCTGCTTCGGTGTTCGGAGAAACTACATAGTCTGGCGCTGCCCCCGGACGGAGCGATCGTAGAATTGCCTGCTGTCGAGACGCCTCTACGTCATTCCACGCTAGCAATGCTGCGGGACTGACCAACTGTTCTAACCGTTGAGCAACTGCTTCCATTCGTAAAATTACGCAAATTATCAAACCTTGAGCCTTACACAAAGCTAACTCTACGATAGTTTTACCTAGAGAAATTTGGGAATTTCTATGGCACGATCGCAGGGTTATTTTCATTATCGGGGAAGACCTCGACATTTCCTCAATCCCATTCAAACTGCAAGCTGCCCGCGATTCGCGCAAGGGTAATTCCTAAGGAACCGCAATGCAACCAATGGACTCATCTACCACTCAACAGGCTCGGAAGAACTCGCAAAACCAACTGCCCTCTGAGGCAATTAGCCCTCATGATCCGCCTTCTCAAACCAAGATTGATCTTGAAGCCGAGATTGACCTTGAAGCCACGATTAGCGCAGAATGCAACTCTCTGATGCTGCAGGCTCAGTTGCAGCAAGAACGGCTGGCTCAGTTGCCTGCTAATGGTGAACCCAAACCGCTTCCCTTTCTGGCTTGTGCAAGAGCAGAAGCGGCGCTGCAAGAAAGCGAAGCTCGCTACCGTCGCTTAATGGAAACGGCAACAGAAGGAATCTGGGTGCTAGATGCAATGGGAAACACCCAGTTTGCCAATGATCGATTGGCCCAAATGTTGGGTCAATCGGTTGAAGCGTTGATTGGGCAACCGTTTCTAGATTTTGTGGATGTGAGGAGCAAAGCACTCGCCCAAAAAAGTCTCGATCGCGTCCGCTATGGCATTCAAGAACAGCAGGATTTGAGGCTTCTCCACCCGTCTAGACAAGACTTGTGGGCGATCATGTCTGCCAGCCCAATTTTGGATACCCGAGGACAGTACACGGGCATCTTGGTCATGACGACCGATATCACCGAGCGCAAACACACTCAAACCACGCTAGAGTACTCGCTTTGTCTGCTACAGACGACCCTCGAATCTACAGCAGATGGCATTCTCAGTCTCGATGTATTCAACAATATTTTGAATCTCAATCGCCGGTTTATTCAACAATGGCAGTTGCCAGAAACGGCGCTTTCTTTTAAAAATTATCAGCAGATTCTAGACTATACGATCGCGCAACTAAGACAGCCCGATCGGTTTCTAAAACAGCTTCAAACCGAGTCCGAACGTCCCGATTTAGAAAGCTACATTATTCTCGAATTGAAGGACGATCGCGTCATTGAGCGTTACTCTAAACCTCTAATGCTGGGAGATAGCGTGATTGGCAGAGTGATTAGCTGCCGGGATGTGACCGAGCAAAAACGAGCAGAAGCGGCGCTGGCAGAGAGTGAAGCGCTGCTAAGAACGGTTGTCACCAATACACCCACCATTTTGTATGCGCTCAATCGAGACGGCACATTCACTTTGGTTGAGGGGAAAGGACTAGAAGCGATTGGATTACAGCCACGTCAGGCGGTTGGGCAGACTGCCTTTGAGCTTTATTGCGACTACCCAGAAGTTTTGGCTGACCTCCAACAAGTCCTAGATACCGAAGAAGCGTTTAATTCCACATTAGAAGTAAAGGGCATGTTCTTCGACAATCGCCTGACGCCTCTTTACAACGAGCAGGGCGAACTTTTGGAATTAGTAGGTGTGGCCACGGATATCACGGCTCAGCTTCAGGCAGAAGAAGCTTTACGCCGCGCTAAAGCCGAATTAGAATGCCGTGTCGAAGAACGCACTTCAGAATTGCAGGCAATCAACCAGCAACTCCAGCAGGAAATTACTCAGCGCAAGCAAATCGAGCAAAGCTTACGAGAAAGCCAAGTTTGCCTACGATTGATGAACAGCATTTCCACGGGAGCCACTGCTGGGCTCTCGGTAATGCAATTGATCGAAGCAACGGTGGAAGAAATCGCGCTCCACTTCAACGATGTGCGGGTGCTGTATAGCGTCATTGAGCGCGATCGCGTCGAGGTGCTTCACTCGGCTCAACCTGAGACGATGCCCTCGCTCAAGGGCCAAATCGACGAATATTTGGGGGTATCTGACTATCTCAAGCTGTTGGAACATCGGCAGTCAATTAGTATTGAAGATGTGCAAGAAGAGCCACTGTTGCAGGCGATCTGCGATCGCATGGTCGCCCGAAAGACGCGGTCTCTGCTGACCGTTCCGCTCCAGCATTCAGGAACTCAAACCGGGCTACTCAGCTTGAGTGCGCCTCAGCCTCGGCAGTGGAGTACTCATGAAATTGCAACCTTGACTGAACTGGCAGATTATTTGTCGATCGTTTTACAAGAGGCGCAGGCACAGCAAGAGCGCCAACGGGCGGAAGATCGTTTGCGGCTGTTTGAGTCGGTCGTGGTCAACGGCAGCGATGCGGTGGTGATCACTGAGGCGGACTTGGACAATCCGATCATCACGTATGTGAATGCCGCGTTCACCCATATCACAGGGTTTGAGTCGGAAGAAATCCTCGGTCAAACCCCACGAATTTTACAAGGACCCAAAACCAACCGCGCCCAGTTAGCGCGGATTCGGACGCTCTTATCGCAACGAAAATCAGTGCAAGTCGAACTGATTAACTATCGCAAAGATGGAACAGAGTTTTGGGTAGATTTGACGATCGTGCCGATTATCAATTCCGACGACAACGTAACTCACTTTGTCGCCTTGCAGCGCGATATTAACGATCGCAAGTGGTCAGAGCGAACGCTCATGGCCGCCCAGGCACGCCTGAAATATCTGCTGTCATCTAATCCATCGGTGATCTACACCTGTCAGCCCACGCCCAATCGGGCTTGTACGTTTGTGAGTGAAAATGTTACTCAACAGCTTGGATACGAGATTTGGCAATATCTCAAAGATTCACATTTCTGGGTCGATCATATTCATCCCGATGATCTGCCCCAGGTCGTCAACACGCTGCCTCGGCTCCTAGAGACGGGTGAATTAACCTGTGAATATCGCTTTCTGCATCAAGACGGCTCCTACCGCTGGTTGCGCGACGGGATGAAACTGTTTCGCGATCGCAATCACAATCCAGTGGAGATCATTGGCTCGGTCGTAGACATCAGCGATCGCAAGTGGGCAGAAGATCAAATTCGCGCCTCACTGGATGAAAAAGAAGTGATGCTGAAGGAAATTCATCATCGCGTTAAAAACAATTTGCAGGTGATCTCAAGTCTGCTAAAACTGCAAGCGGGTTACATCAACGATGAGCAAACGCTAGAGGTATTTAAAGTCAGCCAAAATCGAGTGCGAGCGATGGCGCTGATTCATGAAAAATTATACCAATCTGAAGATTTAGCCAAGACCGACTTTGCCGAGTATATTCGTAATTTAGTCACTGACTTGCTCCGGTCTTACTCCATGAGTTCGCGAGTGGTTGAACTCGATCTTCAAATAGACGAAGTCCGTCTTAGCATTGATACTGCTATTCCCTGCGGGCTGATCATCAATGAGTTGGTTTCCAATTCGTTGAAGTATGCTTTCTCAGAATCACAGCCTGGTAGAATCGGCATCCGCTTGCGCGCCGAGCCTGAAAATCAGTACATTTTAGTTGTTGAAGATACTGGAGTTGGCTTTCCCGACTATGTAGATTTTCGCAAAACAAAATCTCTTGGTTTGCAGTTAGTTTGCAACTTAACCAAGCAGATACAAGGTGTTATCTACCTTGATCAGAGCCAAGGAACCCGCTTTACGATCGCGTTTGCGGAGTCGAAATCTAAAGGGTGATCATGCCACTTTCAACTGTTCTCATCGTCGAAGACGAAAGTATTATTGCGCTAGATATTCAAATCAGCTTACAAACCGCAGGCTACGAAGTTGCTGCGATCGCAACATCTGCCACCGAAGCGCTAGAGGCGGTAGCAACGCTGAACCCAGACATCGTGCTGATGGATATTCGGATTCGCGGCGATCGCGATGGGGTCGAGACCGCCGAACAAATTCGCGCCGAATTTCAGGTTCCTGTCGTGTATCTCACCGCCCACGCCGACGAGAACACGCTTCGCCGCGCCAAAATATCAGAGCCATTTGGCTACATTCTCAAACCGTTTGAAGATCGAGAACTGATTACAACCATCGAAATTGCGCTATCTCGTCATCAAGCAGAAGCCGCGATTCAGGCGGCGCTGAAGCGAGAAAAAGAACTGAATGAATTGAAATCCCGGTTTGTCTCGGTCGTCTCCCATGAGTTTCGCAATCCGCTCAACGCCATTCTGTTTTCCACCGAATTGATTCAGCGTTACAGCGCTCAACTGACGCCTGAAAAACGAGATGTTTATCTAGAGCGAATTCAACTTTCGGTCAAGCGGATGAACCAACTTCTCACCGATGTTCTAACGCTGGCAGAGACCGAAGCGGGCAAGTTGAGCTATTCCCCTCACGAACTCGATGTCCTCCAATTCTGCCAAGACATCGTAGATGAGATTCAGCCTGCTGAACAGGTTTGCCCAATTCAATTGAGTCACCTCGATGATTTGCCATCTCAACCGCCTTTAGGCTTGCCCTGTCTAGACGAGCGTCTCTTGCGCCACATTTTGGTCAATTTGCTGTCAAATGCGATTAAATACTCGATACCAGGCGAGCCGATCGACTTTACGCTCAGCCGCGATTCTAAATCGGTCACGTTTCGCATTCAGGATCAGGGCATTGGTATTCCTCAGGCTGACCATGCCAATCTTTTTCAGTCCTTCTACCGAGCGAGCAATGCCAAGACCATTCCAGGCACAGGCTTGGGGCTATCAATTGTAAAACAGTGCGTTGATCTACACTTGGGCACAATTTCTGTTGAAAGCGCCGAAGGTCAGGGAACACTATTCACTGTAACGCTACCGTTAGACACAGCGCATGAAAACAATCCTCGTCATTGAAGATGAGCAAGCTGTCCGGGAGTCAATTCTCGATCTGCTAGAGGCAGAAGGCTTTCATAGCATTGGAGGTGAGAACGGCACTGTTGGAGTCAACCTCGCGCATGAGTACCATCCTGATTTGATTCTGTGTGATATTCAGATGCCTGAGCTAGATGGCTATGGTGTGCTTACCAATCTTCGGCAATCGTCTGATACCGCCAGCATTCCCTTTATTTTTCTCAGTGCTAGAACCACGAAGGTTGACATTCGCCAAGGCATGGAGTTGGGGGCAGATGACTATCTAACGAAACCTTGTACAGCCGTTGAACTGTTGGGAGCAATTTCTGGACGCCTCGCGAAGCACCAAGCTTTGCTTCAACGCTACAGCCAATTGGGTAGACCTGCTGTTGCAAACCAGCGCGATCGCTCAGAATTGAGTCAAGCACCGGAAGCGATCCAAACGTCTGGCACGCGCGATGGGTTGCTCAACCATTTTTATCAAGAGTTACGCAATCCGCTCTCTAGCATTAACATGGCGCTGCATCTACTGAAATCGGCGGCGAATGAGAACTCTATGCTTTCAACGGTTCAGCAGGAGTATGGTCGCGAATTAGCGATTTTACAAGAGGTCTATAAGCTGCAAGACGTTCTGATTCCTGAGAGTGCCGCGTTGCTTCGGGGCTGTTGTCTGATTGACGCTGACTAGCGTTCACTCAAATTACTGTGTCCTATTCTTGATTGACAACGGATTCGATAGCGTACATAGCAGATGAACGATTCACATTATCCCTTCATCCGCTATGTATGCAAGAATTATATGTAAGCAGGGATTAACGGAACTGAACTCGCGGATCAACCAACGCATACGAGAGATCGACCAGCAAATTAATGAACACAAAGACGATCGCGACAAACACAACTCCGCCCTGCACAACGGGATAATCTCGCGCCAAAATTCCTTCGTAAATCCAAGACCCGATGCCTGACCAAGAAAAAATTGTTTCGGTCAGAATTGCGCCACCCAGAAGTGTTCCGAACTGGAGCCCAATCGTGGTGTTGATGGGAAGCAAAGCATTCTTGAGGGCATGACGAAACACGACTAATCGATCGGGCAAGCCTTTCGCTTTTGCGGTGCGGATGTAGTCTTGACCTAGCACATCTAGCATTGTGCTGCGGGTAATGCGAGCCACGATCGCGAGCGGGATGGTGCCTAAGGTTAAGGCAGGCAAGATCAGATGCGCGAGGACATCTGCCAAAACGGGCAGATTGAATCTGAGCAAGGCATCTAAAACATAGAATCCAGTCACTGGCTGAAAGCTTAAGCCGCTTTCAACTCCAATGCGTCCGCTCGGAGGCAACCACTGTAATGTGATCGAGAATAGATAGATAAGCAGCAGTCCCAACCAATACACGGGTAGTGACACTCCGACTAGCGAACCGCCCATCGTGAGTTGATCGAGCCATCGATTTTTGTTGACGGCGGCTAAAACGCCTAATGGAATGCCGAACAGAACAGCAACAATCATCGCTGCGATCGCAAGCTCAAAGGTGGCTGTCCACCGCGATCGAATCTCTTCTAAAATCGGAATTCCACTGATCAAACTATTACCGAGATTCAGCCGCAGCAGATTTCCTAAAAACGCGAAATACTGAAACACCAGAGGTTGATTTAGTCCTAACTGGTTGCGTAGCGCTTCAACTTGGTCTGGCGTTGCTCGTTCTCCGGCAAGCACGATCGCGGGATCGCCAGGAATTAAGCGCAACAGTAGAAAAACGGCCAGCGTAATGCCAAATAAAACCGGAACAAGACCGAGAAGCCGTTTCAGAATGTACTGAGGCATGGAGCAGCAGGGAAGAGAGTATCGAGATTTTAGCGCTTCGCGCGATCGCTTCGCCGTTCCCGAAAGGGTAATCGCCATTTCATCCGATCAACTCGACGCGCGATCCTTTGATTCGTCTTGCGATTCGCAAGGTGTTCGATCCAACACTAAACGAGCGATCTAATTGACTTCTCGAACCTCTTCCCAACGTGACAAAGCCAACTCACATTCCTCACAAAAAAATCCCAGACTAGCTGGGATTTCAACATGCACTAGCAAATTCAAGCAGTGATGACAACCTTAGCCGCCTAAGCTTCTCCAGTCAACGCTGAAGTCGTTCAAAATCAGCGAGGAGTTGTAGATTTGCAGAATGATCAGCAAAAAGACGAGGAACAATGCCATGAAAACGCCCATTAGAGGCGTAGTTCCCCAGCCCGGAACGACTTTTCCGTATTCGGAATTAAGGGGTTTTAGAACATCTCCCAACCGAGTGCGTTGTGCCATTGGCTCACCTTAAAACGATAGTCTCGACAGAATTTGTAAATTCTTTGTAATAGTATAGAGGAATCCTTCTCATAAATTGAATCGCGTTATGGAACCTGCAATAGCTCTTAACATTTCGATCTGCGCGGTGGTGATTGGTATCACGGGGTATGCAGTCTATACAGCGTTTGGTCCGCCGTCTCAGGCGCTAGATGATCCGTTTGAGGATCATGAGGACTAAGAGTGTGGGTGTGTTTCGGCGCACCCTTAATTTTTGTCGGTTTTTTGTCCGTGTGGGTTTAGGGTGACATGTTTAGGGCGAAGGTCCGGATTTGCCAGGGCTGGATTCGGGTGGCAGCGGATTTAGTCGCGGATGTAGCGGATGGTGGATCGGGGCGCTCGAGGAGATCGACGGAGTGAGCGATAAGTAGCTTAGCAGAGCCAATCGTAAGGCCAAGGTCGCTTTTGAGCTTGAGATCGGTAGGTTTGCCGTGACATTCGTAACAGCGGAGAATCCAAACATTAGGATTGTCTTCGGATTGCTTGAGAGCGGTCAGGATTAAGTTTTCGGATTGCAGATCGAGGAGCGAGGCAACGGGCGGAAGCGTGCCTTCAGGATTAGGATTGAGTCTTACAGCGTGTAATGGTTGACTCAGTTCGCGGCTTTTTCGCACCGTTTGTGCCGATCGCCAGTCGCCAGCGTGAGGATAGATCGCGTAGGTGAATTCGTGATGCCCAAGGTCTGCTTCTGGATCGGGAAATTCGGAACCTCGCAGTAAGGTGAGACGGATTTGATTGGGCTTGCAGTCATAGCCATGTTTACAATCGCTTAGAATGCTAACGCCGTAGTCTTCATCGCTTAAGTCCGCCCAACCCAAGGCAGACGCTTCCCATTGGGCTTTTTCTTGCTCGGTTTTTGGAGTTGTGGTTCGCGTAATCGCACCGCAAGCAATCTCATAAGTAGCATGGTCGGCGTTGACCGTTAGCGGAAATGCGGCTTTCACAACGACATGGCGTTCTTGCCAATTTACAGCCGTAGCGATTTCTAGAGCAGGCGAATTGTATTTAAGACGGTAGACCTGCTTAAAGATGGAGTGTCCAATTTGTCGGGTGACTCGAATTCGCGATTCAAATAGTTTTCCGTCGGGATGAATGTGACGACTCCACAGATCATCGCGATCGATGCTGATGTCTAGAAGTTTTGCAGGAGGTAGAGGATGCTGGGCGTAGTTTGGATCGATATTCCAAGCATCCCAATATTGCCCTTCGTCGCGAAAGGCTTGGAGTTGGTTTCCAGGATGGCTGAGGACTTCGTGCTGATGTTGCTTGTCAAATATACTCGCCAGATCGCCTGTGTTTGGATCGACGGTGACGCGCAGAAACTCATTCTCTAAAACGTATTCGGGTTGCTGGACGGTGAGTTTTTTTAGCTCGGCTTCGATCGGGCAAAGCCAAAAGCAGCGATAGCCGATCGCAGGAATATGCTCGGCTAAAAAGGCGATGGAATGCCCGTCAATCTTTTGATTCGGGGGATAGGCATAATTACTCTGATCGCGAAGCTCTTGCCCATCTAGGTCGTAGACTCGCCAGTGATGTATGGTTGCGTGCTGTGGCACAGCCATTGCGACCGTTTCGGAGCGCTCCCAACTCAGCAAATTGAACACGACGATCAGTTGAGCGTCGGGATGAGGGGGTGATGGGAGGCGAATGTGAGTTGCGATCGCATCTTTAGCATCGGAACAGAGGGTTAGACACGATGCCAAAGCGCTCTCCCACGCTGCATTGGCATCGATGAAGACTTGGGGAATCGAAGAACCGGGCAAAATGTCGTGAAATTGGTTAAACAAAACCTGCTTCCAAGCGCGTTCTAGGTCTGCTTTGGGGTAGGGCGCTCCGGTGGCGATCGTAGCCAGAGAGGAGAGCAGTTCCGCTTGATACAGCATGACTTCACAGTCGCGATTGAAGCGTTTTTGATCGCCGTGCGTGGTGTAACAGCCGCGATGGAATTCTAAATAAAGCTCGTCGTTCCAAATTGGAATCGGGCTAGATGTTTGATCATTCGTTGTTGAACCTCTGAGGTTCGCGCTTGAATGTTTGAGGTTCACGCTTGAATGTTGATCATTCGTCGTTGAATCTCCGAGGTTCGTCGTTGAACCTAAAAGCATCGCGCTTGAATGTTGATCATTCGTCGTTGAATGTTTGAGGTTCACGCTTGAACCTTCGAGGTTCGTCGTTGAATGTTGATCATTCATCGTTGAACCTAAAAGCATCGCGCTTGAATGTTGATCATTCATCGCCGAATGTTCGAGGTGGGTTGGTGAATGTTCGAGGTGGGTTGATGAATGTTCGAGGTGGGACACCCCACCTTTTGAGTTCAGCGATTCAGCACTTCGGCTCTCCAACGATTCCAAATACTTCAACGCGATTGTAAATTTTAACGTCGGGAAAAACGGAGACTTCTCCCATCGTTGCGAGATCGTTAGCATGTCACGAGTTGGGCCTCCTCCATGATCTCCCACGCCTGGAAGCCAAAGACAATCGGTTGAACCAGTTCGCCTAAACCATTCCCAGGCATAGGTAGACAGTGCGATCGGGTCAATGCCCTCACCAATCGGAGAAGACATCAGACTAAACACCGTGCTTCCATCTGGAGCTTGCCACTGAAACACTTCGTGGGGGTATTTGTTCGTATCGTTCCAGCGGAATTTTTGAGTGACGAAGTAATCCATTCCTCCCTGCTTGAGGAGTTGGGGTAACTGCCAGTTAAATCCAAATGTGTCAGGCAACCATGCTACACGGTTAATCTCGCCAAACTTTTCTTGGTAGTAGCGCTGACCATAGAGGATGTGACGCGCGATCGCTTCCCCGCTAATCAGGTTCATCTCTGGCTCAACCCACAGCCCGCCGATCACTTCCCAGCGTCCGTCTTTTACCCGCTCTTGAATCTGAGCGAACAGTTCAGGACGGTTTTGCTCAATCCACTGATAGAGAGCAGGCGTTGAATGACAGAATGTGAGGTCTGGAAATTTGGTTTGTAAATTCAAGACTGAATTAAACGTGCGTTCAGCGGCTCTCCAGGTTTCCTCTACATCCCACAGCCAAGCCATATCCAGATGTGCGTGACCCACCATAAAGACGGTGTGCTGTTTGAGGCGGGGACTGAAGGAGTGGAGGCGATCGCGCAATTTTTGCAGCGCGCCGTTCAATCTAGAGCGATCGCTCACGTCTAACCAATCAAACTGCCCGATTTGCGCTTCAACGGTTGCCAACTTCTCCGGCGCAAACGTTTCTAAATAACTTTGCAGCACTGCTAGTTCATCGGCAACGAAGCCCGGATCAATATCGTCATAGTCCGATTCGTATATTAGTCGCGACTTCATCAGTCCGCCGATGTCGTGCCCCGGACTCACGAGCCGAATTCCGACGCGGACGACTTCCCCCGGAACCACCTGCTGACTCAGCACCACGCGACAGGAGTGATCAAACAAATCGCCTTCCTGAACTTTTTCGCCGTTAACGAAGACTTCGGCAAACTCTGCCCACCACGTCAGCGCTAGTCGCAGCGTTAGCCCATCCACTGGATAGCCCTGCACATCTTCTGGCAACCGAAATTCTTGGTAAAACCAGCGCACCTTGCACCCTTTCTCCCAAACGAGATAGCCCTTCTCATTCAGTTCACCTGTCTCGAATGATTGAGCCGGTAACTCTGTAATGTCACAATCGCGACCGCAGATCTTCCAATCGGTCTGCACGTCTCGTTGAGCCAGTTGACGCAAATGATTGATGACGCCAGAAATAACAGATTGATTCGCAGAGTCCAGCATAAAGTCGAATATGATAGGGGAGCGCTACAGTGACGACTTCACCGCCCCCTAAGTCTATGGCTTCTAACGGTCGCTATCAAAGTCATCTCCTCAGTTTTCTGTCCCGTCAACGACAGAAGATTGCGGACAAAACGAGTGTGTTGTTGAGACAAGCAAAACTCACCACGCTCTGGAGCGCTCAGATTTTGCTCTATCCAGTGTATGCCGTTTACCAGACGACACGACTGGTCGGACGCCAACTGAAGCAGACCGTACAACGAGCAGCTTTCAGCCTGAAGGTTGGTCAAGGCTCTCCTCATTCAGCACCGCCAGAGCGTCTTGAAAGTGACACATCGATTCAGCGAGTGTTATTGGCAGTTGCGCAAGCCATGCAGCCTGAACTCCATAAACCGCCAGTCACGGTCGAGCAACCCCGCAGCATTCTGGACTTCCTGCTACTGCCCGTCACCGTCGTTCGCCGCTTCTTATCACCTGCTTCGGTCAACCTCTCCGATGCTCTAGCAGACGTTTCCTCCGCCCCCATCACCTCAAAGTCTTTAACGTCGGTCGCGGCTCAATCCTCCGAAACCGCGACCGTTAAGCCGCACTTGCCGATTCAAGCGATCGCATCCCTGCTCGATACGCGAAACCTTGTGCTGATCCTAAACGGCAACGTCATTCTCGACACGCTCACGCCCGACCAACAGCACCAGATCCAGCAGCGCATTATTTTCGAGCTTGCCCTCTACCGCCATTGGTGCAAGCAGCAATCCTTGGGTGCGTCCTCACCGCTACCGCTTCCCGGCGATCGCCCGACGATCCTGGCTCCCGTCCGCATCTTCCGGCAACTCATGGCCTGGGTGCAGACTGGACCGATTGCGATCGCGACTAACCTATTTCAAGAATCCGCCCTGGTTACAACTTACGACCCCGATGGAACCGTTATTCAGTCTTCAACTGGGCTAGATTGGTTTGTCCCTGATATCAGCGGGTCAGACATTAGCTGGAACGTGACTCCGCCAAAACTTCCAAGCGCTGGCGACTTAAAGACCGCGTTCGGTCAACTTCCGAGATGGACAGACCTAGAAGCCCTGGTTTGGGCAGCCATTCACTACTTCTTCGGCGGACAAGACCGACGCTTTGCCCCGTCCTATCCCTATCTCGGTGGCACAACAGAAGCATCTGATCCTCAACTCACCGCAAAGTCCAATTGGTTATCGTGGTCGGATCTGTTTGGTCGTCCACCTGCTTACCCAACCTCGGCTCAAGCGGTGGCAATTTCTGGAACTTTAGCAGAGCCGCTCGCTCAAGAGGTTCTGCTACCCGGAGCTACTTCTCAGACTAAACCCCGCCTTACCCCCCGTCCCAGAATTTCTCTCGGTGGCTCGTTTAAGCAATGGTTGCAGCGCTACTTCAACGCTCGAACCTCGGTTGTCGTCCATCAACCCGACGAGTTGAAGGTAGACGACCCGATTGAAAAGGGTAATCTCACCAGCCGCGATCGTCAGCCTAGTCACGTCGAGATCACTGCGCCCGCATCCATCAATCCGACTCAATCTGAAGTTGAGGAGCGCTTAGCTACCTACACGTCCCATTCGGCTACCCATACACCGGATTGGATCGAGACAGACGCGATCGCAGCAGGCTATGTCAAATCCCCCGTGCAGAGAGTGATGAACTGGTTAGATCATCTCATTTCTTGGGTTGAAGCAAAACTCATTGCCGTTTGGAATTGGTTAACAGCGCGAGAGTCATAGGCGCTTAAAAACGGTACAGCACTCCTGTAAGATAGAAACACGCTTGCCGTTCAGACGGAATTTATCAAAGCCTTTCATAACCCCTGGAGTTATTCAGTTATGATCACGCTCAAGGTCATTGTTTACATCACTGTGGCATTTTTTGTGGGTCTATTTATTTTCGGCTTCCTGTCGAATGACCCCTCGCGGAATCCTAACCGCCGAGACTTAGAGTAATTCATCCTCGTGTGCGAGGTTTTGGGGGCAGTTTATCTGCCCTCTTTTTATGGAGTTAGCATTCAGAGTTTGAACGTTTAGTTTGCTTTGAAAGTTTAGTTTGCCAGTAGAGCTAAGCTTCAGTTCACACGCTTTGGTGAACGATAAATGACGGTTGGAACTTCAGTTAGCATAGGTAGTCTCTAAATTTTTAACCTCGCCGTTCCTATAGACAAATTACCAATTACGGATTACAACTTATTCGGTTTCTCACTGCACCGTCATAGCTAATACATTTACGACTTACGACTTACAAATTACTCTATGCCCTACCCGGTTCCGCCTCCTGAGCCTCCTGCGATCGTCCGAACCTCTGAGCGTCCCTCTAAGCCAATTGCCTCTCTACCTCACTCATCAGACATTGTGCAATTGGCGCAAAGTACAACTTTAGAGGAAAGGCTCGCTCAACCGACACCGCCAGAATCATCTCCCCTGTCGCTTTCCCAATGGAAAAGCGCAAAAGTACTGCGGAGAGCGGAAGCGTTGAACCCGCCAGTCACACCCCCAACACGCGCCGTTGCGCTTGAACCAGGCGAACAGAGAAGCGCTCAATCTGTGCCTACTCCGTCTCCTTCTACGCCTTTACCGCCGTCTCAAGTCCCTCAACCGACAACACCCCTACCTCCTGCTTCAACCCCGTCTACGCCTGCGCCGGCAACCCCCAGCCCAGTCACGCCTACGCCTGCTCCTGCACCGATAACCCCAAGTCCGGTCACGCCTACGCCTGCTCCTACACCAAGTCCGTCTCCAACTACACCTGCACCCAACGTCCCAACGCAGCAACTCAACAACCAGGGATATTTGGAGCTAAGAGCCGATCGACAAGACTACGACGAACGCCGCCAAATCTTTACCGCCGAAGGAAAGGTTTCGCTCAGATTTCGAGGCGCGCTACTGACTGCCGATCGGCTGCAAGCCAATCTTGTCAACCGGCTTACCGTTGCCGAGGGAAACGTCATCTTGACGCGCGGCGACCAAGTGCTGCGAGGTCAACGCTTCCGCTACAACTTAATTCAAGAAGAAGGCACGGTCGAGCAAGCTAGTGGTGAGATCTATTTACCTTCGACCCAGACGGACTTTAACCCCAACCTGCCCACTGACATTACAGCAGGCTCTATTCCGCCGGGGTCAGTCGGCGATCGCTTGACGGTCAATCAACCTCCTCAGGGAGTTAGCCGCCAAGGATCGGTCGGCATTGCGCTAGGGTCAAGAAGGCGTACCTCAGGAGGCGTCGCGGCCATTCCTGAAAGCAACGGAACCGTCAGTCGGCTACGGTTTGAAGCCGAGCAAATTGAGTTTTACCCAGAAGGATGGCAAGCGCGAAATGTTCGCATTACTAACGATCCCTTCTCGCCGCCCGAACTTGAGCTTCGCACCGATCTGGCAACACTAACCCGGCTTTCTCCTCTGCGGGATGAACTGCGAGCCTCACGCGCCCGCCTTGTGTTCGATCAACGCTTCTCCCTACCTCTGCTGCGAAATCGAGTTATCTTAGATCGCAATCAGCGTCAAGCCACCGGAATTAACCTTGGAATAGATGGCGACGATCGCGGTGGCGTATTTGTTGAGCGCAGTGTCGAGGTGTTTCCGCCCGGCCCAATTCAATTTACGGTTACGCCTCAGTTTTTTGTGCAACGCGCCATTCAAGGTGGCAATGGACTTGCCGATTTGTTTGGCTTGAGAACGCGGTTGACAGCTCCGCTCTCACCACGGACGGCAATTCGAGGCGATGTGGTCTTAACCAGCTTTGACTTTGGCAAAATTGAAGATAATCTACGGGGCAGTCTGCGGGCACAGCAACTGATTGGAACCCATACGCTCAGTTTAGAAGCGAGTTATCGCAATCGCTTATTCAACAATTCGCTCGGGTTTCAAGATGTTCAAAGCAGCGTCGGCGCGTTGTTCTACTCCCCGACGATCGCCCTTGGCAACACAGGCATTAATGCGAGTTACCAAGTCGGCTATCAGTTTGTCAATGCAGACACCGATCGACCGGAGTTGCTCTCTGCAGACCGTCGTAACAATCGAGTCAGTCTGAGCCGGTTTCAAGCTAGTGCCGCGCTCAGTCGAGGCTTTCTACTGTGGCAAGGAAAAGGTTTACCCGCTACCGCAACCGAGGGATTGCGCTACTCACCTGTACCCATTGTGCCTTACCTCGCTTTGGGAACGGGCGTTACAGGCGTGACCTCTGCATATAGCAATGGTGATGTGCAAAATAGCGTGAATGCGACTGTTAGTTTGCTCGGTCAATTTGGCCATTTCTCTCGAAACTTTTTAGACTACACTGCATTCAACATCTCTTACACACAAGCCTTCCGCGATGGGTCATCGCCCTTCTTATTTGATCGCATTGCCGACGATCGCATTCTTTCTGCCGGAATTACTCAACAACTCTACGGTCCGCTTCGGATTGGATTTCAGACCAGTTACAACGTTCAAACTGGGCGAGAAATTAGCACCGACTACATCTTGGAATACAGTCGCCGCACTTACAGTGTTGCTTTGCGCTATAACCCAGTTTTGCAACTCGGTTCGGTCAATTTGCAAATCAGCGACTTTAACTGGACAGGTGGCGGCACTGAGCCGTTTCAAGGAAGCGGCGTGAGACCTGTGCAGGGAGGTGTGCAACAATTACCAGAATAAGACCCCAATCAGACTTTAGATAGGAAATCAAGAAACGCTGCGATCGCGCGCTTCAAGATTGCTTATTCTAGGAGTACTGACTTAATTAAAATTAAGTAAAGGGAAAAAGAAGAACGCTACCGTTCTCCTTCGACCTTTTGCCTTTTCAAAAATGCTTATGACAAACCCGGCAAAAGGAACATTTGAAGATAAGACTGCAACCGCCCATGCGATCGATCTCCTCACCCACTACAGTTTTGATTTGGGCAGTCGGACAGCACCGCAACTGCTAGATCAATGGCTCAAGGACTATTCGGCAGGCTGGATTCGATGGGCGGTGATCGAAGCGTTGTACCAAGGACGCTACAAAGCCGTTTCGGTCGAGCAGATTTTGAAACTATGGCAACGGCGCAAGCAGCCTTGCTATCACTTTAGCTATGAGTTTGAACGGCTCGTTTGTCACAAATTTCCCCGCAATTTGGCTCAGTCGCCTCGCAAGTTAGCGGTGACTCCCGTTGCCCCGTTTCCAGAAGAAGCAACGCTGCCTGCACTGCCTGCGCCTAGCCCACCTCCCGAAGTTGAGCCATTCAGACCGCCTGCCTGGTCTGCTTTGGCAGAGCAACAGCACGATGAGCCGCTTTATGACGCTCCGATAGAAGAAGTCGAATCGGAGTTACCCGCTCCTGAAGTGGAGCAAGACCGTTCGTTAGATCCGGTTGAAGCATTACCGTTACGATCGCTCGCTCAAGTGCAAGAAGGGATGGAAGCGCTGATCAATCAAGCAACTTCTCACCTGAATGCTTCTTCAGAAGCGGGAACAAAATTGCTGATGGAAGACGCTCGGCAGCGAGCGGTTCCGATAGAGAGAAGCGAAGCAGCGATCGCAGACCATCACGCCCCAACTGCGCCTTCTAGCTCTCAAATTAATTTCGAGCCGGATAGTGCTGAATCAGAAAATGGCGTTAGTATTCCTAGTGCCGCTTCAGAAGAACTTCTGTCTAATGACACAGAAGTTATAGATGATAGTCATTTACCAATTCACCAGTTTACGCCAACTCCTGTTCGCTCAGACTTTCATAGCAAGCTAAGAGCAGTGGTAGACCAAGAACTGAAAGATCTGCGATCGTAGGCAAGACCATACCCTTTAAATCGATCGACAGGTTGTAGCGATTATTTTGCATTGACTTCTAAAAAACCCTTCTTCAGAGATTGAAGAAGGGTTTGAAACCGATGGGATTAAAGCACCTCGACCTCTAATTGCGGTTGCGGTTGCGGTTGAAACTGAAACAGCGAGTAGACCACATCTCGACGAATGTTAATCATCATTTCGAGGAACAGTTCATAGCCTTCGCTCTTGTACTCGATCAGCGGATCTTTTTGTCCATATCCGCGCAAACCGACCGACTCACGCAGCCCATCCATTGATTGGAGATGTTCGCGCCAGAGCGTGTCAATGCGGTTGAGAATGAAGAAACGCTCTGCCTGACGCATCAAACCAGGTTGAAGCGCATCGACTTCAGCTTCTTTGAGGTCATAGGCAATGCGGACTTGCTCATGCAAAAAGGTTCTGATTTCGCCAACGCTCATATCGGCCATTTGATCGGGTTCCAAATCGCTTAGCAGGTAGACAAACTCTTGGACCTTGCTGACGAGCTTATCGAGTTCCCACTCTTCGGGCGGCAGTTCAGGATTGACATAGGCGGTCACGATGTCGTCCATCGTCAGTTCGCCATACTTCACCACCTGTTCTTTAAGGTCTTGGCCTTCAAGCACACGACGACGCTCAGCATAGATGGCACGACGCTGATTGTTCATCACTTCGTCATACTCAAACACCTGCTTACGGATGTCGTAGTAGTAAGTTTCGACTTTCTTTTGAGCGCCTTCAAGCGATCGCGTCAACATCCCCGACTCGATCGGCATATCTTCTTCGACGCGGAAGGCATTCATTAAGCCTGCCACGCGATCGCCGCCAAAGATTCGCAGCAAGTTATCCTGCAAACTAAGGAAGAATCGAGTCGAACCCGGATCCCCTTGCCGTCCTGCCCGTCCGCGCAACTGGTTATCAATTCGACGAGACTCATGACGCTCCGTTCCAATCACATGCAAGCCGCCTAAATTGACGACTTCTGCGTGTTCCGTATCGGTGAAGGCATCGTACTCCTTGCGAATCATCCGATACACTTCGCGCAGTCGCTGAATGGCCGGATCGCTTGTCGGCGCTTTTTCCGCCGCCGTTGCAATCTTGTCTTCGGCTTCAAGTTCCGGTAGGCTGCGCTCTCCGTACTGCTGCACCGCCAGCATTACCGCATCTTTGAGGGCTTGTTCCGTCTCTCGTGACAGCGCTGTTGGATAGATATCCGAAGTGACTTTCCAGGTTTTGACCTTTTTCGTGGTGGCAAAGCCTTGTCCGCCTGTGCGCGGATCGGCAAAGCCTTGACCTGCCGAAAATTCATCTTCATCCTCAGGCTGCACAATGCGGGGCATGAAGTATTCCCGAATCTTGAGCCGTGCCATATAGTCGGAGTTACCGCCCAAGATGATGTCTGTTCCGCGCCCTGCCATGTTGGTCGCGATCGTCACTTTACCTTTTCGTCCGGCTTGAGCGACGATTTCAGATTCTCGCTCGACGTTTTCTGGCTTCGCATTGAGCAGGTTATGCGGTACGTCTTGTGCCGCGAGTAGCCCTGACAGGAGTTCTGATTTTTCAACGCTGGTGGTTCCAACCAGAACGGGGCGACCGATTTGGTGCATCTGGGCGCACTCTAGCGCGATCGCGTTCCACTTTGCTTCTTCAGTTTTATAGACTTGGTCGGCAATGTCTTTACGCTGCGTCTTCCGGTTTGTGGGAACGATCGTCACTTCCAGCTTGTAAATCTTCTCGAATTCCGCTTCTTCAGTCTTGGCGGTTCCCGTCATCCCCGCCAGTTTGGGATAGAGCAAGAAGAAATTTTGATAGGTGATTGTGGCGAGCGTTTGGGTTTCGTTTTGAATATCGACATTTTCTTTGGCTTCGATCGCCTGGTGGAGTCCATCGCTCCAACGGCGTCCGGGCATGACTCGACCCGTGAATTCATCGACGATCACGACTTCGTCACCGCGAACGATATAGTTCACGTCTTTGATAAACAGTTCTTTCGCTTTAATCGCATTGAAAATGTAGTGCGCCCAAGGATCTTGTGGATCGAAGAGATCGGTGACGCCAAGCAGTTGCTCAGCTTGAATAAAGCCTTCGTCAGTGACAAGAATGTTTCGCTGTTTCTCATCAACTTCGTAGTGGTCTTCTTTGTTGAGGGCACGTGCGATCGCGGCAGCCTGCAAATATTTCTCCGTTGGACGCTCCACCTGACCTGAGATGATGAGCGGTGTCCGGGCTTCATCGATGAGCACCGAGTCTACTTCGTCAATGACGCAATATTGGAACGATCGCTGCACCACTTCCTCCATTGAGGTTGCCATGTTGTCGCGCAGATAATCAAATCCCAGTTCGCTGTTGGTGGCGTAGGTGATGTCACAGGCGTAGTTACGCTTGCGTTCGGGAGGACTCATATTTTGCTGAATCAGCCCCACGCTCAAGCCCAAAAAGCGGTGAATTTGTCCCATCCACTCGGCGTCACGACGGGCAAGATAATCGTTGACGGTGACAACGTGAACCCCGCGTCCCAAGAGCGCATTGAGATAGGCAGGCAGCGTCGAAACCAGCGTTTTTCCTTCTCCGGTTTTCATCTCTGCAATCTGACCATCGTGCAGCACCATACCACCGATTAGCTGCACATCAAAGTGCCGCATGCCTAGCACCCGAATCCCTGCCTCTCGCACTACCGCAAAAGCTTCTGGCAAAATATCATCGAGAATTTGCTTTTCTTCGTTCTCGTTTCTTGCTTTTGCCAGCCGTTGCTTAAATTCTGCGGTTTTTGCCGCCAATTCGTCATCCGAGAGCGGTTTAATCTCTTCTTCTAAAAGATTAATCTCAGCCACTAATGGCTGATATTTCTTGACTTTACGAGCATTGGGGTCGCCCAGCAGAGTTTTAAGCATGAGAGGAAGTTAGCGGGTTTGAATCAGGGTAGGGAATCGAATCTTCGGATGCAGCTATTAGTAACGTGCCACAAAGCTAATGACATCCGACCCTTAGAACTCATCTAAGGTATACCAATCTTATCATTTTGGCTTAAGCCCATCCGATCGAAGCCGCGACGAGATGGTACGTATTACCGAAATGGAGCAGCGAGAATACAAACTGTCGGCGCGATCGTTTGAAACTTCGTAAAGTCGATCGTAGGACGTTTCACTCCTAAATTGAAGTCATAACTGTTAACTCATTCGGCAAGATAAAAGAGATGCTGACAGACTCAGACGAAGATTTGCTCGATGCGTTCATCTCTAAAGTTCATCTCTAAAGTTCATGGTGCATTCTCCCAATTTGGAGTGAGGCTTCTAAAATTGAACTGATTTGTGCCTGGATGACAAGTGATACAGGTTGCAAGGGTTGCTTTTTGGGGTAGCTCTACTTTTGGATGCAAGACTTTGAAATATTTCGAGTCGGCAACTCGGTAAGGCACTTTTTCATCTGCCGCCACTAGCCGAGAGGCGAACTGTAAGTAATTCCAAACTAGGTAACGAGGTGGGTCAACCAAGGGCTGAAGCTCGGCTCCGTAGTGTTGAGGATCGCGCAGTAATTCTCGCCAGGTTTGGGTTGGCAACAGCCCAGGCGGAACTCCAATATGACAGGTCGCACAGTTTTCTAGGTAAAGCTGTTGTCCAAGCTGATAGCGCTGAGGAATGATGTCTACGGTTCCAACTGAGTTGGGCGTTGCGCTAGCTGCAACAGGGTCAGCCGCAACAGACGGTGACGGAGCAATGACGGTTGCAAACCCTAGACCCAATGCCAAACTCCATGCCAAGAGCAAGCCGATCAAAATCATAGGACGTTTGCGGAGTCTCAGGCGGCGAGGCTGTAGCGAACCGTTAGCAGAGTTTGACATGGGCATGGACACCTACAAAGACGGTTGAGAGCGGTTTGAGTAAAGCACCGAAAAGGTTTGACCAAGAAAATAGACAGGAAGTTTCGCAAGCAGGAGGGCGATTAGCGCAGAGCGCAACTTTTTAGAATCGGCTAAGTTTCCACTATTTGCTTCCATCAACGATATAAAGAAATTATTTAGATCTAAAGTGAGAATTTTGATACCGATTCTTCGCTTAAAGTTGGGTAAAACCAAGGGAAGGTAATCGCTTAATTGCCTTGGTCTAGTTGTCAGAACAGGATGCGTTGAGCATGGATTGTCGTCATATTCAGTTTCGCGATTCTACAAGATTGCAGAATGCCTGCATTGAGCCTAGCGCGAATCGCGGCTCAGAACTTCATCTCGATCAGCTTCAAGCATTATTTCAGGTTGCGGCGTTTTGGGCACGCGATCGCAAGCGAGAAGATTTAGCACTCGCGATCGCAAACAGTAATCCCGTCATTTCAGCTTGGGATCATGATCATCTGATCGGCTTTGCTAGAGCTACTTCAGACGGCATTTATCGCGCCACAATTTGGGACGTTGTGGTTCATCCAGACTATCAGGGTGCAGGACTCGGACGCAAACTGGTACAAACCGTGCTGAGCCATCCTCACGTCTGTCGGGTAGAGCGCGTCTATCTAATGACGACCAATCAGCAAGAGTTTTACAAGCGGATTGGCTTCGAGGAAAATGCAACCACAACAATGGTGTATTTCAACCAACCGATCGCTCTGCCAAACTCCGGGTTAGTGGTTGAATTGGAGTGCGATATCGGCTGCTAAGTTTTGCACGACAACGAAAGCTAATAATTTATATCGGCAGCAGAAAGCTCATCCGCTACATCTGCTGCCTATTCGTTGCTAATGTCTCTGCTCAGCCTGAATAGCCGGTTCACTGTCTCCACCGTCGCGTAAATTCCTCAAGGGTTGCTTTCGGAATTTGACCTTGTAACCAATTGAGGGCTTGATCTTGGCTGGGTAACGATTGATAGTACTTGCAAACATTAACTAATGTCAGCGGCGACAGCGCAGGAACTGGAGCAGGAGTCGGCGTTGGAGTCGGGGTCGGTGTTGGAGTCGGGGTCGGTGTTGGAGTCGGCGTTGCGCCCTCTAGCGCTGCCCATGTTGTTGCCCCAACAATGCCATCTGCCACTAAATTTCTAGACTTTTGAAAGGCAATTATAGCGGCTTTGGTCTTAGACCCAAAATCACCATCTGGCGTCCCGACATCAAACCCTTTGCCCTTGAGCAACTGCTGCAGCTCTTTCACGACATTTCCGACATAGGTTTGACGTAGCGGAATCCGACCCTTGAGCAAAGCTTGCAAGTTGTCTAGAGTGCCAGCAAACTGGTTCAGGTCAACGTTGCCCACAATGCCGCGGAGAACACCCGTTTCAGAATACTGGTGAAACGTCCAGGTTTTCCAGGTTCTGGGCACAAAAGGTGTCCGGGTTCCAAAATTTGCGATCCATAGAGGATATTCTGCAAAGCTAGCAGGACTGCCAAGCTTATCTTCCCAAAAGCTGGGAAACGTGTAGAGCAAAGGTTTGCGTCCCGTTTTGTCCTCGATAATAGACAGCCATTTGAGGGCGCGATCGATGATAGTTCTCGTATCTAAACCGTCCGTAATTTCTAAGTCCAACACGGGTGGTAAGTCAAACGGCTCGATTTTGCCAACAGTTTGCATAAAGTTGGCCGCTTGCGCAGCAGGATCGCGTCCGGGGCGGAAAAAATGGTACGCGCCTCGAACGATGCCCACAGAGCGAATGCCCTTCCAGTTTCGGACAAATAAGGGATCGTTACTCGTTGCCCCTTCGGTTGCTTTAGCAAAGGCATAATAAATTCCTTGACTGGCAACGGTTGCCCAGTCTACGTTTTCTTGGTAAGCCGAGACATCAATTCCAGTTAAAGCCATGCTGTTTTACCTCCGAAACGCTAGTACATAAATAATTCACTGACGAGTTTCAGGATTCCCAATAATATAGACGCAGAGAAAAAGATAAACGATCCTTGAGATCTCGGCTAACGTTTATTCTGTCAACCTTTTTTTTAGCCATTGATTAATCTGAGTACTTAAAAGCGCATTGCCACGAGCACTGAGATGGATGTGGTCTTGATAGAGATCTTTAGGGGTAGGCGCTTGGTTAAAAATCGGCAGAACGTCGATATAAGCTATGCGGTTTGCTCCAGTAAATTCTAGAAGGCGCTTACGAGCCGTTATTTCATAATCGCGGGAACCGGGTTGACCAATTTCTCTTAGCAGAGGCGTCATCAGCAGCAAAAATTGAGCATTCGCTTGAGTAGCGATCGCATGAATTTGCTCAATCGCCTCCAGGTTAGCTCCGACGCGATCGCCCCCCTCCGTCTGAAGTTTCTGCAACTCCAACGGCAGTTGTGGAGCGGGCAGAATGTACCGAGTGAAAACTTCAGTCAGGGCGAGGAGCGGCGGGCGATCGGGATAGTTGCGATCGCGCCCAACCCCTAAAGGCGATGGAGTCGTGGCAAACAGATCATCGGTGTTGATCACCAGTACGATCGCTTGCGCCTCAAACACCCCAAATCGTCTCAGATATGCTAACTCGTTACGCGGACCCCAAGAATTTGCGGATGCATTCAGTACCTCCAGCTTGCCGTTCCAAGGTCTTGCCACCAGTTCAGATAAAATATCGGGCTGATCTGTCCACCAGCCTCCATTCACAATCGAGTCTCCAATCATCAGCACTCGCGTTCGGTTGGAGGAGCGATCGCTAAGTTCAGCACTCCGCATAGAGTATTGATTGATCGAGGTTCGGTTACCAAAGCGACGCACGGTTTGATTAGGTGCAAGCAGATATCCGATCTCAGCATCCGGCACGTAAAGCAGCGGATTGCCAAACCCAAAGCGCGCTCGCAGCCCCATCTCGACCAAAATCAAGACGGCAATCAGCGCCGCGCTAATCAGTAAGAACCATTTCATTAAGTCAACGTTTGCACTTGTGCTTTCCTATCTTGTCTGGTGTAGAGCATTTCAGTACAAAAAGTTTTGACAAATTTTGATCAATTACTGCCCCTAATAGGAGGTAAAAGCTAAAATAATGCTTCAGAATGGGTTAGTCAACTCGAATTGTTGGCTACTGTAAAACCAGTCACCTACCGTACCACTGCTTGAGAGGAGTTGCAAACCATCATGTCAGACCTAAACCGTGGAATCATGAAGTTTGATGGAGCAGATAGCCCAATTGTAGTTACGGCTTCTGCCGTTATGATTTTGGGAAGTATTGCCGTGTTGATTATTTGGGCAATGCGATCGGCCTATCTGTTGGGATAATTGTTGAACAACTCAATTGTTGGATAATCAATTGTTGAACAACGTAATTCTCTTGGGACTAACTCGCTCAAATTTTATTCGAGTGGGTTAGTCCCAAGCACTTTAAAACTTCTTTCTGAAAGATTAATAGAAAAGATTAAGAGAAGATAGCGTCTTGATCGAGTTCATAGATGAAGTCGTAGTTAAATGAGAGCGCTTTGGGATGGCGGATAATTGAGAAGCCAAAGCTGGTTGTAGCAGCAGTTGTGAAGGTTGCGATCGCAAGTTCAACCAGTTTTTTGTCAGAAATATCTGGCTTTTGTACAAAATAGTCGCGCCGCGCAAAAAATAGCTTTTCGTCTCTAGGCGTGATGATCTGATTGAGGCGATGCGTATGTTGAATCGGCTTGATGTACATCTCAACGAAGTCTTCCTGATTGCGTTGAAGTCGGTATAGACGTTCGTGTTGTAGCCAACTCATTCCAAACATCATTTTGATCAGTTCAAATCCCAAAATGTAGTTAAAAATGTTGTTGCGTTCCTCGGTACTTGCCACAATTCGCAGTGCCGATTCGAGAAACAGATCGGGCTGCCGCCGCGCATCTTGAGCCGAATGAATGTAAAACTGTCGGATGTAGCCTCTGACCAACGCTTCGGTTAATTCTGTTGAAATCCGGAACCGCTTCAGATTGTCTCTAACTTTTTGTTTGATCTCACGATTATTGACAAGTCTTGCAATTAACCCATTCGCCGTATATTCATCTAAGAATTCGGCTTGCACGTCGGGTGCCGCTGCACACAGCAAATGACACAGCGATAACACATAGCGTCGCTCGTTCCAAGGCAAACGCTCCGCCCACTGCTTTGCTTCGGGAGGAAGCTTTTGAAGCACATTTTCGATGGTCGATTCTGTCGATGCAATTGGCGTAGACGGATCGATTGAGTCAGAGGCGGACGGCTGGTTCATAGTCGTGATTCTCGAAGCTGCGATTGGCTCTGCCAAACTCTAGAGCGGTTCCTCTATGCCTCAAACTTCCTCTATGCCTCAAACAGAGTTGCAAAGTTCAAGAGCGTTTGTACAAACTAAAGTTTTATCAAAATAAAGTTCCATCAAAACGACCATACTTTGACTAACACTCTGAGTCATACTGTGCCCTTTAAGTATGCCCCAGAAGCCGCGATCCGATCCGTCACCATATGGCAGACTGAAAACTGCTACAGCTTGCCCAGATGCCTACTAGAAGGCGTCTGAGTAGTACGTTCGGCAGTGAAATTTATGTCAACACTGTGTCAATATTGTTTAATACAAAGTTAGACAACCTAGGTTGTGTTGATAATTGTGTGAAGTTGGGCTGAATACGCTAAACCTAAACCGCAATGTCAACGCCAACGCTTCTAAGCGACGCCCCTGGGACAAACTGCTTGAGCTTTTACGCTATCAACCCGG
>JAHHHO010000053.1 GCA_019359315.1 Myxacorys californica WJT36-NPBG1
AGTCAAACTCTGGAGGACATGAGGTTTATTTCTGACACTGCTGTAGCTCAACATGGCAGGCGGTTCAGCTTTCGAGCGAGAATAACTATATGTCTTCTAGATTAAGCTATTGCCGATTAAGTCTACTCAGCATGGAATCCAACTCGCTCGGCGTAAAGGCAAACTGGATCTCACGTCAGGCAAGAACAAATTCAAATCAGAACTCGCAGCAATGCGGAAGAAAGCCGTTGCTCAAATGCGCGTCGATCGCACGGTGAGCCGTCAAAAGGTCAACGACGATATCAACCGGATTAAAGAACAACCAGAAGAGGCGAAGTTGAGATCGGAGGAGCGGCGCGAGTTCACCGACTACATCAACGGCAGGACCGTTAAGCCCCGTAGGGGTAACGCTGTGACAGCGCTGTTTAACTGAGGACTTGAGCCATGTTCGACAATGACGAAGGCTTCATCTATGACCCGCGCAGGCTGAAGCAAGGTAATTCCTTTCTCGTTCCCGGTGGCGATTGGGAAGTCGAGGAAGCGCCCAAACCGCTCACCTTTCATGACATCGTTCGCGGCATTTCTCGCGTTGGGTTACTGTTCTCAATCGGTTTGGGCGCAACCCTTTTCGCTCGCCTCATCCCCGGTGTCATGCCCGGATATCTGCTCATCGTGGGATTGGCGATCGTGGGTTGCATTGTCTATACCTGCTTATCCCGTCGCACTTCAGAACGCATTCTAGCGGTGATGATTGGCGTAATCGTCCTCTTCGGTATTGTTGGCGGCTCATGGGATGCCATCTACGGCACGATGGCAGAACCATCTAGTCAGAAGTTTGGATTACAGGCCACCATTCCCGCCGTCGCGTTACTCGTGGCAGTGGGCGCAAGTTTGTTGTTTCGGAGGCCAACAAAATGACGGTGCAGCACATGCCCAATGAAGGCGAGTTGAACAGAACGCATATTGGTCTAGGAATTGCGGTTGGCGTGTTGGGCATCCTCTGCGCTACGAGTTCCCTAACTTCTCAGCAGAAAAGTGGTGGGATGCTGTTATCTTCTCTCTTCTCTGCTGCAATTGGTGCTGGTTCGTTCGCCTTCACGATTAAGGCATCTCAAACCGTTGAGAAAAGAGAAGGAGTTGCAGAACGGTTCAGACTGCAAGAGGAGAACATCGCCTACATGCAGAATGAGACGATCGCCCAAGCGAAAGTGCAGAAATTGCAGCTCCATGCAGGGGCGAAACTGCAAGTTGACGAAGTGATTGCTGAAGATGATGCGCGTCGCTACTATGCCGAATATCTGGGAGTCGATCCCGATGATATGGAGATGGACTTAGACGCGGGAGATGACGCAGAAGACGAACCACAACCTGCGCCGCCCGCTGCACCAACTGCACAACCTGCGCAACCTGCAACGTCCGCGCCGTCCATGGTTCCAGTTGCACCCCAACCCGCGCCCGCGCCCATACCCCAACCCGCACAACCGCCACCACCGCCCACTGCACAAGCGCCCATCGAACAACCGGGAATCTGTCAGGCTCTCGATGAGATTGTCGTTTCGGATATTTCGACTGTGTTCGCGAGTGCTACCGGGACCGGGAAAAGCGTTAGTGAGGCATACATTCTGAATCGGATGTTTGCCAAGTTTCCTAACCTTCAAGCGTGGGTGATTGCTCAGAAGAACGATTCTTTCTGCGGACTGCGGGAACGCGGTAGAACGGCACTCTTTGACCCGCTTGATCCATTGTTGGCACTCGCGGCGATCAATGAGGTTTACAACATCTTCGACGCTCGCCGCCGCGCTCCTGAGTCGGCAAGGGAATCATTTAAGACTCAACCCGTGAGGCTGATTCTGTCAGACTGGCACTCAATCTATGACACCTGCCGCGAAGAGAAATGGTACAAAACCAACTACTCGAAAAAACTCTCAACCCTAGTGACAGTAGGTAGAGAAATGAATGTATGTCTACTTGTAGACACTCAAAGCTATAACGTAGCCTCACTGGGAATCACAGAAGACTCTAACATCCGTAGCAATCTCAACATTCTGTGTCAGGGCTATAGCTGGATTGATGAGCAGGGCAGACAGCGTGGCGATTTTAATATGATTCGCAATCTGATGAAGAATCGCTATCTTGTGCCCGTGGAGAGTGACTCGCTGATTGAGCAATTAGAAAGACTGAAGGCGCGATCGATGGAAGCAAAGACACCCATCATTTTTTCAACGATTGGACCCAAGCTTCAGCTTCTGCCCGATTTGAAGTCGTTCAAATCGGTGATGTAGCATGACATGCTACCTTGCACCGCTTAAAACTCCTGAAATCTATTCCCATTTGAATTGCAGCGATTTTGAGCTTTCAGAATTCATGCGACTTTGCCCCTTGAAGCGCTAACAGTGTTTGCATGACATCGCATGTTCATCGCACGTTTTTCTAGAATCACATGCCCGCCATACTTCGCATGATTCGCATGACCAGACGCCGCCCTAGAGATCCCCTACCCCACTTGCCATCCCCTTCGGCAGTAGAGCCTATTACCTTTTCCCGTCGAGAAATTGCCGAAATGTTTGGAGGGATAGACCCGTCCATCATTAGCCGTGACTGCACGGCGATCGGCTTGCCAGAATATACGCCCATCGATTGCGAAGGAGTTTGGCGGCTCTATGTTCTCGCTTGCTACAAGCGTATTCGCCCGTATTCATCTAGAGAAAGCTTTGTCGAACTTTGCACCAAGCAGGGAGACGCCGCCGCCCTGGAATTTGTCAAGCTTGCGGGCGGATCGCGAGAGGACTGTGACGAATTGATTCAAAACTTTCTAGCGAAGAAACTCACTAACCCCCTGATTGTATAGGAGTCAAAAATGTCTGATTTAGTTAAAGGTCAACCGTCTAAAGCCCCCTCTCAGTTAGTCAACCAAACGGAGCCTAAGCAGAAACAGAAACAGAACCTCACGCCTCAACAGGAAACAGCGCCCGAAATTGATTTAGAGGATGAACTAAGCGAAGTTGCGATCGCGGCGGCTGATGCGCCATTTGCTAAGGCATATCAGGTCTATGAAGATCGATTCTCAGCAAACTTAAAACTTTTCCAGTCACACGTTAAGACATCTCAGCAAAAGGTCAAAACCTTGCTGAAAGATGCGATTTACGAAGCTCACGGCGTTAAAGAATCCGATCTGTATGGGGATGAAGAGAATGAGTAAATCCCCGATTCAGTTCACTGCGACTTCTACAGGCTATCTCTCTTGCCACGGCGATGATTTAGAGGCGATCGACATTTTGACGGCTCACGCACGGCGGTAAGCTCAAGCCCATCACCGTTCTGAACTGTGGCAAAACTTGATAACTCTAACCGCGCTTCTCATCCTCAGTGCGATCACTTTCTCTGGTTTTGTGGCTCTAGCTCAAACCCTGAAGACCAATGAAGCAAATCAAACAACTACCAGACATTCCCTTAGATCTGGGAATTGAGGAAGATTTAGAGCTAGGCGCGATCGTCGCTGATGCCAAGCTTGCAGCAATGCAGCAGGGATTTAGTGAACGGTATCACCCTGGCATTGATCGATTCTTGCAACAGCAATGTGGAACTGAACTAGAGAACGATCGCCTTTCAGGTCAACAGCTTGCAGCGGCGTTCCTCTAGCATCGCCGCAAAACTCTCATTGCGATCGCGCTCAAGACCACGATTTTCACCAGCATTTCAGGACTGGCATCGCTCCTCATTGGCTGCTCTGTCCCTCAGTCCATCGCTTGGGCATTTCCCTCTGCGATCGCGGCGATTTGTACCTCTCGGAAATAAGACAATGGCATATCTAAAACGTGATGGATGGGTCAGTAATCCTAAAGCTTTCAAGCGCTACCATCCTCAGAAACGGCGCAGAACGGCAAAACGGGCAAAGGCTCTGACTCGTGGGAAGTGTGTTTGCTGCTCAGCCCCTGCTACTGAAGCGCATCATGCATTCTACGGCATTCCGGTTGTGTATCCTGTTGCGTTGTTGTCTATAATGGCAACTGTGATCACTTCTCTATCTCTATTTGGTTTCGTGCTAATTCCGCTTCTATGGGGTTACAGCTTGCCTTTGCCAGGGTTTGAGTTTCCCCTTTGGCAAGTATTTCCGTTATGCAACTTGCATCACTCTAATCACCCCGGATGCGCTCACAACTTCGGCAACTATGGAGCATTCAAAGCTGACCTGTGGGCAAATCGCAATAAGTACGGCTATCTATGGAAACTCAGAATTAGTGATTTGTCTAGGCTTGTTTTCTGAGTGACAACATTCGATTTGGGTGCGCCCACTTCCTCTAAACGCTAAAGGTGATTTTTCCATCGGCTCTTCATAGATGTAACCGTTTGGAGAGCAAAATTTTGTCTACATCAAAAACAGACATAAATGAAATGCAATATATTTATGGAAAAGTCGTTAGAGTTTTTGCAACAGTGGTAGCCAAGCTGCTCAACCCTAGGTTGGTGTGGACGGAGCAGAAGTTACCGGTCGGAACTCAAGGTTATCTGCCGTCGCACAACTTCACCGTTAGACCCTCTGTTGTATGAAGGCATCGTGGTGAACGAGTAACATTGGTTATGAAGATTCTGAAGCAAACCACGACTGAATTAGTCACACAACATCATCAAACGGGTGAACGATTAGCGATCGCCTGCTGCTTAATCATCGGTGCTGGATCGATTTTGATCGCCACGACCGTGCCAGAAATAAGTTGCCATCGTGACGGAGAGCTATCTCAATGCCAGCTCACACGGCATATGGTGGGCAACTGGCAGATCGAACAGTCCATCGTCATACAAAGCGTTAGATCTGAACCCATTTGTGGCTTTAGGCGTGGTAGTCAGGGCGCGAATTGTAGTTATACCGACTCTGTAGCGATCGTAAAAACACAGAGCGGTGAGATTCAATTAATGAGTCGCTCATCTAAAGCTGACGAATCTGCCACTGCTAAAATTCAAAGATTTATCAACGATCCAACTCAAACCACGCTTCAGATTAGGTCGTTCGGTTGGTCGTTGAATCGTCCAATCGGCAATGGCTTTTTGGTTGTGTTGTCCATAGTAATGCTTATATCTGCCTGTAAACGTTTTATCAGTAAACGGATTTATAGATGTGAATTTAACAAAACAGAGAATTGGGTTCGCGTCACTCAGAAACAGCTATTGGTGTGCAGAACTACCAAATTTCCTATTTCAGAAATTGAGTCAATCAACGTTCGTCAAAAACAAGGTCGTGATTGCATTATGCTGAATCTGAAATCTAGTCAAGGAATTTGTATTGCCGAAGCAGTTTGGGGTAAAAGAGCCATTGAAGATCACCCACTTGCTGGTCCTGTCTGGGTTAACAAAGATCTTGAGAAGGATATGCAAGCGATTGTGTCGTTTCTGCGGGTTTAAGGTCTAACGACCCTGGTGCAGCGGATTGACCCAAGCCTCTTGTGGTGTTGCAAAGATCTTGGTAACCGCTGACGGGGAACGTTAGATGTCTAATTTTGTCGTGAAGGGTTGGGAATAGTAGCTCTGCTGGCTGCCTGACACATTTAGGTGAATGACAAGCAGATCAAGATTTACAGGTTAGGGAACGAATTCGAGTAAACCAAATTTGGTCATAAAAATCACGTTCAGCCCGCTTCGATGCAAAACAGGGGTGTGGGTCTTTTGGCAGCAACGCCATCGGAGACAGGAGTTGCCGTCCTTTATGCACAACGCCCTGCAGCCAACGCAACGCAATTTTGAGGTAGCTAATGCCACGCCGCCAGTGGGGGTCAACCTGTTGACGCAACCCCGCGATTTGCACAGACATTCCCTGTGTGGTGGCATAGAGCAGAGCCAGTGCCGCAACCAGATAGAGCCGTTCCAAGGCGGCTTCAGTGCGTAGACGAGAATCTTCTAACTCAAACGCCCCTGACTTGCTATCTAAAAATAATTCTTCAACTTGAAAGCGGAGCGCATATTGCCACAAAGTTTGCAACAAGGGAGACTCATCTGTGATCACTGCCCATGATTCCTTAGCTCCTCTAACTGTTGCTAGGGCTAGATTGCAACGACACACTCCATCTGCCCATAACCGCACCTGATGGTACAACCGAGCTTCTCCCAAGGGTGGATATAACCTGCTAACCATCTTGGGATAGCGACTGGCACCCTGCAGCAGGACATCGGAGGGTAAGCGTAAACAAGTAGTGCCACCGACTCGCTTGTAACCACTCCATCAACTCATGATTGGCAAATCCTCGATCAGCCAACAGCATCACATCCTGATGCTGGCGCAACAACCAGCGAGCTTTTCGCAGCAACAGTCGATACTCCTGGAAGGCAACAGTCGCACTGCCATGCTCCAAGACTCGCCACAGCAATGGCACTGCACGCCCACAACAAACAACGGACAGGTGAATCATGCAATAGCGGTTCCACAAGACGGGGGTGTCCAAAGCAAGATACAACCGATGATGGCTCCATCCACTGAACGCAACCATCACTAACGGCAGGTATATCTGGTTAACCCGCACCCGTTGATTGCCTAACAAACGTCGCCACGCCGCTCCACACTTTGCGCTTTGGTGGCTCGACTCGGCACATAGGGTTCCCAAGCAGGCAAACTCAGTTGTCCGCTACAGATTAAGGCGCTCACCATCCATGCCAGCGCTTTGAGGTGCCGTAGATCTTGAGCGCGGCAGTATTGACGCAGGAAGCCGAATAATTGACCATACAGTTGGGTAGGGTGTGACATAGCAGAGCGCTGTTGTGTGGTAACTCCAGCCTCTCATGTCTCTCTACCCTCTCTATCAATCCTATCTCTCCTCTCAATCCTATCTCTATTGGCTTTCACCTACTTCTGTCAGGCAGTCAGGCTTCAGACTTTAAACAAGCCGCAAGATTTTTTTCACAGCTTGAGAATGCAGGACGATCTCAAGCTGCACTCGATCAGATTACGCTACTCACCACTCAGTAAATGTTTACTGAGCTTCTATCACATGCAAATCGGATAGTTTCTGATGGGAGAGTTTGGGTGAAGAAGCCGTTATCGAGTTTGGGATTGAGTCTGGTTTTAGCCTTTGCGACTTTCCCTTATAGGAAGACGCATCTTAAGCGGCATCGAAGCAATGAGTATGATTCGCAAAGGGCAAGCGAATGGCATCAGCCAAGGGGATCGTCTGTCTCAAGCGAAGCTTATCGAAGAACTGTTTGAAGATATCGCTTAAAGCAACATGATCGATGCAGTTCAATTACCACTAAAAAGAATTTGCAACACAACCGAGCATGCTGCAAAGTGGGATTTATTCCATTACGAAGCCAGTTTCAAAGCTTCGCGACTATGAAATGCTTTAGGATGCTTGGGTCTCACATAAACCTGTTGCTGCGGACTCAGCCGTAATTGCTCATACTGGTCGCGCGTGAAAATTGCATGGACAGAATGACCATCTTCAAGGATTAATTCCGCTTCCACTTGCCACCCCAAATTGATCAAACGACTTACCCTCGCGATCGCTTTGGTTTCACCGCGACTCGTCTCCACTTGTAGATCGCGAGGACGCAAGAAAACCTCTGGTTCTGTAATGTCAAGATGGTTGTCTTGGAACAGCCGAGACGTGCTTGGCAACACATTCACCGGACCAATAAAACTCATCACAAATGCCGTAGCCGGGCGATCATACACCTCTGCCGGAGTTCCAATTTGCTCAATGCGTCCTTTGTTCATCACGACCAGTTCATCCGCAACTTCCATCGCTTCTTCTTGATCGTGGGTGACAAACACGGCAGTCACTTTCACTTCATCGTGGAGTTTCCGCAGCCACGCCCGTAAATCCTTCCGCACCTTTGCATCGAGCGCCCCGAACGGTTCGTCTAAGAGCAGCACTTCAGGTTCTGCCGCCAGTGCCCGTGCAAGAGCCACTCGTTGGCGTTGTCCACCCGATAGTTGGGACGGATAGCGATCGCCGAGTCCCTCTAGTTGAATCAAGTCTAGTAATTCCTCTACCCGTGCTTTGATTTTGCCTTTGGGTGCTTTGTTGATTTCCAATCCAAAGCCGATATTTTGGCGAACCGTCAAATGCTTAAACAGGGCATAATGCTGAAACACAAAACCAATGTTGCGCTCTTGCACGCTGTGTTGGGTCACGTCTTGATCCCGTAAGCGGATGATACCGCTGTCTGGACGTTCTAGCCCTGCTATGAGGCGCAAAAGGGTAGACTTTCCTGAACCAGAGGGCCCAAGTAAAGCGACTAGAGAACCTGTTTTGATCTCTAAGCTCACCTGATCGACAGCCTTGAAGTTGCCAAATTGCCGGGAGACATTTTCAACGACGATCGCCATAAAATTTTTAACCTTTGCACATAAACAACTACAGACAGCAGGTGCATTAGGCTGTGCCCGGAAGGATAGAACACCAAACCCTAGCAAAACCTGCTAAAACCCCGGTTCCTTGATCGAATAACCGTAGTTTATTCTAAGAATAGCCCAAGTCCTTTCGCAGCGCAATATGAATTGCGATCGTCTGTCGCGCTTGAATATAGAGTGATCAAGTATTACAAGGTAAGTGATGAGGTTGCGATCATATGTGGTGAAGAGCTAGCGAGAGAAAACGGAATTTCATCAATACTGCAATGGACGGCGCATTAAAGGCAGCGCTCCAAATCAGAAAACGTCCTGAAAATGTAGGCAAACTCGTTATGGCGGCACAACTACACTTAAAGGAGCGTAGTTATGCCGCTCTTCCAAGATTAGCGCTATTGGAAGCGTTCAGAGGGATTTGAATAATGTCAGAGATCTAAGAATCTACGGTTCTCCGCTCGGCAATGAGTTGAAATTAGATCAAATTCGCTGGTATGCTTAGCAAAGATTCATTGACCTATATTCAGATCCCAAACCATTTCTCTGAATTATGCCTATCCTGCTGCATTCTAACGGCGCTATTCTGACTAAGCTAAACGACATCGTTACTGAGCTTTCCCCTCTGAATGTCCGTCTTAAGCAGTTTGACTCAGAAACATCGCCGCTACTTTGCGATCTGCTGTCGCAGGATTTGTTGGGCGAAACGGCAAAGCAGCAGATTTTAGAATTCTATGACAGCCGCTTTGCATTTCTGAAGCAGGAAGGCGAGTATAGTTGGTCTGATTTACTCACCTTGCATCCGGGGTCGGCAAATCTTTACCCATTAATGACGACCTACAGCCGTTACCACACGCATTCTGCTCCCGAAGCGCTTCACATCTTAGCGGGAGAAGCAATTTTTGGGTTTACGCAGGCAGACGGTACGCAACTGCAACTGCTGGTGCAGCCCCAAGACTACATTCACATTCCTGCAAATACAGAACATTGGTTTAGCCTGTCTGTGTCTCTACATCTGAAAGCGGTGCGATACTTCACCACGGTAGAAGGTTGGATGCCTCACTACACAGGAACGGTGGTTAACAACCCTCTAGGAAATCTGCGTTAGCATTACCGCGATCGCTCTGCAAACTTCGGAGTATCGCACTTTTTTCGAACGGATTACAGTTTCTCTATATTATTTAGATAAATTATTTAGAGAACAGTACGTCCTCCGTCACAAAATTTGGTCTACGGAAGTAGGCGATCGATTGACGTCCTAGCGTTTTACAACTTTCTGCGCACTGACGACAAGCTAATGCACATGCCATCATATCTACATTGTCGTTGATCATTTCGCACGCTACGGCGCACTTCTCACACATATCTGCACAAATTGTCGCTGTACGCCCCATAAATTCAGAACCATCCATAATCAGGTTCATGCACATCATGCACATCTCCGCACAATCGCGCAGCATGCAGACGAGGTTCATATCTACGCTCTTGCCAGCCGTCTTCAGATAACGAGACATCGCATCCAGGCAAATCTTATGCACATTGGTGCAGTCTTGGAGGCAAACTTGCATCTCGAGCGTTGTGAATTCTGTTTCGGTCATTTCTGTTTCGGTCATCGTCGCTGTCTCCTTTTTCGTTCTGTAGCGGTAGGAAGGTCGCATCGGGCTTCTGAAAATACGCTAGCGCTAGTGTTTAGAGGAGTCAATAGGATTGGTGAATGACAAGATTGAAAGGGTAATAAGTTCATCTGATTACCGGGGATTTCAATAATCTACGGTGTTAAAGTGGCCTTTCGGGATGCATCTTCGTGTAGAACTTGCTTAGGAATTCCTACTCGCATAGTGGGAATTCTCAGAAGAAATGCAGAGGATATGAATTTTGGAAATTAGGTACGGAAAGAACACGGATTTTGTGTCAAGGTTTCTTGACAATCACTAAAGCCTTCTTTCGCTATCCTGCTCTAGCTTTTATCCCCGGTCTAGAGCTGGAATCTAAGCGTGATTGGTGAGTCAAGTGATTGGTGAGTCAAGTGATGATTGATGGTGCGATCAGTTCGGCAGAACTCCGTAAGATTGCTACTACTGCTTGCAACTATAAATCTCCCTTTTGTCGGATGAAACTCATTCTAAGCAAGCAAATCTACGAGTTGTCTTGTCTTTTTCTCAGCAAGTTCTTAGTATCAATTAAAAAATACGGCAAACCGATCGGAATTTAGTATTTTTCAAGCAGTTTTATGTAAAATACGATAAGCCGATAAAGATTAAGTATTTTAGATGAGTAACTTTACTAGGGTTAGTGAGCCGTCGACAGAGTTAGAACAAGCCCAGTCGGAAGCGGCTGCTGAGCAGTCACTTCAGGAAAACAGCCAGTCCAAATCAAGCTTCTTCAAAAAGACAAAAGGAGGTTTGCTATTTGTGATCGGTTACTTGCTATCACCCCTCAGCTTTTGGAATGACGTGTTTTTTAACCTGCCTGTTGCCTACGGGTTTGGTTATCTGTGTAGCTGGGTGTCTCAAGATTGGTTTTTGCCAGGTACGATCGCAGGCTATTGGCTCTCGAACATCGCGGGAGTCTTGCTGATGCAGTTTGGTGCAGTTGAAGTTCTCAACGACCAGCCCAAAGAACGAAATATCAAAAAAGAACTTTTAGTAGGTGTCCTTTCTTCAACAGCCTATAGCCTCGTGATTCTAGCGTTGGTGCAATTTAAGATTCTCGATGCTTCATCCCTGTTTCCAAACGGAAATTTAGGGGATTTGAGTGCATTTTTACCCTGGAAGTTATAGAAGCTTCAGCAGCGATTAGCGCCACGCACAACGTCATAGAAATCGCGCAAATCGTACCTCTCAGCTAGAACTTACAAGAACTTTTGTTGCAAAGTTTCAAAAGTTCGTACAAGTCGCTGCGTCTAGAAATACCTAGTTCATTCATATCGCGCCCCCTCATGTCCTGAGTTTAGAGAGTGTTATGGATTACTTACTGCTGCCATTTCTCAGCTTTTTTGTAGGAATTGTTGTCGGTCTAACCGGAATTGGGGGAGCCTCTCTCATCACTCCGATGCTGATTTTTGTGTTTCAGGTTCCCCCCGCGATCGCAGTCAGTTCTGATATTTGGGCGGCAACGCTGATGAAAGTTGTGGGAGGCTTCAAGCACTGGCGACAACAAACCCTTGATATCAAAATTGTGAAATGGTTAGCGATGGGAAGCGTTCCGGGGACACTATCGGGCGTAGGAATTTTGCACTCTATCCGACGGATTGAGACATTGGATTTTGACTCTACCTTGCTCAAAGCGCTAGGGTTCACAATCTTACTCGTCACCGCGATCGGATTGACAAAGTTATTGCTTCTCGCAGTGTTTCCAAATGTCCAACTTCCTGAACTGCCTAAGTTTGACTTAGAAACTCATTCAGGACGAGCCTTAACAATGGGTGTGGGAGCGTTTCTAGGGTGTCTTGTCGGTCTAACCAGCGTATCTTCAGGTTCGCTGTTTGCCCTTGCCCTCATGACATTTTTCCAGCTTGACGCCAAAAAATTAGTCGGAACCGATCTATCTCAAGCAGGAATTTTGTTGAGTTTTACATCCCTAGGGCATCTCACCTTGGGAACGGTGAATTGGAGCTTAGTTGGACTCATTTGGCTCGGTTCAGTGCCAGGAGTATTGGTAGGCGCTCAACTTTGCCAGTTTGTGCCGCAACGAACGCTTCAAACGATTATCTATAGTCTTTTAATGATGGTTAGCTTGAAATTAGTTTATTAGCACGATTTTCTAGATGACAGACTAGAGAGATCAAGGCTGGAATCGCTAAATTAATTGTCGTTAATCGCACCAGGTGGCTGGCTGCCACAACTTCAACATTGTGATGCAAGGTTAACGCGATCAAAATCATTTCAGGAGATCCACCTGGAGAAGCGACGAGTAAGCACGTCAGCCAATCCCACGGAGTCAACAGTTTGGCAATTCCGGCTGAAAGGAATCCTGCTAAAAACGTCAGCGTGACAGGGATTGCAGTGTAAGCGACGGTGCGCTTTTCTAAACGAGGATTGATTGCCCAATATTCTCCGATCGTGATGCCCAAAAGCGCTTGACCCACTAATTTCACCAAAAGCGGAAGACTAAAATCGACATGAGGAATAAATGTTAGAAATGCTAAAAGTGAATTAAACAGTAAGCCGACCAGGATAGAGCAAAAGAAAGCCGCGACAGGAAATTTGAGTTTTCTACCGAGATGAACGGCTGATGCAGTAATGATTAGTAATAAAATCAGTAAAAATAAATAGGTTAAATCAAATTTAAGTAAGTCACGAGTTACGGAAGAAAAGATAGGAGTAATATCACGTGAGTTGGAAACATTAGCAATAATTGGAACAAATAGAATAATCGCAGTAAAACGGATTAACTGAACGAGAGAAACAAGAGATGTATTTCTACCGTAATCTGCGGCCAAACTTGCCATCACACCAATATTTCCAGGAACCGTAGCAAGTAATGCAGTGAGTAAGTCTGTTTTTTCGATTCGAGAGTAGAAATAGCCAATGATGCCACCACTGAACACTAAAAATAGCGTCATCAGCAGAAAAATAGGCAACTGAAGTGACAACGCGAACAGATTACTGTGTTGAATGGAAAAGCCAATGGCAAGCCCAACTAGAATTTGTCCGAGCCGACGAGAATTGCGATTGGGTTGAGCTTGGGAGCTGAGGAGAGAACGGTAAAGATAGAATGCGATCGCGCCCCCAATAATTCCACCCAGTATCCAAGCGCCGCCACCAACTCCAAGCGCCGTCAATCCAAGACCACTCAGCAGCGCTAATATCAATTCGGCGGCAGTAAGCAAGTAAGGAGTAGCAAGTTTGACACCGAATTTGAATTCTGGCAGCACAGTTTCTACCATTGCAAAGCTCCGAATGCTGATTTGCGTCGAACCTGTTACGCACCCTATTCTATGATTGCTGTCCCTGCCAGAGTAGAGGGAAACGAAAAGATGTAGTAAATGACTCCCATTCCTAAAAGCACCACCGCAAGGCTAGAAATAATTACCCATCGATCAGGTGGCTCATACGTGTCTTCTTCAATGTCATCGCGCACCACAAAGTAATGCTGAGTAGAAAGTAAGACAGAGAGAAGACCAACAATTGAGAAGGCGAGTCCCAATTTCCAGCCATTTCCGGGAGGCTGAGCTGCAAGCGGAGGATGCACAATTCTCATCCGCACAATTAAAACACCGAATCCCATCAAGGCGATTCCACTCCGCATCCACGATAAGTAAGTGCGCTCATTTGCCAAATGATCTCGAATTCGATTTGGATTTAAGCGGCGAGGTTGGTCTGGCTCTGGTTTGGATGCTTCAGATTTAGACGATAGCAACATTAATACCCCCTCAATGATGTTCGATTCGCACGCAGTCAAGGTCTTGGTGCAGCCAGAGCGATTGCTTTTCAAGCTCCGAAGCGAAGGCGCACCAGTACAGGCAAATTGTCTGTTGATGAAGGGATTTGCCAGAGTATGTAGCAGCTTAGCGGTTTTGCTCCTGTAAGGGTTCATACTAAAGTTCATACTCTGGCTGACTCGAACCTAGTCCGTTGGTGCATTCGGCACTTGAGCATCAATATCTGCTTGAGTCAGATTTGGAATTGCTAAACTTCCTTCACCTGCTTTGAGAATTTTTGCAGGGGAAATATTGAGATCAATCGCGCCCGCAGGATTTGTTTTCGCTACTAACTGAGTTCCAGGGACAATTTTAAGCGCGATCGCCTCTGTGAGATCCAGAGTGTCAGTCGGCGCGAGAGCAAGTTTGCCACCACTGGGAAGATAAATTCCTTCACAGGCATAGTCATCATCAGTTTCCTGACCTGCACCTAAATAGTTGAGTGTGCTGGGTTGATTCGCAGGGGCTTTTTTGGATTTGGTGTAAACGGCTAAAGTCTTTCCGGTTTCATTGCGACACTGCGATCGATCTTCTGCCGTTTCCATGATGTATTTCTCTAACCGTAAACCTCCCAGTTTTTGCTGAATTTTCTCTGCGCTCAAACCGGATTGTTCAGGGGAGTTGAGAAGATTGTCGATCGCTTGGGTTACTTCGGCATACTCAGGCGTTCGTATGAATTTGCCTGCATCTGCCCAAGCAGATGGAGCAATGACAACGTTAATTAAAACGAGCAATGCAACGAAAATGAATTTGATTAGGTTCATAATTTTCTTCCTTAAGCAATGCAAAACGTTAACGAGATTAGAATCGGAAGAGAAGCTCAAATGCTCTGCTGTCGATGAGCATACATACGCTTAAACCAATTAAAACAAAGGGCATGATCGGTGAAAAGTCCTATCGAAGTAAAATGGTGTGCTTACTTGCGTTAATTCAGCCAACTCATTCTCGATTCAATTCTCTAGCTTTTTTCAGCGTCTGGCGCAATGGTCTCAGAGCGTTTGTTGTTTATGCTGAATGTCAGTAGAAAAATGCAACTGATCACTAGCGTCAGAACGGTTAACCCACGATTTTCGAGCGTGTGACTATCAATGAGAATTAATGTGCCTAACCCAATCAGCACAAAGGGAACAAGAGAATTCCCGTAGCAAGTTAGAGTCGTTGCGATCGCCGGAAGCCGAGTGAGTTGAAATGCAGCATAACACCAAACACCAACCAACGAAAAGAAGGTTCCTAGGATCACGATCAAACTTTCTAGACTACTACTCGCGAATAACGGCACATAGATCCCAATATTGTCGCCACCATTAGCAAACGTGATCGCAGCAACGCTGTAGGTCTGTGGCGAAAGAATACTGGAGAACAGTGAATTGTTCGGCGTTTCGGGTTCCACTTCTTCCTCATCGTCTTGATTAAGAAGGCGACTGATCCCAATCGAAATCGGCACAAGCCCAAGCATTCCGATCCAAGGTTGGGGAAGAAGCAGACTCCCAAAAAAGCCAGGAAGACTCGCAAGAACCAGCGCACCAAAGCCCAGATACTGCCCAGCCACAATGTGTTTATGCCGAAAGACGGCATCCACTTGAGAGAAAAACAGCAGCAACATCATAATGTCATCCATGTTGGTGGCTGTAAAAGCCGTGAACCCGGTTGGAAATGCCCGAACTAGTTCATCCATAACGTGTGATTACTCCTCTTCATGCTGACGGTGGCTCGATAGACGTGGACGAATTTGCTCAGGGATGACTGATGGGAGGATGGGGCTTGCGAATCGATCGTGAATTTCGTCAATTCTGCGAACCATCGATCGGGCAACTTCTGGGTAACGTATCCGTTGCAACACAAACCATCCACAGGTTACGAGCAAATACATCAAGAACAAATAGGGAAATGCATCATACGGTGCTTCTGGCGCTGGAAATAAATTGCTTCCTGGAATGCCAATACTACCTAGAACTGGAATGCTCATAAATGCAACCGACAATACTGAGATCACAACGTGCCGCGCCTTCAGCTTTCGGATGCGATATAGGTACATCGGAGCTGCGATCGAGATCAAAGTATAAACGGTCAGGAATCCATAGCTACAGATTGCGCCCAGATATCCCATGCTCTCGAACAGCTTGATGTGGAATAAGGACATTCCCGCAGGCACAAGGAACATCAGCAACGAACAGACTGTAACAGCAATGTGTGGTGTCCGATTCGAGGAATGGGTTTCACCGATTGAGGAATGAAACAATCCATGACGCGCCATTAAAAATGCAACTCTTGCGGCTGGATTAATACTTCCGAGAACACAAGCAAAGAAGCTAAACAACGCACTGATGGTGACGAGTTCTCCCAAAAAACCAACTCCGGCTTGCTGAGAAAGAAATCCAAGAGGTTGCTCGGTGTTAGCGATCGCAACGCCAGTTCCGCTAAAAGCTAAGACCTCAATGTAAGCCAGCACCGTGAAAAACAGACCCGCCAGAACAACGCTCCCCATCACAGCTTTTGGGATGGTGCGTAAGGGCTTTTTCGCTTCATCTCCAAGCGATGTGGCGCTCTCAAAGCCAGAGAAGCTAAACATCACTAGAACAAGTCCCATTGACACAGTTCCAGGTGTGACTCCTTGCAGTGTCAGTTGAGACATATCTAACGCAAAGCCCTTATGTGCCCAAATGATGATCCCCAAGAGCGAAATTAAGGCGATCGACAGCCCTTCTAACCAAAGCATCGCGATCGCGGAAAGCTGAATATCGCTATAGGCGGCATACCAAGCAATTCCAGCCCCGATCGCGAGCAAGGTAATGCTAGATGGATGGATGCCTAAATGCCCAATCAATGTTGCGCTGAAATTAGCAAAGCCACATAGTACGGCCATTCCCGTAAACAAATATGCCAACACTAAACTCCAGCCACACACCACGCCTGCCGTCGGACCTAATCCTTTTACGATGTAGGAATAAAGTGATCCCGGAGATGCTGATCGGCTGGCAAACTGATTAATATTAAGACTGACCAACACCAGCCCCACCAAACCAATCAGAAAGCTCAACCAAGTCCCGTTGCCAGAAAGCGCAACAATTAAGCCAATATTAGATGCAGGAATCGTTGTTGGGGCGATGACCGCAAAGGATTGAGCTAAAACCTCGCCGAACGAAAGGCAGGCAGGCTTTAAACCATGCGAACTCTGCTGTAGCCCTATTTCACTCGTCATCTTTAACTTTCCCAGCGTTGTAAAATTCTCGGCTCAGATATCATCCGTTCACTCAAATCAAGTTATCTCTGATGTGTCATGAGCCGTTGTAGAAATCACTAACATCACTCTACGCAGCAGAATTTATAGAAGCAAATACTCTTTTTTGTCATTGTGATAAAATCCCTTTATCCGAAACCTGGCTATTGAACTTTCTTTAAATGCTCTTGGCACAGCAACTAGAGCTAGAGTAAGCCTCAAGCGGCGGGTATCACCTTCTATTGATTGCACACGAATTACTGAAAACCCCTAGACTCGCATCGCTTTTTAGGAGTTTAGAGCGATAGGTTTTCCCTAACAATCTTGACTAGAAAACTTTAAGAACTGAAATGACTCTGGAACAATTAAGAGTTTTTCTAGCCGTTGCAGAACACATGCATTTTACGAGAGCGGCTGAAGCACTTTACGTTACTCAGCCCGCTGTCAGTGCGGCAATTCAAAGCCTGGAAGAAGAATACAGCGTGAAATTATTCCATCGTGTCGGTCGTCGGGTTGAGATTGCCGAAGCGGGAAAGCTACTGCAAATGGAGGCACAGAAAATTCTCGATCAAGTAGCGTTGACCGAGCGAGGCCTGCGTGAACTGAACAATCTTCAACGTGGTGAATTGAGATTGGGATCAAGTCTGACAATTGGAAACTACTGGCTGCCAGAAAAAATTAGCCAATTCAAAATTGCCTATCCTGGAATCACTGTGAATTGTACGTTGGCGAATGCGAAGGAAATCTGTGAAGGGACAGCAACCGGATTTTTTGACCTCGGTTTAGTCACAGGAGATATCCAATCTTCGCTAAAGACGGCACTAGATCAAGAAGTGGTGGGAACGGAACGCTTTCAAATTGTGGTGGGTCGATCTCATCCTTGGTTTAGTCGCGCTAGGATTTGTGTTAGAGAGCTGACGAAAACGGCTTGGGTGATGCGAGAGCCAGGATCGGGAACGCAGCAAATTTTAGAGCAAACGCTTCAAGGTTGGGGCATCGATCGGAATCAACTAAATGTGATTTTGGTCTTTAGTACCAGTGAAATGGTGAAGGCTGTGGTTGAAAGTGGCGTGGGTGCTGCTGCGATTCCTGAATTGATGGTGCAAAAGGAGTTACAGCTTTCGACGCTACGGGCGATCGAGATTACCAATAGCCGCAAAGGGACGGGATCGATTTTAGAAATTGTGCAGCCCGTTTGGAAGCTGAAGCATCGAGAGCGATTTCAAACCCAACTCGCGATCGCATTTGAACAAATGCTAATGACGTGAATTTCCTTTGTTTCTGACCCTCTATTTCTGACTCTGTGTTAGCTTCTGCATCTTCATCAGTTGCTTGACGTCGATCACCTTTGTCCCGTTGTCGCCCATGATCAACGGTAAATTTCCATTCCATTTTTCGATCGCTTGCTTTTCTAATAACTCTGAGGTGAGATTTTCGCGCAGTAAGCGTTGTGCTTCCGCTTCTCCTTTCGCTAAATTAACCTTTGCTTCTGCTTCTTTAATAGCTTTTAGCGCCACAAATTCTGCTTGTTTCGCTTCTTGTTCCGCAATCTGTTTTGCTTCAACTGCATCACTAAATCGCTCTGAGAAATGAACATGCACCAGAGAAATATCATCGATAGCAATGTGATAGGCGGCAAGTCGCGTGTTTAGCGCCTGATCTACCCCTGCTTTGACTTCTCCTCTTCGAGTAATAATCTCTTCAGCCGTATATTGCGCGACGACGGCTTTCAGCCCTTCTTCAACTGCTGGATTAATGATTCGTTCGATGATGGCGGTTTCACTGCCAATCTGCTGAAAAATAATATTTGCTTCCTCTGGAATAATATGCCAATTCAGCGCAACATCGGTAAAAACATCTTGCAGATCTTTGGAGGACGCTTCCGCAGAAATCTTGTGGTTCTGCACGCGAACGCTCAATGTTTCGACCGTGTTGACGATCGGAATGATGACATGAATGCCTTCGCCTAAAATTTGCTCTTGCACCTCGCCAAACTGCATTAATATACCGCGTTGTCCCGCTTCGATAACCACAAAGAAAGTAGAGAGCAGCGCAAGCAATATGAGCAAAATCAAAATCCGAGTAAAAGCATAGACATCTTTTTTACTCGTCGCTTTGGTTGCTCTAAATTCAGGGACTTGTTTAGCAGAGTTTACAGTCATAGGCGATCGCACGATTTCTTCACGAATCGTAAGCTTGAGCGAGGTTCACGGCTTCTGAAGATTTTTCAAACTCCTTCAAAACGCATAAATCTACCGATTTACCGTAGTATACTCAATTTCAGGAGAGCTGAGTTAGTATTTAACATTACTTTCAGAGCGCTACTTCCAGCTTCTAAACCAGGAGCGCCAGTCTAATTAATACAAGTTCTAGGACATACTCTCTAGTACCCATTTAGGCACCTCTCATGGCACATACATGTTGTGGACCAGGTTACGCTTCCCCAGAGGCGGCGATCAAAGCAGAGCGGGAAAAGCTGTTGTATACGATCGCGCTCTATACCGGAACTAGCATCGAGGAACCCGACTATCTCGCTACGATCGATGTCGATTCAAACTCTCCCACTTACGGCCAAGTGATTCATCGCCTACCGATGCCCTACATTGGTGATGAACTCCACCACTTCGGCTGGAATGCCTGTAGTTCTTGTCATGAGGATGCGACTAAATCTCGCAGATTCTTAGTGATTCCCGCGATTCGGTCTAGCCGTATTTACATTGTTGACACTGCCGATGCTAAGGCTCCCAAAATTCATAAGGTGATTGAGCCAGAGGAAATCAAAGCAAAAACGAATCTTACTGCACCTCATACCGTTCATTGTCTTGCCAATAGTCAAATCATGATTTCGATGTTGGGAGATGGAGAAGGCAATGGTCCCGGTGGCTTTTTACTCCTCGATGACAACTTTGATATTGCTGGGCGGTGGGAACATCACGCCGATGCGATGAAGTTCAACTACGACTTCTGGTATCAACCGCGTCATAACGTCATGGTCAGTAGTGAATGGGGTGCGCCCAAAACGTTTTATCCAGGCTTTGATCTCAATGATGTTTCGGCAGATCACTATGGGCATCAACTCCACTTTTGGGATTGGCAGAAGCATGACATTATCCAAAGTATTGATTTAGGCGAGGAAGGGTTAATTCCGTTAGAAGTTCGGTTTCATCACAATCCTGACAGCACACATGGTTATGTTGGTGCTGCACTCAGCAGTAATATTTGGCATTGGAGCAAAGAAAACGGACAGTGGGCGGTGAGTAAAGTTGTCGATGTGCCGCCTGTAGAGCTTGAAGGATGGGCATTTCCGGTGCCATCATTGATTACAGATCTTTTAATTTCACTTGACGATCGCTATCTCTATTTTTCCAACTGGCTCCACGGCGACATTCGCCAATACGACATTCGTGATCCGGCTCAGCCAAAACTTACAGGGCAAGTGTGGTGCGGTGGCCTACTAGGCAAGAGTGTTGCAGTGAAAGGTCGTAAACTCGTCGGAGGTCCGCAGATGCTGCAACTGAGTTTAGATGGCAAGCGGCTTTACGTGACGAGTTCCCTCTTTAGTACGTGGGATAATCAATTCTATCCAGAAATGAGCAAAACGGGTTCGTACCTGCTGCAAATCGATTGTGACACTGAGAACGGCGGACTCTCGATCAATGAAGATTTTTACATTGATTTTGGCAAAGAACCGAAGGGTCCGGCTCGTGCCCACGAGATGCGTTATCCGGGCGGAGACACTACTTCGGATATCTGGATTTAATCGTGAAAACGCATCGGATTGAATTAGTCAACCGGAACAACATCACGATCGATGTCGCTGAAAACCAAACCATTTTAGACGCGATCGAGCAAGCCGGATTATGCTTACCCGTCGGCTGCCGCTATGGTGTTTGCATCACTTGCGCTGCTAAGTTAGTTCAAGGCACAGTAGACCAGACTGAAGCCCGTTGTCTAAAGCCAGAGCAAATTGCAGCGGGCTATGTTTTGCTATGCATTGCGTATGCAAAGTCGGATTCTAAATTTGAAGTGGGTGCCGAGTGCCAAGAAGCTCTTTACCCGAATCCCTTTAGGGGGATCAGCAAAGATTGATTCCTCGTCACTGCGGCTTAGAAGGATTGGCTGTTAGATACTTGAGGTTTTTGTTTACGTTAACCAACGTAAACCGAAAATTTTAATGCCACTTTAACATTTATCAATTAGAACCTCGTACCAAAATACTAGACTTCTTGCAAAAGTCACGAATCTAGGTCTGAAGTAGATGTGTGAAGCATGGCTAATTCATAATTGTACAAATCTGCAATCAAGTTGAACCGTAAACCAAACCGCTTACGACGGTTGCGGTAGCGCTCTGCCACAATGCGCCAGATCTTCAAGCGGCGGTTCACATGTTCGGCAATCACGCGCCGTCGTGCTAAATCACGGTTGTAGTGTCGATCCGGTTTGTCCAACGCTGCCTTTCTCGATTTTTTCTTAGGGGTCTGGCTGTTGGAATGCAGGTTGAGGATGCCTTGGTAGCCCTTGTCAGCCAGCAGTTGAATCTTGGAACTCACGGGAAGACGGCTCTGCTTGAAGAGGCGAAAATCGTGCACTCGACCTTTGGCAAAAGCCGTACAAATAATCCTTCCGGTTGACTGGTCGACCACGACTTGCGACTTGAGCGTATGGCGTTTCTTTTTACCGGAGTAGAATTGTCGCCCTTTTTTTAGGGCGTTCCACCGGAGTCTCGGTTACATCGACCACGAGTACCTCAAGTTCATGCTCGCTAGCGTACAGCTTTTTCTGACCAGGCAAGGCGAAGCGCCCTGACCCAATTAGGGTCTCTTCCACAGACCGGATAGTTCGGTAGGCAGTAGATTCATCTACCCCCCACGATTGAGCAATATGAAAATACGTGCGCTACTCTCGCCAATACTGCAACGTCATCAGTAATGGATTCGGGATGCTCAACTTTGACGGTCTACCTGGCTTACGCTTCTGTCGAGCTTTTGCTTCCAGCACGGCTACCATTTCGGCAAACGTCTCCGGACGCACTCCGCATAGCCGTTTGAACGCTTCTGGTCTGAAATCTTGAACTTGCTCGTAGGTCATCGACTTTCCCTCCTTAACCTACTTCTACTCAGTTCTCAGACTTTTGCAAGAAGTCTACTGAAATTGACAAGTCTGCCACAGACGCTGATCTTGTCGCTTCACCTTTAGATTGTCATCAAAAATCTACGGTTCGTCTATAGAGATGTCGTATTTTTTCTGAAAACTCTTGAATTGCTGGATCAGCTATGGCATACTCCTAACTTAGCGAAATAAATACTGTATCTTGATCGGTTAACCGTAGATTACGAAGCACTTGTTTTACGGTGTGCGATCGCTACCCTGTATTTCTCGTCACAATTCATGTCTAAAAAATTGGCTCAGGCAGTAAAGGTTGTCTGCTGTTTCAATTGCTATTGCAGGAGTAAGTTGTATTAATGATGTCTAGAAAGCTTCCGAACCCGTCTCTCACCCGATCTTCGACTGGATTGCTCGCGATCGGATTGGGATTGAGTGTTGCGATCGCGTCTTGCACACCAAGCAATTCAACAAATCAACTGACCTCGAATCTGCCTAATTCCTCCCCTGCAAGCAGTACGAATGCTGGTCAGAATAACGAAGGACAGTTGGTTCGGATTGGCTATCAGAAGTTTGGAACACTCAATATCCTCAAAGCACGCGGCAACCTAGATCAACAGTTAAAAAAACAAGGTATCTCAGTTCAGTGGATTCAATTTCCAGCAGGACCGCAACTTTTAGAAGCTTTGAACACAGGCAGTATTGATTTTGGACACACGGGGGAAGCACCCCCCGTCTTTGCCCAAGCGGCAAACGCACCCTTGCTTTATATTGCAAGCCAAACCCCAAACCCCAAGGCTGAAGCCATCCTAGTTCGCAAAGATTCTGCCCTTCAATCGGTAGCCGATCTCAAAGGAAAGACCATCGCACTCAACAAAGGCTCGAATGTCCATTTTCTGTTAGTGAAAGCTCTGGCAGACGCAGGTGTGAAATACGAAGATGTCATGCTAAAGTTCTTGCCGCCTGCGGATGCAAGAGCCGCTTTCGAGCAGGGCCGTGTGGATGCTTGGGTGATCTGGGATCCATTTTTTAGCGCCGCGAAGCGAGCGACTGAGGCGCGGGTTCTTAGAGACGGAGAAGGACTTGTTGCCAATCGAGAGTTTTATTTAGCGGCAAAGCCGTTTAATGACAAATATCCTGAGCGAATCAAGACTGTACTTGAAGAAATCAAGAAAGCGGATGTCTGGGCAAAGGAGAACGTCACTGATGCTGCAAAACTTCTCTCGCCGGAACTGGGAATTGATGTGGCAACGCTAGAAGAAGTGCTGCAACGTCGTCCTTCTGGAGTCCAGTCGATCAGTCCAGATATTGTGAAATATCAACAAGACATTGCTAATACGTTTCTCAAATTAAAGCTGCTGCCAAAAGCGATCGACGTAAAAGAAGTGGCTCAAACAACACCATAGAAATCTGAAGAAAACCAGCAAAGAGACAATTCATGCAACTACTTTGGTTTATTCCAACTCACGGAGACGGACACTATCTCGCAAGCGCGATCGGGGGCAGAGCGACGACGTTTCCTTACCTCAAGCAAATTGCTCAAGCAGCCGATGAATTAGGGTTTGCAGGCGCTTTGCTGCCGACAGGTCGTTCCTGTGAAGATGCTTGGGTGCTGGCATCGGCATTAGCCGCTGTAACGCGACAGATGCGATTTTTGGTGGCAATTCGTCCGGGGCTGATGTCGCCGGGGGTAGCTGCAAGAATGGCGGCAACCTTCGATCGAATTTCTGAAGGACGGTTGCTGATCAATGTTGTTACAGGCGGCGATCCCGTCGAACTCGCCGGAGATGGCGTGCATTTAAGCCATGACGATCGCTACCGTTTAACCGATGAATTTCTAACCGTGTGGCGCAAAATCGCCTCCGGAGAAAGTGCAAATTTTCAGGGCGATTATCTTGATGTTCGCGATGGCAAACTACTGTTTCCACCCGTGCAGAACCCCTACCCGCCTTTGTGGTTTGGCGGATCGTCTCCCATTGCTCAAGAGATTGCTGCAAAGCATGTGGATGTCTATCTGACGTGGGGTGAACCACCGGAGCGAGTCGCAGAAAAAATTGCTTCAGTTCGCCAGTTAGCAGAGGCAGAAGGGCGAACCTTACGGTTTGGCATTCGGCTACATGTGATTGTGCGAGAAACCGAAGATGAGGCTTGGGCGGCGGCAAATCGGTTAATTCGCTATGTCGATGAAAGCGCGATCGCAACTGCCCAAAAAGTTTATGCTCGAATGGATTCAGAAGGTCAACGCCGAATGACTCAGCTACATGACGGTAGCCGTGAAGCGTTAGAAATTAGTCCAAACTTGTGGGCTGGTGTAGGTTTGGTACGAGGGGGCGCAGGCACAGCGTTAGTCGGTGATCCCGATACTGTTGCTGCTCGTATGTTGGAATATGTTGACTTAGGGATTGAAACTTTTATTCTCTCTGGCTATCCCCATTTAGAAGAAGCGTATCGTGTAGCTGAACTGCTTTTTCCTCGATTGCCATTGGAGAATTTGCCCAAGCGTGAAGAGCAGCACGTCATTAGTCCGTTTGGGGAAATCGTCGCAAATGAGAAATTTTCATTGCAATCTAGAAAAGCTGCTGCCACAGTAGATTGACCCAAAGATTGTCCCAAATCTAGACTGACCCAAAACTTTATCCCTTAAAAAGGGCTACTATATGAAAAAACGATTCAACAAACGACTTGATCAACTCATCCCTTGGGGCGTTCCCATTCTGCTGATTGTGATTTGGCAGTTATTGGCACAGGTTGGCTGGCTTTCAACTCGTATCTTGCCTGCACCGACTGCCGTTTTGCTGGCCGGAATTCGTTTAGCAAGTACTGGGGAACTGTGGCAGCATCTTAGCGTGAGCGCAAGCCGTGCCGTGACTGGCTTCCTAATTGGTGGCGGAATTGGGTTCACACTAGGCATCATCAATGGCGTTTCTAATGTATCTGAAAAACTGTTAGATACCTCATTGCAGATGTTACGAAATGTTCCTCATCTCGCCATGATTCCCTTAGTGATTTTATGGTTTGGAATCGGTGAAGAAGCAAAGTTATTTCTAGTTTCGCTTGGGGTTTTATTTCCGGTTTATCTCAACACCTTCCATGGCGTTCGCACTGTTGATCCTGGGCTGTTGGAAATGGGTAAAGTCTATGGATTAAAGCCCTGGGAATTATTTCTGCAAGTTATTCTTCCCAATGCATTACCTTCTATTTTGATTGGGGTAAGGTTTTCACTAGGAATTACTTGGTTAACCCTGATTGTTGCAGAAACGATCGCAGCCGATTCAGGCATTGGCTACCTAGCGATGAATGCTCGCGAATTTATGCAAACCGATGTGGTCGTCTTTAGCATTCTCATCTATGCCTTACTTGGCAAACTTGCAGATTCAATGGCGAAGTTTTTTGAAGCGAGATTGTTAGCGTGGCATCCCAGTTACCAGTTAACTTAGATGACACTTTGAATTGCACACATTCCATTACAGGGGTTAACAAGGGGTTTTGTCCGATGACATCAATTAATGGAGCCGATTTAAAGGTTCTAAACCTCACCAAGCGATTTGGCGATCAGCAGGTGTTGCGGGAAGTCGATTTAGAAGTGATGCCAGGAGAGTTTATTGCGATCGTTGGACGCAGTGGTTGTGGAAAAAGCACGCTACTGCGCCTCGTTGCGGGCTTAGACCGTCCTTCAGAGGGTAGAGTGCTGGTGAATGGAACTCCCGTGCGACGTGTCGATCCATCAGCACGAATGATGTTCCAAGATGCGCGGCTTCTGATGTGGAAACGAGTGCTAGAAAATGTTGGATTAGGCTTACGAAATAACTGGCGAAGTAAAGCGAAATGGGCGCTTCAGCAAGTTGGACTAGCAGATCGAGCAAAGGAGTATCCCGCTGTGCTTTCTGGCGGGCAGCGTCAACGGGTGGCACTTGCTAGAGCGTTGGTCAGTGAACCTCGTCTGTTACTGCTAGATGAGCCGCTGGGTGCATTGGATGCTCTAACGCGAATTGAAATGCAGCAGTTAATCGAACAGCTTTGGCAGGAGCAGCAATTTACCGCCTTGCTGGTGACTCATGATGTCGAGGAAGCAGTGACCTTAGCCGATCGCGTCATCCTGATTGAATCCGGTCAAATCGTGATGAATATACCGATTGTGCTTTCCCGTCCGCGCCACCGCGGAGATGCTGCATTTGCCGCGATCGCTGATCACATTCTCAAACGGATTCTTAATAAAGCAGATGTTGATCAAGACCATACAGAAAGCAGTCAAGAACTTGTGCTTCATTAACTCGCTTCAGACTAGCGTGATGGATTTTTATCAGCAGGATCTAAAGTGTCGGTTCAGGCGCGTTGAACTATTTTTGTTCTCCACTTGCCAGTAGCAAATGGGTTAACTCCTGACCCATTTGCTACTTCTCTCTTCTGCCAATCTGATTCATCACCGAAATTGTGTAACGCAATACTTCTAAAAAGGCTATGCCATGATTGGAAATTTAGAGCGAGAACTTGACATTTCTCTAACATCCGAAGATCACTATGTTTACCCGCAAAGAGTTTACCCACAAAGAGCGAAAGCTCAACTTACTCAGATTGCTCAGACAACTGACTTTACCGCGATGGCTGGCAACGTTTGCACTTATTCTTTACGTTGGCTTTCTAGGAAGCTGCGATCGCTCCAATCTAAAAGTGGTTCGGCTAGATACCATTTGGATTGACTATGCGTACTACAGTCCTGTAAGCCTTGCTTTAAAAGGAAAACACTGGCTGGAGGAGAAATTAACTGAAAACGTTAAATGCGGGAAGAACGGCAACGGATTGTGCAAAATCCGAATAAGTGAATCAAATAAGTGAAAGCAAATTCTAGTAAAAGAAGCTATTTTGTCGAGCACATTAGAGAGCTGCTGCAAGCTGTTGAAACCAAATTAGACATTCATCTCTAAACAATGCTGAGAGTATGTGACGGAACGACTTACTTTCACGAACTAAACCGCGATCGCGGTTTAGGTGAACACAATTTTAATTAGCTACAAGACCGAATCTAATGCTCGTTTCAAATGCTTCTAGATCTTGCAATATGACCCATGTTCGTGTTCATATCAGCATTCCCCATCAGTATCAGCAAGAACCGATTATTTCTCGCCTGATTTCTGAGCATAGTCTAGTGGTTAATATTACTGGCGCGATCGTAGGAACTAATCTTCATGAGAAAGGGCTGTTCGACCTAGAGCTGAATGGAACTCCTGAGAAAATTTGCAGCGGTTTGTTATACCTACAAACCTTAGGCATCAAACTGATTGGAAAACCAAATGCTGAAGGAGATAGCTGGCACTACTAATTTCAGGCGATGCGGGAGTAGTGAGAGAAAAATTCGATAGCATAACGATTCGATAGCATAACTACCCTGTCACATCTAAAGAGATCAGATTCCAGCAACATCCGAAGTCTACGCTTCTGCAGAATCTCGATGTTGAATCGATCGCAGATCTAAGAGCAAAACCTCCATGTACAATGCCAAATTAAATGAAATCGAGACAACATCCGTGTCATCAAGCCAGCTTGCCCGCTGCTCGCTTGATGAATCCAATCAGCATGATAAGATGTGGGCGAAGTTCTGCCGGTCTTCCATACTTTCAGTTTTCTGAGAATGCGCGACTCTAATTTCTGGAAGCGTCCAACCTCCTTTCTTAGCTTCCTCCAACAGTTTTTGATTGCCCGTTGGCGATCGCTACTTCTGCTTCTAATGGGTGTCTGTTTGCCATTACTCGTCTTTGAGCAGCTTGCGATCGTGATTTGGCAAAACCAAATTAGCTTTCCTTGGGATATTCCTATCCTATTCGCTGTTCATTCTGCTGCAACACCTCAACTCGATGTATTTGCAAAAATATTTACTAAACTGGGTGTATTTTGGGGAGTGACTCCGGTTGCAACAATCGTTGGCATCAGCTTGTTGAAGTTGAAGCGATGGCGATCGCTCACGTACTTATTAACGACACTGTTGGGCAGTGTTATCATCAACCGCACAGCAAAAGAATTTATGCATCGTGTGCGTCCGCATCTATGGAACTCGCTCAAGTCCGAATTTGATTATAGCTTTCCCAGCGGTCATGCGATGTCGAGCATGAGCCTGATTGCTGCATTGGTAGTTTTGACATGGGGAACAGCTTGGTGCGGATGGGTGCTAGGCATTGGTGGATTGTTTGTCATAACGATCGGCTGGACTCGGCTTTATCTCGGCGTTCATTTTCCTAGTGATATTTTGGCAGGATGGTTAGTGTCACTCGCTTGGGCGATCGGGGTCAGCCTAATTATTCGACCGCATTTGGTCAAGCCAACTTCAATGGATGAGAAAACCAGCGAAACAGCATTGACCGTTGATGAGGTGGAAGAAGCCCAGGCAAAGTAGATTAACGACAAAGATTAAAGATAATCTACGTTTGATAAGTAGAGATGCAATTAAGGTATCTCTACTATTTTTTTGTCTTTCCTCAGCAAATTGGTTCACCGTTCTTGGCTTAATCACTTCTACTTATCGTTTTAAGAAAAAAGAACGTTTGCTTCTATAAATCTATCCGCTTAAAGTAAAGCCATGTTCAGTCAAGCAAGTCAATTAGATGAAAGCGTAGAGTGAAAAAGCGTGTAACACTCGATGAAGTTTAAGCGCAACGCTTGAGAAATGCCAATTTTAGTAATCTAAGCGTTCATCTAAAAATTGACTTTTGAAAGTTTCTAACTGAGATTGTCATAGATTGTTCAAAGCTAATTTCGAACAAAAGCAACGTTCCTGCAATCGGTCAATTGAACTCTAATTTCAACGAGGTACTCCATGAATTCAACGAAGCAGAAAACACAATGTCAAACACCATCCATCTGTGAGAATCAGTTGAACTTAGAGCAATCTGATCAAAAAAATGAATCATTTGGACAGCGCCTTGCTGATGCAATGGCAGCTAGAGTTGGCTCCTGGGCATTCATCGGTGCTCAAAGCGTGGTTCTCGCAGGATGGATTGGCGCAAACAGCTTGCCTGGAGTTCCTCACTGGGACGAGTCACCCTTCATTCTGCTCAATTTAGTATTTTCCTTTGCCTCAGCTTACACCGCTCCTGTTGTGTTGATGAGTCAGAATCGTCAATCGGACGAAGATCGCAAAAGTGCTGCAATTAACCACAAGATCAACCTAAAAGCTGACCAGAGCATCGAGTTGCTACATCAAAAAATGGATGACTTGCAATTAGCGCTTCGGTCAACTTCGCAGGAATCGCGCCAAATTTCAGAACTGATGGATGTGTTAAAGCAACAACAGGCCGCTCATGCAGCACCAATGGTTCATGTTCCGTCGCGAAGCTACCTCACAAGCGAAGCAAACCTAAGCGTTGAACCCACAGAATCGCTGAGAGATGATCGTAAGCCTAAAGAGCCTTCGGTGATGCTTGTTCCATCTGTTCTTAATTCTCAGTATTTAACAGAGATCAGTTCCTTAGCAGATTCTCACTTGCAAACAAAACACAAGTTCTCTATTGCAATGAGCGATGAACAAAGCACTAACTCTGTTCAGGTTAATGAAACTCGCACAGAACAGCAAGGTGAATAGCAATGAATGAGCTCATCACAGCAATTCCTACAGGAATCACTGCTTTCATTGCAACTAACTTAGATGACATTGTGATTCTGCTCCTGTTCTTTTCTCAGATTAATGCAGTATTCCGCCGCCGCCACATTATCATAGGTCAATATCTCGGATTTGCGACGCTAGTGTTAGCTAGTCTTCCAGGCTTCTTTGGTGGTTTAGTGTTTCCACGCGATTGGGTAGGCATGTTAGGAATTCTTCCGATCGCGATTGGAATGAGTCGGCTGCTAACTCCGAATACGGATGAACCTGAAAACGAGTCTGAAACAGCACAAGCTGAAAATTCTACCTTAGCTATGCTGTTCTCCCCCCAAAGTTACAGTGTCGCTGCCGTAACGTTTGCCAATGGTGGCGATAATGTCGGAATTTATGTTCCCTTGTTTGCTAACTGCACTTGGGACAGTCTACTTGTGATTTTGGGAGTGTTTTTCTCGATGGTGAGCCTTTGGTGTTATGCCGCGTATCAACTGATTCGGGTGCCTGCGATCGCAGATACACTCGCCCGCTATGGCAATCATCTTGTTCCCTTCGTCCTAATCGGATTGGGTGTTCTGATTCTAATCGACAGCCATACGCTAGAAAATCGGGGTTTAGCGGCTCTAACGCTAGTGATTGTAGGGCTGTGGTTTTTGAAATTAGTCAGAACCCTAGGCTCTGGTGCAGTTGTCATGCTACAAGTCGAAAAAATTAGCACCCTTCGCAGATCTTTCTTGTCATTCCTCTTTCTTCATTCCTAAAAGGAGACGCTCATGAGATTCCTCAAGTTTGTTGTAGTTGCTTTAGTGATGTTGGTAAACTTTGCGATCGCTTCTCCTTCATGGGCAGGTAAAGATTTCACTAAAGGTGCAGACTACGCTGAAGTAACACAGTCGATCAATCAACTCTTGCAGTCAAAGAACACGTCTGAACAACTCGGTTACACGCAAGAAGAATTGCAACAGAGATTAGCAGAGCTACAGCTTCAGCAACACATCATGCAAACGGCGACAAAGCGAGCGCAATGCCGCAATGAAACTGGACACACGCTTGCCGTTTATGCCAATCTGCCCAAAAAATCTCCGACTTCTCTTTACTTTCTTGGATCGGGAAAAATTACAGACGATGATTGGGATTGTGATGGCGTCTACTTGCCCAGCGGAACAAGCGTAGCGATCTCTCCCAATCAATCTGAACAAACGCTCACAGCCCCTTCTGCCCTTAAGATTGTTGACGGCACGCACTTGGTGACCCGAGCCAATCCGCAGACAGGTGCGATCGAATTCAATACCTTTCCTGCCAAGACGTTTCAAGCAGGACAAGTCAATTGGGCAATTCCAAACTGGTCTCAAACAGAGATTGATGCAAAACCGCTCAGCAAGGAAATCTTGGACTAAAAGTGTTTTAACGCCGAACGTAGCCGTTGTAGATCGCTGTGAAGATTGCCCTCACTCTAAATCCTTCTGAAACGTGGCAGAAGAATTTAGCTGAGGGAAAGCCAAATTTATAGCTTTCCCTCAGCCGTGTTGCCCATCTCAGCAAGCTATTATGTCTCGTCATCGCCTTCAAATCATCCCCCATTTAGATTACGCAGAATTAACTCGGCGCTATGAAATGTGCCGAAGTTTAAAAACTAAGAGCTATTGGTTAGCTATCAAGCTTTTAAGTTATTCAGAAGAAACAATGACGGTTGAGCAAGTTGCTGAAGCTGTAGGATTCTCAGCAGATTGGGTTCGTAAATTAGCTCATCGCTATAATCGATTGGGACCTGTATCTCTTACAGATAGCTATCAGCGCCAGAACCGAAAAAACCGTCGTTCTCACTCTTCAAGTTCTGGTTAAAATAGCCTCTAATTCTATAGCTAAAATGTTCAATTAGCTGAGGTTATTATTTCAAAAAAAAAGAACATTTGATTCTATGAATATCGTTGGTTACAGTGAAGCTGTGCTGGTTAGAAGTACAAATTAGCTCGCTCAACACAGTTTTTTTGCTTTCTGTACTTTGGCTCAAGTGTCTTTCAATTTACGAGGTGCCCAATATGAAACTTTTGAAAATCACGCTGGTAATCGTGGTGTTTCTAGTTAATCTCACAATCGCTTCTCCTTCTTGGGCGGATCGCCCTAAAGTCAGCAAAAATGCAGACTACGTTCAAGTGACAAAAACGCTCGATCGCTTACTTCAAGAACGAGAATCGGACGGTTCTACACCCGCCTTGAAGCAACAAATTGATGAATTACAACTTCAGAAAGCTGCGATCGCGTCAGGAGTTACGTGGGGACAGTGCCGCAATGAAACAGGAAACACGTTAGCGATCTATGGTCCCGCTTCAGAAGAATCGAAGTTTACAAACGGGACACTTTACTTCTTGGCCGATGGACAAACCACACCCGACAACTGGGATTGCGCTGGAGTCTATCTACCCAGTGGAATCAAAGCAGCAGGAATTGATTCTACCACTGCCTCCGTGTTCAAAATTATGGATGGCACTCAGCTTATAGCGAAACGTAATTCTGATACAGGAGAAATTGTCTTTAATGTTCCACCATTGAAAGATTTCAAAGAAGGTGAAACTACCTCAATCCCCAGTATCTCGCAAACATTTATCAACTCACGCATTCCTAGTACTCTGTCTGCCGAAGAGCTAGACGATTAAAGCGGGTCATAAGTTTAATACAGCTAGTAGTCAGAAGAGATTTTGATTGCTGGCTCTTAATTTTTTAACTATCCTAAAAGCTCAATCTATGGCAACTCTAAATTAGTTGTGAGCAGAATTCTAGCCCCACATATATCAGCCCTTACATGGATCCTTGAACCGAATTAAACAATTTAGCAAACGCTGTAACAAGCTTTTTAGAAATCCAGTGAATCTGTAGAAACATCAGACAAACCACCGTCAAAAACATGATTCCCAGGATAGGCAAAAGCGCTTTCGTATGCCACCATCGGCGCTTGCCCCAAGCAATTCCAAACTGCAAAAGCGTTCTGCTTTGGAACTTGGTAGCGTCTGAGCGATCGAGTTCAAGTGCAATTGGCTTTGCTAAACTCCCAAAGATCATCATTTCAATTTCTCCAATCAAGACTATCCGGCTTCAATCTACGGTAAATTTATCGGTTTATTGTAGATTCATTCAGGATGTCACAATTCAAGTTAAAGAACAAGCAAAATTTGTACTTGTTCTTTAACTTGAACTATGCGATACTAACAAACCGGCTTAAAATACCAAACACCGCTAGGCTTACCGTAGACTAGAACAATTTGAGTTTATAAATAGCAGCTTTTAGCTCTATGTTTATCTGCATTCAGTAGCAAAGTAGAGAGAATTAACGCAGACGCATAAAGCGTTGAGGCTGCATTATTCTTTTCTGACTCGTTACGCTAATGGTTGGTAAGCCGTGGCATTAAGAATAGTGTGTCGCTTGTATTAAAGCTTGTTTTATTAACAGCGTTTTTAGCTCAGTTAGGTCAGGATTAACCCTAACGAACATAAGAGCCGCTAAATGTAATACATAACCGCGGGCTGTCGTCGATTGTTACGCTTGTCTAATAAGTCTTGTAGCGTATATTGCTCTAACACTGCATTGCTCGCTTGCTTTGCCTCTTGCCAAATCTTTAAGACTTCAAAACTTGTGACAGTTTTGAGGGTAACGCCATTCTCCAGGTCTAGAACATCTTCTCCCTGCATACAGCTTACGATGCCCAACAAGGTTACATGCCTAGGCTCTCTAGCCAGTAAATAGCCTCCGTTCTTGCCCCGCTCACTAACAATTAACCCAGAGCGCCTAAGTGCCGCTAATACCTGCTCTAGGTAGCGCTCAGGAATGTTTTGCAAAGCCGCAATCTGTCGAATATGGAGAGGAGCCTCGCCACTGTTGTAGTTAGATGCTAGCTCTAACATCGCTAAAAGCGCGTATTCACTTCTACATGATAGTTCCAGAAACATGGTGAAGCTGAAGAGATAGTGGATTCAAGCTACTTCAAACCTGCATTCTGTCGAGGACTGAATTTGATCTCACAGTCAGAAATTCTCAGAATTCTTCTCTAGAGTAAATACCTTTTTCAATAAATTCAAATATCTTTCTTTTTCAAAACAATCACTAAAATTTATCATAAAACTGGTATCAATCCCAGATTAAACGAATCTACTTTCAGTCCGCGATCGCGGCCTTCTGCCGCGTTAGATAATTTAGTGCAAGGACCGAGATTCGAAGCAAAATTAAGAGAAGTGCATTGATTAGATGTAGTACATCGGATCGGTTTGCCCAAGCAGGTCACGTCGTTGGCACAAGTCTTGAAGCGTATAGCGGCTCAGAACCTCTTGTGCAGATTGAGTTGCTTGTTGCCAAGCTTCGTAGACTAAATCTTTTTCAATCGTGGCAGTTTGAGAAGATTCTGGTTCTCTCGCCTGCTCTCCTTCTAGAATCATTAAGATTTCCAATATTGTAATCTGCCGCGGTTCACGAGCCAGGACATAGCCTCCCTTCGCTCCTCGCTGGCTCTGAACAATTCCCTCGCGCCGTAAACTGGTGAAAATTTGTTCTAAATACCGTTCTGGAATCGGTTGTTTTGCCGTAATCTCACTGATCTTGAGTGGATTTTTTGCAGATGCATGAGTCGCGAGTTCCATCAACGCTAGCAGGGCATATTGCATTCTTGAAGACATTTCCACGGGATTGCTATAGAAGTAAAGATTTTGGCTGAAATTGAATATACTACGGTTAACCGATAAGATTTTGGTAGATTAATACAATCCTAGAGTTTAAACCGCTTTAGGCTAGGGCAATATTGAGACTTTTCATAGATTCAGATCAACACGTTATTCCCAATTCTACATGATAAGTACGGTAACTTGATCGAGTTAACGTACTTATTGCGGATAGTAGATAATTTGATTGTGAAAAAGCAAAACACGTTAGCCAGACGCTACTCACCCGGTTCTGTTGCAAATTTTTTGAAGTGACAAACAAAGTGTGCTAATTGTTTTGTCTTAAGCACTCACTCCAAAGATTGCTTCAATGAATCTTGCTTGAGCCACACTGTCCCCTGGTATGTTGAGATTGTGGTAGACCGATGTCCTCAAGGTTGCATAAAACCGTAGAAAAGCTTGGGTCACCACACCTTCTCGAAGTGCTGGGTAATGTCCTAGAGGTGTTGTTTGCGCTTAAATGGATAGTCCAAACGCAACTCGTTGCCTTCGGCTCACGCGAAGCGTGCATGATGAATAGCCCGATGACTACATCATGCAACCACTCGGATCTAGAAAAACAAATGGTTTTGCGAGCTAATCGCTTAATTCGAGTTCGCAACGTTAAATGTTTGCGCTCAATCGTCTGAGTATTCACCTTGCCCACGGTATGAAACACGGGTTCGACATGGCGCTCATAGGCTCCCCAGCCATCGGTGTAAAACTGGGTAATCCCGAAAGGTTCAAGTAGCGCTTTCAGTTCGAGAAAGGCTGCATCTTTGTGTTCTGCCAACACATACGCCAACACTGCTCCCGTCGTGTGGTCAATCGCGTGCCAGAGCCACCGTTGTTGTCGCTTGGAACCCACAAAGCTCCACATTTCATCTAGTTCTGCTTCCGTATCTTCCCACTGACAAAGATTTACGATGGTTTGAGTTGGCTCTAGTTGGGCAAGACGCGCTTCATTCACCGCTTTCAGTTTTGGGCTTTTTTTTGAGCTGTTCAATTACGGTCGTCGGACTGATTCTCAGCACACGGGCGGTGTCTCGGATGCCACTGCCATTGGTTGCCATGTCTGCGATCTGCTGCTTCACTTCGGGTAGATAGCCTCGATACGCATACTGCCGGATGAAGGTGCGTCGAGAACAATTCAGATTCCGACACTTGTAGCGTTGTTTGCCTTCTTCCAACTGACCATGCTTGACCACATCTTCACTGCCACAGCTAGGACAAAGAATGGGTTCGACAACCATGAGAGAGATCCTGGTTTGAAAACGTCTCTTCCATTATTCCTTATTCCACAGGTCTAGAACACGACCAAGACGTGGCAGGGCTGTTTCATTGTAGAAGAGGAAATATGCGCTGGAGTTGATTCGCCAACTGTCGCTTTGCGGTTGCCATTGAGGTAAAGCCTAATCGTCGAGCAAGCGTGATGAAGAAGTTGCGGATCACTG
>JAHHHO010000054.1 GCA_019359315.1 Myxacorys californica WJT36-NPBG1
GTTCAGCGTAATTGCGGGCGTACAGATTTGCGACGGAAATAGCATCTGTACGAGGATTAAAATTATCTGCAAGAAACTGAATAGGTTCTTTGCTTGGTTGAATTTCTAGCTCTGGAAGCGATCGTATCTGTAGCGAAAGTGTCTGACCATCGTAACGCTTGTCCAGTAAGCCAAGCGCTGCCAGCCGATCGATCATCAGTCCAGCAGCACGATCGCTGCCTCGCTCTTTATTGCTGTAAAACACATCGGCCGCTTCGCGGTGCGTGCAGGCGACTAACCCCTCTGGTGCAGAGAGTTGATCGAGCGATCGCGGTAAGCATCCATCCAGTTCCTCGCGCTGCTTGAGCAACAAATACGCCCATAACCTCACAAAATACTCTGCTCGCTGGCGCGTTAGACCGCCGCGCCCCTGCATCATTCTGATGTAATTGCGCTGTTGTTCAATTGGAAACAGTTCATTTAGGCGTTCTGGAGTCATGGCTAAGCAAAGGAGACCAAATCAACGAAAAACGACCCGTTTGGGTGAAGCAGGTTAGTCAATCAATCGGCGAGAATCCTGAAATCTCACCTTCGCCATGAAGAAACCTGTGATGGTTGCCTTGAGCAAGTAATACTGACCACCAAAATTGATTTGGCGTCAAAGCCGCTAGCAATTTTGATATCTTCCCAAAAATGATGGTTACCAATGAATGCTTCTACAAGGGCGTAGCATTGCTATGCCTCTATGAAGGACGGTTGCATTAATTTAGAAAATTGGTTGACAAGCTAGACCTGAGAAGGAATCGCTTTTTAGTGCGTTTCAGTGCTGAAGTCAGTGCCAAAACAACTGTGTAACATTATTCCGCAGTCAACCTTTTTTCACAATGTTACTTTTCACAATGTAACTATCTAGAGCTTCAGGTTGTTTCAGCTTACTTCAGCTTACTTCAGCACTGTAGACTGAAATTCAGGGTACTCGTTGTATTTTCACAAGCAAGGCAACCACAATAGGCGCAGTGCTTGAGGACTCTGAGTTATGACAGCCCGCTTAATCTCTGTGCCACCCGAATTGCAACTTTCCATCAAATCATGGTTTAGCCAACCGTCTCGCAAGCCCTCATCGCCTTGCTCTAGCCGCAAGCAACTGTCTAGCAACCCTCCTGTATTCTCGATAGAGAATCACTCTCCTAATAAGCAGGAGCGTCCTGCTCCTGATTTGGGCGGACAAAATCGCGTTAGTGCAGACCTGCTTTGGAAAGTTCTTCTCGAATCGATTCAAGAAGGCGTCATTGTTGTCTCCCGAAGCCTTCAACCCATCTACTTGAACCACCAAGCAGAGGAGATTTGCCAACAGTTACAAGGCCCGAGAGAAGGTCTTCCAGCTGCGATCGCTGAGGCTTGCCATCGACTAATCCGAGAGAAGATGACCACTTCAGAACCACTCGTGGTGGAATATCAGGGTGATTCGAGGCAATTTATTCGACTACGAGTGCGCTGGATTTCATTTGATGCTCATCCTGCCGACGAAGCGCCTGCTAACTATATTCTGGTTCTGCTAGAAGACTGTTATATGGCGCTGAGAGAAGAACTTGCGTTGGAGCAGAAGAAGTATGATTTGACCGATCGAGAAGCTGAAATCTGGCTTTTGCTCCGTCAGGAATATACCTATCAGGAAATCTCCGATATGTTGAAAATCAGCCTCAACACGGTCAAGACCCATATCAAAAATGTCTACGCCAAACGTAGAAGCCTGTTACGAGATCGAAACGTGTGGCATTCCAGGTAGATCAACTAGTTACGAGAGGTTACCCTCGCTCTTCTACAGATGATGGCTTCTAATAATTGCCACAACCTCAAAACTCTAGGCTTAACCATTCGACAGTTTTGAGTTTAAAGCCTAGATTCTTTAAAGGGAGTCGTGACTCAACGTAAAGTGAATGGTATCGTCTCGAACCGTAACTTATAGTCCTGCGTATACGCTTGTGCCGACTTACGAGTGTTTTAATCGCTGCACCTACTGCAACTTTCGGGCTGATCCAGGTAAGAGTCCATGGATGAGCTTGACCGAAGCAGAGGCAACGCTGAAAACGCTTCAAGGGCAAGGCGTTGTTGAAATTCTAATCCTCAGTGGTGAAGTTCATCCTAATAGTCCTCAACGAACAGCTTGGTTTCAGCGTATTTTTGAACTGTGTGAGCTTTCCCTATCTCTTGGATTTCTACCTCACACGAACGCTGGAATTTTGAGCGTTGCAGAGATGGAGAAGCTGAAATCTGTGAATGTGTCAATGGGATTGATGCTAGAGCAGGTGACGCCTGCATTGCTAAAGACGGTGCATCGGTACGCTCCAAGTAAAGTGCCTGATGTACGATCGCAGCAGCTTGCTTGGGCAGGAGAACTGCAAATTCCCTTCACAACTGGGTTATTGCTAGGCATTGGTGAAACAGAGCGCGATCGCATAGATACGCTAGAAGCGATCGCACAATTGCACGATCGCTGGGGACATATTCAAGAAGTTATTTTGCAACCTTATAGTCCAGGGCAACATGAGGATTGGGGAAGCTCAGCGTTTCAGCCCGAACAGTTACTAGATGTAATTAAGACTGCGCATGAGATTTTGCCGACGTCTATTTGTTTGCAGATTCCGCCTAATCTGCTTCCAACTCCTGAAATGCTGATTGCTTGTTTAGAAGCAGGAGCAAGAGATCTGGGCGGAATTAGCCCTCATGATGAAGTAAATCCTGACTATCCTCATCCTAAAATCACCGAGTTAGGACAAATTCTTCAACAGGCAGGTTGGAATTTTGTTCCGCGCCTGCCTGTTTATCCTCAATATGATCAGTGGTTATCGCAAGAGTTGAGAGCGGCAACGGCGCGAGCTTTGACTCAGACGCTGGCGGGAGCCGAGACCCCCAAAAACTCCTTGACCTGCTGAAGGTAGGTTTCTGGGTCTTCCAGCATCGGAAAGTGAGCGGTATTAGGCATCACCACATGTCTAACCTTCTCATTCAGAACCGCCGCTCGTCGTCCTAATTCAGCTGGGATGATGACATCATGTTCACCTGAGATTAGCAAGGTTGGCACGGCGAGCTGACTAAATTCTTGAGGCATAACCTCTGCTGCCTTTTTGCTAACGGCTGTCATCATCGTCCCGATCGCGGCAGCTTGATCGGCCATCAAAAAGTCTTCTAAGAACGCTTGACCAATTTCTCGCGCAATCGGGCGGTGCAAGAAACGCTGCATAAAGAGTTTATCCATAAAAGGTAGCCCATAAAGCCAGCGCGGACGGAACTTAACGACATACCCACCAAATTTATGAAAAGCGTCGAATGATTTTTTGTCGTACTCAAAAATTCCGCTACAGGTCAAGATCGCTCTCTCGACTCGTTCAGGGTACAAATTTAGAAAGAAGACGGCGATCGAGGATCCGGTTGAATGGGCATTGAGATAAACTCGCTGAAGTTTTAATGCATCCAGTAAAGCCGCCAAATCTTCAGCGTAAGTTTCTAGCTCATAACCTGGTTCTATAGATTGATCAGGAGATTGAGTAGAAGGATCTGGGGCAGACTGGCGAGAACGACCAAAGCCACGCATGTCATACAGCAGGCAATCAAACTGCGGCGATAGCGCGATCGCGGTACTCTCCCAATAGCGAAGTGAACCACCCCAACCATGAATAAAGACTAAAACAGGTTTACCAGATGGTTCTGATAAACCTGATGCGGTAATCCATTTGTAATAATGGCTGTACCCATTCACTGCAATGTTTGGCATCTTAAACGCTTCGATTTCAAGGTCTAAGATTTAAAGTATCATCTACGCCTCACTGCTCAAAGCTAACTTTATGCAGATTCCGGTTTGGGCAGAGAAGAGGGATGGAGCAGCAGTTCTGCAGTCGAGCGCTTTTCAACCATCTCGCGCGTAATTGCACAGCGCGTTACGTCTTTACGAGATGGCAACTCATACATAATGTCTAACATCAGTTCTTCAATAATGCTGCGGAGGGCGCGCGCTCCAGTTTTGCGGCGGTAGGCTTCTTGTGCGATCGCTCGAATGGCGTCCTGCTTAAACTCAAGCTGCACGTTATCCATCTTCATCAGCTTCTGGAATTGCTTCACTAGCGCATTCTTCGGCTCAGTCAAAATCTCGGCTAATGCGTCTTCATCTAACGGATTAATGACAGCTTGTACCGGAATCCGTCCAATGAATTCAGGAATCATACCGAATTTCACTAGATCATCGGGTTCCATGTGTTGCAGAATATCGGCGATGCGCTTCTCGCGCGATTGGGCATCTCCAGGCTGAATAAATCCCATCGATCGCTTACCCATGCGCTGTTCGACCGCTTTATCTAATCCAACAAAGGCTCCACCACAAATAAATAAAATATTGCTGGTATCAATTTGAATACAGTCTTGATAGGGATGCTTGCGTCCGCCTTGAGGAGGAACGTTCGCAACCGTTCCCTCTAGCATTTTGAGAAGGGCTTGCTGAACTCCCTCCCCAGACACATCACGAGTAATAGAAGGATTCTCACTCTTACGGGCAATTTTATCGATCTCGTCAATATAAATGATGCCGCGTTGGGCTTCTTCAACATCTAAATCGGCAACTTGCAGCAGGCGAAGCAAAATATTTTCAACATCTTCACCAACGTAACCTGCTTCAGTCAACGTTGTAGCGTCTGCAACCGCAAAGGGAACGTCTAAAATTTCAGCAAGCGTCTGAGCCAGAAGCGTTTTACCGCACCCCGTTGGACCAATCAGCAAAATGTTAGATTTCTGAAGTTCAACATGATCATCAGAAGAATTTTTGTCACTACCGTTCGCTTGCAGAAAGCTCAATCGCTTGTAGTGGTTGTACACAGCGACCGAAAGTACTTTCTTTGCTTCATCTTGCCCAATGACATGTTCATCTAAATACTTCTTAATCTCTCGCGGCTTCGGAATCTGATTGAGCGAGATATTAGTCGACTTGGCTCGACGCTTCTCCGGAGCTTGCTCACGTTTAGGAACAGGCTCCGGAGAAGCGCCAGAGTCAAACAACTCCTCATCTAAGATCTCGTTGCACAAATCCACGCATTCGTCACAGATGTAAACACCTGGACCTGCAATGAGCTTGCGGACTTGCTCTTGAGATTTTCCACAAAAGGAACATTTCAGATGGGAGTCGTACTTGGACATATCTGCCTCTTATCTTGCTGCAACAACAGATTCTCCGGGTTGGGGAAGATTCTGTCGAGAAATCACCTGATCGATCAAACCATAGTCTTTGGCTTCTTGAGCGGACATAAAAAAGTCTCGCTCCGTATCCTCTTCAATCCGCTCCAGGGGTTGTCCGGTATGCTGAGCTAACAATTCGTTGAGCTTGCGCTTATGATAGAGGATTTCTTTGGCTTGGATCTCAATGTCCACCGCTTGCCCTTGAGCACCGCCTAGCGGTTGGTGAATCATAATTCGAGAACTAGGCAGAGACATCCGCTTACCCTGAGCGCCGCCAGAGAGCAGAAATGCCCCCATACTAGCAGCTAAGCCAAAACAGATGGTGACGACATCGCAGTTTACCTGCTGCATGGTGTCATAAATTGCCATTCCTGCTGTAACCGAGCCGCCTGGAGAATTGATGTACAGCTGAATATCTTTTTCAGGATCTTCGGACTCTAGAAACAAGAGTTGCGCCACGATTGAGTCTGCGATCGTGTCATCAACTTGGGTTCCCAAAAAGATAATCCGCTCTCGTAAGAGGCGAGAGTAAATGTCGAATGCCCGTTCTCCGCGTCCAGATTGCTCAACTACCATCGGAACGACGGCATTAGGAGCAGCGGAAACGACATCGAAATCACTTAAGCCGTAGACAAAATTGGAGTTGGACTGAGAGTAAACCATAAGCGGAGTCTTTATTCGGACACGATAGACCGGAGTTACTTTGCGCGTTCTGCCCTCATTATGCCTCAACTCATTTGGAGTTGTTGGGATCGGTTAAAAGAGTTTGAGGGGGGTGAAGCTGATGCGACTACCCACCCCTCAAGTTGAGTTTCTATTGAGCGTCTTCAGCTTGGGTATCTTCAACTACGTCAACATCCACGATCGCGTCAGTCGCGTCCAGTTCCTCAGCTTCTACCTCATCCGGTTCATCTTTCTTGAGCGTTCCTTCCGGAACAAGCTCGATGGTGGAGTGCTCTTCAAGCCAAGTCATGATCTTTTCTTTCAACAGATCTTCTGCAACAGCACTGCGCAGCCGTTCGGGATCAACGTCGCGATCGCTCAGTTCTGTCAAAACTTCTCGAACTCGCTCATTCAGTTCGGCATCTTCAACTTTCAAGTCTTCTCGTTTGGCGACTTCACCAAGCGCTAAGGTCCGCTTGATGCGCTCAATTGCGTCAGGGCGCGATCGCTCCTTTAGCATTGGAATCGTATCTTGATTCAGCAATTGTTTGATATCGATCCCCTGCTGCTGTAATTGCATTGCAGTTTGGGTAATCATGTATTCAACTTCGCGCTCAATCAAGGTTTCAGGTAAATCAACTTCAACCTGACCCAGCAGTTCATCCAGCAAGGCTTGCTCCTTGTTGGATTTGGTTTGTTGTTCGGCTTCATCGGCGTAGCGTTTTTCTAACGATTCACGCAGTTCTGCGATCGTTTTGAAATCTCCACCGCTTACATCCTCTGCAAAGTCATCATCTACCTCAGGAAGCTCTTTCTCCTTCAGCTCTTTCAGCGTCATAGCAAAGGTAGCAGGACGACCCGCCAGATCTTCTTGAGGATAATCTTCAGGGAAAGTCACCGAAATTTCTTTTGATTCTCCCGGCTTCATGCCAATGATGCCATCGATAAAGCCTTCAATAAAGCGGCCGTCTTCGAGTTCAAGCTGAAAATCTGTTGCTTCGCCGCCTGGGACGTCCTGCTCCTCAGCATCTTCGCCCGCAGGCAGATAGCGCCCTTTGTAGTCAACCACGGTTGTATCGCCCTTCTGAGCCGGACGATCTTCAACGGGAATCAGCGTCGCCATCTGTTTGCGGTAGCCTTCGATCGTTGTGTCTACTCGTGTAGGATCTGGCTTTACCTCTTCGGCTTGCAAAGTGAAATCTTTGTACTGCTTGAGGTCTACTTCAGGTTGAACGTCTACTGACGCCGAGAACGTTAAAGCACTGTCAGGACTAAATTTTTCGACTAATTCATCAAACTGAGATTTCAGTTGAAAATTCCCGATCGCGTCAATTTTTTCTTGCTTCAAAGCTTCTTTCAGCGCTGCATCCACTAGTTCTTCAACTACAGATGCTTTGATGCGGGTCATGCCAAAGCGCTGGATAATGACTTGACGCGGGACTTTTCCTTTACGGAACCCAGGAATATTCAACGAGCGAGTAAAATCTTGGACGACTCGCTCGTAGGTCTGTTTCGACATCTCTGGCGTAATTTCGATCTCCAGTCCAATTTGACTGGCGGGGAGCTTTTCCTGGGTAACTTTCATCGGCGTATGAGTCGCAAACAGTTTCAAATATTGCAAATGCAGTAAGCTATACTAACCGATCCTAGTGACCGATTGAGTCATTCCTTCGATTCAAAATCTTAAGAATTCAGCAGACCAACGAGTCTGTATTAGAGAACATCAGAAACTTTCTTGTCATATCAACCCAAATGGGGGAATACTGATGATAGGCTTCAGAAAAGTTGGTGATAAGTGAAAAGTTGGTGTAAGTATTGGAACAAACGCTTGAATTTGATCTATGACTCGCGATAGTCTCTGAAAAGTGCGACCAGAACAAACCGCACCCAGATTTCAGAACACTCATATATTATTGGACTCTGAAGCAATTGGAGTCATTAATCAGAACATTAAATTCAACAGTTAATCGATATATTTGGATTGGATTAAATAAAATTTAATGTAATCAATAAACAATTAAGTAATCAAAATTATATTTTCTGTAAATATCAAAACACTATTGGACGCTAGTTTATTTATTCCACGGTTTCTATTCTTAAAATTAAATTTCGCTTAGGTTGGGGAGGACGTGAATTTTGGGTCAATCATATCGAGTTGCCATTTTAGGGGCTACAGGTGCTGTCGGAACTGAGCTGCTGGAGCTCTTAGATAGTCGCAATTTTCCTCTTGCTGACTTAAAGCTATTAGCTTCTCCTCGCTCTGCGGGTAGCACTCTTCCATTTCGCGGGGACATGCTAACCGTTGAAGCGGTTCAGGCGTCTTCCTTTAAGGATGTTGATATTGTGCTGGCGTCGGCAGGCGGATCGATCTCGAAAGCTTGGGCAGATACCGCGATCGCAGCCGGGGCCGTCATGATTGACAACTCCAGCGCCTTTCGGATGGATCCATCTGTGCCGCTTGTTGTGCCAGAAGTCAATCCTGATGCGGCAGCAAACCATCGTGGGCTAATTGCAAACCCAAACTGCACTACGATTTTGATGGCGGTTGCTGTGTATCCGCTCCACCAGGTTCAGCCAATCCAGCGGATTGTTGCTTCGACCTATCAATCGGCAAGCGGCGCAGGCGCACGAGCAATGGAGGAAGTCAAAACCCAGTCGCTCGACATCTTGCAGGGCAAGGAGCCAAGACCCGAAGTCTTTCCTTATCCTTTAGCGTTCAATCTTTTTCCTCACAACTCTCCACTCAATGAGCTTGGATATTGTGAAGAAGAACTGAAAATGGTGAACGAGACCCGAAAGATCTTTGGTACAGAGAATTTAAGAATTACGGCAACGTGTGTACGGGTTCCCGTCTTACGGGCACACTCAGAATCGATTAACCTAGAGTTTGCTCGTCCATTTAGCGTTCAGCAAGCTAGAGAAATTTTGAGTCAGGCTCCGGGCGTTAAGTTGGTCGAAGATTGGCAGAAGAATTATTTTCCAATGCCGATTGATGCAAGCGGCAAGGATGAAGTCTTAGTTGGGCGAATTCGCCAAGATCTCTCCAATCCTAACGGGCTTGAGTTGTGGCTCTGTGGCGACCAGATTCGTAAAGGAGCAGCTCTGAACGCCGTTCAGATTGCTGAACTCTTGATCCGTAAGAATCTACTCAAACCTGCATTAGCTACCAACGGCTAGTCTAACTACGACTTACGCACTACAAAGCATTTATGGATTTTGGACGGGTTCTGACCGCAATGATCACGCCTTTTGAGGCGGATGGCAGCGTAAATTATGCTGTCGCAGAAAAACTAGCTGTTCATCTTGTTGAAACGGGAACAGATACTCTCGTACTCTGCGGAACGACAGGTGAATCTCCAACGCTTTCTTGGGACGAAGAATTTGAGTTGTTTCAGGTCGTGAAGCAAGCTGTGGCTGGGAAAGCGAAAGTCATGGCAGGGGCGGGATCAAACTCAACCAAAGAAGCGATCGCAGCGACTCAAAAAGCCGATACAATAGGCATAGATGGAACGCTTCAGGTTGTGCCTTACTACAACAAGCCGCCCCAGTCAGGGTTGTACCAGCATTTCAGTGCGATCGCACAAGCTGCCCCTAATCTGCCACTTATGCTCTACAACATTCCAGGGCGTACAGGTCAGAATCTTCTGCCAGAGACAGTAGCGCGTCTTGCTGAGATTCCCAACATTACTGCCATTAAAGAAGCCAGCGGTAATTTGGATCAAGTGAGTCAGGTGCGGCAATTGACTCCTCCAGACTTTGAAATTTACTCAGGGGACGATTCACTTACTTTGCCGATGTTGTCAGTCGGTTCAAAAGGCGTTGTTAGTGTTGCTAGTCATCTCGTTGGAAGTCAGCTTCAAAATATGATTCAAGCCTTTGAAGCGGGGCAAAATCAAGTCGCTATTCAACTTCATCTCAAGCTATTTCCTTTATTTAAAGCGCTATTTGTGGCTACTAATCCAATTCTTGTTAAAGCTGCTCTGAATCTACAGGGCTGGAATGTCGGTTCCTTACGTCCACCCCTGTGTGCTGCCGATGAGGATATGTGTGCTCATCTTGCTCAGGTCATGAACGAACTTGATTTGCTCAAGAATGCATCCGTGTAAAAGTTTTGACAAGTAAAAGCTTTAACAATCAAATAGCGATTTCTGTGGCTTAGACTCACCCACTCAGATGCATGTGTGAGTAGCCACGTCTTATTCTCTACAATCAAAGTTTTTTGACTGCTACATATGACTCAAACCCATTCTCTAAATCTCCGTTCAAGGAAACCTATGACAAAAGACAACGAAACGCTCAGAATTATTCCACTTGGTGGACTGCATGAGATTGGAAAGAATACCTGCGTATTTGAGTACGATGACGAAATCGTATTGCTGGATGCTGGGCTTGCATTCCCTACTGATGGGATGCATGGAGTGAACATTGTTCTGCCCGACATGACTTATTTGCGGGAGAATCGCCACAAGATCAAGGGGATGATTATCACCCACGGGCATGAAGATCATATCGGCGGCATTGCATTCCATCTGAAACAGCTAGACATTCCGGTGATGTATGGCCCGAAATTGGCGCTGGCCTTGCTTGAAGGCAAGCTAGAAGAAGCGGGCGTTAGCGATCGCACTGAACTACGAACCGTCAGTCCTCGTGATATTGTTCGATTCGGTAAGCATTTCTTCGTCGAATTTATTCGCAACACCCACTCGATCGCTGATAGTTTCTCAGTCGCGATTCACACCCCAGTCGGTGTTGTCATTCACACGGGCGACTTTAAGTTTGACCATACTCCTGTTGATGGTGAGATGTTCGATATTCAGCGCTTGGCAGAGTACGGCGAGAAAGGCGTTCACTGCCTGATTAGTGATTCGACCAACTCCGAGATTCCTGGCTTTACTCCATCTGAGCGATCGGTCTTTCCAAATCTCGATCGCGTCTTTAGCCAAGCGAAAGGACGATTGTTAGTCACGACGTTTGCATCTTCGGTTCACCGAATCAATATGATTCTGGAACTTGCTGAGAAGCATGGTCGCGTCGTCTCGGTTTTGGGACGCTCAATGCTGAATGTGATTGCTCACGCTCGTACGCTTGGCTATATCAAGTGCAGAGACGACTTGCTTCAACCGTTGCACACCATTCACAAGGTTCCTGATGAGAATGTTTTGATCCTGACGACCGGCTCGCAGGGCGAGCCGATGTCTGCCATGACCCGGATCTCTAGGGGTGACCATCGTCAAGTCAAGATCCGTGAAGGTGATACTGTCGTTTTCTCAGCGAATCCGATTCCTGGCAATACGATCTCAGTGGTCAATACCATTGATCGGCTGATGATGTTGGGCGCAAAAGTAATTTACGGACGTGAACAAGGGATTCACGTTTCGGGACATGGCTGCCAAGAAGATCAAAAACTCATGATCAACTTGACCCGACCGAAGTTTTTCTTGCCAGTGCATGGTGAGCATCGGATGCTGATCAAACACTCCCAAACCGCTCAGAGTATGGGAATTCCCGCTGATAACATGGTGATCATTGATAACGGCGATGTTGTGGAGCTGACCAAAGATTCCATTCGTAAGGGCGAGAAGGTTCCGGCGGGGATTGAATTAGTCGATACGTCTCGTTCGGGTATGGTCGATCAGCGCGTGTTGAAAGAACGCCAGCAGTTAGCAGGAGATGGCATCGTCACGATCGCGGCTTCTGTGAATATAGAAGGTCGTCTGTTTGCTAAGCCTGAAGTTCACTTGCGCGGTGTAGTTTCGTCGATCAATCGAGATCAGTTACGAGCTAAAGTTCAGGAATCGATTGAGATTGTACTACGCGATCGCTGGTCGGAATTTGCCCGCACGCTGGATAAAAAGCTTGAAGTCGATTGGCCAGGGCTGAACGTTCAAATCGAGCGTGAATTGCAGCGCCTCTTGCGCCGAGAGTTACAAAGTAATCCGCTCTTGGTCTTCTTGCTGCAAACCCCTGAACCAACTGCCGTTAAGAGCGCGGCTCGACAGCGTACCCCGGCTAAAGTGGCATCATAAACACGGGATGAGGGATGAAAGTTGAAGTAGGACGGCAATTCCTCTTTCATCCCTTCCCCTCATTTCTCTAAAACCTGCTATACTTTGCAGCGTGAGGGCATGTAGCTCAGTGGATAGAGCATTAGATTCCGGTTCTAAGGGTCGGGGGTTCGAATCCCTCCATGCTCGTTAAAAAAAGTTCTGAAGCATACGTGTTTCAGAACTTTTTAGCGTTAAGGGTCTTATGAGCCGAACCGGAGGGCTTGACCTTGGACGGCTGTGTTGAGAGGGCCGCGATCGTAGGCCACTTGTCCACCAACGATCGTCACCTGTGCCCATCCGGTTAAGTTCCAACCTTCAAATGGACTCCAACCGCACTTTGTGACGACTTCCTCACGGAGTACGGGATGGTAGTGTTCTAAATCAACTAATACCAAATCAGCATCGTAGCCTGGTTCGATTAAGCCCTTGTTAAGGATTTGATACGCTTTGGCAACTGCCGTTGACATCCACTTTGCCACTTGAGCAACGGAGCAGCGTTCTGCTTTAGCTTGGGTCAGCATCAATGCTAGCGATGTCTCAACTCCAGGCATTCCAGATGGAGTACTTGGGTAGGCTTGGGATTTTTCTTCTAAGGTGTGAGGAGTGTGATTGGTGGCGATGGAATCGATCACGCTATTGAGGAGCGCTTGCTAGAGAACCTCGTTGTCATGAGGCGATCGTATGGACGGGTTCATCTGCAACAGCGAACCGAGTTTTTCGTAGTCGTTGATATTGAGCAGGAGGTGTTGGGGTGTAACCTCTGCTGTCATCCAAGCCGGCTTCTCGTGACGCAGCAGATCTGTTTCTTCGGCAGTAGACATGTGCAGAATGTGCAGCCGTCGCCCGTACTTCTTGGAGAGCTTTAGAGCTAACTGGGTGGCATTGAGAGCGGCTTGATTGTCTTGAATTTGAGAATGAATGGCGGGATCAGTGCTTCCAGCAAACTGGGCGCGGCGATCGCGGATGCGATTTTGGTCTTCGGCGTGAACGGCGATCAAGCGATCGCCGTTGGCAAAAAAGGGATCTAATGCTGATTCTTCATTGACTAGTAAGTTGCCGTGCATTGATCCCATAAAGATTTTGATGCCAGGTGTGGGATTTGCACTGGTCAGATCGGGCAAATTCTCTGGCATTGCGCCGATAAAGAAGCCGTAATTTGCTAAACACTTTTGCCAGGCTCGGTTAAGCTTATCGTCCAATGCGGCTTGAGGGGTGGTAAGCGGGTGAGTGTTAAGCATTTCTAAAAATGATGTCACTCCGCCTCACAGACGGGCACAACTTGCCGTAAACAAGTCTTCCTTATGTTCGAGTCCTGGTTCTTGAAGGTGGACTTGCGGATCAATCTACACCCGCAACAAAGTTAAGCCTGTTGCGTCAATAACAGTAGTTTCACTTACTTGACTCTGATAAGCCGTCGCCAACTCGAATGATCTTGCCTGCCTGAACCTCAACATCCCCTAGAATATATTCTTCAGATAGAAGTAAAATCTGTGCGTGTTGAATGAGAAGAGATGACACAGACATAATGAAAATGCGCGATCGAGGGTTATTCAGTTTAGACTACAGAGACGCTACCTGAAACGACTTCTACAAATCGCCGTTACATACTGAATGTTGATAAACTCGCCTGTAGATTAAACTAGATAGGCGTGACGCTTAGCAATCCCTATTTTTCATTGATACCTTATGGCTCGTGTAGAAAACCCAGCACCGAATAGCAAGTCCTCATCGACCAAAAATGAGAATCCTTGGATAGAAGGGCTTAAAACCATTGGACTGAGTGCAGTGTTAGCGATCGGCATTCGTCAATTTGTGGCGGAGGCTCGCTATATTCCTTCTGGTTCGATGCTGCCGACGTTGCAAATCAACGATCGGTTGATTGTTGATAAGCTTGGCTACCGCTTTAGTAATCCTCAGCGTGGCGATGTGGTTGTGTTTTCGCCGACCGCCACGTTAGAAAAACAAAATTTCCACGATGCGTTTATCAAACGGGTGATTGGGCTGCCGGGTGACAAGGTTGAGGTCAAGGGCGGGCGCGTTTATGTGAACAATCAGCCGTTGCGGGAAGACTACATCGGCAAGGACGAAGCTCCGCAGTATCAGTGGAGTCCTGCTGTGGTTCCAGAGAATTCTTACTTGGTGTTGGGAGACAACCGGAACAATAGCTACGACAGCCATTACTGGGGATTTGTCCCGCGTGAGAAAATTATTGGTCGGGCCGTCGTGCGGTTTTGGCCCCCCGATCGAATTGGGGAAATTGTGCCAAAACCTAAATATTAAACGTTCTACCCCATCTACGATTCTCCTTAAAAAGCTCGGAAGGATCGCTCCCTTAACGCACTTTACAACAAACAGCTCAGACCCAGACTTGTAAAACTTTTCCAGTGAGAGGTTTGTTGAGCCAGAAGGTATTGTTTGAGCGAGACAGGAGCGACTGAGGAGTGGCGTTCCAGGTTTGATTGGGATCAAATAAGACGAATTCAGAAGGAGCCTTAGACGAGGCTCCTTTTGCGTTGGGCATTGCCTCTATTGCTATTGGATTTTGCCCCAGGCATTCGGCAGGGCGAGAACTGAGCGCACGCCACAACTCCAAAGCAGACCATTGCTCAGTCGCAACAAAGGCTTGCCAGAGTAAGGGCAGTGCGAGTTCTAAGCCAAGTGCACCGGGGGGTGCTTCACCGAAGGAGACGGTTTTCTCTTCGTAGGTGTAAGGCGTGTGATCAACCGCGATCGCATCAATCACGCCCTCTTTAACGGCTTGCGCGATCGCGGCTCGATCCTCTGGGTTGCCGAGGGGTGGATCAAGGCGGAGGTTGGGATCGTAACTCGCAAGAGCTTTTGTGTCTAACAGCAAGTGCAGCCAGGTTGTGCTGGCTGTGATGGGAACGCCGCGAGATTTGGCAAGGCGAATCAGTTCGACGCTGCGGGCGGTGGAAATTCGCATCAGGTGAACGGGCGTTCCGATTTCTGCGACACATTCCAAAATGGCTGCAAGGGAAGCGGTTTCGGCCATGACAGGAATGCCCGATAAGCCAAAGCGCATGGAGTTGACGCCCTCGCGGATGATTCCTGTCCCTGCAAGTCCGGGATCAGAGGCCCACAGCGCGATCGCGGTGTTAAGGGGCTGAGCGTATTCTAAAAGCCGTCGAAGCAGCGTTAGATTCGTGATGGGTTTGCCGTCGGTAAAGCCTGTGATGTCGGCTTGGGCAAGTTCGAGCAGTTCGGTCATGTGCTGCCCTTCAGTATTGGTCGTCAGGGCTGCCCAACAACTGAGATGGGGGAGCGGACGTTGAGGAATGGACTGAGTTTTACGGGTAATCCAGGCAACAGTTGTTGGATTGTCGATCGCAGGATGGGTATTCGGGAGAATGTTCAGACGAGTGAAGCCACCCGCGATCGCAGCCTGCATCAGCGAATCCAATGTCTCGCGATCTTCAAATCCTGGCTCTCCGCTATGGCTATAGAGATCGACTAATCCCGGCGCTAAGATTAGCCCATCACAGGGTTGCACCTGAGCATCTGCGGGAATGTCAGAGAGATGGGACTCGATCGCTTGAATCACTCCATCCTGGATTAAAACATCGACAATTTGATCCGTGTTAGCGACCGGATCGAGGAGTCGGACTTGTTGAAGAAGAGACACCATAACCCTAATGATTAAAGCGCTCCGGCAGCAGTTTTGTCTAAGACGCCACCTAGATGCGTGGTAATATTCATCGCCATCAGCATTGGTGTGCTGTCTGCACCGTTGGGATAGTCGATGACGCTAACGGCTCCGTTGCCTTGCTTGAAGTTCCAGAAGGATTCGGCTCCCAGTCCGGCAATGTAGCAGAGAATGGCTTTGTTGATCGCATCGTGAGCAACCACTAAAACAGTGCAGTTTTGACCGGAGTAGGATTGGACAATCGCGTTCCAACCCGCGATCGCGCGTTCCCAAACCTGCTCTAGGTTCTCACCTTCTGGCATTTGTACGGTCTCAGGATGAAGCTGCCACTGATGCAGTAAGCCTGGATAACTCTGTTCAATTTCGGCTTCAAACTTGCCTTCCCACAGTCCGTGGCTGATCTCGCGGAGGTCGTCGCGGGTATCAAGCTGCACGTCGGGATGGTGTTTGAGAATGATCTCAGCCGTTTCTTTTGGACGTAGCATCGAGCTAGTCACGGCGAAGTCAATCTGAACTGATTTGAGGAATTCGCCTGCTTGAGCAGCTTGGCGGCGTCCGTTGTCGTTCAGCGGCACATCAATTTGCCCCTGAAATTGTCCGTTGCGGTTCCACTCGGTTTCACCGTGACGGACTAAGAGGAGCCTAGGACCTTGATGCTTGGGTCTGAGGTTGGGAAGGGGTTCACCTAGATGAGAAGTGATATTGAGAGATTCAATCTGGACAGATTGCCCTAACTCGCCGGAAAAGTTTAGGATGCTGATGCCACAGTTGGAGATTTGAAAGCGCTGATAGGACTCGGGTGGGAGCGCGATCGCGCTGTAAATCAACGCCCGGTTAATGCCGCTATGCGCTACGACTAGCACGGTCTGTCCTGCATGGTTTGCCAGAAGCGTTTGCCAAAATCGGCGGGCTTGCTCAAATAGTGCCGGAATTGGAAAGAAGTCACTGCCATCCGGTAGAGTCATCTTCAGCTTGTGGGGCTGGTCTTTCCAATCGCGAAACTCATCTGGATATTTTGATTCGACTTCTGTAAAAGGCAATCCTTCCCACAAGGGTAAGCTGATTTCTTTGAGGTCGTCTGTGGTTTGCAGGGCAGGCGGATTGGGTAAGCCGGACACGATAATGTCTGCGGTTCGTTTTGCCCGTTGCAGCGGACTGCTATAGATGGCATCAAACGTTAAGTCTTGCAGGGCAGTGGCAACCTGAGCCGCCATTGCTTCGCCTTTGTCTGTCAGTGTTGACAAGTCACAATGCCCCTGAACTCTCCGTTCTGCGTTGTAGCTGCTCTCTCCGTGGCGCACCAGAATAACGCGAGTAGTCAAACGGGTTCCTCCCTTTTACTGAAGTGGGGCACAAGTCAGGATAATCTTACCGTAATTTGTAGTTCACAATTTGTGATTTGGGTAGAGGCGGCTTGGGTTATTAGAGGGGATGCCCTCACCTCCAGTCCCTCTCCCGCAGGAGAGGAGAGCCAACTCTTGTTCCCTCTCCTACGAGGAGAGGGCTAGGGTGAGGGCGGGATAAATTCAAGTTTCGTCAGTCCATCAGCATTTCATTGTTCCTAATCACCTAGGTTGCAGTTCTAACCAAAGGGTTTTTATCGGTAGCGAAACAGTACGTGTTGATTATGAAAAAGTTTGCGTTGGTTACCACAGGGTTTGCATTGGTTACCACAGGGTTTGTATTAGTAACGAAACGGGTTGCAGTCGTGATTACAAGACTTTTGCTGTCCACCTAATCCGTTTGCTTCTCTCCCACAAAAACGCCATGTAACCGAATTAGAAATTCATCTTTTGACTGGGGAATACTGCAAGCAGAGCAACGATTTTCTCAATCTACCAAGAGCTAAGCAGTATGGGATTTCTAATTTTTCTGGTCGGAGCCATTCTTCTGATTGGCTACATTGCCGTCGATGCTTACAATCGGCTCGTCACGCTTCGCAACCGCTACAAAAATGCGTACGCTCAAATCGATGTTCAGCTTCAGCGTCGCTATGACCTCATTCCTAACTTGGTTGAAACGGCGAAGGGCTACATGAAGTATGAGCAAGAAACCTTACAAGCCGTGATTGCGGCGCGAAACTCTGCCATTACTGCCAATTCTCGTGCGGCCCAAAGCCCTGGCGATCCGCAGGCGATGCAACAGTTAGGCAACGCCGAAGCCGCTCTGACCGACACGCTAGGACGCTTTCTTGCCATCTCTGAAGCGTACCCCGATCTCAAAGCCGATCAGACCATGACCCGGGTGATGGAAGAACTCTCATCAACCGAGAACAAAGTCGCCTTTGCCCGTCAAGGCTTCAACGATGGCGTCATGGTGTACAACACAAAGCGCGAAGTGTTCCCTAGCAATATTGTCGCAGGCATGTTTAATTTTGCCGCCGCAGAACTGCTCCAAGAAGTTGCCCCCGAAGTCAAAGTTGCTCCTCGCGTCTCCTTTGGGTAAGCCATGAATTTCTTCGAGCATCAAGACCAAGCGCGGCGCAATACTCAGCGATTGGTCGGGCTATTTATTCTGTCGCTCCTCACTATTATTGCGGGCATTTACGTTACCGCGATCGCAACGTTCGGGCAGGGAGGCTGCGTTCAATCCATCCGCTCGGCCCTGCCTCAACCAAGTCCTACTTACGTTGAGATGAAGTTAAGCGGAGCGAAAGGAGTGTCCAAACTCTTTGGCAATGGCTCTCGCTCCAGAGGATCAGGAATTTCTGGTTTCTCTAGCGATCGTCCTGGCACGGGTACTTCATCATGGAGCGTGACACCGGGCTATCGAGCGTCGAATTGCGTCTCTAAAAAAAGCTTTATCTGGTGGAATCCTCAACTGCTCTTTTGGACTTCAACGCTGACGCTACTGGTGATCGGCGGTGCGAGTTGGTACAAAGTGTCAACCTTGCAATCGGGAGGAGCCGCGATCGCGCAAGACTTGGGCGGGCGACTGCTCGTGCTAGAAATGGCAGACCCGCAAGAACAGCAGCTATTGAACGTCGTAGCAGAAATGGCGATCGCATCCGGAGTCTCCGTTCCAGCGGTCTATCTCCTAGATAATGAGCCAGAAATCAATGCGTTTGCGGCGGGCTACACTATCAACGATGCGGTGATCGGCGTGACACGGGGGAGTTTAGAGCAGTTAACCCGTGATGAGCTTCAAGGCGTGATTGGTCATGAATTCAGTCACATTCTGAACGGTGACATGCGGCTCAACATTCAACTTATCAGCGTGATCCACGGATTGCTATTTGTTTATTTAGCGGGTCGAGTGATTTGGGAAGCCCGCGATCATGGTAAGTTCTCCCAATTTGGCTTTGCCTTAATCGTGATTGGCAGTATTGGCGTCTTCTTTGGTCGGTTGATTAAAAGTGCCATTTCTCGCCAGCGCGAATTTCTGGCGGATGCCTCTGCCGTGCAGTTCACCCGCAACCCGGATGGCATTGCTGGAGCGCTAGAAAAAATTGGCGGTATCGGCTCACAAGTCCGTTCACCCAAAGCCGAAGCTGCTAGCCACATGTTTTTTGGCAATGCTTTGAAGGTTTCCTGGCTAGAAGATCTTCATGCCACACATCCACCACTGCCCAAACGAATCCAGCGGATTCGAGGATCAAGCGTCCAATTTGAGGGCGCTCCATCTCAATCCTTCGGCGGTGAATCAGGCGTAATGGGATTTGCGGCAGGAACTTCAACCCGTGTCCCCGCACAAGTTGTGGCACAAGTCGGAACCGTTACTCCGGCTCACTACGCCCATGCTCAGGGCTTACTCGCTCAACTCCCAGACGCTCTCCGGGCAGGCGTTCGAGAACGGCAAAGCGCGATCGCCATCCTCTACGCACTGATGCTCGATCCGCAAAATCAATCCGGTCGCGCTCAACAACTCGAATTTCTCCGCCAAGTTGAGTTTGCCGACGTGGTTGAAAAAACTGTGCAGTTCAGCACTCACCTTGACCAGAGTGATCCGCGTGTTCGGTTGCCTCTCGTCGATCTAACCGTTCCCGTCTTACGTCAAGGCACTGCCGAGGAAAATCAGAAACTATTCAAATGTCTCCACGGTATTGCAAAAGCAGATGGAAGCTGGTCGCTCTCTGAGTTTGTGGTGTATTTGGTATTGAGTCATCGGCTGAATCCACCGAGTGATCAAGCGGTGGAATATAGTGCGATCTCGTCCGTTTGGTCAGACTGTCTCAATCTTCTATCTGCCTTAGCACGAGTAGGAGAAACCCGCGCCGATGCAATCCGATATGCCTTCCGTTCCAGTGTATTTCGATTACCAGAAGCCACAGCTCAAGGGATTCCTGAAACGCCTCCTGCCTGCCATTTGGGCAATTTGAAAACCAGTTTAGAGCGGTTGCGAAACGCCTCTCCGAAGATCAAACAAGCGATCGTTGATGCTTGCGCCCATACTGTCCTGCTCGACAACACCGTCACCGTTCAAGAAGCCGATTTACTGAGAGCGATCGTCATTACCCTCGACTGCCCAATTCCTCCGTTTCTAAACGCCACCTCTACTCGCTCTAAAAAAACCTCAAAATCCATTTGAATACGAAGCTCTAACTTGCGATCGCGGATTTAGCGAACTAGTTCTGCCTGGATCAATTTTGAGTGACTCAATCTCGAAGTGACCTGCGATTAGGCATGACCTTTTCCAACACTCACTGCCAAATTGAGTTGTACTTGAGTAGCTGCTGTTGTCCTTCACTCCTCATTCCTTCCGTCATCCCGTGTTAACGTAAATTCTCAGAGACCCCTATGCACGAGTAGATCCATGACAGCTAAGCGAATCTTTCTAGGGCTTTTGACCCTAGTTGCGGCAGCTTCCGTAGTCCTCAGTTTGGTTGAAAGCTGGAATCAGCCGCAATTTCAAAGCCGCTTAGAACTTTACGAAACGGATCTTTTGTTGCAAGCCTCCCAATGGAAGGGTGCAGAGCAACTCAATGCTCAAGAGAAACCTGTTGAAACGGCGCTGAATGCCTATCAGAAAACCCGCAAATCGACCGAGAAAGCGATCGCCACCGTTCAAGCTCGCCTCGACGATACCAGCAATCCATCTCTAACGGCTCAGTTGAGACAACAGCAAGGATTGCTCAACGAATTAGATGTTCGGATTGGCGTGTTGCAAGCTGAGCAAAACCAAGTCGATGCTGCCCTCAAAACATGGTCAGGACTTAAAACACCATCTACTGCTCCAGTAATCTCCGAAACACCCACCATTCGCAAAACCTTGAATGAGCGTCCGGTGTCTACCTCCATTCAAAGCACTGCTTCAGTGTTGAGTGAGTTGTGGAGCCAACCTTCTAAGATTTCGCCCAAGGCAGAACCCATTCTCAAACAAAATCTCAACGGCTGGTTTCGCTATCAAGGACTCGCCAAACTCTATGGGCTTCAGCAACGCTCTGATGACCTAGCTCAGTTGCAAACTCTCGAACAGCAAGCGGCGCAGCAAGCCTTTCTCAGGTGGGCGGGTGCAAATGCCATTCCAGCGATCGCGGTCTTAGTCGGCATTGGCGTGCTGCTCTTTTTGATTGGACAACGCGCCATCAAAGGCAAACAAGCCTTGCTCTCAGGAACCGATGCCGTGACTTGGAACGTGCCGTGGGATGGCGAAATTGTTTGGCAAGTTTTGATTGTTGGATTCTTCTTTGTTGAGCAAGTTCTGATCGGCGCACTGATCCTGCCGCTTGGCTTGAGCGCTATTCAAGCTGTCTTTCATGTTTCACCTGCGGCTTTCTCAATTCGTGAAAAAGCGCTCTTGTCGCTGACCACCTACATATTATTGGCAACCGGTGGCTTAGGAGTGCTGTATTGGTCAGTCAAACGATTCTTGCCGTTACCGGAAGGCTGGTTTCGCTTCAGTTTGCGGGGCAACTGGTTTTGGTGGGGATTGGGTGGATACGCTGCCGCATATCCATTAGTCTTAGCGGTATCGTGGTTCAATAACCTGATTTGGCAAGGACGGGGCGGCAGCAACCCGATTCTGTCGGTAGCGCTCGAAGGACGAGATCCGTTTGCGTTTTTGATCTTTTTGATCACGGCTGCGATCGCGGCTCCCTTGTTTGAGGAAACCTTCTTTCGCGGCTTTTTGCTCTCGTCGCTCACAAAATATTTCTCAACTTGGCAATCGATTCTCCTCAGTAGTTTAATCTTTGCCGTTGTTCACCTCAGTCTCTCGGAAGTCTTGCCCTTGATGACGTTGGGCATCATTCTGGGATTTGTCTACACCCGGACTCAAAATTTGATGGCATCGATTTTGTTACATGCGCTGTGGAATAGCGGCACACTAGTGGCGCTGTATTTACTTGGCGGAAGTGGCGCTTAACTAATGCTGAAATTTCAAAAGCCAACGTTGTTTTTCTGGTGTGTCGTTTTAGGAATGGGTGGGTTTAACGTACTGTCCGAATTAAATGTAAATGTCATTCTGAGAACAGAACTGATTCTTGTCATAGCTGGGGCGGGTTTAATCTCTACCTTTTTTGAGTTTCGACGCCGATCGAGACTGTCAGATTAAACGCTACGGTTAGAAAAGTTAGCGATCGCGCGTCAATATGGCAAAACATCATCTACGCTCAAGATAGACGCTTGTGTGGAGCCTGACATTTTGCCTGAGAACCTCTTGTCGATCGCAACAGAAGAAAAGCCCTCCTCAACCGAGACCGTCACGCTTGATGTGACGGGGATGAAGTGCGCGGGGTGCGTTAGCGCGGTTGAAAAACAATTGACCCAGCAACCCGGCGTTCTGAGCGCGACTGTAAATCTAGTGACAGAACTGGCTACGGTCGAATGTGAACCGAGCGTCGATCCGGCTAGTCTTGCAGATGCCTTAACAGAATCTGGATTTCCGAGTCAGCCAAGGTCGTCAGCAGGTCAGTCCGAGGCCGTCGATCTCAGCGAGCGGCGACAGCAAGAGCATCAACAGCAAAATCGACGACTCGCGATCGCAATTCTCTTACTCATATTTTCAACGATTGGACATCTCAACCAATTCACCGGAATCCTGATTCCAGGACTCGGCAATATTTGGTTTCATTGCGGCTTAGCGGCGGCAGCATTAGCCTTTCCCGGACATTCCATGATTGTGGACGGCTGGCAAGGCTTGCGTCGCAACGCGCCTAACATGAACACCTTAGTGAGCCTAGGCACGATCACAGCCTTTACTGCCAGCCTAGTTGCCCTCCTGTTTCCGCAGTTGGGATGGGAATGCTTTTTTGACGAGCCTGTGATGCTCGTCGGCTTCATTTTGTTAGGACGCACCCTAGAGCAACGAGCAAGAGGTCGAGCCGCGTCTGCCCTGCAAGCGCTATTTGCGCTCCAGCCCCAGTCTGCCAAATTGATCGCCCAAGGAGCCGGAGCAACTCAAACCCCAATCGAAGTGCCGATCTCACATGTCCGGTCTGGGGAATGGCTACAAGTCCTTCCTGGAGAAAAAATTCCGGTCGATGGCGAAGTCGTGGCAGGACAAACCACAGTTGATGAATCGATGCTCACGGGTGAACCCGTTCCAGTTCAGAAACAGCCTGGAGAATTCGTCGCGGCGGGAACGCTTAATCAATCGGGCGCGATCGCACTGCGCGTTACTCGCACTGGACAAGATACTACCCTCGCTAAAATCATCGGGTTAGTGGAATCGGCTCAAGCCCGCAAAGCCCCGATCCAAAAACTAGCTGATACCGTTGCAGGCTATTTCACCTACGGCGTCATGGCGATCGCGACGCTGACCTTTCTGTTCTGGTTCTTTGTCGGCTCGCACCTTTGGGCAGAGGTGTTGATGCACTCCAACTATTCGTTGCTGGGAGCAGAACATGCCATGATGCATGTCTCCGCCTCTTATACGCCGCATCCTACGCCCCTGCTGCTGAGCTTTAAGCTCGCGATCGCGGTGCTGGTGATCGCCTGCCCTTGCGCTCTCGGACTTGCCACACCTACCGCCATCCTGGTTGGCTCAGGCATCGGAGCTGAGCGGGGCTTGCTGATTCGGGGGGGAGACGTTTTAGAGCAGGTTCATCATCTCGATACGATCGTTTTTGATAAAACCGGAACCCTCACTAGTGGACAGCCGACGGTCACAGACTCGATCGCCATCAGCAATGGTGTACCGCTTCTTCAACTTGCCGCAACCGTTGAAAGTGGAACTCGTCACCCCTTAGCTCAAGCGATCGCTCAAGCGGCGACAGCGCAAAACTTATCGCTCCTAACGGCTCAAGATTTTTATACTGAGGCAGGATTTGGGGTTTCCGCTAACGTTTGGTTGGATGGCACCTCTCAACCCGTTTTACTCGGAACTTCCGCTTGGCTGGAGCAGCATCACGTGGATGTGCCTCAAGCGGTTCAAGGTCAAGCCACCACTTTAGCCGCCCAAGGCAAAACCGTTGTCTATGTTGCGCTATCCTCATCGCTCGTCGGGTTAATTGCCGTTAAGGACACCCTTAGAACCGATGCCAAAGCAACCATAGAAGCGCTGAAGACAATGGGGCTTCAGGTGGTCTTGTTGACAGGGGATCGTCGCGTTACCGCAAGTGCGATCGCGGCAGATCTTAACCTTGATTCGGTGCTGGCAGAAGTCTTGCCTGACGGCAAAGCAGCCAAAATTGCTGAACTGCAAGCTCAAGGGCATTGCGTTGGCATGGTGGGTGACGGCATAAACGATGCGCCTGCTTTAGCCCAGGCTGACGTAGGCATTGCTCTAAAGTCGGGAACAGAGGTTGCGATCGAGACGGCTGGCATTATTTTGATGCGCGATCGCTTAAGCGATGTGGTGGAGTCGATTCGTCTCAGTCGTGCGACGTTTCGTAAAATTCGGCAGAACTTGTTTTGGGCATTTGCCTATAATTTGCTAGGCATTCCGATTGCCGCAGGTGTACTGCTTCCCTCGCTAGGACTGTTGCTCAGCCCGGCGGCGGCAGGTGCATTCATGGCATTTAGCTCTGTTAGCGTTGTCACCAATTCTCTGTTGCTCAGGCAATCCTTTTTCTCTTCTCATCCCTCCTTGCGTTAGCGTTGCCGCCAGCGTCCCTTCTTCCTCATCCCTAAACTTAGGTATGCGCTAATTGCTGAAACTCTGCTAGGATGCAGTCGGTCATCTATCTAGAAGAACAGTCCTACTCTCCCTCACAACGGCTCCAAGTCAGTATTAGCACTGAATCTTTCAACTTGCGATCGAGTATTTTATTTTAGGTAGGTTGCAGATTCTCCCCACTGTCGCTCATCACCCCTATTGAGTTTCAATGCCCTCAGAACCCCACCAAAACCATCTATTAATCATCGAAGACGATAAAGGACGCCGAGAATTTGTCTTAGATGCGCCTGTGTACTCGATTGGGCGAGATCCGAAGTGTGACATTCGGTTGGTGTCACAATTTGTGTCTCGTCGTCACGCAACGCTGTTGCAGTTGCCCAACGAAGATGGGACTTACTATTACCGAATTGTAGATGGCAACCTCAAAGGAAAGCCCAGCGCGAATGGGTTGCTAATCAATGGTCGCAAGCTTCAGCAGTATGACCTGCGGAATGAAGATGAAGTGGTGTTTGGTCCGCAGGTTCGAGCGATTTACTACTTACTAAAGCGCGATGCTGTCTTGACTGTGCCGCCTGACGAGTTTGACATTACTCTGATTAGCCCAAATATGGTGGGCGATCCTGAAGATTAATCTGGCGGGCCTTTTCTTTGCGATAGGGCAAGGCGTAAGTGAGACACGCCTTTATAAATTCTTGATCTTTCAAATTTTCAATTCTTTGACTGAACGACTGATGTTCCTAGGCGATGTCCCGTATTCAGATAAGGGATATCAAACAGTGAACAGGGACAATACAATACCAGCCAACTCTCTAACCCAAAGCTCTGCGAGTCATCTTACCGTTTCGATCAGTCGCCAGTTTTTGTCTTCGCTGATCGCTTTTGTGACGACATCAAACATCTGATGGCAGTGGTTATCCACCTGGAGGGGTAACTCTTCGTTTTTGCTGACCAAATTCACTTTTACTTCTTGATCTGTCGCCGTTGTGCGATCGACTAGCACTTCGACGGTGACTAGCTTAGGAAAGGGAATTTTCCCCGGAATTTCCTTCGCCATGATATAATCGGCATTAGAGTAAATCACATTGAGATTGCACGACTGAAGGGTTTCGTTTAGCAGCGGAATCAGATTTTCCAGCGAAGCGCCGAGTGTGAAGAGACAGGTGTAACGAGCCATAACTAACCCTAAGCGTGCAACAAATGAATCTTTATCATACGTGTCTGTCGTCCCCCTGCGTAGAGAAAATGGACAGTAGTGTTTTAGTCGCAGAAGTGTTCTAGTCACAGAGAGAAACCCTACGACCTTTATACCGGATTCTGCATTGTGTGGGATAGTTTCTTGAAGGCGAATTGAGAATTGACATGACGGGTAAATTGATTGTTTTTGAAGGAACAGAAGGGTGTGGAAAGACGACGCAGCTTGAACGATCGCGCCAGTGGCTTTTGCAAAGTCGGTGGCTGCCAACACTTCAGCAAAAAGGATTGATCAAAGATTTAGTTTTGACTCGCGAACCGGGCGGAACTCAGTTAGGCATTGGCATCCGGCAGTTGCTTTTAAGTCCTACAAAAGAACCAATTCACGATCGCGCAGAATTATTACTTTATGCGGCTGATCGCGCTCAGCATGTCGAGCGATTTTTGCGCCCTCACTTAGAAGAAAACCATCTAGTTCTGTGCGATCGCTACACAGATTCTACGATTGCCTATCAAGGTTACGGTCGAGGATTGGATCTGACGCTCATTGATCAACTGAATCAAATTGCAACGCGGGATCTTCTAAGCGATCTGACGATTTGGCTGGATCTTGATGTAGAAACAGGATTAGCGAGAATGCAGCAGCGCGGCAAGCGCGATCGCATTGAGCAAGCCGACCTCGATTTTCATCAGCGAGTCCGTCAAGGCTTTGCTCACCTAGCTCAAACGGAGCCACAGCGCTTTATTCAAGTCGATGCGAGGGGCAGTGAACTTCAGGTGGCTGAGCGCATTGAGTCCGTTTTAAGTCATTCCTTGACGCAGTGGTTTAACCTCGCCAGCTATGACGTTGATTCGTAGACATTGATTCGTAGACATTGATTCGTAGCGCTACACTGAATACGCTTCTCTCCATTGCTGTCTGTCTGTTTCTGTATGTCTGTCTTTGCTCCTCTGATCGGACAACCCCAAGCCGTGGAACTGCTGGCACAAGCCATTGCTCGCGATCGCGTTGCGCCCGCCTATCTTTTCGCGGGTTCTTCGGGCATTGGCAAACGCTTAGCGGCTCAATGCTTCTTGAAACTTTTGTTGTCTCCATCGCCTCGACTGTCAATTGCGCCCTCACTTCAGCACCGCATCACGGCGCGAAATCATCCTGATTTATTGTGGGTCGAGCCGACGTATCTTTACCAAGGCAAACGGCTCTCTCCAATCGAGGCAGACGCGGCAGGGCTAAAACGCAAAACTCCGCCGATGGTACGGCTGGAGCAGATTCGAGAAATCACACAGTTCCTTGGTCGTCCGCCAATGGAAGCGCCGCGATCGGTGGTGATCATGGATGCTGCCGAAACCATGCCCGAATCGGCGGCGAATGCTCTGCTTAAAACCCTAGAAGAACCTGGAAAAGCAACGATTATTTTGCTCGCTCCGAGTGTCGAAGCGCTGCTACCAACGCTCGTTTCTCGCTGCCAGCGCATTCCCTTTTACCGCCTAGATCCCGTTGCGATGACGCAAGTTCTGCGGCAAGTGGGACAGGAAGAGATTTTGTCTCAGCCGCAAATTTTAGACCTGGCACAAGGCAGCCCTGGAGCCGCGATCATGCATCGTCAAAAGCTCGAAACGATTCCACCAGACTTGCTCTCAGCGCTGACCTTGCCTCGGACGTTGCGAGAGGCATTGAGTCTTGCCCGCGCGATCGCAAAAACCTTAGACAGTGACGCGCAGTTGTGGCTCGTGGACTATCTCCAGCAGGTGTATTGGTCACAATCAGGTAGTGCAGCCGCGCTCCAATTGCTCGAAGATGCTCGAAAGTACCTACTAGCCTACGTTCAGCCGCAGCTTGTCTGGGAAGTTACCCTGATGTCAATGCTGAATGGTTAGTGGTGAGCCAACCCGATCGCGTCTCCGATCGAGGTCATTCCGTGCTGGTCTAGCTTCTGCACCAAGCCTTGAAGAATGCGGCGAACCATGCCAGGGCCTTCGTAAATCCAGCCCGTGTAAACTTGAACGAGACTTGCCCCTGCCGCGATTTTCTCCCAGGCATCATCTGGAGTGAAAACGCCTCCGACTCCAATAATCGGCAGCTTGCCACCCGTTTGTTTGTAGATGAAATGGATCACTTCGGTCGATCGCGCTCTCACTGGCATACCACTAATGCCACCTGCTTCCTCTGTGACGGGTTTCCCGGTTGCCGCGATCGTTGCTGTTTTCAATCTATCGCGACGAATTGTTGTATTCGTCGCAATGACTCCTGACAGAGCGTAGCGCTGAGCTAGACTCACCACATCAGCAATGTCTGCCCAATCCAAGTCAGGCGCAATTTTGATAAGAAGCGGCTTGGCAGCGCTATTTTCCTGTTGTAAGGCAGACAAAATTGGTTCTAGCTGATCGGTTGCTTGCAGCGATCGTAGTCCTGGTGTGTTGGGAGAGCTGACATTGACGACAAAATAATCTCCTAATTCTTTCAGCAGCCGAAAACTTCCTAAATAATCCTCTGCTGCGTCTTCTAACGGCGTGATCTTCGACTTCCCTAGATTCACCCCAACCGGAAACGCGCCCTTTCGATGCATCAATCGCTCTGCTAGGGCTGCCGCGCCTTGGTTGTTGAATCCCATGCGATTGAGGGCTGCTAAATCCTCTGGCAAGCGAAACAAGCGAGGCTGCGGATTTCCGGGTTGAGCATGAAGCGTGACTGTCCCAACTTCTGCAAAGCCAAAGCCAAAATTTGACCAAATATTGGCTGCTACGCCATCTTTATCAAATCCTGCGGCGAGTCCAATCGGATTTGAGAACGCATGTCCCCACAGCGTCTGCTCTAGCCGAGCATTCTGAAAGCCATAGAGCTGATCTAATCGTGATCGCACCCAACGCTTCGGAGCAGAATTGGTATTAAACCAACTGAGCGATCGCAGCGTTTGCTGAGCCAACCATTCTGGATCAGCGTTCACTCCTGAAAATAGAACCGGACGCACAATTGCTCGATACAGATCAGCCAACAGAACCTCAATCTTGCGATCGCAACTCACGAACCCAAAAATCACCATAGCGCATCTCACTCCCTTCCAGGGCACTCTAAGCCAGGAGCACGAGTGTTTTCGTCTCTTTTTCGTTGCATTGCCCAATTGCATTGCCCAGAAATTGCACCGCTATCGCTAGTTTTAACCGCCAGATCCTATGGGTCAGACAAAAGAGCCAACCGCCTATGATCAGCACCTCGTTACCTTGGGACACGTGTTGCAGACTCTACGTGAAGGAACAACCCCTGATGCGCTTGTCGATGCAGTCTTGGCCTATCTCAAAGCTGAATTTAGCTATGAACTGATCTGGATCGGACTCTACGATCGCGTCAGTGGTCGGCTTTCTGGCAAAGGTGGGGTCAGTCCTTTAGGCGGCGGTGATGCTCCATTGCTAAGGCAGCGCCTCACGCTCACGTCAGGCGATGTGCTAGAGCAAATCGTCATGCAGCAACGTCCGCTCACCTTTCCTGATCTGCGAGAAGAAGTTCGAGCGAACGAGTGGCGCAAATTAGCTCAACGAGCCGGTATTCAAGGCACAATGATGTTCCCGATCTCCTATCAGGAGAAGTGCTTTGGTGTAGCAATGCTGGGATCGCGGTTGTGGGGAAATTTTCCTAAAACTGAAGATAAAGCCTTATTGTCAATGGTATTGGGCGGCTTGGCCAGTGCGTTAGATGCGGTTGAAACGGAATGGCAACGACAGCAAATTAAGCAGCTAGATGAGCCACTCCTGCGGTTACTGGCTCAACTGCGATCGCGCTCTAATCTGGGTCAGCGTCTTGATGCTGTGGTTGATAGTACTCATCAGTTTATTCAGCCGACCCGCACCAGTGTGTACTGGTTTGAGCGCCAACGTCGCTATTTTTGGCGGAGAGTGACAACCCAAAAAACCGCCACTCGCCTAGCGCCAAACTCCGGAGGAGCACTCAACGAACACCAGCCCATTTCGGGAATGACGGTGCAGGAGATGAGTAGTTTCTACCAGGCTCTGATGGCAGATCAAGTCGTGTCCATTGGAGAAGCGACGAGTTCGCTCAGAGCTGATGCCACGAGCCGCTTAATGCAAAATATTAAAGCGCGATCGCTGTTGGCCGCACCCATTCTTTACCGCAACGAACTCTTAGGCTTTCTCGCCGCCGAAGGCAGCGATGCCAGAATTTGGCAAGAAGGGGAGAAAAATTTTATTCGAGGAGCTGCCCAACTGATCGCCTTGGTCGCTCCGCTCGAAGGCATGGAGACGCTGATTGAGCAGACGAGGCTCGATCAGGCACTGACGGCTGAAATTGCTCACTCGATCTATGACACGAGCGATTGGAAAGTCACCCTGAAGAATGCAGCAGAGCTGGTAGGCAAACGCCTCCGCACCGATCGCTTTCTCGCCCTATTCTATAACCGAGAGCAGGGACACTTCGAGGTTTGCTATCAGAGCCATCCCAAGAACCGACGAACCCTAACAACGATGCTGGGCAGTCTCAGTCCAATCGATTGGGACATGCTAGAGCGCAAACAAGGCGCGATCGCTATCGAGAACCTGGAAGAGGATTTACGCTTGGCGGCATGGCGCGATCCCTTGCTGGGTCTAGGCGTGCGATCGCTGTTGGTCTGCAATACGGCTCCTGAACAGTCGGTAGAAGGATTACTGATCATCGCTCATGACGCTCCCCGGTCTTGGAGTGAGTCCGAAGGCGAATTGGCTCAAGCTGTGGCGCGACAAATCGGCTTGATGTTGCGGCAGTGGCAACTGCAACGGCAATATGAACAACAGCAGAAGATCTATCAAACCGTTCAGTGGGGGTTGGCGTCGATTCAACAAACCCAGCATTTAGATCTATTAGAACGCTCTGCTCTGCACTATATTGCTCAAGTCCTGCAAGCGCCCATCGCCCTCCTCGTGTCATGGTTTCCCGGCAAACGATGGGGACGGTTAATGCAATCGATTGAAACCGATCCAAGCTTTAGCTGCAATCCTGTCTTGAAGGTGTCTCTTGAAACCGATGTGCTGATGCATCGCGCCCTTGCCCACGATGGCATTTTGCCACTTTCGATCGACGATATCCCAGCTGAAACTCGTCAATGGCTGAATGTACCAGACGCCGGACAACTCCTGGTGATGGCGCTGCGAACGGCGAGTGAGCACGAACCATCGGCAGTGCTGATTGTGGTAGATGTTCTAGAGCGCCAGTGGCTCGATCGTCAAGTCGCGGCCTTGACGATTTTGGTGAGTCAGTTTGCCTGGTCGCGGCGCTACCTGATGCTGTCTGAAAGCTTAAAGGCTCAGCGAGATCGCTTAGAGCGTCTCAGTTGGTACAAGCATCGCCGTCTAGAAGATCTGCATCGAACCGTCAAATCTGGCGTGAAGCGACTGAAGGAAATTCCTAGCCCCCATCCCGACCCACTCATGGCAACTCGTCAGCAGCAGATTCTCCGACAGATGGAGGACGAGATGGTGCCAATTAACGCCGTGATTCGCGATGAACAGTGGCAACTGGCCCAGCGAACAGACACTGTACCGCTGATCAGTCTGCTCCGCCGCGCCCTCGATCGCGTCGATCATCTGATTAAACAGCGACAACTCTGGTCACAGGTTCACAACGAGACAAACCCGATGATTACTGGGGATATCACTAAAATCGAACTCGTGCTGTACGAACTGCTGTTACTTGCGGGTGGGCGATCGCACCCTGGCGGACGCCTCGATATTTGGTGTCGTCCTCTAGATTCACGCTGCGTAGAAGTCTCGATTACCGATGATGGAACGATTGAGCCGCGTTTAATTGAAGACTTAGAAACGGGCAGAGCTGTTGATTTATTAGCCCCGTCTATGATTGACAAATCGCCCGGTCTGCATCTCGCCATCTGTCAGTCATTAATGAAGCAACTGGGTGCAGAATTCAACCTTTACAAGCTAGAAGACGGACGACTCATGAGTCGATTGGTTCTCCCACTCGGCTAATCATCAGATTCCTAAATTTTCGGTATCACTTTGCAAGTCTGTCGATACAATGAAGGGCGTTTATGGCAGTGTTGGACTGTCTCCGTAATACTGATGCTTCGATCCAGGGTGTATTGGTCTCACTGCTATAGGAATGCTGGTAACGCTTATGTCTGCTGCGCTAAAGTCGTCTCGACGCAAACGCTCTGATTCAAACCGCTCTCGGGTTCACCCTAGTGCTCTAGATGCTCGCCGCACCGCAACCTTCAGTCCGATTGGCGTTAAGCGTTTGCCGTCGCAAGACAGTGTTCCAACGTGGGTGCGATCGCTACTGGTGGTGCAGCAGGCATCGGTTGTCGCCACTTTTGCGCTGGTAGGCTCTGTACTAGCCGTGTATGGCTGGACAGTTTATTCTCAGCAGGTGTGGGGAAAAGAGTACCAGCATCTCGAAACCCTTCGGCGCAACGAGCGTCAACTCACCACCAACAAAGAAATGCTGAAGGATCAAATTGCCAAACAGGGCAATCGTCCAGGGACAGTATTAACGCCGCAAAGTCCAGATAAACTGATTTTCTTGACGCCTACTTCTAGCCAAGGGAGTGCGGCTACGGCCTCTCCTCAAGCACCGCCGACGGGCGTAGAGGCGGATTCTAAAGGAACCGCGCCCCTAGGTTATTGAACTGATGAGGGGTGAACAGCAAGGAGCTCGAACGAATGGTGAAGCGGGGTAGATCCATTAAGAATTCGCGGTTGGCGCATCTAAGGCAACCTCCATCCGGGTCTATTCGATCGAATGGCTCGGGCTATTCTGGTACGCTTTCGGCTCTTCTATCGGACTTGAGGGAGACTTCTTCTCGCGTCGCATCAGAGTTTTTAGACTCACGCCATGGTACCTCCAGAGCAGCGAGGCTGATAGAGCGTCTACGTACCGCACACGCCAAACCCAGCCTGCGTCGATTATTTATCGTGTGGGCGGTGTTGCTGGGGGCAATGGTATTGCTCTTGCTCAATTTAGTGCGGCTTCAGGTGGTTCAGGCTCCAGATCTGTTAAAGCAGGCGCGATCGCAACAAACGACTTTTTTGCGTCCGTTTATTCCTCGTCGTCCAGTGGTTGATCGAGTGGGAAACGTGCTTGCAATCGATCAACCAGTTTACACACTGTACGCACATCCGATTGCGTTCAAGGAGCCTAAAACGGTTGTTGCTGAAAAGCTGGCTTCAGTTTTAGGACAATCGCCCGGAGAAATTTTACGCAAACTCGATTCTGCGGAAAGCGGCATCCGATTAGAAGTGGCCTTGTCTGAAAATGCTGCCGACCGACTCCAAGATTTGCAGATCGACGGGCTAGATTTGGCGCAGCAGCAACAGCGCTTGTATCCCCAACAAAATCTCACGGCCGATGTAGTCGGGTATGTCGATGTTGATCAGCAAGGTCAAGCAGGTGTTGAACACAGCCACAAGAATTTATTAGAGCGCTCGATCAAATCCGTGCGGTTAAGTCGGACAGGCCTCGGCTCGATGATGCCCGATCGGATTCCGGGCGGCTTCTTGCACATTGATAACCTGCATTTGCAGTTGACGATCGATAGTCGGGTGCAACGGACGGCGCAGACCGTGCTCCAGCAGCAGGTGAAGAAGTTTGGGGCGAAACGAGGCGTCGTTTTGGTAATGGATGCCACTGATGGAGCGCTGCGGACACTAGTTTCTGAGCCCTCCTACAACCCGAACGAGTATTACAAAGCAAACGTCGAGCGGTTTAAGAACTGGGCGATGACTGACCTCTATGAACCGGGTTCGACCTTTAAGCCGCTTAATGTTGCGATCGCGCTCGAAACCAAGTCGATTAAACCAGATCAGGTGTTTAATGATGAAGGCTCGATCTACGTGGACCAGTGGCCCATCCAAAACTTTGACTATTCCACCGCGGGAGCGCGTGGAATGACGACCGTAACCCAAATTCTAGAGCGCTCTAGCAACGTGGGTATGGTACATATCATTCAACAGATGCAGCCTAACGAATATTACAACTGGCTGCAAAAAATTGGACTTGGACAAACCACGGGAACCGATCTTCCCTTTGAAATTGCCGGACAGCTTAAAGATCGCAAAACCTTTACCGAATCGTCTATCGATCCGGCAACGAGTGCCTTTGGACAAGGTTTTTCGCTGACGCCGATTCAGCTTGTACAACTGCATGGCATCTTGGCAAGCGGCGGTAAACTGATCACGCCGCATGTGGTGCAAGGCTTGTATGACGATGCAGGACAACCGTACTGGCAACCCATCCAAAATCAAAATCCACCGAAACAAATTTTCTCGCCGCAAACGACGCAGACCGTGCTTCAGATGATGGAATCGGTGGTGCAAAATGGCAGTGGCAAAGCGGCTCGCGTTCCGGGGTATCGCGTCGCTGGAAAAACGGGAACGGCACAGAAGGCGAGTGCTGGCGGTGGCTATCAGGAAAGCGCTAAAATCACAAGCTTTGTATCTATCTTCCCGGTGGAGAATCCGCGTTACGTGGTAGCAGCCGTGATTGATGAGCCGAAAGGTGAAGATGCCTTTGGCTCAACAGTAGCGGCTCCGATCGTCAAATCGGTGATCGATGCGCTGATTACTTTGGATAAGATTCCGCCCAGTCAACCTACAGGTCAACCCCCAGGTCAGCCGATTCCGGGTGTTACTCCAACTCCTGGAGCCAGCCCGACGGAAAGCCTTGATCCGGCAGCAAATCCAAGCGCTGAGGTAACCCCGTCTCCAATTCAGTGAAGCACTCATGTGTGGCAATATTATCGGAACGGCATTTGTGATTGCGGCATTCGGAGCAGAGGAAAATGCAGCCGATAAGCTGCTTTATCGGAATGAGGTTGTATTGCTAATGTAAGTTCGACGGATTAGAAGAAGGCAGCGCAGGTAAGCCCTTCGATCGCAAGTCGAGCGACGGTAACTTGGGCTGATAGATGTAGGCAATCAATCCTGCCAACACATTGACGAGAAAGTTCCAACCACTACAATGCCGAGAATGCTCGATTTGGCAAATGTTCTGCAGTTGGTCATTCACCGACTCAACGATCGACTGCTTTCTGAGCAGAATCTTGTCAATCAGTTTGACCAAGTGCTGCTGCATGTTTTTACGCGCTTTGGTCACAAGCTGAAGTCCGCGTTGGTAGAGTTCCTCAAACAGCTTTTGAGCGATATAGCCTCGATTACCCCTGCGGAGCAGGGCCGTTTCATTGTGAGAAATGAAAAACTGGCTGCTTGATTCCCTCGTTCGACGTTCTTGAATTTTTTGAACCTTGCAAACGAGGACTTGGGGCTTCCAGATATCTCCCGGTGACAATGAAACAACCCTGCCCTCAAACCGTTGGCAGAAGTCATCCACGCTGCAGAAGATGGCGGTGACATCCAAGCGCGATTTGATCGGTTCTATAAGCTGAGTCTCGAAAGATTGAGATTACCTTCAAACGTAGTCTCAGCTTTTCTTTTGCGCTACTTCTCTCTCGTCGAACTCACGTTAAGAATAGTTCTAGCTGGGTCTTTGATTGGCAGCTCAAAGATGTGATTTCTGTACTTGATTTTGTAATCTTTGGTGAAAGTTGTCCTAGGTTCTGTTGACCTTTCAGCGAAGTTCAATCAGCAAGGCTGTGAAATAAACAAAGCTCAGAAAATTCTTGGCGGTCTTCTCGAAGCGAGAAAAGACCCGGCGAAAGTGCTTGAGCTTGT
>JAHHHO010000055.1 GCA_019359315.1 Myxacorys californica WJT36-NPBG1
CGCCAGCGTGTCTCTCGCTTAGTCCGCAAAACCTTGTCGTTTTCTAAGTTGTTGGAGAACCACATTGGAGCAATCTGGTACTTTGTTCACGCCTATAACAAATCATTACTTCTGTAGGACTACCAGCTTTTGATACAGAAACAACAAAAGTAGGTGAGACGCATGTATTCTATCGAGGAATTCATCATTGCAGTCTATTGCTGTGTAGACGATCAACTGAAAACCCTGACCAAATCAGCACCAATTCGAGGACGTGGATTTGAGCCAGGATTGAGTGACGCGGAAGTGATGACGATAGAAATTGCCGGGGAATATCAGCACTACGACAGTGATAAAGGAATTTGGAGCTATTTTCGCCGACACTGGCACAGTTGGTTTCCGAACTTGTTGAGTCGGTCAAGTTTTGTGCGGCAAGCGGCAAATTTATGGCAGTACAAGCAGCGATTACAGCAGCACTTGGCAGCGGAGTAAGGGGCATTTGAAGACGAGGTGCATCTGATGGCTGTGTCGCAAAAATTAGCCAATGGTAAGCTTGACAAGCCCCGTTCTGTCTTCTTGCCCTCCGATGTCTACTGTTTCTCTATCTAAGTGGCGGCAGTTTCTGCCCGAAATCATCCTGCTCAACGTCCGGTGGTACTGTCGCTACACCTTGAGCTATCGAGATTTGGAGGAGATGATGCAGGAACGAGGCGTGGAGGTTGACCACTCGACGATCAACCGTTGGGTACTGAAGTACGCGCCCGAACTGGACAAACGGATTCGACCCTACCTCAAGCCGACGAATGATTCCTGGAGAACCGACGAAACCTACATCAAAATTAAGGGTGTGTGGAAATATCTGTATCGCGCAGTCGATTCAGAAGGGAATACCCTAGACTTCATTTGAGTGCCAAGCGGGATGGCAAGGCAGCAGCACGCTTCTTTCGTAAAGTCCTCAAGGCTCAGCACACTCAGATGCCACGGGTGATTACAGTGGATAAGAATGCCGCTTACCCAGTAGCAATGGAAGCGTTGAGAGAAGATGAGACGCTCGCTGAAACAACTGAATTACGGCAAGTGAAATACTTGCATAACGTGGTTGAACAGGACCACAGAAATATCAAGCGGATTACCAGACCCATGATGGGATTCAAATCGTTCAATAGTGCGAGAAGAACCCTGAGAGGGATTGAGGCAATGAACATCATTCGTAAAGGACAAGTGAAAGGAATCAAACAAGGGAATAGTGTCTCTCAAGCCAAGTTGATTGAAGCACTCTTTGGAATTGCTGCTTAAGCGAATGCAAACGATATCGATCGGTTGTCCTTAATAAGTTTTTGCGACACAACCCACAGAATCGCTCTACCGACTCAAACGCCCCAAAGCCCAGGGTCGGATAATAGCGGTGTTTGATCCCCCGATGCTCTTGCTCAATGGGATTATCAAACAACTTCCCGGTTCATGGATGACCGCTTCACTCAGAACCTCTGAGATGGCGCGCGGGTAGGATGCCAGCCTATCCGTCACGACTCGATTCGGCGGTGTTTGCGCCATCTCCAACGCTTGCTCGAAAAACACTTGCGCCGATTCCATGTCTCGCTGCTCCCGCAGCAGCGAGTTTACCAAATTGCCGTCTTCATCCATCGCTCGATACAAGTAGCACCACCGACCCTTGACTCGGATGAAGGTTTCATCGACGTGCCAGTTCCTCCCCATCGTACCCCTGCGCTTTGCCCGCAGTTGCTCGGTAACTAGAGGCGCAAATCGCTCTTCCCAATGCCGCACCGTTTCATGCGTGAACTCACATCCGCGCAGCAGAAAGAAGTCTGCGACATCTCGCAGGCTCATCATCTTGTAGCGCAACCGACCCATCAACACCTGAAACACAATATCGGTGAACACTTCTAGGAAGTTGAACCGCGTGCCTGTGCCTTCATTGAAGCTCGATAGACATTCCCGGCAATAGAACGTCGGGTAGCCGAGGCTGGTGGCGCGTTTGAGTTGAGTCGTGAGTGAGGAATGGCAGTGGGGACAGTGCATCAACTCGATGTGGGAGTTCGGTTTCAAGTTAGTCCCCAGAGTATCAGAGACAGTGGATTTCGCTCAACATTTAAGTCTTAATTCTGACACTTTCCTTAAGATCTGCCAGTTAGACGCCAATTTAGGAATGCAGTTGCGACTTAAACGTCAACTGCTGAAGTTCCTTTTGATTCCAGTTGCCTAACCTGGCGGCAGCTTCGTAGGTGCTTTGCAAGAACTCTAACAACATCTGATCCGGTGATTCTGCCTCACGGACAGCGTCGTAGGGCAAAATAAACTCGCCCAACTCTTTATTGTAAAATGCAGCATCAGGACGAACCTCAGCCTGCTTAAACCCATCGGGTTCTGGGTACGCATAGGAATAAAACGCTGGATATGATAATCCGGCTCCGGGCCAAAATCCGGCACTACTGACTTCCTGGGAATAGGCTTCTTGCGCCACTGCATCCGGTAGATTTGGCACCCCTCCTGGATGTTCAGGAGCCGATCGCCCCGAAAAGCGAGTCACTGCTAAATCAAAACTCCCCCAGAAAAAATGAACCGGACTAACCTTGCCGGAAAAATGTGAGCGAAATTCTCGAAAGACCCGATCGGACTGTAGCAGCACTCGCCAGCATCGATTGGCATAATCCGCATCATAAGCAGCATGGGTTTCATCCTGCTCAAATCGAATTGGATTGGGAACTTCATTTGGTTTGGTGTTAATGGTGATGTGAAGATCGAGTGCTCTGAGCGTTTCCATCACAGTCTGATAAAAATCAGCAACAGAGCGAGGGTAGAGTGCGATCGCTCGTCTTGCCCCTGCGCTGGTTTGAATCAGCAACTCATGATCAATGAAGTCAAAGTCGATTTGAAAGATGCGACTGCCATAGGGAATCGTGGAAGTGGTCAGTCCCCGAACGGTTAAATAGAGGGGAATATGCCAGGAATGATTAATCCACGGAGTTTGGGCAAGTCGGATTTTGCCGATGATTTGAGTCCACATGTGCAAGGTGGCATAGGTCTCTTGCCATGCGTCCAGGGGTAAACTCGGCCAAATATCTGTTGAGAATGGGGTCGGATGATTCGACATCATGGTTTCCTCGTGAATGGAAGCGGAGCTTAATCAATAGTTCTTCTGCTGTTCATCGGCAAAACACCACAGCCATTGTTCTCCCAATTCGGCTGAACTGATCACCGCATGTCCACTTTCTTCATAATGACGGCGTGCGTGCTGATTTTTGGATGAGTCGCAGCACAACATTTTGCCGCAGGTTTGACAAATTCTCAAGTGAACCCAGCGATCGCCAACCCGAAGGCATTCCTCACAGCGGAATACCGGGTAATTGGCTTTTGAAATCATAGTCTCTAGCGTCAGTTCGTTCAGGTGTTGACAAGACATGGAAGGCTCCTGTAAATGTGCAAGAGATGTACTTGATCAAATGGGATACAGCCATTTGCGAAAGAGTTGAGTGAGGTGCGGCATAATCACGTAGGTCAGCAGGACAACCGTTAGACCTGTAACCAACAGCGTTCTGAGCAATACCGGAAGCCCAGCCAGGAGCGGTACTAGAAAACGATTGAGAATAGATATCGTAAAAAACACTCCCAGCCATGTGACGATCGCCATTTTGTAGCGCGGGGGTGGAGCCTTCATGGGTTTGTTGGGAAGCGTAAATCAGGTTTCCAGACCCGTTAGAGTTTGAATGGTTTCAGGCTTTTCAATCAAGGGTTGTAACCGCTCCAGCCATTCCTGCCGCACACTAGATTCCAGCCAGGTTTTGAGGTTGTTGTAATGATCAAATCTGAGAATTGCCACATATTCAGGATGAGTGGGGTTACAGGGTCGGATCACGCTGACTCCTAAGTGTCCCTTAAATTGGTGAGCAGCCGTCGCAATTCCGTGCAACCATTCCTCATAACCTTGCTCGCGCCCAGATCGAACGAAGTGAGAAATGATGGCGGTTACCTGGTGAGTTTCTTCATCTGTACCCACGACTAGTGGATCCTGCATTACACATGACCTCAAAAACTTTAGCTACCCAAAAAGTGATGATAGTTAATGCGCGATCGCTGCTCTTAAAGCAGATTGGGCATTAGCGATCGCCAGATTCCGGGCTTCATCCCCAAGATTAAGGCTATCGGCATAGACGAACTCAACATCCGTGATACCAATAAACCCAAAAATGAGTCGCAAGTAGGGTGTTTGTAGATCATAGGAGTGAGTAGGGCTACCTTCGGGGTAGGCTCCGCCTTGAGCCATAATGATCGTCATTTTCTTATTGTGAATCAATCCCTTGTAACCTGCTTCATCAACGGAGAATGTACGTCCCGCTCGCACAATCTGGTCAAGATAAGCTTTGAAGTTGGCAGGAATGCTGAAGTTATACATGGGGATACTGAAAACGTAGCGATCGGCTGATAAAAACTCGTCGATCAATTCGTCGGAAATTTGAATTGCAGCGGCTAACTCAGGTGTATGTTGATCGGATGGAGTAAATGCAGCCGCGATCCAGTCTTCGCTCACAAAAGGAACAGGGTGATGCCCAATATCACGGTAAGTGATGGTGTCGTTGGGATGAGTGGTTTTCCACTGGTTAATGAACTCTTTAGAGAGCGTGCGATAGATGGAGCGATCGCCACGCGGGCTCGCATTTAAATGGAGAATGTGGGTCATAGGATAAATTCCAGATTGTGAATGAAGAATGTAGCGGAGACGAATGAGTGATCGCTGGCGATCGCGCAGCCAGCCGAACCTGCGCCGACCACAATGTAATCATATTGAGTCATAACACTCTCGCTTGCAAACTTAACGGTTGTCCTGCAAGATTCTCTTTGTTCTATCTATCTGAAGTGTATTGAATTCCAGTGCTTGACTGCTTTCAGATTCTTACAATGGTTTGTCAGATTCTTATGGAGTTAGCCAATCTGTTTCAGTGCCATTCCACTGAAGCACTTAGCGTGTTAAGCCAGAATGTGTTTGAGTAGTTTATGGATTGCAAACTGCTCAAATGTTGTTGGTGTAATTGCTTCAGGTGTTCGTGCTGTTGCATAGATGCCATCAGGATTGCCAAGGGCACGAAACAGATTCCCTAACTCTCGTTGTACATCCGGGGTTGCTCCAGTCAATGATAGTTGCTGCTGGATTGATTCAACCGTTACTTGAACATATTCAATCGAACGATTCAGCACTCGCGAAACAATAGCAGTGGTTTCAGGAAGCGTTAGATTTTCTGGTCCCATCAAATTACGAGTCCATTGCCCAGCCCAACGATCGTCAAGTAAATACTTTGCGGCTTCATCACCGATGTCATCAGTACTAATCCAGGGAATATCATGGTCACTGGCGTAGGGAAAATATACGGCATTGTCTTGCTCAATAAACTTGACTTGCCCTAGAAAATTCTCCATGAAATAACCAGGACGCAGATGCAGCACATTCGAGAGCGTTTGGTTGAAAATCGATTCAACAGTCCCAACAAATGTAACTGTGCCGAGATCTTCACTTGCACCTGCACCCAGGCTAGAAATGTTGACTACTCGCTTGATGCTGTTTTCACGCACTGCTCTAGCCCCAGCCATCGCCGTCTGGATATACCAATCGCGTAAGCTGAGTGCATCCAGTTTCGGTGGAGTCACCCAAAATAAAGCATCTGCATCCTGTGTTACCTCGATCAATCCTTGAGGATCATCACTGCTGATTGGCTTCACCGTAGCACCTTGAGCCGCTAAATCAGCTAGCTTCTCTGGCTGTCGTGTCAGAAGGATGGTTTCGACTCCAGCCTGAACAACTTTCTGTGCAGCGTGTCGTCCAATATTGCCGGAAGCTGCGGCAATCACAATTTTCATGCTTTTTCCTTTGCCTACGCTACGCTATCTGCATTGAAAGATTGACGCAAATTTTGTGTGCCACCCCATGCCTTAAGGGCGGGAATAGGATTCCAGTATTCGCGATAATGAATGATCTTGCCTTCTTTAGTTTCCAGCCGCATTACATAATCTTGTTGATAGTGACGACCTGTAGAAACAATGACGGCTTCTCCATAAACCTCAGCAAATAGAACATTAGGATTTGACGTTGGGTAGATCCGGACGTTGGTAAACACCAAATCTTGCATTTGTGCTGGCACATCTTTCATGTAGTTGTAGATGGCTTCTTTGCCTTCTAATCGTCCTGGTGTCGTGGAAGCATAGGGAAACTCAACGACTGCATTTTCGGCAAACAAATCTACCCAAGCTTGAACATCCTTACCCACAAGTGCTAAATGAGTGGCAAAAGCTTCAGCCGTCTGTCGCTCTTGGTTTGGTACTGGTTGCATTGAATTCTCCTGAAAGCTGTTGATATTGCCAAAGTGAATATCTGGTGTACTTTGCTCCGAGTAGATCGGAGGCGACTGCACTGAGAGCAATGCGATCGCTCCTAATGCTTTCAACGTCGCTGCTTGAGCGTGCGTTAATCCAGTTGCACCTTGAATATTCATGCCTTCAAGCATGGAACCGTGCAATTTACTTGCTCGCTCCATTTGCATGACTGTTTGAATAAACTCAATATAGGTGGTCGCCTTCAAGCTGTCGCCTATAGCAAGTTAAATTTTTTATAGTGCAAATTGATAGATTAACCATGCCATCGCGGAGTAGAAGGCTGGCTCTAACTTAAGTTAGAATCCAAACTTGATCGAAAGTACATTCATACAACCAATCGACCATTAATCGACCAATCATTCCAGTGAACAGGCACTGCGCTGGAGCGTGGTTTTTCGCAAGGTCACCCATGGCTTTTGCTCTGATTGGGGTGCGGAGTTGTTCGCCCAGGTGCGGTCGTTGGTGGATACGGCTCACCATCAGAGTATCTCTGCCTTCCAGTCTATTCCCCATGCCCTTGCCTCACACCAGTCTGATCGGCTACTGAGTTGAGCAATTACAAGTCAAAATATAGAGATCTACACAAGGCGCTTTATATTCTGGAGTTTGGCAAGCGATATACTTTGGGAAACGGATGACAGTCCTTCATCGGGGGAGTATTCAATGATTACCCTGCCTGGAATTACTATCCACAGCAAAATCTATGAGAGCTTAGCTTCTCTGGTGTATCGGGGCATTAGAGAGCAAGATAACTGTGCAGTGATTGCCAAAGTTTTCAAGCAGGATTATCCCTCTCCTCAGGAATTAACTCGCTATCGGCAGGAGTATGAAATTACTCATTTTCTCAACATTGAAGGCGTCGTCAAGGCATACAGCCAGCAAGACTACCAGCGCACGCTGGTTATTCTTTTGGAAGACTTTGGTGGAGAGTCTTTAGAATGCTGGATGCGGCAGCAACCGGGTTTCTCTCCTATGCCCTTACCTACTTTTCTGAGACTGGCGATCGCCATTACTGATACTCTAGGCAAAATCCATGCGGCTCATGTCATCCATAAAGATATTAATCCTGGCAACATTGTCTTTAATCCGAACACTGGCGTTGTCAAAATCATCGATTTTGGCATTGCCACTCGCTTCAGTCGCACCAATCCCACCTTCAAAAGTCTCTATCTTCTAGAAGGAACCCCCGCCTATTTGTCGCCAGAGCAAACCGGACGAATGAACCGGATGCTCGACTATCGCACCGACTTTTATTCACTGGGTGCAACCTTCTACGAACTGTTGACGGGACAATTGCCGTTTCCCACCCGTGATCTCCTGGAACTAGTTCATTGTCACATTGCTACACCGCCCACTCCTCCGCACGAATTGAATGCCACGATCCCCCAACCTGTCTCGGATCTGATTTTGAAACTGATGGCGAAGAATGCGGAGGATCGTTATCAAAGTGCCTGGGGCATCAAAGCAGATCTAGAGCGCTGTGCCCAACAACTGGCGGAGATGGGACAGATTAACGCCATATCGTTGGGACTGCAAGATGTTTCCGAGCAGTTCCGCATTCCTCAAAAACTGTATGGGCGAGAAGCGGAGATTGCAGCATTATGGGTGGCGTTTGACAGAGTGGCAGGGAGTAAGGCAGTCCGTGAAATGATGCTAGTCTCCGGTTATGCTGGCATCGGCAAAACAGCATTGGTACAGGAACTCTCTAAACCGATCACCGCAAAGCACGGCTATTTTATCTGGGGTAAATTTGACCAATTCCAGCGCAATATTCCCTACAGCGCGATCGTCGATGCTCTGCAAAAGTTGGTGCAGCAACTCTTGGGAGAACCCAATGAACAGGTGGAAGTATGGCGATCGCGTCTACTCACTGCTTTGGGAAGCAACGGACAAATTATCATAGATGTGATTCCCGAAGTTGAGTTCATTATTGGCAAGCAGCCGCCTGTGCCCGAAGTTGGAGCAACTGAGGCACAGAATCGCTTCAATCTCACGTTTCAAAGGTTTATGCGGGCGTTTTGTGCAAAAGAGCATCCCCTGGTCATTTTCTTAGACGATCTACAGTGGATCGATTCTGCAACGTTGAAGTTAATCGAACTCATATTGCTTGACGAGCAAACTCAATCCCTGTTTTTGATCGGAGCCTATCGAAATCATGAAGTGTCTTCAACCCATTCATTAATTTTGATGCTGGAGAGCTTGCGAAATCAGGGTGTAGCGATTCAAGAAATTACCCTGACTCCTTTAACGCTGGAACCGTTGATTCAACTGATAGCTGAGACATTACATTGCAATCCTGATACCGTTCGTTCCTTAGCCCAAGTCGTGTTGCGTAAAACCGAGGGCAACCCTTTCTTTGTTGGTGAATTTTTGAAGCTGCTGCATAGCGAAAACCTGTTAACCTTTGATGCCCAACAGTTGAGTTGGCAGTGGAACCTAGCTGAGATTGAAGCTCAAGATATCACCGATAATGTGGTGGAGTTACTGCTGCGTCAATTGCAAAAATTACCGGAAGCAACACAGCAAACTCTCTGCATAGCGGCTTGTGTTGGGTCTGAGTTTGATTTAGAAACGTTGGCGCTTAGCGCAGAGCGCAACTCCGAAGGAACCGTTTGCGAAAAATCACCGAAAGCAATTTTCCAGGATCTACTAGCAGTAATACAAGCTGGATTAATTCAACCTCTGTCTGAATTGGACGAAGACTTGCTGGTTCAAGAGTATAAGTTTCTGCATGATCGCGTGCAGCAAGCGGCTTATGCCCTAATTGATGAATCACAGAAACAGGTTGTTCATCTTCAAATCGGTCGCAATTTGCTCGAAAAAACTTCACCGGAGCAACGATTCGATCGACTGTTTACTATTGTGGATCATCTCGATCAAGGAACGGAGCTTGTCACTGCTCAACCAGAACGAACTGAAATTGCCACATTGAATTTAACGGCAGGTCAGAAAGCAAAGGCAGCAACGGCTTATGAAGCAGCTTTTAAGTATTTCACTACAGGGCTTAAACTCCTCAATTCAGAGAGTTGGCAGAGTGAGTATGACCTTACCTTAGCGCTGTACTCAGAAGCAGCAGAAGCGGCGTATCTCCAGGGTCGCTTTGATGAGATGGAACAGTTGGTAGAAGTGGTACTCGATCGTGCCAAAACAGTGGTTGACAAAGTACAGGCTTACGATAGCAGAATTCAAGGATATTTGTCACAGGGCAACCTGAAAGAAGTACTAAAAACTGGATTGGAAGCGTTAAAGCTCTTGGGAATAGATTTAATAGAAAATCCAAGTCAGGCAGATATTCAAAGGGAATTGGAGTCAACGGCTGCAGTACTTGCTGAACGAGAAATCGAAGACTTAATTAATTTACCAGAGATGACTGCACCAGAACCACTGGCAGCTGTGTCAATTTCAACGAATATGGGGTCTGCTGCATTTATAACGTTACCAGCACTGTGGATACTGATTGTATGTAAGAGGGTAAATCTGTCAATTAACTACGGTAATACTACCTGGTCACCACATAGTTATGCTGCTTACGGATCTGTTCTATGTGGAGTTGTTCAAGACATTGAACTCGGTTATAAATTTGGACAACTGGCTCTCAGCTTGGCAGAACGATTGAATACCAAAAAAGGGAATGCTAAAGCATTAATGTTGTCGAGTACCCACATCATGCACTGGAAGGTGCATCTTAGGAACACAATACCCATGCTGGCTGATGCCTATCAAGATGGAGTAGAAACTGGAGACTTTGAAACTGCTGGTTATGCTGCATATGACGTGTGCTATAACTCGTTTTTTGCTGGGGAGGAACTTACCCAACTGGAACAAAAAACAGCATTTTACAGCAAATCGATTGACCAAATTAGACGAGAAAGTCCCTCGAATTGGCTGGCAATATTGCGGCAGACTATTCTTAGTTTGCAAGATAGTCCTGAGAATTCCAGCCGCTTAGTTAGTAGGCTACATAATGAAGAACAGGCGTTATCACACGCTATTGCAGTTAAAGATGGAAATGCAATTCAGATACTCTATTTGCACAAAGTCATGTTGTGTTATCTATTTGAAGAACACCGTCAAGCTGTACAGACTGCTATTTTGGCAAGGCAACATTTTGAAGAGGTGACAGCAATAAAGGTTTTACCTGTATTCTGTTTCTACCATTCTCTAACGCTTTTGAGCCTATTGCTCGATGCTTCAAACTCTGAAAAAGCAGCTTGGCTAAGTTGTGTTAGCTCTAATCAAGAAAAGATGCAAAAGTGGGCGAGTCATGCCCCAATGAATTATCTCCATAAATTTTATTTAGTCGAAGCAGAGAAAGCGCGAGTCTTAGGGCAATTCTTCGAGGCTGAGGAACTTTATGAACGGGCGATCGCAGGTGCTACTGAGCATGAGTTTATCCAAGAAGAAGCATTAGCTTATGAATTAGCAGCAAAACATTATCTGGCGCGAGGTCGGGAAAAGTTTGCTCAGACCTACATGAAAGAAGCGCACTATTGCTACGATCGCTGGGGCGCAACTGCTAAAGTTAAAGACTTAGAAACTCGCTATCCACAGTTCTTTCCTCAGTCGTCTAGAGCCGCTTCCGCATCAATTCCTATTACTGCTAAAACTATCTCTAATCCCTTCCATACTACTTTCGATTTAGCAGCAGTGATGAAAGCTTCACAGGCGATTTCTCGCGAAATTGAACTGAAGCAACTGCTGCGATCACTGATGCAAACTTTAATTGAGAATGCTGGCGCACAAACCGGCTATCTGATTTTAGAAAACTCAGGAGAATGGTCGATTGAAGCGGCTTGTGAACTCAATACCGATGAGAATTCTTGTGCGACTCAGGTGTTACAGTCTATTCCAATTGCCGATCAATTGCCAGAATCAATCATTCAATATGTGATTCGGACTCTGAAGCCTGTCACCTTAAATGATGCGACTCGTGAAGGTGCTTTTGTTAATGAGCCATACATTCAACAGAACCAGCCTCAATCTGTTTTCTGTTTGCCGCTGCTGAATCAAGCCAAGCTGGTCGGTGTATTGTATTTAGAAAATCGGTTAGCAGCTAGAGTATTTACACCAGAGCGATCGCAGGTCTTGCAGCTATTATCGACTCAAGCAGCGATCGCCATTGAAAATGCCAAACTTTACTCAGAACTGCAGGCTAAGGAAAGCAAGATCACCCAGTTCCTCGAAGCGATTCCGGTGGGAATTGGGATCGTGGATGCGATGGGTTGCCCTTACTATGCCAACCAATGCGGCAATCAAATCATGGGCAAAGAAACTGATACTTCCATAGCACCGGAGCAGATCTCAGAGGCTTATCAGCTTTATGTAGCGGGAACGGATCAAATCTATCCAGCGGAGAACTTGCCAGCTGTGCGGGCATTAAGGGGCGAACGCATCAGGACTGAAGATATAGAAATTCGTCGAGATCATGCCACAATTCTACTTGAGGCACGGGGAACACCAGTTTTTGATCAACAGGGCAATATCACTTATGCGATCGCTACCTTTCAGGATATTACAGAGCGCAAACAAGCTGAGAAACTCCTAGCCGACTACAACTGCACTTTAGAGCAACAGGTCGCAGAACGAACTGCCGCGTTACAACGCAGTGAAGCTAAGTTCCGAACTATCTTTGAAAACTCGCAGGTTGGCATCTACCGAACCCGCCTCTCGGATGGATTAATTCTCGATGCCAATCAACGCTTTGCCAATCTGTATGGCTTTGACTCACCAGAGGAGATCATTGGGATTGAACACACCGCAGGCTACTATGTCAATCCCAGCGATCGCCAACAATTCCTTGAGTTGCTGAAGCGGGATGGGGAAGTGCGAAACTTTGAAGCCCAGGTGCGGAAACGAGATGGGACATTGTTTTGGGTACTTTTCTCTTCTTATCTGAATTCAGCCGATGGATACATCGAAGGGGTGGTTGTAGATATTAGCGATCGCAAACAAGCAGAAGCCGCTCTACAAACGAGTGAAGAACGACTACGCTTAGCCTTAACCGCTTCAAATCAAGGACTCTACGATCTCGACTTAAAAACTGAAGAAAGAACTGTCAACCCGGAATACGCTTTAATGCTGGGCTACAATCCAGCAACATTCCACGAACCCATTTACGAATGGATTGCTCGTTTGCATCCTGATGACAGAGACTCAGTTGTCGCAACCTACCGTGCTTACATTGCTGGAGAAATCCCCAGCTATCAAGCAGAGTATCGCCAGCGTACCCAGGATGGTCAGTGGAAATGGACTCTTTCTGTTGGCAAAATTGTTGCCTGGGACGAATCAGGTCAACCCATGCGGATGTTGGGAACCCACGTTGACATTAACGATCGCAAACAAGCAGAAGCAGCCCTACAAGCCTCAGAGACAAAGCTACGGACTCTAATTGAGGCAATTCCCGATCCATTTTTTGTACTGTCTGCTGAAGGGCGACTCCTTGAAATAATGGTACTGGAACCAAATCTGCTATGGCAACCCTTTGAGGAGATGATTGGTAAAACCATGCATCAACTCGGAAAGGAACAAGCTGATGAATTTCTAGGTTATATTCAGCAGGTACTGAGAACCCAACAAACCCTCACAGTCGAGTACAGTGTGTTTCTAAATGGACGAGAAGCCTGGTTTTCGGCTCGCATTGCTCCAATCGACCACGACCAAGTGATTTGGCTGGCGCGAGATATTACGGCACTGAAACAAGCAGAAGCAGCCTCAATTTTAGAGGAGCGCAACCGCATGGCGCGTGAAATTCACGACACACTCGCTCAGGCGTTTACAGGCATTCTGGCTCAGGTGGGAGCGGCAAACCAGGTGTTAACGGATGATGTAGAAGCAACTGGGGCACACCTGGATCTGATCAAAGAATTGGCGCGAACTGGACTGACTGAAGCGCGGCGATCGGTCGTCGCGCTGCGTCCTCAGCTTTTGGAGGAGGGCAGTTTACAGAGCGCTCTCCATCGTCTCGTCGCTCAGACTAGAGCTGCCGCAATGGATACCACTTTGCACTATGAGATCGAGGGGGCAGTGTATGCTCTCCCCACTGAAGTCGAGAGTAATCTACTGCGGATGGGGCAAGAAGCATTAACCAATGCGATTAAACATGCCAATGCTGACGAAATCCGAGTGGAGCTAATCTACGATCGCGATCAGGTTTGCTTGCGCGTGAAAGACAATGGACAGGGCTTTGGAGTTGGCAGTATTCCATCCTCTGAGGGGTTTGGCTTACTGGGCATGAGCGAACGGGCAGAGCGCATCGGCGCACAACTCACGATTCGGAGCCAACCTGGGCAAGGAACAGAGATGATTGTCACCGTCAACCGGGAGTAGCGCCACGATGAGCCAAGCCATAACCATTCGGGTTCTGATTGCAGACGATCATGCTATTTTTCGGCAAGGATTAGCCACGATTATTAACCGTGACCCAAATATGCAGGTGATTGCCCAAGCTGAGAATGGGGAGCAGGCGATCGCGCTATTTGGAGAACACCAACCGGATGTCACACTGATGGATCTACGAATGCCTGAAGTTGAAGGAGTAGAAGCCATCGGTGCAATTTGTGCGACGGCTAAATCTGCTCGGATTATTGTACTAACCACGTATGATGGCGACGAAGATATCTACCGGGGATTGCAGGCAGGCGCAAAAGGATACCTGTTGAAAGAAACTGAACCGGACGAGCTTCTGAATGCGATTCGTACCGTTCATCGGGGTCAGAAGTACATTCCGCCCGATGTGGGAGCAAAGTTGGTACAGCGCCTCAGCAATCCAGAACTGAGTGAACGAGAACTAGAAGTACTCCGCTCACTGGCGCAGGGGATGAGTAATGCCGATATTGCGACTGCTTTGAGTATTGGTGAAGGCACGGTTAAATCTCATGTCAATCGGATTTTGAATAAGTTAGATGTCAGCGATCGCACCCAAGCGGTGATTGTTGCTGTTAAACGCGGCATTGTCAGTTTGTAGGGTGTACTTTCGATTGAATTCGGATTCTAACTTGAGTTATAGTCAGCCTCCTACTTTGCGATGGCATGCTTGCTCTATCAATTTGTACTGCAAAAATTTTAACTTGCTGTAGACGACGGCTTGAAAGCGATCTCCTATATTGAGTTTATGCAAATAGAGATGCAGTCAATGGATTGAGCAGGTGAATTGGAGCAGAAATAGCAATCCTGTATCGTTGGTTTGAGAACGTGGGTTACGCAGCGAACTTTGCCTAATTTCAGCACCTATTTCCTAGCCTAACCAATCTTGAATCTTATTTGCGGGATCACAACTGGGCAAGCCTCGCCAGAAGTGCATCCAATCCGGCAAATCATGCTCCTTTAGAGCGGTAAACCTGATCAAATTTTCAACCCTAAATAGTGGAGACAAATCTATGGCTTCTACCCCCACAGCCACAGCGACAGACCCAGTGCTACGCCAAGGCGATTCTGGTGCTGCTGTCACTAAGCTACAACAATTGCTGAATGCCAAAGGAATCAACATTACAGTCGATGGAGTTTTTGGCAATGCGACTCGCGCCGCAGTGGTTCAGTTTCAACAGCAGAATGGCATTGTTGCAGATGGCATCGTTGGCACTCAAACTTGGCAAGCCCTTCGTCGAGTTGGCAATGCGCCAATTCAACTGACTGATGCAGCCATTTACTACGAGCCATCGAACTATCCCTATCAAAAAGAGGCGTTTGAATGGTTGCAATCCCAGATTTCTAGATCAGCTCTAGAGGAATTTGCTCGCCGTTGGCGAAACCTAGGCTAACGCAGCCATCACCGATCTCCAAGTTATTCAGCTCACGTTCACATTGCTGACGCTGGGAATGCCCTAAATCATAAGGTTTTTTCCAGCTTTTATTGCCAGGTTCCAGGCTTGATGCAGATGTAGAAAAATGAACGACGATCGTAGCCACAGTTTCTTACTTGTACCCCCTTCAACCCAAGATTGGATGCAGGGTGTGCTGAGTGCTAAGGTCGTGCTGGTAATGTATGGAGACTATCAAGACCCCAGAAGTGCAGACGTTTACAAGCTGATTAAAGGGATCAAACGAGAGCTTAGTGCTGCTTTTGGAGAAGATTATTTATGCTTGCTCTTCCGTCATTTTCCGCAAACACAGATTCATCCTCATGCTCAACGGGCAGCCGAAGCAGCCGAAGCAGCCGCTGCACAAGGACAGTTTTGGTCGATGCACGACACTTTATTTATCCATCAACAACAGTTAGAGAACGGTTATCTTGTCGAGTACGCCAACGATTTAGGGCTTGATATCCCTCAATTTCTCAAAGAGTTGTCTAAACAAGTGCATGTCGATCGCATCCATGAAGATATCGAAAGTGGATGGAAGAGTGGAGTAACGACTGCTCCAGCCCTATTTATCAATAACATTCGATATACCGGCCGCTGGAAGATGACAGAGTTAATGACAGCCATTGTTACTGCAAGTCATTAAGCTTCCCAACCTTTGCTCGCCGTCCATGTTTGACTGAGGACAATTTTATGAAATCCAGTCCACGATCGACCAAAAATGATTTCAAGCAATCGAGGTTTTCAACTCAGACTCATTTTCCCACTGCGCGCTCTCCTAATCATGCTCTTGTTACGGTTGCCCAAGAGGTCGCTGAGCGGCTCCAACAAGCCTATCCTCCTCCATCTGATGACAGTAACTCGGTTGAGGCGCTCGTGATTCGCGCAGTTGATTCAGACTTGAGGCAAATGATTCTCGCTGAATCACTCACAGATTGGGAGTTGGAGGCGTTGCAATTGATTGTTGATGGAGACAACAGTATCGCGATCGCTCGGAAACTTAATATTTCTGTGGGTACGGCAAAAACTCATATTCGCGACATTCTGAAGAAGCTCGTATGAGCAACCTCTGACACATTCGTGCCTAGTACTTATTTCTGAGAAGTGAGCAAGGTTTCGATCTAATTCATGACAATTCGGTCGATGTTTAAAGGCTCATGCTTTTAGATCTTGGGCAGCTCTGTTGCGCTCAATTTCTAACTTAAAGATTCTGTTTTTGCTTGCTAGTGCCAGTAAGCTACCTGATTTTGACGGTTAGCTTTTCCTGTCGAACAAACCACCCATTTCTGCACCATGCTAACCATTACAACGCCAACCCTTGAATTCAAGAACAGAGGTTTAACACGCACCCAATTGCAGCAAGTACTCGATTATATTCACACTCACCTTGACCGAGATTTGTCACTGGTCGAACTGGCAGAGACGCTGAATCTTAGCCCGACTTACTTTGCTAGTGCATTCAAACAAGCGATCGAGATTTCTCCACACCAGTATGTGATTCAACAACGAGTGGAACGAGCAAAATTGATGCTGTCGAAAACGGATTTAGCGATCGCAGACATTGCTCTACAAGTCGGCTTCTCCAGTCAGAGCCATCTGACACAGCAATTCAAGCGCATTACAGGAATGACTCCAAAACAGATTCGCTAACGTTCAAGCGCTACATACACGCACGAGTCAAGGAGACAAAGATGAAGATCAACGCAATCAAAACGAAAGTGCAAGATGCGACTTACGTAGAGGCCGCCCGGTGGGGAAAGTATCGGGGGTGGCGGTATGTTTTGGGACTGGTGATCATCCTCTTTGCGTGGCTGGTGGTCGGGACTGGTGCCAGCGTACTCGTCGCGATCATCGGCCAGCCGGATTACTTCGTGCTTGATTACCTCGTGCTTGGTCCTTTCGGGAAGTTCCTGTTTGTTATGGCAGGTTTCCCATTTTTCCTCGCGGGGGTTCTAATCGCCGTTACCCTTATCCACCGCCGCTACCCCCGGACGCTGATTACGGCGCGGGAGCGGATCGATTGGCGTCGCATCGGTCAGGGGTTTGTGGCGTGGTCCGTTCCAGCGTTTCTGATAGGCGTGCTGGGACAGTACCTCTTCTACCCCGATAGCTTCTCCTTCAACTCCGACCTCAAGACGTTCGCGCTCTTCGTGCCACTGGCACTGGTCTTCACCGCGATCCAGACGACCACGGAGGAGCTTTTCTTTCGCGGATACATCGTGCAGGGCGCGAGCATGATCTCGACCAACCGCGTTTTTCTGGCGCTCGTGGCAGCCATGGTATTCACCCTGCCGCACCTCTTAAACCCGGAGGTGAGCGCAGGCGGCTGGCTCACGGTCTTCTCCAACTACTTCCTCGTTCCGGGTCTGTTGTGGACTGTGGTTTCGTTGATTGACGGAACCACTGAACTCGCCATCGGCGCACACTTCGCGAACAACATCGGCAGCATACTCCTGTTTAACATCACTGGAAGTGCCGTGACCACACCGGCTCTGTTCACAATCAACGAGTACCACGCGACCTACGGGGCGCTATCAGTGCTGGTTGCAATACCCATATTCCTGGCGATCGCCTACAAGGTATTCAAACGCGACAAGGCATCCGAACCCGTTTTTCAGAGCGATCGGATTGGTCGTCGGTGATCTCGTCAGTTCGTTGCTGAAGGTCAATAGCAAACATGCAGTAATGGGGCTAACGCGATCGGCAGCACTTGACTATGCCAAACAGGGTATTCGGATTAATGCGGTGAATCCTGACCGATTGCGACTGACCTCATGGCTCGTGCCGCCGACCAGTGGGGCATCCCGTCCGATGATCTCGGGTCTACGGTTCCAATGGGTCGGATCGGTCAGGCAACGGAAATTGCTCAAGCGGTTATGTTTCTCTGCTCTGATGCTGCCAGCTACATCACTGGGCAACCGTTTGCGATCGATAGTGGATAGACAGCAAGTTGATTGAAACAGTTCTATCTAGAACACAAAACTATAGCCCTCTACACACAAGGACATGGCGATGCGTAGACTCGTGAGTTCACCAGATGCCGTTGGCAACCTCACCTTTCAAGACACTGAAGTTCCCACTCTGAATGCTAACGAGTGCTTGATTCGCGTCAAGGCATTTTCGATGAATCGGGGCGAACTTAAGCGATCGCAAAATGATCTACTGGGCACTCCGATTGGCTGGGATGTCGTTGGCGTTGTTGAACAAACAGCACAGGACGGTAGTGGCCCACCCACAGGGACAAAAATTGTTGCCCTCTCCATCCGCTCGGAGGGCTGGGCAGAATATGTAGCAATTCCGACTCGCTTTCTGGCTATTATTCCCCAGAGCGTATCAGATACCGATGCCGCCACACTGCCCGTCGCGGGGTTAACAGCACTGTATGCAGTGGAAAAGGGATCTCGTTTACTAGGAAGTCGGGTGCTGATCACAGGGGCAACAGGGGGAGTGGGACTCTTTGCCATGCAGCTTGCTCGGATGATGGGAGCCAGCGTCGTTGCCCAAATTCGTCAGCCAGCGCAAGAAGCATTTGTGCAAGATTATGGCGCGGATGAAGTGGTGGTGACTGAAACCGGGCAAGAAGCCAAGCAGTTCGCGCCTTATCGACTGATCGTTGATGGAGTAGGAGGTGAATTGGTCGGGACGCTAACTGCGTTTTTGGCTAAAGGAGGCACCTGCGTTTGTTATGGCAGTAGCAGCGGCAATGAGATGAAGCTGTCCCTACCAGACTTCTATTTCGAGAATGGAGGACAGCGCACGCTTTACGGGTTCACGCTGTACACCGAAGTAGAGATGGAAAGTGCTAGTTCTGGGCTGGCTCGTCTACTGAGGTTAGTTGAGCAGGGGCGGCTCAAAACGCACATCGATCGAGCAGTTTCATGGCGTGAAGCAGGCGTAACAGCGGCTGATTTGATCGGGCGCAGATTTTCAGGTAAGGCTGTGCTGCATGTGGACTAATTGTTGTTCATCGGCTGAGTCATGTCAGCCATATAGGAATAGATTATCGCTGAGCTTTGTTTGCAAAGAATGAAACAATTTACTTTGTTTACTTTCCTGTATCTCGTGCTGGGAGTTTGTCTGACAGCGATCGCGCTTGGATACCCGAACCTACCTTCGAGGCTTCAAACAAGCTTGTTCGTCAGTGCAGGAACCTCCTACATTGTTTGTCTCCTCAGCACCTTCCCCTTCTGGCGCGAGACGACGATTCGTTGGAGATTAAACCAATGGCAATTCTGAAACAATTCGGGATTTTATTTGTATTGGGCAGTGTGGGAATTGTGATGTTTACGATCACGTCTATTCCTTTAGTCGAGCAACAGTTAGCAAAACTGTCTCCAGAAATACTGGCAAAAGTTCCGCCATTGTGGATTTTAATGCTTCTGCAAGGACTACAGTATTCAATTCTACTGGCAATCAGCATTCTGATCGGAATTGGCTGTGCTTATCGTGTTGGATTACGCTCACATTTGATTGACTACTGGGTACTTCATACCCCTAAGATTCCATTTTCTGTCATTGAGATGAAATGGAGCTTGGGTGTGGGTGCAGCGACAACGATCATTCTCCTGTTGCTCGATCGGTTCATGAAACCTGCTCTACCTGAAGCGCTACAGGCATCTAATAACACAGAACCGAATTGGCTGAGTTCGCTTACAGCAATGCTTTATGGCGGCATCACTGAGGAAATTCTGATGCGCTGGGGCTTAATGTCGCTGCTTGTTTGGATAGCGTGGAAGGTCTTAAAACAAGGCATTACGTTGCCAAGTCAAGGGATTTACCAAGGTGCGATCGTTCTAACTTCGTTGGTATTTGGACTTTTACACCTGCCCGCGGCTGCCGCGATAGTTCCACTCACTCCGCTTGTGATTATCCGAGCGATATTACTAAATGGGATTGCTGGCATTGCTTTTGGTTGGCTCTTTTGGCAATACTCGCTTGAGGCTGCGATGTTATCTCATGTCAGCTTTCATGCCTTTTCCTTTGCTCTTAGTCTTTTGCTGGCAAGATTTGTCTAAGCTTTTTTCTAAAGTAATTTCACGATTGCTTCACCCTAAACCGATCCACTCAAATATTGAGAGAACACCATGAAAGCCAGTAGGGCGGGCACTGCCCACAAAACTTCTGTGAAGGGTTTTACTACTGATGCAGCCAGTTACATTGCTGGACAACCTTTGGTAATCGATGGTGGATTTACAGCGAACTAATCCGTTGCTTTCAATGTGTGCGTGTCTGATACAGAGAATAAGCTCTATTGGAGAAAGAATGAAACGATTTACTTTGTTTACTTTCCTGTATCTCGCGCTGGGAGTTTGTCTGACAGCGATCGCACTTGGATACCCAAGCTTGCCTCCGGGTCTTCAAACTAGCCTGTTCGTCAGTGCAGGATTATCTTACCTTGCTTGTTTCCTCAGCACCTTACCCTTTTGGCGGGAGACGGCGATCCGCTTCTACCGCAGACGGAATTCAGCGGTCATTCTACCCTGGTTGGTAATTGGATTCATTATTATTTGGATGATTTGGGAGGTTCAGAGTCAAAACTGGACAATGGAAGCAGTTTTACAAGCGCTTTCTTGGCTATTAGTTGTTTTACTGCAAGCAGAACTCATTGTGATTACAGGGCAAGTGAATTCTGAACATTAGGGTCTAAACCGGATGCTGCCGATCGGAGTTTGATTGTGTGCTAAAGGTCAACATTGATTGGAGCTCGCATAACAATCCCGTTGCACGCCAACCATACAAAGATAGTTAGTTGAGTACGAAAGGTTGCTAGCGGCAGATGATGGCGGGCGATTGCTGATTACGCTGAGGAGAAGAATGCGCTGGTAGAGAGACCGTTCCGTTAAAGCATCCACTTGAACAGAGGAGAGATTCAGATGTCAGAGAACAATAAAGCTGTCTTAGAAGCGGCAAATGCGGCGAACGCAGCAGGCAACTATGAAGGATTCTTGTCATTCTGCACCGACGACACGCAATGGACGTTTGTAGGCGACAAGACCCTTAACGGAAAAGAAGCCGTTCGCCAATATATGGCAGAGACATACATAGAACCGCCAAAGTTTACAGTCACCAACTTAATCGCTGAGGGTGATTTCGTCACGGCACTCGGCGACATCACACTGAAAGACGAAGACGGGAAGGCGGCTCATTACTCGTACTGCGATGTCTGGCGCTTTCGCGGTGACAAGATGGTCGAGTTAAGGGCTTTCGTCATCAAAACCTCGGTCTGACCCGCCGTCGTCGTTCACGTCGTTTTCAACCTGCTCACTATCCCGGTGATGGCAATCGCTGGCATGGGCTGAGATGCGATCGGAGTTCAATTTCTGAAAGTCAATATTGATTGAAACAGGAGAAACAGGATGATACTGCAAGATAAAGTGGCTTTAGTGACTGGCGGAACATCAGGAATTGGTCGTGCAACCGCGATCGCTTATGCCCAACAACAAGCAAAGGTGGTGGTGGTGGGTCGTCGAATGGATGAAGGTGAAGAAACTATTCGATTGATCAAGGAAGCTGGCGGAGAGGCTATTTTTGTGCAAGCAGATGTCACGAAAGAAGCCGATGTTCAAGCAATGGTTGATAAAGCGGTTGATGTTTTTGGTCGGTTAGATATTGCTTCTAACAATGCAGGAACGATCGGCGAAAATCCTTCACTGATTGAGCAAACAGAAGCGGAATACGAGCGCACGATGAACGTCAATGTCAAAGGCATTTGGTTGTCGATGAAATATGAAATCGCTCAGATGTTGAAACAGGGAAGTGGTTCAATCGTCAATACGGCATCTGCGAATGGAGTCGTTGCATTTCCTACCTTCCCCCTCTACACCGCGAGTAAAAGTGCAGTAATAGGCTTGACAAAAGCGGCTGCGCTCCAATATGCCAAAGCGGGTATTCGCATCAATGTCGTTGCACCAGCAGTAATCGAAACAGATATGTTTGAAGCAGCGACAGATGGGCAGGATGAAGTCAAAGCTTACATGGCAGGACTTCACCCGATCGGACGAATTGGAACACCGCTTGAAGTTGCAAATGCAGTTCTGTTTTTATCATCTGACATGGCATCGTTCACAACAGGTACAACATTGATGGTAGATGGTGGGTATGTAGCGCAATAGTCGATCGGCAGTACGAAATGTTTGACACAGCACTTCAAGCGACTCACTAAAGCAACACTGAAATTGGTTCGCTAACTCCATAGAAAACTCCATAGGAATTTGCAAAAAATTGAGTGTTGGAACTGACTACACTCAAGTGAACTAAGACAAAGAGAACTTAGGAGTTGATGATGATGTCCAAAGTGTCTTTTAACTCACCACCACAAAACTAAAGAAAGGAATCGTTACCATGAGTACCCAACCGACCGAAGTGATCAAAGAGTTTCTGGCGAATACGGCAACCGAAAAGGTCGAGGCGGCTGCCCGTCGGCTCGTCGCGGAGGACGCAACATACATTTCCCTGAATTTTGACAACCCTGAACTGAAGCAAATCTTGCCTTGGACAGGAACCTCCAAAGGTCCCCAAGCGTTCATCGATACGTTCTCCGGGGTTGCGAAATGGTGGACGCATGAGGACTTCACCGTTACCGCCCTCTTTGGCGAAGGCGAGAACGTTGCTGTGTTCGGCACGTTCACGTACCGCTCGGTCTCGCTGAGCAAGGCGGTGACCTCACCGTTCTCGATCCACGCAAAGGTGCGCAACGGGAAGATCGTGTACTTTCAGTTCATGGAGGATACTTTCGCGACCGCTCGCACTTTCAGCCAGAAGGGGACTTGGACCATCAAAATCGCTCCGAACCAGCCGGAGTTCGAGGTGTAATAGCAGCCTACGACGCCTAACCATGCGTTGCACCGGAACGCTGCAATTTGGTCGGTTGAATTTTCAAGGTTATCTGCGTCCGGTGAGCTTGGTCGTTAGGTAGCGAGGGTGAAAAATAGACTTAATCAGAATTAAGAAAAGCAATCAATTCTTAAACCGATCCAAATCTTCTTGCAGCCTATTTGTCCATTGAGATGCTTAGCACTTTATTACCGATAAGATCTAATGAAAAGAGAGTTAGCGATAAGTTCTTTGTTCTCGTTTGTGGGCGGCGCAATGGTCTGGGCCTTGTCACCATTTTTATCCGGGCAGGTCGAACCGTGGGATGCGAAAGGTTTTTATTATTCCGCAGCACTTCTTGTTGTTGGCCTTATCGTTGGCCTTGCTCGGCCTAAACATGTTTGGTCGCACTATGCCGGTATTATTCTTGGTCAACTGACGTATATGCTTTGTTTTCTACCCAGCAGTCCGTTAATTCCTGTGGGAGTCGCTTTTGTAGCGGCTTACTCCATAATCGCTTTAGCAGGAGCAGCAAGTGGGGCATGGTTTCGTCGCGTCAGCCGGGGTGCGCGGTGATTTTGCTGCCTGACAAGGCCGGCTCTCGCGCTCCGGTTGCAATCCACGCTGTCACCGCGGGCCGGGTCGCTGCGCTTGGGTCGTTATAGACCGTATGAATCTCGATGCTGGTGTGCGTACTGCAGCAGATCAAAACTTCTACACGCGCAATCAAAGGAAAAGATATGAAAGTACGCTACGGGTTTCGACAGGTCGGCGACATCGAAGTGTTCTACCGCGAGGCTGGGTCAAGCGATGCGCCAGTGATACTGCTGTTGCACGGATTTCCAACCGCTAGCCACATGTTCCGCGACCTGATCCCTCTCCTTGCCGATCGCTTTCGGCTCGTTGCGCCGGATCTGCCCGGTTTCGGACAGACCAAGGCACCGCCGCGCGGGACGTTCGACTACACGTTCGACCGACTTGCCGACGTGATCGAGGGCTTCACCGATGCTTTGTCGCTCGATCAATACGTGCTCTACATCTTCGACTACGGTGCGCCGGTAGGTCTGCGTCTGGCGATGCGCCATCCTGAACGGATATCTGCGATCGTCTCGCAGAACGGCAACGCCTACCTTGAGGGTTTCAGTGACGAATGGGGGCCGTGGGAGACGTATTGGCGCGAGCCGAGCGCAGCGAACCGGGAAGCCTGCCGACCCTCGCTCGCGCCGGAAACAATCCGGAACTGGCAGTATGGTACCGGAGCCGATCCAACCCTTTTGTCGCCCGACGGCTACGAACTCGACATCGCCTACATGGGGCGGTCGGGCGCGGAGGAGATCCAGCTCGATCTGATCCTCGACTACCGCAGCAACGTCGTGCTCTATCCAGTCTTCCAGTCCTACTTTCGCGAGCACCGTCCGCCGCTTCTCGCCGTCTGGGGCCGTCATGATCCGGCGTTTCTGCCCGCTGGCGCTGCCGCTTATCAGCGAGATCTCCCGAATGCAAAGATTCACCTGCTCGACGCCGGACATTTCGCGCTGGAGACGCATGCGGAGGAGATAGCAACTTTGATCCGCACGTTCCTCGACAGCACGATCGGTTCCACCACTGTGAAAATCTAACTTAGTAAAGGATGAAGTCATGACCCAAAAATATGGACCCAAGACAACGGCCGACGAAGTGCTTGCAGGCATTGATCTCAAGGGAAAACGATTTCTCATCACGGGTGCATCGTCAGGCATTGGGCTTGAAACCGCCCGTTCACTGGTCGCTCACGGCGCTAGCGTCGTCGGCGCAGTCAGGAACCTCGCTAAAGCTGAGCCAGCCACTGCATCGGTTCGTGATGCCGCGTCGCAAGGAGGTGGCAACCTGGAGTTGATCGATCTCGATCTGGCATCCTTGCAAAGCGTTCGCGCCTGTGCGAATAAACTGTTGGCTAACGGCCAGCCGTTCGATGCCATCATCGCTAACGCTGGCGTTATGGCAACTCCGTTTGGTCGGACGGTCGATGGCTTCGAAGTCCAGTTCGGGACGAACCATCTTGGTCATTTCGCCCTGATCAATGGGATCGAGCCGTTGCTCGTCGATAATGGACGGCTGGTCGTCCTGTCGTCGCTCTCACATCGCGGTGCCGATATCGACTTGGACGATCCGAATTTCGAGCAGCAGGCGTACGATCCATGGGTCGCTTATAGCCGGTCGAAAACCGCCAATTCACTGTTCACTGTGGAGTTTGACAGGCGGCATCGCGATCGCGGCATTCGGGCTGCTTCGGTGATGCCCGGAAACAGTTTGACGGATCTACCCCGCCATTTCTCGCCGGAGGACTTGCAGGGACTTTTGCAGACTGTTGACGCAGCGCGCACCGAAGCGGGTCTGCCGCCGAAAGAGTTGAAAGAAATTCCGCAGGCAGCCGCGACGTCGGTCTGGGCAGCAGTCGTGGCGAATAAAGACGAGATCGGTGGACACTATCTCGAAGATTGTGCGATCGCGCCGATCAATGACACGCCCAACCCGTTTGCCGACGGCGTCAGGTCGTATGCGCTCGACACTAACAAAGCTAAGCAGCTTTGGGCGAAAAGCGAGGAATTGATCAGCGCTACGTCTTGAAGGTTATCGCGCAGAAATCTGACAAACTGCCCAAGAATCTGGAAGAAATCAAGCATTGGAACTTAGTACGCTTCAGACCAATGCAACGAAATTAATGCTAGGAGAAGCACAATGATACTTCAAGATAAAGTGGCGTTAGTCACTGGTGGCACATCGGGAATTGGTCGAGCAACGGCGATCGCACTTGGTGCTGCTGGAGCAAAGATAGTATTCTCAGGCAGACGCGATGCAGAAGGAGAAAAAACTGCCAAACTGATTCGCGAAACAGGTGCTGAATGTTTGTATATCCATTCAGATGCCTCGAATGAGAAAGATATCAAAGCATTAGTGCTTCATACAGTCGCAACCTATGGACGGCTCGACTGTGCTTTCAATAATGCAGGCGTTGAAACACCTATAAAGCCCCTACATGAACAATCAGTTGAAGACTTTGATAACCTGATGGCAATCAATGTTCGGGGACTGTTTTTGTGCATGAAGTACGAAATTCAGCAAATGTTGTCTCAAGGATCTGGTGTGATTGTGAACAATTCGTCAACGAGTGGTCTCGTTGCGTTTCCGGAGACTTCTCCTTACGTTGCGAGTAAACATGCTGTCATGGGGCTGACGCGATCGGCGGCGCTGGACTATGCCAAGCAGGGCATCCGGGTTAATGCGGTGAACCCTGGAGTCACTGCGACTGAACTGCTCGATCGCTCCTCTAAGCAACTGGGTATCACAGCAGATGATTTAGACTCTTTTGTTCCAATGGGTCGGATCGGTCAGGCAACGGAAATTGCTCAAGCGGTTGTGTTTCTGTGCTCTGATGCTGCCAGCTATATTACGGGACAACCCTTAGTGATCGATGGTGGATTTACAGCAGGCTAAATCGCGACCTGCCTTGGCAGATATCTTTTTGCGATCGCAGTTTCAAATAGGTGGCTTCTAAGCAATTTGCTGGAATGATTTACTCTGCGATCGCCACCTTTCTCTCTGACATTCTTTCTCTTTTGGGTAAACCTCAACTAAAACCTCTGAATTATGTTCAAACTATCCGCTCAATTCTTGATTTCACTAGTCATTTCCACAGCATTAGTCCTGATCAGTTTGCAATCGCTCCAAATAAAGCCTACTCTGGCGGAGACACCAGATATATACCCGCTGAATCAGTCAACCCTGATTGCAACAGCCCCCGCACCTCCCAACCTTGTTCCTGCTGTGCTAGGGGGTAGACCCGTTTATGTACTGTATGTGACTCAATCTGAAGATACGGTCTTGGTGCGTTGTTACCCTGGCTATGAACCGACGATCACGCTTCGAGCGATGGGCAGTAATCCCAATGCTAATACTCAAAAGGAAGGAATCATGACTTGCCGACCTTCTGAATAGAAACTACATTGTGCTATCCCCCGACTATCAGATACGCCCGACCCATTCACAAAATAGGAGACTCTCATGCCTTACATTACCGTTGGTCAAGAAAACTCTGCAAATATCGATCTCTACTACGAAGATCTTGGGGCAGGTCAACCGATTGTGCTGATTCATGGATTTCCATTGAACGGACATTCCTGGGAGAAGCAGGTTTTAGTTTTACTGAATGCAGGATATCGAGTAATTACCTACGATCGCCGAGGATTTGGCAACTCCAGTCAGCCCTCATCTGGCTATGACTACGATACCTTTGCCGCCGATTTGAACACACTGATGACCAAGCTTGACTTGCAGGATGCTGTGCTGGTCGGTTTTTCAATGGGAACAGGTGAAGTCACGCGCTATCTTGGCAAATACGGCTCAGAGCGGGTGCAGAAAGCTGTGCTGATGGCTCCAGTGCCGCCCTTTCTGTTAAAAACGGACGACAATCCTGAAGGCGTTGACCAAAGCGTTTTCGACGGCATCATGAAAGCGATTGTTGAAGATCGTCCAGCCTACTTCTCTGCATTTTTCAGAGAATTCTTTAATGTGGATGTGCTGCTGGGCGATCGCATCAGCAGTGAAGCGATTCAAGCCAGTTGGAATGTGGCAGCAGGGGCTTCTGCCAAAGGGACTTTGGATTGCGTCCCTTCCTGGCTCACCGATTTCCGCGACGATCTACCCCGCATTGATGTACCAACCCTGATCATTCATGGTGATAGCGATCGCATTCTGCCGCTTGAGTCCACCGCAGCAAGACTTCCAAAGCTGATTAAAAACAGTGAACTGGTTGTCATTCCGGGTGGACCCCATGCTATCAACTGGACTCATGCCGATCAGGTCAATCCCCTGTTACTGGGCTTTCTTCAGCAGAAATAATCAGTGATCTGCTGCTTTTCTGGCTTGCGAAAAAACTCTGTAATTCACCCCACTGAAGTAGATTTACACGCTAGGGCGTGATTGTGTCTTCGTCCACAAGGTCAACTAAGAATGGATCGTACAAAAATGAGTATTCAGCAATTAATCACGCCTGAAAAGCACGACTTAGGTGGGTTTAGCGTACAGCGCATCTTACCGAGTGAAACCCTAAAAATGGTTGGACCTTTCATCTTCTTTGATCACTTAGGCCCAGCTGTTTTCCCGGCTGGAAAAGGCGTCGATGTTAGACCCCATCCACACATCAATTTAGCGACGGTTACCTACTTGTTTGAAGGAAGCCTTCTGCATAGAGACAGTCTAGGTACAGTACAAGAGATTTTTCCGGGTGAGGTGAACTGGATGACAGCGGGCAAAGGTATTGTTCATTCTGAGCGATCGCCCGAGAGCTTTAGAGAAAAAGAATCTACTCTTCACGGCATTCAAACCTGGATTGCCCTCCCCGAAATCGCTGAAGAAGTTGAACCCAGCTTTTCACATTATCCGGTGACTGATTTACCCAGGTGGATTCAAACAGGCACCAGCGCGACCTTGATCGCCGGTAGCTATCAGTCTCACCAATCACCCGTTAAAACCTACTCTGCTACTCTTTACCTGGCGCTCGTTTTCACGGAGGGTAGTCAATTTCAGCTAGCGCCAATAGAAGGTTTAGAAAGGGCCGTTTATAGCGTCACATCCGGCCTATTCGTAAATGGAAAGCCTTTAGAGCCATATCGTCTAGCCGTTTTAGCGCCGAATGAATCAGTAAATATCAGTGCGGGGGCTGAGGCAAAAGCAATGATTATCGGCGGGGCACCAGTGGGCGATCGCACAAAGTACTGGAACTTTGTGTCGAGCCGCTCAGCGCGTATCGAGCAGGCAAAACGAGATTGGCAAGACCACCGCTTCCCGGCGGTTCCCGGTGAAACTGAATTCATTCCGCTCCCTGATATTTCAGACCGCGATAGTAGCGCGCCCCCTCTGAGCTGACGATAGTTAGGCCTTTTTGCTGAGCGAGAGAACACCAGCTTAACTCGCACACCAAGGCTTTCTACTATTTCGGATTAAGTCTATTTCATTCGCAAAACGCGTAGGAAATGATATGGAAGTTGGAATTGACAGTTTTGCCTCGGTTGGAACGAGTGAAAATGGTGAAACGGCGGATGCCACGCAGTCCATCGCCGAACTGCTGGAGAGAATAGAGCAGGCGGATCGTTCCGGCTTGGATATCTTCGGTATTGGCGAGCATCATCGCCATGAATTTTTAGATTCGGCAAACGCGGTTATTCTCGCCGCTGCCGCCGCACGCACCGAGCGCATCCGTCTGACCAGCGCGGTTACGGTGCTGAGCGCGGCTGACCCGGTGCGCGTGTTTCAACAATTCGCCACGCTCGATTTGATTTCAAAAGGTCGCGCCGAAATGGTTGTCGGGCGCGGCTCGTTCACCGAAGCCTTTCCACTATTCGGATTTAGTCTCGGCGATTACGACGAGATTTTCGCTGAAAAGCTCGACCTCTTGCTCAAAATTCGGGACAATGAAACGGTCGATTGGTCGGGCAAATTTCGCCCCGCGCTAGAAAACCAGGCAATTTATCCGCGTCCGCTGCAAAAGCCGTTTCCCATCTGGATTGGGGTCGGCGGTACGCCTCAATCTTTCCGCCGCGCCGGAATGCTTGGACTGCCGCTCGTGGTCGCCATTATCGGCGGCGAAACGCATCGCTTTCGCTCGCTCATAGATTTATACCGCGATGCCGGAGCGTACGCCGGACACGCGCCCGAAACGTTGAAAGTTTCATTGCATTCAATCGGTTACGTCGCCGACACGACTGAACAAGCCGTTGAAGAGTTCTTTCCGGGCTACGCCGAAACCTTCACTAGAATCGGCAGAGAGAGAGGCTGGCCACCCGTTACGCGTGCCGCTTTTGACGCCCAGCGCGGCACAACCGGCGCGTTACTGGTCGGCAGTCCCGAAGAAGTGGCGGAGAAAATCCGCCGTCACAGCGAATCGCTCGGTGGCATTTCGAGAGTCACGTTTCAAATGGACAACGCGCAGATGAATCACGCCCAACTGATGCGCTCCATTGAACTGATTGGCACGCGAATGTCACCACTTTTGAACAATTAAAATATGCTCACGATCGTAGACAACCTAGCCATCGTTCTACATACAGCTCAAAAGAAACATTGGGTGAAATTGAGGCAACCGCATCATTTTAATTTAGGTGCCCAAAACTATGAATTCACAAACAGCTCAAACCACCACTGCTGCTAACAAGTCGGCAATCCGTGATTTTCTTCACCAGATGATTGAGGCTTGGAATCGAGGCAGCGGTGAAGACTTTGCTGCTCCGTTTAGCGAAACTGCCGACTTCATCGCATTCAAGGGAATGCATCTCAAGGGTCGAAAAGAAATCGCTGCATTTAATCAGCAAACTTTCGACACCGTTGTCAAAGGAACACGCCTGGAAGGTGAGGTGAATTTTGTCCGCTTCGTGAATTCTCAACTTGCTCTCATGAGCGGAGTTGTCAGGGTAATGCTGCCCGGACAACCCGAAACTTCACCGTCACGAGATTCGATGCAGCTATTCGTCGTGATGAAACGCGATCGAGATTGGCAAAATGAACGTCACCGCCGCAAGCGGACGGTGTATCACTTCGCTCCACTCGCACGCTCCGCGGCTCGATTTCGCTCAACAGCACCCTTCGGACGCTGTGTTTTCCGAACGCAGCAAGCTGCGGGGAATCAGACCCGTAGAGATTGAAGGGCTACTCAATGCCCGGAAGTTGACGCTAGAACGGCAATTTTTCCTGGACGAGTTTGACTCGCTGAGTGAAGAGGTTCAACGCCAATTAACCGATCTCGTTATAGATATCAAGCAGGCTTCACTTCAATCGGGTGAGTAAACAAAGAATTCGGCAACGATCGCGAATGAAATAAGAATCTGAAAGAAATTAAGCATTGGAATCAATACAGTTGAGATAGAACAAACTAGGAGAATCTAACGTGGTCAAAGAGCAAACTGTAGACAAACAAGCAAATGTACAGGCAACCCCCAACCTAACACCTGCTCAGGAAGCTTTACAAGCGGTCTGGGAAGAGCATATCGGGCACGAGTTTGGGACTCACAGCCCTGAAGATGCTCTCGCTACGATGGTTGAGGACGCTTATGTGAATCACATTCCAGTGATGACTGGGGGAGTCGGAAAAGCAGCAGTAGGTGAGTTTTATTCCAAAGACTTCATTCCACAGATTCCGCCAGACTTCGAGCTAGTTCCGATTTCGCGCACGATCGGAGCGGATCAACTTGTCGATGAAATGGTGGGTAAGTTTACTCATACCATCCAGATGGAGTGGATGCTACCTGGCATTGCTCCGACCGGGAAACGGGTTGAAGTGCCAGTGGTCGCGATTATTCGGTTCCGTGACGGCAAGTTAGCCCATGAACACCTCTACTGGGATCAGGCGAGTGTATTGGTTCAACTCGGCATGCTTGATCCGGTTACGCTGCCCGTTGTAGGGGTTGACAGTGCACGCAAGGTACTTGATTCGAGCTTGCCCTCAAACGCACTGTTCGATCGTGCCAGCGATCGCGACTAAAGGTTAGAACAAGCTTTCCATCAATGCTTAGATCAGCGATCGCAGGTCTAAATGTTCTCAGCGATTGACTGGAATGACATTGAAACAGGTTTGCGATCGCGTTTGGTGCGGTGGGTGCAAAAGTAGTCTTCTCTGGTAGACGCGAAGGAAAGAGGAACACCATGAATAAGCCCAAGTTTTTTGTTACCCCCGGCTATGGGGAATACATGCTGAATAACTTGCATTACTCGCAAGCAGTAAAAATTGGTGATCGCGTGGAGATATCCGGACAAGGTGGTTGGGATGACAACCTGCAAATTCCCGAATCGCTTGCGGACGAGATTGCTCAAGCGTTTCGGAACGTAGAGCGAACCTTGGCAACTGCCGGGGCGGGCTGGGAGCATGTTGTCCATGTCAATTCTTACCATGTTGGTGGTTTGCCCCCAGAAGTTAATGAGATGATGGTCAGGCTATATCGCCATTACATGCCCAACCATGCTCCCATTTGGACACAGGTAGGAGTCGCGGCGCTTGGGCTGCCAACGATGCGAATTGAAATCCGCGTTACTGCAATTGTTTCCTGAGTTTTGCATCAGCGACGACACTACTCCACACCGATCGGAGCAAGCAGATGGAGTAATACTGCGACACAAAATTGATGCCAACTAGAACTGATCCATCAGGAGGACAATCATGAAACCTCAACTCATTTTCGGAGTATTAACGATCGCAACAGGATTACTCGGAGGTTCATTCACTCATCCCGCAATCGCACACCGCATTTCTTCACAGCAAACATCACCCGTTCTGATCGCCACTGCCTACACTGATTTAACCTTACCTACCTTGCGCCAAGGCGATCGTGGCAGAGATGTGCAATTGTTACAGTGCATTCTTCAAGACAATGGCTTTTTAGGAGCCGCAGGTGTGAGGTTAGGCAATCCAAGAGGGGAGATCGTCGATGGCATCTTTGGTGCGGTCACAGCGTCTGCGGTACGCGATCTCCAGCGACGCTACAGAATCCCAGTTACAGGGCGAGTCAATCCAACCACCTGGGAAGTCCTGGATATGCACGAAAACCCCTATCGATCGCCGCTTCCCTGGAAACAACAGAACATTACACAACCACAAGCCACAGGAGATTTCTCATGAACCGAAAGATTCTTTCAACCAAAATCACAACTACAACCACAATCGCAATCACAATTCTGTTCGGCGTACTCCTACTGTTCAATTTTCCATCCCTGGCTCAAGTCAGTTCACAAGTGATTCCCAGAATCGAAGTGATCGAAAGTGCTGAAGGGATTCCACCCAGCTACCGTTTAGTCATTAGCCGATCTCAGGACAATGTTTATGTCTTCTGTCCCACTAACTTCGAGCCAGAGTTGAACTATCTGCGAAATGTGAAGGCGATTCAATGTAAGCCGTTTACCAGTCCTTAGAAGTAAACCAGCACGGAGTGAGGGTCAACTCTACACTTTTAATCTACACTTTTAAAGTGGTGAACAAAATGAATGGATAGTGGATAACCGGACACTATTTTTGCAAACGGCAGTTATACAACGCGGTAAGCAAACAAGGAGCATGTCTAAAAATGGTTAAAGGTAGGTTAGAAGCATTCAGTGATGGGGTAATTGCTATTATTATCACCATTATGGTACTGGAGTTGAAAATACCTCATGAGTCAGATTTAGCTGCACTACGTCCGTTGATTCCAATCTTTCTAAGCTATGTGTTGAGTTTCGTGCATGTTGGTATCTACTGGAACAATCACCATCACCTGTTTCAGGCAGTCCAACAAGTGAATGGTTCAACTTTGTGGGCAAACCTACATTTGTTGTTCTGGTTATCGTTATTTCCCTTTGTTACCGCATGGATGGGTGAAAATCACTTTACTGCGTTGCCTGTGGCGCTTTATGGTGTGGTTCTATTGTTGGCTGCGATCGCCTACTTCACTCTGACCCGCACACTTGTTTTTCACCACGGTCAAGATTCCACACTTGCAAACGCTCTTGGTCGGAATTTTAAAGGCAAGTTATCGGTATTGATTTATGCAGTTACAATTCCACTTGCTTTTGCAATCCCTTGGCTTGCATGTGCATTATACGTTCTGGTTGCAGTCCTATGGCTCATTCCCGACCGTCGTATTGAAAAGGCGTTGAACTCATAAAGTTCCATGTTCGATGCAACAAAAATTAGCTAACAAACCTTCTGCACCAGAACAAATATAGGTTGTTGGTCACAGGCAAAGGTGATCTGCGTCCGGTGAGCGGAAACGTTATGCCGCTTATGGATGTACTCAATCATCCTGGCATTTTACGCCCCAAGGGGCGGGGAATCTACCCACAGAGATTGAAACAGGAGGAACAAAATGATATTGCAAGATAAAGTGGCGTTAGTTACGGGAGGCACATCGGGAATTGGCAGAGCAACTGCGATCTCATTCGGTGCTGCTGGAGCAAAGGTAGTATTCTCGGTTGTGTCGCAAAAAAGGTAGGGTGGGAGGCTCAGTTTCCTCTGACTTTAATCTGAATGGCATCCCAATCTCTGTTTAAGTGGCGGCACTTCGTGCGATTCGTTGTTGGCTGAATTCATAAGCGAGCCAGGGCACTCTCTGCTCTGAACTCTAGCTCAATGGAGGTGAAAGCCCTCCCTTCTCAAGTTCGGAATGACTCAAGACCTACCCACAGTGACCAGGCTCGGAATCCTGGAGGCTGAAGCTGGGAATAGGACGCAATCAGAGGGCGCGTGTATCGCTCACCCTGGCGTTATCGGAGTCCCTATGATGAAACAGAGCCTAGAAAAGCGCCCTACGCCAAAGCAGGGATACACAATCACGCCCCTGACTTCGTTAGAGTAACGACCCGCTAACTTGAGAAGTGGAGATTAGCAGAACTAAGGGTTTCTAACGGGCGAAGTGGCTCCATCTAACGGGACAACCTATCGAGCTAGGGAACGAATAAAAACGCAAATCAGGTCTGGGGAACCCGGTCGAACCCCTAGTAGATGAGACGAGACATGGAATTCCTGAATTGCGGGTAGGACAAGGCGTAATTGCCTTGAGGTTATCAGAACACAACTCCCCAAAGGTGAGCATGATTAGACACATAGGCAACTATCGTGAATCTTGGAAGGGGTTGGCGTGGAAGCAATTCCGCAAAAATCTGTTCCGCCTCCAATGTCGGTTGTGGAAAGCGGTTAGAGCAGGAGACACCAGAAAAGCTCGCAATCTTCAGAAGCTGATTCTGAAATCCCAAAGTGCGAGATGGTTAGCCATCCGTCAGATCACTCAGCTCAATACTGGGAAAAAGACGGCAGGTGTCGATGGCAAATCAAGCCTCACCTTCAAGGAACGGTTTGAACTTGAAAGCCTCCTCAGCGCAATGGCATGGCGATGGAAACATCAGCGGCTAAGAGAAATCCCAATTCCCAAACGAGATGGGACAACCCGGATGCTCAAGGTGCCGACCATTGCCGATAGAGCATGGCAGAAACTGGTGCATTATGCCCTAGACCCAGCCCATGAAGCGACCTTCCATGCCAGAAGCTACGGTTTTCGCGCTGGTAGGAGTGCTCATGATGTTCAACGAGTTCTATTTCTCAACCTGTCCTCTAACAAAGGAGGATTGCAGAAGAGAATTCTAGAACTCGACATCGAAAAATGCTTTGACCGCATCCGGCATGGAAAGATGAGGGAGAACTGATCCTCCCTCAATCGTTCAAAACCGGAATTTGGAGATGCCTTAAAGCCGGAATCAATCCTGAGTTTCCTGACCAGGGAACTCCGCAAGGCGGGTGTCGTGCGCTACGAAGCGCAGTAACGATACGGGATGGCGTTTCCCCCAAAGCGCCAAGGCTGATCCGGCAGGCGGCGGATAATGAGCAAGAACCCGTCTGAAGCCCGGAGAACACGGGGCAACCTGCTGACACCCTGTTACAGCACAAG
>JAHHHO010000056.1 GCA_019359315.1 Myxacorys californica WJT36-NPBG1
AGCAATTACAACAGTGGATGACGCAACAGCTTGAAACACTATCGCCTCAGACGATTGCATCAATTACAGGACGGGCATCAATTCTTGAAGCACTATCTGTAGCTGGACTTTAGAGATTTGGTATAAGAACTCAAACCGCAGATGGACGGGTGGAATTCAGGGATCTGTCTCCTCCACCCATGCCGCAATGGGCCGTAGATAGCGCGAAGCAATATGAGCAGCGCGAACGCCTGCGGCAATTCGTCCAACAGGACGGAACAATTAACGGCCAACGGCTGAAATACTTACCTGATGGTGCTTCCTTTGAGTACAAGGGGAAAACCTACGACAATAAATCGCAGGTTGATCCAACGTCGCTCAATCAGGGCCGCTCGCAGGTTTCCCCTAAACCGAGCGGTCTGGATTCACTCAGTCGGTCGATCAGCGGCACCGGACCACAGATAAAAATTGTTGGCCGCTCTGGTGATGGAATGCTAGGCACCCCATCCAGGAGTGAAGCATCAACGACCGTCATCGACAAACCTACTCCCAAACCGTTTACATCGGGGCCACCTCCTACAACTAAGACAGGCGTTGGAGTAGGGACAGGTGGAAAACCTAGCACACCCCAAACGGGTGGAGGTGTGGGCAGCGGCAGAGCCTCTGCCACCCCTACGGGTAGGGGTGGCAGAGGTGCCGGTTTGGGTGGAGGTGTAGGATTTGGTTTGAGTGCCGGTAGCGCTGGGGGTGCCGCTGGTTTGGGTGTTTCCCTCGCTAATGCCATCGTTAGCGATTACATTTCTTCTAAACCATCCCGCTTTAATGGTGTAGGGCAAGATCGCAACTCTGCCGTCGAGAATATTGGTAACGGCATTGTGAGCGGTGCCGGTCAATTGAGCAGCGCTCTAAGAGATGCCCTATTTGGCAGCTCTAAACCACCATCGCTGGATAATGGTAATTTTGCTGACCCCATCCCTGGCAATCGGTTTCCTCCTGATGGCAGCATTACGTTGTCTTATCCCTACGATGATTATGAATTCAGCTATTCAGGGGAGTATGACCAACTGTTGATCGGTGGAGGTTATGAGCATCGAATCGAGAATGTGATCACAGGCCGATTCAGTGGGCAACCCGTCTCAATTGAGGTAAGAAAAGAGCGAGGTGGAGAAGTTGCAAAGGTCTATACGCTCGATTTGAGCGGTACTCTTCAAGTGACCACTCTTGGGATCGGCACCTCAAACGATAACAGCTCGAAAAACGGTCATTTTACGTCGTTTAACTTTAGGGACATCGGCGGAGGTGAAATTCTCAAGGTTTTACCACCACCGGCAGAGCTGAGCAATTACCAAGGAGACATCGGCAGCGCTGGAGCGAGTGAGTCTAGTTGGATGGGTGCCGGTGGCACTGGTGAGAGTCCGGGTGGCATGGGGTCAGATTTGGGCACAAGCCTATTTAGTGGCAGCGCAGGCACCGGCGCCGGCGTAGGGCCAAATTCGGCACCTAGTCAGTTTGCAGGGCCGCGATCGAGTGTAGCCGGTGCGAGTGCTGGTGCTTCTCCTGGCCCTGGCATAAGTCGAGGCCCTGGCCCTAGTTTTAATCCCGGTGGCAGTCCTGGCCCTGGCCCTGGCCCCACTAGTAAGACATCTTCTGGTAATGGCACCACTTCCAAGGGCATCGGTAGTGAGAACAAAACTACCAAGCAATTAAGAGAAGAAACGAAGACAAAACCAGAACCCGAACCAGAACCAAAACCAGAAACGAAAACGCCACCAAACTGTGAAGATCCATGTATTCAAGGCCTGCATGACAAGCTAAACAAACAGAACGACACGATCAAAATTAAGGTGCCAATATTTAAGGCTTGCATCCTTGATAGTGAGGGTATCAAGACAGGTGAGGCAGAATCCCAAGAATCTGAAATGATGGTGCCCAAACAACAATCTCAGGTAATCGCGGCCCAATTTCTAAGACTGTTCAGGATTGAAAGTTTGCAGTGCAGAGAACCGATCGCCCTGGTGCCTGATTGGTGGAAGTTGAGACGCGGCTCTAGCGTGCCACAATTAGCAATTTTGTTTGCAGAGCAACGTAATAGCGGGAAACTAGGATCGTCACGGTGGACCATGCACATCCCACATTATGATCGGCCCAATGGATTCAAACCGAGCATTCCCGCTTACACTAAGGGCAATTGGCAAGGTGTCCTAACGTTAGCAGATGGCTCGAAGCTTGGTGTCAATGCGTCAAGTGCTTCTGAATGCAAACGAGTAATCAATAAGCTTAAAATCTTGATTCCTGTTCAATTCAGAACTATGAACGGGAAAGCAATACAACCGAAAATTACAGAGAATCCAGATGCGAACCTCAAACAGGTGCGTGTAGTGCCGACTAGAGCCGATTTCTTCCACCAAGGTTCACTCAATCCAGAGCCTAAATGGTCTATCAATTTAAGAAAATAGCTCAGTAAATAAACGTAAGTTGTGAGGATGCCTTTCAGCCTCATCTCGGTATATTCGTCTTCGCTCTTAGAGCGAAGAAAATAGACGTGGTTTCCCATTGCCGATTGTTGGGAGAGTCGCTTAACTTTGTCTCAGCAATGTTTAACTCTCTCACTCCCTCTCTCATCACGGGTAATTTATGTCTACAATCACCACGACCGGATCGAGCCTCAAAGCTGACAACAAACCAGGTGCAGTCTTAGAAGCAGCGCTATTGTTAGATGCTGCTGAGAAAGCAAGAAACGGCGCAAATCCGGGCATCACTCCTAAGAACAATATCAGCATCACATTCTCAAGCGATGATGGCACTGCAAACATCGCGGCCACCTTGCCGGTAGAGGTGAGCGTAGGATCAGACGGTTCTATCGCTTATGCACCAAAGGACTATCTCGGTGGCAGCTATGCCACGTTCACAGCCGGCGGCGATGTGACAGCCACCAATTGTATGGCCGCTCTAGTGCAGGTTGCACAATTGCTGAGCGCTGCTGAGAAAGCAGTACAGCCGGTAGAAGATCAGAGCAATTTCATCCAAATCGAGTCATCCAGCGAGGCAGGCACGATTACGATCGCCGCTGCAATGCCGATTACTCAAACGATCAACGCCGATGGAAACATCGTTACATCAGCGCTTGACTACCTCTAAACCTATCTCAGGAGCAAACCACTAAGAGGTAATTGAACAATGGCAACAAAACGGGCCGCAATTGGGCCACGGGTAACGGTGGCAATTGGTAGCAAAAAAGTAGGAAATCAGACAGTTACCCTGTATTCCTACATGCCCAAGACGGTGGCTGATCTATTTGGCTTCAAAGCGGTGGCAGCACCCAAAGCGAAGGATCGGACTCAGAACGGCAAAAAAATCACGGGTGGATTAATCAGGGGTTCTATTGGTGCAGGCTCGATCAAGGTGCCCATTGGGAAACCGACCAAGAAGAAAAACGCCGCTGGTAAACAGGTGACAGTACAGAAGTACCGCTCAATCCCTGTCCCCAATGGTGCAACTAACGCGATGATTGTTGCCTTTCTGAAGAAAGCCAGCAAAAACAAGCCGGATCGCTTTGTTTCTCGTGATGGCCGCTCCTATCCTGTGACTGCAAGCAAGTAAGGTTAATTCATGAGAGAAACGTTTATCTATGGTAGGGAGATTGACTTTAGGAAATCTAACTACTTTGAAATCCCAGTATTTTGGGCGGATACGTTTCTCCTCATGAAACTTGACTCTATCGGAGATGATCGATCTTCTATTGGAAAAGTTTGGTTTTTACCCTTCATTCATGGATTCGGTTTTGTTAGAGCGCAACCAACCGACATGGCTGAAGGGCTTAATTTATTGCAATTTTCGGGTGTCTCTGACTTCTATAGAATTGCTTTGCAACCATACTCAAAAGTAACTAAGTGCAACGTTAAAATCTGGACTACAGATTACCAACCGCGTGTAGCTTCTCAGCTTAACGACATTCAATCTATCGTTCAATATTTGCTCTAATGGCATGGTCTAATGTTGCCTCAATTGATGTCAATCGTGAATGGACATTCACCCCTAATATCGATGCAGATTTGGGGTATTTTCGTATTAATTTTGGTGTGGGAGATGTTAGAGGAACGTTACTAAATCAGCCGATATGGATTGCTCAAATTGATTTAGATAGTGTTCCTGACAGCATTGACATTTATGATGAGCGTCGCATTATCGCTTCATCTTTCAATCGAGTCTTAGAGTTTGAAACGCCTGCATTCATTAGCAATCGCGGTTTAGCTCTAAGAAGTTCCCCTGATTTCTTCGATTTCTGGAATATTACCATTGAGGTTTCTACTATGCCTTTAGTTCGTTCAAGCGTGCCTCTATCACCTCCCACTTCTTCGACCGTAAACGTTTCGACCGTTGGAGCGTCCACAACGGCAGTCTCTATTCTTGCTGCTAATGGATCGCGTAAGGGTGCAACAATCACAAACAACTCAACAGCTACGCTATCGATTGATTTTGCCGCAACAGTCACTACAGCGGCTTTTAGTTTGCAACTGTTCAGTAATGATTACTTTGAGGTTCCCTATGGTTATACAGGTGCAATCTCAGGGATTTGGTCAGCAGTAAACGGCAATGCGCTAGTAAGAGAGTTTGTATAATGCCTTTGATCCGGAGTGCAAATCAATCTTCCAATCCACCCCCGGCAGATTCTCCACCTCTAAGCGTTGATAATCCTGCGACTGATGCCACTCTATCGGCCCTAATTAGCAAAGTAACTGAAATACTAGAAGCCCTAAGAATCAAGGGAATTTTGCAGGACACTGCTAACAATCGCGATCGTACGATCTTCAGTTTGCTTTCTTACTCACCGGCCAACAATAACAGCTACTCCTATTACTTCAGTGGTAGCGATATGCTGAAAATTATTGATGGTAATTTTAGTGATGGCATGATGGCGAATGCGGGTAAGGTCTTCATTCACATCTCGCTTACCAGTTCAGCTTTCATCAACAGATTGGAATTGTACTTAGGACAATTCAACGGAGCTTATAACGTCCCTAGAACGTTCAAAATCTATTCGGGTTTTGTCACCAGTGATGCGGCTTCCCCTCTCTTCAGCTCCACCCTAGCAAATACAACAAATCTGCAAACGCTTGACCTCTCTAATGTTCTGACATTAGACACTCCCTCAAACGCTTATACCTTTGTGTTTGGTGATTCTGGTGACAATTACGTTTCGATTAATGAAATGCGCTTGTTTGGTTATTTTGTGTGACGTTTCATGAAAATCTCAAAAGCTTTCAAGGCTAAATTAGCCAATTTCGCGTTTCAAGTAGCAATCGGGGCAATTAATACCCGTGAGCCGATCGCCGGTGCTTTGCGCTCCTTCCTTGAGGAGCTGGAGAAGACGGGCAATGATCAAAGCTGAAACTATCGGCCTATTCATCGCGGTTCTGTCGTTTTTTATTACGATTGGTTCAATCGTTTGGAAAGTGTCAGCCACAGTGTCAAACCTCAAACTAGCTCTGAAGCATCAGGACGCTGCAATCGCTCGTGAATTGGCAGCAATGAAAACTGAGCTAAGAGAGTTAATTCTGAAGGTGCAACATGATTTAGAATTGCGTAGCTCTGAAATGGGCCACTTCGACGATAAATTGATGTTAGGCATCAATGGCGCTCGCGATATGGCAGTCCATGTCCGAGAGCGCACAGACAAAACCCATCAAGAGGTTATCTCTAGATTGTCTGACCTGGAACAATTTCTAGCCAAGCATTTGGAGTTTGAGCGCAGGCGATGACTGAGAATTTTGAACGTGAGATTTTAGCGAGTCAAGGTCTGGTGAGAATGTGGCTTGTAGAAGCTGGCATGATGGGCCGGTTATCAACCGCGATCGCTCTACAGCTACTTGAGCTAGAGATCCGCAGAAATATTGCCATCGTAGGAGATGGCACCCCATCCCCAGCAGTGCAAGCTCTTGATGATGTAATTTCCTCTACTGGCTTAAATTTGGTTGATATTGGGCCAATGAAGCAACAGGACTAGATTTGGACTATATAACCGTTCGGTTATAGTCTGAAACCCGCATTCTCTCGTAGACAACCAGTGTCTAGCTTCACGAGAGAATGCGGGTTTTCCCCTGGTTAACTGCGGTCTTCAGCAGTTAATCACCAATTAAATCGGTGAATTGTGGTTGTGAGCAGGCAACCAGAGCCAGCTTATTTGTTGCATTAAAAGGGCGATCGCTGGGTTCACACGAGAGAATAGGCAGAAACATTCCGCCTAATTCCCCCATTGGGGATGTTAGACCGACAAATTTCTGCCTAATCACCTATTTGGGGATCTTAGATGGACAGAAATCTGCATAACTGCGCTAATTTGGGATCTTAGGCGGAAAAAGTCAGTCTAAATAATAGTTATACAGCTTCAGGTATTAGTTAGGGCAGCCGTTGGATCAAGCTTGTTAGTGTTGAGAGTCAAGTAATCTCCGGTTAGGTAAGGAGTGGTTCTAATTGCACCTGATATAGTGATCCTGAAAAGAAAGGGAGTTGCTTAAACGATGAAGATTGGAGTTATTGGCAGTGGGAACATGGGACGTTCTCTAGGGCTGCTTTGGGCGGCACAAGGTCACGAAGTTTTCTTTGGTGCTCGGACGAAAGAGAAGGGGCAGTCAGTAGCTGCATTTGTTGAGCGTGGAACGCAGGGTGGCACAAACGATGAAGCAGCAATTTTTGGTGATGTCCTGCTATATACAGCGCGAGGTGTAAATCCTGCTGAGGTGCTTAATTCAGTTGAAGTGCTATCTGGCAAAATCTTAATTGACTGCAATAACTTTGAGATTCCAGAGGGGTTCGAGTTTTCACCGATTGTGCAGTCACTTGCCGAAAAATTAGCGTCAGAAGTTCCAAATGCAAGGGTTGTAAAAGCCTTCAATACAATGGCTCAGGAAATTTTTGAACTTGCACCTAGCCCGCTCAAAGATTATCAAGTCTCTGTCTTTGTTTGTGCTGACGATGCTGAAGCTCGTAAAACGGTCATGCAACTAGCCAAGGATATCGGATTTGCTTCTGTTGACTGTGGAGAGTTACGTCGTGCTCGTTTAGTTGAAGGATTAGGAGATTTTATCCGATTCATGATCGGTGGCCAGTTACAAAATCCTTATGCCACTATTTCTGTTAATATTTTGCCTCCTGCATCAGAGCAACGATTAGGTGGACGGCAACCATCTAACCTTTCATAGATGAGGAGAGCACACGCTGTATAACAATTCGCTCGGAGCGGACTGAAGGAATCTGCTGGTAATGAGTTCAAAGTCTTCGACAGCCGCTCAAGCGAGCCGTTATGCTGCTCCATCTTAGGCTGAAGCAGTACTTGAAGCGTTTCTATACGGTACTTTCATGGCTTTTAGCGTGATCAGAGTTATTCAGCGCAGTGCCGCAAGGCAAGTAATTTCAGGTTCTCTCTCTTGCTTACGTTAGGGGAAATAACATAATGAAAAAACATAATGTTTTTTTGGGGAGCGCAAGCAGGGCGTTGTGATGAAGGATATTTGGCAGCTAATCGACCAAGGGTAAGCAGGGAGATCGCATCAAAAGCAGAGAGTTTCAGTCTAAATAATAGTTAGCCTTTGCCAGAAATTCTAATTTCAACGATCTGGAAAGGACGAAAGTACTGATGAATGTATTAGTGCGATCGTTAGCCTACACTCGCTATGAAACAGATGTGGTTCTGTAAGCCCTGGATTGGAGTCGTTAGCCTGGTGTGCCTTAGTGCGATTGGACTAGGTATCATTGTCCTATCGAATGAATCGTTGTGGCGCTGGCGATTTCGTATGCAACCGCCCATCCTGGCAGGGGCAACTTCCCTTAAGGTGTTCCAGCCATCCACCGAGGTCGAGCGGATCATCCAATTTGACATTGATCCAGGAGCAGCCGATCGCGTTCAGCAGTTTTACCAAACGGAGCTGATCAAGAATGGCTGGCGCTACCGTTGTACCGAGGATAAGCCGCTGGACACCCGTTTTGCACTCTCGGATGTGTACGAGCGTAGCACGACACAAAATCCGAAGGGGGAAACGCTTGAGATTAAGATTGGGAAGCACTTGGCAGGTAAGCGAGTCATTTGGGTGCATGAGAAGTTGATTCCACCTTATAAAGCCTGTACCACGAGGTGAACTTCAATCGGAAATGAGGCTTGATGGTAGCGTCACTATCAAGGTGATCGAGTAGTTGAAAGTCTCTCCGTTAAGGCACGATCTAACAACGCAGTGGAGCTGACAGTATAAAGTCTTCTCGGTCCGTTTCGGTCGTATCTGCCGCCGCTCACTTTAACTATTGTCAAATTCATTTTCTCAAGATTTGGGACTTCTGCATTGTAGAGCAGACAACCAGAGCAAGATTACTTGTTGCATTAAAAGGCCGATCGCTCGGTTCACGTGAGAGAATAGGCAGAAACATTCCGCCTAATTCCCCCATTTGGGATCTTAGACCGACAAATTTCTGCCTAATCATCTATTTGGGGATCTTAGATGGACAGAAATCTGCATAACTACGCTAATTTGGGATCTTAGGCGGAAAAAGTCAGTCTAAACAAGAGTTATACGGCATAGATATAGCGCTTGAGGAAGAAATCTAACCTTGCTTTCCTGGGTACTCCAAGGGCGAAAACATAGCGAGATGCCTTCCTAATTGCAAAAAGCAAGAATTGAGATTATGAGTATGTCCGATGATGACTTAGATGTTCAGGCTGAGATTTCTTGGCTCACAGTTAGAACAACGGATATTAATGCTGTTGTAGAGATATTGGAGCTAGAAGCGATTCGGCAAGGAAGATGGCAAGATGCCTCCGAAAAGATAAATGGAAAGCGACAAACAACAGCTAATACTTTCTTGTACGTTTCTCAAGATACTTGGGTTGTTGTTCCATACAAATGGGAGTTTGTTGCTCCTGATGATGTTGAAATTACATCAGGTGTCCGCGAACTTTGTGTGCAGGCAAGAGAGAGTCTGATCTGCAAGTTGAGTCAGCAGTTTGGTGAAGCACAGTTATTTGAATTTGATACTGAGTATTTCTGTGGCACAACTGCTTGGATGCTGGCTAGGAACGGACAGTTAATTCGGTCTTTCGTGTATGATCTTTCGTCGCAGTTTCTACGCAATTTCGGAGAACCAACAGAAGCGGAACAGTTTATGGATTGGGCGCGTGTCAGAGAACTTGAAAATTGGACAGAAGAAGATTGGGAGAACTGGGAAGAAGATAGTGATGGAGAAACAGACCTCTTTATCGGTTGTAGAGGAGATAGCCCTAAGGCTGTAGAAACTATCAAAGTCGCGCGACAGTGGAGCATAGATCCTCTTTGCACAGATCGTCCAGGAAAAAGATTCGGCATTCTTGGTAACGGGAAGTTCGTACTTTGCCAGTAGGTTTTGCTCGTCAAAACCTGCCGTATAACAATCGCGCTGCACCGGAACGTTATGATCTGGTCGGTCAGTTGCAAAGGTTATTTGCGTCCGGTGAGCGCGAACGTTAGGCGGTCGCAATCAGGCCTTGGAAGCGAAAACAGTTATGAAGACCCAGTACTATACAGCCACAAGCCTTGACGGGTTCATTGCTACCGAAGATGATTCGTTGGACTGGCTGTTTCCGCTTGACAACCTGAATGACTCCAGCTACTCAGAGTTCATCGCTGAGGTAGGTGCATTGGCCATGGGGTCGGCCACCTACGAGTGGATGGTGCGCAACGCCGATCAGGTGGCGGCCGAGACCGGCTCATCGTGGCCGTACACTCAGCCTGTCTGGGTATTCACCAGTCGCAGTCTCCCGGTAATCGAGGGTGCAGACGTCCGATTCGTAAAAGGGGATGTGCGCCAAGTTCACCCTGAAATGCGGGCGGCGGCGGAGGGCAAGAACATCTGGATTGTGGGAGGTGGTGACTTGGCAGGGCAGTTCCATGATGCCGAGCTTTTGGATGAGCTAATCGTCCAGATTGTGTCAGTTACCCTGGGCAGAGGTAAGCAACTGTTCCCGCGCCGAGTTCTGAGCCCAACCCTACGTCTGATGTCGGTTCGCCAAATCGGCACGGGTATGGCTGAACTTCGTTATGAAGTGGGTAAGGGCAGTGCGGGCAGCGTCACTTAACATAGCCTCTGAGCCGGACGAGCGACAATTGCTTGGCATGGATACGAGGGTATAGGTCGCCGTTGATTGCGATCGTTGTCAAATTCATTTTCTCAAGATTTGGAACTTCTGCGTTGCGACGCAGAAGGTCAAGAAGTTTTGTATGAGGTTGGCGCTGCGGGAAGCCGCAGAAGTCCCTATTGAAACCCGCATGAAATAGCAGAAGTCCCAAATCTTGAGGAAATGATTTTGATAATAACTAAGCTCACCCGCCGCCGGAAGCCGGAGCGACGGGAGGAACGACCAAACCGCAGGCTGTAGGCGGTCGGGTGCAGCGCCTTGTTCGACCGCCCGTCAGTCTGTCATAGACTTAGGACATGATAGTAGCGTTCTATAAGTCTGTCTTCGGGTTCCTCGCCTTTGACTATATCTTCTAAATCTTTACTATCCCAAAATGCCAATCTAAGCCCTCTTGAAGCGTTAGATAACATTTGTAATCGCATTTCTTGTTGGGCATCTTTGCTCATAGTTCGAGTAGTAACAATTAAGCCGATACCGCCATGAGGAATTGTTCCAGCAAGTTTTTTGACGGTGCCTGACCCAACAGGCTTATTTTCATTTTTACATTCCACGAATATGGGGCCACCAAGTCCCGCAGTCAAGAGAGCCAAACTTTTATTCATCACGATCAGGTCTATTTCGTCTGTTAATCTGCGCCTATCCCTATTACGGACGGTCAAGTTTGGAATTCTGCCAATAATCATTTCCGTCAGGGTCTCTAACGACTTCTTCTTCTCGTCGTTGGTGACAGCCGTGTTAGCAACTTCCAACTGGCTTTCAATTTCGTGCATCCAAACCCGCTTTAATGGTTCCTGAAGATTTGGGGCAGTCCGGTAAATTGCATCAAGGTGTATGCCTCGAAAGTCAGCACCTTGAAAACTTGCACCTTCAATGCATGTGCGATATTGTTCTACATTCCCAGTGCCGGGAAAAAGTATCATGCCGCCAAGACCAATGTGTGAGTTTTTTAGATTGGCTTTATCGAAAGAAGAGTTAGATAAATCAGCACTCTGTAAACCTGCTCCCTCCAAGTTTGCTCCATATAAAATGCAACTGATAAATTTCATGCACACGGACTTGAATCACATTCAAGTCCGTGTGCATGAAATTACATCCTGTAAAGATTGCCATATCCATGAACGAGCGACTCAAATCACTATTATCAAATGTGCAAAGATGAGCCGTAAAGCCTCTAAACTCAGCACAATGCAGATTCAAGTTGGATAAATTAATCCCTTCTATCACTACACCTTCAAAAGAGCCGCCAGTCTCATGTTCCTCAATAAATTTCTCGCGTGTTTTAGGGCATGGGCTATGCCAGTAACACAATCCTCCCAGCTCAGCTATGCCGGGACGATGGCAAAAATTACCGAACTTAGCCGGATATAAACATTCACCAAGTTTGCGTGGAGATGTATTAATTTTGCTAGACATACATCAGAGTTTAACCGCTTTGGGGACGCAGCAGCAGAGGGCGGTCGAACTCTTATTTAGACTGACTTTTTCCGCCTAAGATCCCGAATTAGCGGAGTTATGCAGATTTCTGTCCATCTAAGATCCTCAGATGGGTGATGAGGCAGAAATGTGTCGGTCTAACATCCCAAGTTGGGGAATTAGGCGGAATGTTTCTGTTTATTCTCTCGTGTGAACCCAGCGATCGCCCTTTTAATGCAACAAGTAAGCTGGCTCTGGTTGCCTGCTCTACACTGCAGGAGGTCAAGGACTTCCACCAGCTAAAAACTTTATCCCGTTCTGACTGACTGATTCATAGACCGTCTGACCAGTGGATGTGACCGCATAGGGCAGAAACACTTGGGGCAATGTGGCGATACCGGCTTGAATAATCGCCATTTGTGCCTCAACCCAATCTTTGACAATGCGCCATGCAACCCGCCTAGCTTGCTCCTGCGTCTTGTAGCGACTATCAATGTTTTTGTCTCTCTAGAGCGTTTTGTAAACCCCGTCGTGATTGCTAGGCAAGCGAAAACTAATAAATTCGTCATTCAACTTAATTAGAAACGTTACAGCTACAGGCAACGAATCAACGAAGTCAACAGAGACGTTTTGCGCTCCATGTTTGGCTAAAACGGACTGAATTTCTCCCACTGTTTTGATTGGGTCAATTTTGGTGGTGTAGTTTAATATCGCCATAGCTAATTGAATGATTTCCTGTTGCAATCGTTGCATGTTTGTAGAGCCTGCTAATTTTCGGCGTCAGTTTCGGCGTCGGTTCGGTCTAAGGCTCGGTGTGAGCTTCGGCCCCCAAGACGCCTAGGGAACACCGAGCGGAGACCGAAACACCGATACACCGAAATCAAACAATCAAACTGTTAGTAATAACCTCCATTCCTTCAAACTTGAATCCTTCCATTCACCTAGGCCGATATTACTAATTGCGATCAGCAATTGTTTGATATTTTCAGTTTTAAGGCCGAAATTCTTCCCCCAATTACTCCTAAGTTTCTCGACAGAAATCCATCCGTCTGAATCGCAGTATTGCCCCCCTTTTCCCGTGAGATATTCACACAAAGCCCATCCCACATCCCCGCAACATTGCATCACTTCCTGCTGAATTCTCAGAAGAGAATTGGCTTGATCTGCGATCGGCAATCCTGCATGTGGGGTAGAGTAACGACCGCTCGCCGGTTCGTCTGGGGTTGGTGTCGCGTACAGATCAGCAAGCGCTTTCAACTCTTGGTCATAGTCCACACTGATCGCGACCATGTTGACTTGATGCCGGCCCATCACTTGACTATTCCATTCCCGCTCTTTCAGTGAATCAACCAAATCATTGCGCCGGCCTTCTTTCTGCCATTTTGGGAGAAGTGTTACGGCCACGAGGAAAAACACCAGCGGGATAAACATTGTGAGCAGTCGCAATGGGGGCGCTAGATATGCAACAAAGCAAACAGATGAGATCCACGTGAAGCAACCCAAACCAAACGCTACGGCCCATTGCTTCCCGTAGTTCTCTTGAGGCAACCATTTCAGGAAATTAGCCATCCGATCGCCCCCCCTAGAATGTACGTTCCAGCAATGCCGATCGCTATTCCTAGCGTGGTGTCTTCTTGCCATCCGAAATAAGCATCTAGCAATGGGCCGGCAAAATAGGCCACAAATACGATGGCCGCGAGAATCAAAAAGATCGTCCACATGCCAGCACTGAGTGGAGGCAACTGCCTAGCCATTAGCCCCAAAAAAGAGCTAATGGCTAGACCCAAACCCCCAAAGGTTAAAAGTCTAGCCATCTTAAACATGTTTAGATTCTCCTAAAAATTAGCTCCAACGCTTGTTCACGTCCGTGTGCAGTTCTCTTAATTCAGCCACTCTTACCGTCGCTTCATCCTGAGCAGCACCTAATGAGTAGCCCATCCCTGCATAGACCGGAGTGAGGCCGGCGAGCGTTTTCGCTTTGTTCACATCGGCCCCCTTTTTCGCGGCCACAGCGCGAGCCACGCCGGTCTGGTAGCCTCTGAAGGCAACTTGATCGCGAGTGTCAGCAGTCTCGATCGTTTTCAGAGCGGTGTAGGCTTTAGCGTTGTTCTTCGATTGACGCTTGCGAGTTGCGGCTTTCACTCTCAGCTGATCAACCTCTTTTTTTGAGAAGTTTTGATGCTTGGAAATGACTTGCTCGGTTCTAATCTCGCTATTGTCTCCAGGATTCCAAGGAGTTGGAGCGCCCCCGGCAACTTGCATCACATCGCTGGGAGTCATGCCCCCAAGCTTGTTTGCAGTAGCATTTCTGGATTGACCTAATCTCATTGAATTACCTCTTATTTACAGAACAAAATGCAATTTGTGGGAACGACGACCTGCTTTTCTACGATCGTCGGCTTTTCGACGACCATCGGAGCGGGGGCCGATATCTTGCTCGTGATGGCGGCTGTGATGCCGGCGATCACGATGCCGCAAACTCCAATCGCTAACCAGGTTCGATCAATCTTCTCGGCTTGCATCTGGTTAAACACTTCGGTAGGGATTACGTGGTAGTCCTTCCCCTCATGGTGATAGGTGGGGAAGTTGTAAGGGCGTGGCGCTTGCCACTGATACTGTGGCGGCGATCTGTGCTTATCAATGTTTGGCATGATGGCAGTAGTGATAAATGAACGAAAAAGAGCGATCGCACTGCTACCAGGGTGCGATCGCTCTTTTGTTGAAACTTTTGCAAATAGAACAGGCATAATCTAAATCTCTGTAGTGGTAACTGAACTACGGAGCGCTGCCGGGGGAAGCTTGCCCTTCCGCTCGGCTCTTGTTTTTAGGTCATTGCGCTTACTCTCCTAGTGACAAAATCGAGTTGATGCTGAAGTATGTTGGGTCAGGCTTCAGCGCTTTTGTTTTGTGCCCCCAAACTATCAAGCAACTCCTCACCCCGGCATAGCAAAACTGGGAATTCTAGAAGCTGACAGTCTAAAAGAGGAACGATATGTACAGCTATGGCTTCTCAGGTGTTGACCCAGTAGCGTTTCTGATTACGTTGGTTATCTGGGGCTTGATTTGGTGGGGTTGGTTTTCCAAGATGGGATATCGAGGAAATACCCGATGGTTTTTGGTTATTGGTTCACTTTTTCCACCAACATTGGCTATTGAGTTACTTGTTTTAGGGTGCATCACGTGGCCCGTTTGCAAAGAATTGAAGCAACTAAAGAAGCAGGGAAAGAATTTCACCCGATGAACGGGCTATATCAAAACTAAAAGGGTAAGCTGCTTGGGGGTAGAACCCTTTTAGATTGTTCAAGCCGAGGAGACTCGGCTTTCATCACCTCCTGAATTTAAAGAGTCGTATAAACGCTGAAGCATATGGGTCATGCTTCAGCGTTTTCTTTTGGTGCGTTTTGCTCGAAAGCCTCAATAAGCTCATCGATATTGCATTCCAACAATTCCATCAGCCTTTTAACCTCAGAGAAACTGAGATGAGGTCTAGTTTTACCTCGTTCCCAATCACTGATGGTGGTGACTTTTCTGCCTATCGCTTCAGCCACCTGCCGTTGAGTTTTGTTGGCACGCTTTCGTAAGGTCACTGGGGTTAACGGTTCCCTTTCACTTCTTTCTGACATAGTATACTCTTACCGGTACCGTTGCAACGGAACCTATAAAAGGAACCGTTCTCACGGTACCGAGGCTACAGGACAAGAGCGGGGGCTAGATTGGCGTCTCCCTCGCTCCTCTTAATCATCCATGTATCACGTCTATTCGGTACCGTTTAACCCTATTTCTTTCTAGAACCATTACTACAGGTGACAGTTACACCATGCAAGCCAGACACGACCAACTGCACGACAAGATCCGTTCTACAGATCGACGGAACAACCTAGCCAAAGACTCAGCCATCCTCGACGTGATCACCGAAGAGTACGGCTCCAACCTTCAAAACCTAAGCGAAGGTCAGCTATGGAAACTGCTCTTTGAACTTGCCCAAGACGAGGCCGATGGACATCTCCCGATTCCCATCGCGCTCGCTGCCTCTGTGAATCGTCTCTCCTACCTCGGTCGAATCAAATTGCTCAAAGCGATCGCCGCTCACTTGGACGACGAATAAATGAAAATCACGATTTCCATTGGCATTGAAGAGTGTGACGACGCCATTTATATAGGAACCACCCTCGCCGTCATCATCCAGACTTTATCCCGCAGTCCTGACCACGCCACAGAGATTGCCCAACAGCTAAAGCAATCCGTTGAAGATGCCTTGACTGCCGACAGTCCCGAATAAAAACGCGATCGCATCCGTTCCAGCAGAGCGATCGCGCTACACATATACATTTCAAAACGATGGTTTACCTGTACCACTTTGTCAAGCCCTATCGCGGTAGGGCACAACACTACTTGGGTTCCACTAATGATCTCAAACGACGACACCAAGAACACATCTCCGGTCGCGGCTCACCACTCATTCGCGCTGCCCTGGCAGCCGGTATCGATATGTACTGCATTCCGCTGTTCCCAAACGAAGGCCACAAGCTAGAGCGGGCGATCAAACTCCAGAAAAACAGCCGGCGCATTTGTCCGCTGTGCAACACCTACAAACGATTCAAACTTGCATGACCTATGAAACTATTCATCTGGACAATTTCTGACACCGTGGTGGAACACGGCACGGCGATCGGCTTTGCCAAGACAAGAGAAGAAGCGATTGAGGAGATTTGCAAAAAGACATCCAATCATCTGCGAAAGGAGTTGAGACAAGAACTGCAATCGCTAGAGCCTGATATTGAGACAGATCAGCCGCATGGAATGTTTAAGGTGAGTCCCACCTAAAACGCAAGAGGGGAAAGAGTGTCATCAGCACTCCTCCCCCTTTTTTTAGATGCTCGAAAGCTCCAATCTTCGACCACGGTTTCATGATGTGCCCATCAGTACAACGGTGAAACCACGTACCCGTATGCAATTAAACCAATGGTAGCCTCCATCTTCGACATTCGCAATCACGTTCAATTCAACGCTAAAGGTCGAGCAGAATGTCCCTCTTGCATTCTCTCGAAAGGGAATGACAGTAAGTTAAACCTCTCCCTCGTGCCCAACACCAACGGCGCTTATAAATGTCATAGGGGATGTTCACCGCAACAGATTCGAGAAGCGTTAGGAACTGAGAAGGAACGCATCGTTCCGACAGCGATTGCCAAGCCCACGGCAAACATCACTGTCTCACCCCAAAAAGTGAAGGATGCCTGCGATCGCTTGCTGCAATCAAACGGCCCTGCGAAGCAGTGGCTCCACGATCGCGGCATCCATGAGGGACTCATCGAGCGGCATCGCATCGGCATCTCCAGAGCCAAGGTGAACAACGGTCAGCACCTCCCATCCATCACCATTCCAATTCCAGCCAACGGCGACGGCACACAGTTCTACCAGAAGAAACGACTCGCCCCCTGGCTCTCAGCAGAGCAGCAGCCAGAAGGATATAAGCCCTGGTCTCAATACGGCATTCCTAATAGCGTGTGGTTCACCTGGTTGCCGGTTGAAGCCAAAACAACCTACCTCTGTGAAGGAGAATGGGACGCCATTCGCTTAGGGGACTTGCTGAGGCAAGCAGATGCACCGATTGCCTGTGCTTCATTCACCAGCGGTGCTGGTAACATCCCAACCCAAGAGCAACTTGACCTGCTACCCGGTGAAGTGGTCATCTTCTACGATCGCAACGACAAACCATTGCCCAACGGCGAGCGGCCTGGTGAAGTGGGAGCGCTCAAACTGGCGAAAGCATTAGGCAATCGAGCCAAAATCGCTCTAGTCCCCATGCCGGATGATTGCGACGTGAAAGGATGGGACGTGTCAAACGCCATCGATGCTGGCTCTGGAGTGGAGGACTTCAAGAGGGCAGCTGCGGCAGCTGCAACGCCTCAACTGAAAGAGCAGAAATCACGCGTCAACCCGCTCAGAGAGAGGATGGTCAAGAACCGTGACCTGATTGAGCGAGCCGCAGATTACATCGACTGGCTGGTGCCTGACCTGCTGACACCGAATGAACTCTTCATTCTCGGCACACCTCCCAGGACGGGAAAATCGCTCTTTTGCCTCACGTTGGCGAAGGCGATCGCCACCGGCGGCAACTTTCTCGACCGACCCGTGACGCAAGGCTCAGTTGTGTATGTCAATTGTGAGGACGGCGAAACCAAAGTCAAATACAGACAGACCGCACAGGGTTGGGAGCAATGGGGCTATGACTTGCCGGTGTACTGGTTCAACGAAGTTAAACTCTCTGAGCTAAACGACCTGGGAGAACTGATCGAAGAAATCGGCGATGTCAGGCTACTCGTTCTCGACACCCTCAGCCGGGTTCGGGATGACAGCGTGAAAGAATCTAGTTCTGAGATGGGCCGCATTCTCGAACCCTTGCAGAAGATGGCACGGGATATGAACATCTGCGTTCTCGTGACTCACCACGTCTCAAAGGCCGTAATTGAGGAAGGGCAAGACCCATTCAACATGCTGAGAGGGAATTCTTCGATTCGTTCCACGTGCCGGGGCGCAATGGTGATGATTCCCGACGAGCGCAACTATCGCCTCATCAGCGAGAACGGATGGACGGATCAACTCGACTTGAAGGTGCAAATCAACCCGGACACGCTGGAATGGCGCTTACTGGGCAATTGGAACCCACGTGTCGATGGCGACATGAAGCAACAGATTCTTGATCATTTCAATTTAGTGGGACAGGCTACGATTCCCGAACTTTCGCAAGCGCTTGGATTCAATGCCGGGTCAGTTAGCACAATTCTCTACAGACTTCAGCGAGAGGATATGGTCGAAAAACAGGGGGGGAAAGGTCGCCAACTGGCACAATACCGCCGTAGCGCCAACTTGTGCCAACAGCTAGACGGGCTGTTGGCACACCAGAACCCAGACAGAGCAAACGATACAAGCTTGCGCCAACAAAATATAAAAGATAGTGATCTAGGTTTAAAAGTGATCAATTCACCCAAAAGTGATCACGAAGCAGAGGTAGAAGAAAATTCTTTGCCAGAGAAAGGTGATCACTTTCTGGCAAATGATCACCTTTTTGAAAAAAGTTCTAAGTTGTTGGCGCAAAGCTGTGACGTAGACAGTGAGCGTGATACCGTGTGCCAACAGCATGATCCGTTGTTGGCGCGAGTTGGCGCAAACTGTCACACCGAAAACGGGGGGATTGACCCTTTATTGACAGCCCAATCGCCTAGCTCTGACCCTTTATTGACATCTCTACAAGTAGGCGATGTGGCTCACTATTGCGGCACCGATGAACCATTAAAGAAACTCTGTGGACGGCTCCATCTCAAAATCGAAGGCATTTACGACGGGGTAGCCACAGTGACCAATGCGACTTGGCTACTGGCTCAAACCTTTTCCTTAGCAGACTTGCAGAAGGTCAAGAGATAGGGGTAAGCATGGCCCTGCGTCGGCATAGCGTTAGCTCCTATAAGTTGCTTCAGTTGTGGGTAGCCTACTCCCACTTCCAAGCCTTCCAGCTTGAAAAGTCCACCATCAAGCGGGATTACGGCAAAATCTCTAAGCGGGTTGCGGCCATGCCAGAGCTAGAGGATGAGATCGCCGTGAGAGGGTGGATGATGGCTCGCTACTCGCCTGAGACGTGCCGACGGATGTTGCAACAGTTCTCTGCCTGCTGCGATTGGGCGGTGCGTTCGCGCCATATCCCCTCTAACCCGTTTGAGGGACTTGACAAGGACTTTCGCAAACAATCGAAACAAGACCGGCGAGCCTTTACCGCTGGTGAGCGAGATTGCATCTTGAATGCAGTTGCCAAGGATTTGTATGTCCATCCCTCCCCCCGTGTGCCTCACTCCTTCTATCTGCCTTACCTCCAATTCCTGTTTTGGAGCGGCTGCCGATTGGAAGAAGCGAATGCACTGCACTGGAAGAATGTGTCAACGGACGGCTCTAGTGTCAGGTTTTGTGAGGCGTTGCCGTCCGATACTCGCATTCTGGGAGATATCAAAACGCATCGACAGCGCGACTTTCCCTGTAATGCTCGTCTCAGAACAGTGCTGCAACGCCTCGAACGAGTCGATTCATTCGTCTTTCTCTCACCGAAAGGCTGTGCGATGGACTCGCATAATCTGCTCAATCGCATCTGGAGGCCCGTGGTAGAAGAATTAGTGGATGAGGGACAGGTTCGAGAATACTTACCGCTGAAGCACTGCCGTCACACGTTCATCACGCTGGCATTAGAAGCAGGCATTGAGGTCAAAGATGTCGCGGCGCTGGTCGGCAACTCACCAGATGTGATTTATCGGCACTATGCCGCAAGAAAACCGATGATTGAAATTCCAGAATTTTGACCTAAAAAAGGGGGTCAATGACCCCTCTAATCATCACCTACGAAAGCTGAAACGATGGCTCAGGCGGGATTTGAACCTGCGACCTTGGGCTTATGAGTCCCCTGCTCTAACCACTGAGCTACTGAGCCGAATCATCTGCTTAACTAGTATATCATCTTCGCGAGGTTAGTGCTACGCTGCGCTGATGAAAAAAAGGAGATCCTAAGACTGGATCTCCTTTCATAAATCACAAACTAGCTATATCTTTAACCACGAGATTGAGGCAGGTACGCGATCGGATTAACAGCACCTCGCCCCGGCACATGTACCTCGAAGTGGGAATGAGGACCCGTACTGTAACCCGTGCTGCCCATTAGCGCAATTTGCTGACCTTGGGTGACCTGTTGACCTACCCGAACTAAAACACGGCTATTGTGAGCGTACAGAGTAACACTACCGTCACTATGCTCGACCTCGACCAAAATACCGTAGCCACCATCATTCCAACCCGCTGTCACAACCTTACCAGGAGCAGCAGCAACAATTGGAGTCCCAACAGGACCTGCAATGTCAATTCCTTTGTGCATGCGACCCCAACGCCAGCCATATGGAGAAGTCAGAACACCTTTAGCAGGCCACGTATACCCTTTAAAGCGACCATCAGCAGCGCTCGGTAAATAGCTATCTGACTTGCCTAAAGGAGGGAGATTTGGAGAGACGGTCTTACCTACTTGAGAGCGAATTAAAGGAGTGTAGGTTTCAGACCCTAGAGCAGAGGTTGCAACCAATTGCTGTTTGGGCTTGGGGGCATCTGCCAACATTGCTTCCATTTTAGAGCTTGGCTGCTTAACATTCCGAGATTCTGTCTGCAATGATGCTAACCGACGGCTAGACTTAAATTCTGGATTTTCACGGCGAGAAGCAGCGGACACGTTTGGAACCGAGATTTTTGCAGATGGCTTCAGCTTCTGAGCGGCCGCTCGCGACTGATAGCTCTGGCGCAGCTTGGCAATCTCAGACATCAAGCTGTTTACATACGGAGAACTACCTCGCTGATTGGCATTGTAGGAGACCGATTCTGCACTAGAGCTTTTGCTATTTGCTCCGCCAAAGGCAAACTGTTGAGCATCTCCTCCAACGGCAAGAGGAACTGAAGCACTATCTACATTCTGAGTCGCAGCTAAACTGGGAACAACTGGTATCGCAACAGAAGTCTGACGTGGTGCAGACATCCTTGTGGATTGGGTTGCTACTGTAGCTTGAGGAACCTGAATGACTTGATTTGCTTTCAGCAAATTAGGATTGCTTAGCTGATTGAGCTTCGCTAACTCAGCCATCGAAACGCCGCGACTTTGCGCGATCGCTGAAAGCGTTTCGCCCTTCTGCACTTGGTAGGGCGCTAAATTTGCTGCTGCTTCAGGCTGAGCATCCGTAGTGGAATTCACTTCCGGAACTGCTTGGGCAACGTTAGTAGACTCCTCAGACTTCAACTCCGCCAGACTCTGCTTTAGACGGTCTCGATTTTGCTTCAAACTGCTCAGAGCATTGGGCTGCTCGGCTTTGGGAAGCGTTTGTAAATTGGATTCCGACGACGCATTCTTGGGAATTGAATTTAATGCGGCGGGAATTGCCGGAATAGTAGGAACCTGCTTCAGTTCAGGCATCTGCTTGACCGCCAGTTGAGGGAGGGTCACCTGAGCATCGGAAGGAACCTGTAAAACTTGTCCAACGTCTAGAACTGCATTGACCTGAAGGCTATTCGAGGCTGCCAATTTTGCGACGTCAATGCCATAGAGTTCTGCAATTTTCCAGAGAGTTTGCCCATCTTGAACGGTGTGGTTAACGGTTCTAGGCTGTGATGAAGATGCAATTGTAATGGACTTGGTGACAGTTGGCGTAACAGGGGACGTGGAATTGGCTAATGTAGGCTCAGCAACAACCTTAAAGGGAGCTTGCCCTGTGGGTTCTGCGGAGTTGCGCTCTGCATTAATCGCGTCCGATGTTGGCTCAGCAGCAGATGCATTATCGCCTTTTTGAGGGGCTAATAAGCCATAAGCTCCTACTGATATCGCAAGTCCTATCATGGCAGCAGAGGTACAAGCACGGCGATTATCCTCTGGGAGCGTCTGCCTGGGGTGCTCCTCTGCTGCTTCGGCATCGGTGCCGAGCAAAGGAACTGAATTTGCATCTTGCGGAACTGCTCGTTTCAAAAAACGACCTCCTAAAAGTATCCAGCATTTAACTGTCTCGAGTTTCAAACCTTGACGAACTATAAGGTTTGTTTGAGTGACTCTAACAGGATTTCGAGCGATCAAGACCGCAGTCGGTAAATACACTTACGCAAGGTTACCCTGCTTTCTTGATTTAGACAAGTTCACATCATTCAACGTTTCTCAACACTGCGCTAGACCAAACCAAAATCGATACTAAAGGCGCTGAGTGAGAGTCAACTTTTATCAGTCGCGGCAATAAGCGTAACCCATATTCTCAAAATGTCAAACCGAGGAATCGAAATCCTCAAATTTGGCGATGGCAAAACATGAATTATCAGCTTACGCTCCCTCTCTACCAAAAGAATTAGATTTAGAGATCAGCCTATTGGAGGATTCCCAAATTAAGCCGAAGTCTTAACGCCAAGTGATTGAGATGTTTGTCTTCGCTGGCGCGAAATTAATGCAGAGTATATCAGTCCTCAACTGCAAATTTATGCAGAAGATCAACGTTTCACTAAAAATATTTCCAAACGAATGAAGATATAAGAATCGGCTGTAATCCTTCAGGAGCAAGCTTTTTAGCCCTCAAACTAACGCAATTGGAGCAATAGAAATGCAGCGTAGTCGATTCGCTTAATGCCTAAGTTTTAGATATAAATTTCTTATCAAATAGAAAGGATTTAGTAGTTTATAACACTTAATTTAGGTTTCATTGCTTGCCATTTAATGCTGTCTAGACTCGTTCTAAGGTGACGATCGCGGTGTTCTTTCAGCTTTAAGGGCAACTCATCCTCACATATTTATATAGACATCTATGTAGAGATAAGGGCTGTTTTCTAATTGAGATATCCAAGTTGACGGCGGGCTTCAAACAGTCCAATTGCCACACTAACTGAGAGATTTAGACTCCTAACTCCTGGCTCAGCGATGGGAATATGAACTGTTGCTGGGCAGTCGTTTACTACATCAGCGGGAAGCCCATTTGTTTCGCTGCCAAAGAGAAGCCAGTCATTCGGTTGAAACTCGAAATGGCTGTAGTTTGTGCTGCCTTTGGTGCTAAAGCCAATCCAGCGTCCGCCCTGCTGTTGATGGAAGGTGCGGAAGGCATCCATCGATTCATGAATATGTAGGTTGACGTAGATCCAGTAGTCCAGCCCGGCACGCTTGAGATAGCGATCGCTGATTTCAAATCCTAGTGGGCCTACTAAATGTAATTCAGTCTGAGTAGCGGCACAGGTACGGGCAATGTTTCCAGTGTTAGGGGGGATAAGCGGATGAACTAAAACAACTTTAGGCATGGGGAGATGATACTTTGGGCACCTTAAGTGAGCTACTCACACAACTTGAGAAAAATAAGCTTCCTATAGAATTTTTTAATGATTCGGATGATAGCGAGATAGATTAGATATTTTAATTGCTGATGAGCGTCATTCTCACATCAAATTGAATTTCACATTCTGTTAAAAAGCGCTGATTTTCAAGGATTTAGCTTGATTTCATCCCTGGTAAATGGCCGAGAAGTCTACTGTAAATGGCGTAGATCTAATTAGGGCGTTTAGAGGTGGGTGATGAGGGAGGAGGATTTCGACATTTTTTGGATAGTTCAATTTTCACAATGCTAATCAAGATGAGTTTGAACAGAGTCTATCAACTCGCCTTAACCGGAACGATCGCTGAGCCGTTTCAATCATTAATAGATAAATGTTGATAGTAAGGTTTAATATTTAAGTTTAATTCAATGGTTCATCATCAGATCACCTTTAATCTTTAGCTCAGCGATCGCATTCTAGTAGTTTGTCAATCTGAATTTGAAAGACAAGTAGAGAGACAGAATAAATTTCATCCCCTCTGTACAAAAATCTCTGACTTCTTCAAGAAATCAGAGATCCCGATACGCAGCTTTAAGTTGGCGCTGCGGGAGTGGCTAACCTTGTCCAGCATTTGTTAGGCGACAAGCGGTAGGCACAATTCATCCTGGAACTCCAATTCCCTAGCCTGCATGGCTTGGATTTCTTGCATTAAAATCTGCTGATTGTTCCATCCTTGAGCTTGTAGTTTGAGCCATCGCTGCGCTTCGTTGCCTTCTCGCAAGATTTTCTTTAGAGGAAGTAAGAAGCAACTGAAGCCTTGCTGTTTCGCGATCGGCCAAACTTCACTGTAAATTTCCTCAACCCACTCTTTAGCAAGGATAGGTTTGCCCGTGCGCCAATGAATCAGTTCAGCCTCTAAGCTCGATTGGGCAGCACGTTCCTCATTGGAATTTGTGAGGTCGAGCAAGGTTTCAGCGCGAGTCGCTGCGGGTAACTCGCTCAGCTTTAGCGGATCTAGATTTGGATTTTCAATCAGTTGCATCAGCCGAGCTTCTAGGAGGGCAGTGATGGCGAGCAGGGCGATCGGGTCGGAGACCAAATCACAAATTCGCAACTCTAGGCGATTGAGGTTGTAGGGGCGGCGATCGCCATTGGGACGCACGGACGACCAGAGATGTCGGACATTTTGCATAGTTCCGATCGCAATTTGTTCTTCTGTCCACCGAATGAAGTGAGCGTGGCTCTCAAATAGAGGAACATGCGCCGGGGTTTTTGGAAACACTGCCCATCGAGTCGAGTGAGCGCCAGTTGTTTCACCATTAAACCAAGGGGAGGCCGCACTCAACGCTAGATAAAGCGGAGCCTCGACCCGAATTAATCGACAGGCACGCATTAACAGTTCCGGATCGCTGATTCCGACATTAATATGGACGCTAGCGGTCACAACTTTAGTGCCGTAGGTCTGCTCGATATAGGTGTGATAAGGATTGCCTGGATCAGAGCGGTGAAAGCGATCAGCTCCTCCAAGGGCAAGGGTGCTGCCCGGAATCAAGGTGTAGTCTCCCAATTGCTTGAGATACTGGCGCAATTGAAGGCGCGGCAAGACGAGATCGCACAGCGACCGCTCGTAGCGGTAACACGGCGGCGTGGTGTATTCTACATTGCGGCTGTCTGGCTCGCGGACAAACCCGTCCAGCGTCGCCACAATTTTGTCTGACATACCGACCACCTCGCCTTGGGGTGTCCCTGTGTAGACTTCAATTTCAAACCCTTTCGACAGCATGATTCCTCCACGAGGCTAGGCAGTTCTTCATTTAGTATCGAGGAAAAAGGCATGGCATGGATCAGCGCGAGGGATGAGAGAGCCGCATCGTTCCTAAAGAATGATGTGAGAGACGGGTTCAAGCCCGCAAAGTAGAGATACAACTACAAAAGGGCAGAGAGAATAATTTCTGCTCAAAGCATTTCATCTTGTATCTGACTATTTTTTGACTATTTAATGGTGAGGAGTGACGATGGCACTAGGAAAATGGGTTGGATTTCTCGCACTTGCGATCGCGCTCTATATATTGTGGGAAATTCGCCAACTGTTGCTCTTGGTCTTTGCGGCGGTTGTGTTTGCCACGGCTCTAAATAGTCTGGTTCGTCGGTTGCATCAAGCAGGGGTGAAGCGGGGCGGGGCAGTAGCGCTGGCGCTTGTCGTGTTGATTATTCTGTCGATTGGCTTTGTCGGTTTAATTGTGCCGCCGTTTGTCAGTCAGTTTCAGCAGCTTGTCGAGCGAGTGCCTCAAGGGTTAGATCGGGTGCAATCGTGGGCACAAACTCTGCAAAATATGGTTCCAGGCTCATCGCAGTATCTTCCCGGAGTGAATGATCTAATTCGGGAGATTCAGCCCTTTGCAACGCGACTCGCCGGAAATTTCTTCGCGTGGTTCTCTAACGCGCTCAGCATTTTATTAAATCTATTACTGGTACTGGTGCTGATGGTGATGCTGCTGATCAATCCGCAGCCTTATCGCAGAGGATTTGTCCTGCTCTTTCCGTCTTTTTACCGTCGGCGTGCCGATGAAATTCTTTCTTTGTGCGAAATTGCATTGGTAAATTGGGTTGGCGGTATTTTGATCAACATGGTTGTGATTGCGGCGGTTAGTGGCATTGGGTTACTGATTCTTCGTGTACCGCTGGTGTTGGCAAACTCGCTCTTAGCCGGATTGCTCGAAGCGATTCCCAACGTTGGCCCCGTGCTGAGCGTTATTCCTCCTATGGCGATCGCGCTCTTAGATGCGCCTTGGAAAGCGGGTGCTGTCCTAATTCTTTACATCGTGATTCAACAATTGGAGCAGTATTTGCTGGTTCCATTTGTGATGTCGAAACAGGTTTCGATTTTGCCCGCGGTGACGTTGCTCTCTCAAGTTGTTTTCGCCGTCTTTTTCGGATTTTTGGGGCTATTTCTCGCGATTCCCCTAGTGATTGTGGGACAAATTTGGGTTCGAGAAATTTTAGTCAGAGACATTCTCGACCCATGGGATAAAGAGGGACGCAGGCAAACGCCTCAGGAGTTACCCAAACTGCCCGAAGTTGAAGATCCTACTTAATGACATCGCCGCGCTGGATTTGTAAGAATTTCGATTTGTCAGATCGCGGCAATTGCGATCTAGCCCCTCTCCCAACCGTGGGAGAGGGGCTAGATGTAAGAGCAAAAACGCTTGCAAAAAATTAATAGCCATCAACCGACCAGTGTGGTGGGTCGTATTCCAATTTGTAAACCCCGTAAGTTGCCCCGACATCCCAAAGACGAGGATTTTGATCGCCATTGCGAGGCGACCCAATATTCACGATCGCACCGTTACCATCTCGAATTCTCAGCGTATCGTTCCACGTAATGCCCCAGTCAACAGCGAGAGCTTGAGTGTGGCGCGATCGCAAGGCCGCCGGATTGCTGCCAATATCAAAGGCACGAACCATATCGCGCGCTGCTTGATAGGAAATCGGATCGGAGTAATGAACCCATTGAATGTCGATGCCCAACATCCCTGGTACTTGGGCAGGCGTAATGTCGCGGTTGTTCAGCAGCACCGCGTAGTGCATCATGTACGCTCGCTCTGGCGGACGGTAGGTGTTGGTGATATTGACTTTAGCGCCTGCATCTAGCAAGGCTTTTTGAAACGCTTGCGCCCGTTGACGGAATGGAGAAGCCAGATCATCGAGAGAGCTACTCGCGGGAAAATAGCGAACCCACTGTGCCCCGCTCAGCCGCGATCTCTGCCGCCGAGCATACTCGGTCAAGATGTCGAGCGCGATCTGATAGTCTGATCCAAGTTTTTGCTTGGTGGCAGAGGACAGTTGTTGATCGAGCTTGGGACGGAAGCTCGTATCTAGCACCTTGTAGGTTTCGGCTAATCCTCTCGTGCTAACGTCTCCGAAATTACCATCGGCAACTAAGTCTGGTGTGAGGTTGCCGATCGCGCTCAGGCTTTGCTGCAAATTCTTAACTTCGTTGACGCCAAAGTTGAGATACTCCAACAGTTTGGCAGACGTTAAACCCGAAACCCAGTAGATAAATCCTTGGGACAACGCTTTTCCGTAGGTTCCGCCGCCAACAACGCCATCTGCAACCAGCCCGTTTTTTTGCTGATAGGAGATGGTTACTTTTTCGGTCGTGCTGCCAAACCCGCCATCAACGCCCCCCAGTGGATAGTTTAGCTCCTGCAAAAATCGCTGCCACGCTGTTACGGCGAGGCCAGTAGAACCTTTTCTAATCAAAGGTAGATTGAGGGCGCTGACCTTAAAGGGCATAAGCTTAACTCCTGATGTCGGGCAATTACAATTCTGTACGCCAACTATCATACTGAGAAATATTAGAGACAAACCCTCAGCCAAATGGACGAGAAGTTAAAATCTCATTCACTAAGATTCGGTTATCCACACCAGGAGTAGGAGCGACTAGACTACTGAAAGTCGGCTGGAGCCGCCGATCGCATCTTCGCTTTTGCTTTTGCAGCACTCTTCTTTAACGCATCCAGTCGGATCTGATATTTAGCGCGCTGGCGTTTTTTGGGCGTTTGATCAATCAATGTCTTTAGAGCACTACCAAGGCTCTTGTAAGCGTTGGGCAAGGTGTAGCCAAACCGAGTTGCCAACGCGATCGCGCGTTCATCTGCCTCAATTCCTTCTTGAGCACTGCGATCGCTGTTGTTCTTTTGATAAAGTCTCCAACCTGCCACACTCGACAAACCAACCGCCAATAGGAGCAGCAGCCCATCTTGCACCCATAGTTCGCCCACAGCACCGCCAAGCCCGATCGCCAGTGCCGCCATCTCCCAGCCATCTTTGGGGATTGTATCGGCTTGAACTCGCGCAACTTCATGCCAAAACAGCAAATTTCGCTGGTCAATGGCCAGCTGATCCCATTTGGGCATGTCAATCTGAATCTCCACCTCATCGCGACCAATCTCCTCACTGGTGATCAGGGCAGGATTGACGGCGGTAGTTACTTCAATGGTGACCCAGCTTTGCAATTCAGGTGGTAGTAGCGTCTTTAGGCGACGCAACTCGCTCATGTCGGCTCTGGCAGTGGAGGTTGCATACGATGTCATGGACTCAGCCTCAGAATTCAGTCTGTATCCTCTTTAGATCTGATCATAGCGACTTTTCTAGTCGCCTAGTTTTCTAGTTGCCTAGCGATCAAATGCATAAGAGTGCGTCCATTGTCACTGATTCAGCCCAATCGAGCAAGACTATGGCTATCGCAAATGCCGAACCTCCGTTTCCTCCTTAACATATCCACTCCCAGGTCTGGAGTGGTTTGAAGCTTGACGAGTTGAAGTCACTTGGTTACTTCGCTCTACGATTTGACATCAAGCTTTACAGTAGGAGGTGGAAGGGGCGGAGCAGCATTCGGCGTGTAGTAAGCGATCGTAAGGAGGGGTAAAGCCAAAGTGACCAGCGCGATCGCAGAGCCAATAAGATTTGCAAACCTGTGAGCAGATTCCCCTGATGAACTGGTAGTCGGGCTACCTGATTGCATAAAGATTATTTAACCAATTCGGCTAGACTAACCAAACTAAAACAAAGCAGTCTTATCTAGTTAGCCCAAAATAAAGCAGAAAATTTTGCTTGTATGAACAATCTTAGCGATATCTACCGCTATTTCCTGTTCGACCTGACACAATCTTGATTAAAGAAGATCCAGATCTGTTTGGATTCACCCTTAAGAGCGAGATTTTAAACATTGGTGGATGGCTTGAAGCTCTAGCAGAATTGCCTGTAAGAGTTCCTGGGTTTTATTCGGCTGCTGTTCTTGAATTTCGATCGTGACTTGCTTAATTCTCAAGACATCTTTGGCAAACCGAGCCACCTCATTCGGATGAAAAATTAAGGGTTCGTTAGGACTTTGCCGCAATTCTGGATTCAGCCGTTTCGGGTCATAAGCAGGATTGAGAACGTCGGGATCAGTGTTGGAATACCGATATACTGATGCTCTAGACCGATTTAGGGCTTTCTGAACAGCCTCAATATCCATTAGAGGGGATGGAGGGATGCCCCCTTCCGATTCTGGGAAACTCATGACTGGAGATTCTTGGGTTTAGACTCAAAAAGCTTAGCATAAGACGAGAAGAAGGAACGCCTTTGGCAACGCTACGCAAGAAACGCTACGCAAATAGGGAGGTCTTCGACCCACTCCGCGATTAAGAGCTTTGCGATAAGAGACACTGCGGCAATACTACGTCAACGTGAAGTGTCAACATGAAGTACAAACCTGAAGTCGCGTAATGAGAAGCTACTTGGACTTAGAAGCGCTTAGGGGATCGAGCCACAGCAGAATGGTTTGCTCGAGGGTTTGAAGTTCGCGGTAGAGTTCTTGGCGCATCCACTGCCCGATCGCATCAAAAGGAGTGAAGCTTTGTCCGGTTTGCCATTTAAGATCGGGGCCGAGAGGCGTAAGATGGCTGCCAGTTAAGCGGCAAGACGTAACCATACTAGGAAATTTCTGTTCGAGAACTGCCGCAAGGCTAAGCGTTTGATCGATCGTGTCGTTGGAGAATTTGATCACTAAATTGCGCCGGATTTCATAGCGATCGCTGATAATGTGCTGGGTTTCGAGCGGCGATGGCGTGAATTCGACTGAGAAGACTTCTGGCGAGAGAAACTGAGTAAACTGCTCGACAAGCGGCACAGCTTCACGCGCAGAATAATTGTTGTAGGAAATCAAAATATTCCCCGCCCGTTCGGCTGAAAAGAGACTGCCAATCAGCAGATGCAGCTTGCAACCCATACTGTGTCCCATGCCATAGATTGGCAAATAGCGGTTTTGCAGCATCTGCGCTCGTAACGTTTGCAGCGCCCGCTCAAAACTGCCTAGCACAGATCGCGCAATTTCTACATGATCAAATGTATTGACAAACGGCGTTGCGATCACAATGTATCCCTGATTGGCTAGAAACTCCAGCAGTCGGCGGTAGGTCAGTTGAGGGGCCGTCGCCACAAAAGCACCCCCCAGAAAGTGAACGATTGCGATCGGGTGCTTGGGCACTAAGATCCAGTTACCAGAGATTTCTTGCCAGTCCATAGAAAAACGGGGTATCGGGGAAGGATAAGGGAGTACCGCTTGAAGACCCTTTAGGGGTTTAGCGCAGTTCTAGATCTTCAGTGTAGAGTTTTCGTTATTTCTCATTTTCTCTTGATTGGCAGGACATTGCACCCCTCGTGGTTCGGTTCTACGATCTCCCTCAAGATGCAGATCTCGATATGCTCATAGCAGGACGAAAGTGCAGGACAAAAGTAGTGTGTCAATATGTCTCAGTGGATCTTTCCAACCTTAAGCGAAATCTTGGCGCATAGCGGTGATGCCAGCAATACGGCTAATGCGGGTCATGGGCTTGAATTAGCGATGTCCCATGATGGAAGTTCGATCGCTCAAAAGCAGCTTCGCGCAGAGCGAGAATGGTTTAGTGCGATCGCGGCGCTAGAAGTGCTGCTGCAAAAAACAGAATCAAATGATCCCTTACAAGGGGTTGTGCTGTCGGCTCCGCTTCCGGTTTTGAGTCAGCCTGACTTGCTAGAGCAGTTTGCAACTTGGTCGTTTACGGCAAATCCTTTAGCCATACTGACGGGGTTACCGTTTCAGCTTCTGCCTGCGTTAGATGAGTCAGATACGACTGAAGGCACTAGTGCTACGCTCTCGGTCTTGCCTGGAGATCCGATCGCGGCTGAGCCGTTTTGTTTGGTGCTGACTCGCCGCTTTAGCTTGGTCATGGTATTGGGTGAAGACGCCGATAAAGCACCTGCGTTCTTGTTCTCGTTTGCTCCAGAGGTCATTCATCAACTGTGGCAGAACTTGCGCTTGCGAGTAATGTTGATGAATCCAGCGCGATTGAAAAAGCTGGATGCTCTGTACGAAAAATTTGCGCCCGTTGCGCCAGATTACCGGGTTGTGAGTCAGTTTAGTCATATGCTGCTGCGGCATCTGCCGAATGGAGAGATGCATATGCCTCAATCTCGGAGTCATTCAAATCACGCTCACACGGTCGATACGACTCAGATGCCAGAGTCGCTAAAAAGCCTCGACGTAGAATTGCTGCAAGCGATCGCGCATGAAGTCCGCACCCCCCTGACCACGATCCGAACCTTTACCCGACTACTGCTCAAGCGGCGAGACTTACCGCCCGATGTGGTCAAGCGCTTGGAAATCATCGATCGCGAATGTAGTGAGCAGATTGATCGCTTCGGACTGATCTTCCGAGCCGTTGAGCTTGAAACCTCAGCGACGAAGTTAGAAACGACATCCCTAGCGTCTACGTCGCTGGCTGAGATGTTAGAACAAAGCATTCCCCGTTGGCAGAAGCAAGCGTGTCTGCGAAATCTCACCCTAGATGTAATTTTGCCCCAACAACTGCCGCCGGTTGTGAGTGACCCGACGATGCTTGATCAAGCTTTGACGAGTTTGATTGAGCGATCGGCGCGGAGTTTACCCGCAGGCAGCCAGATTCGAGTGGAAGTATCCTTGGCAGGGCATCAGCTTAAGTTGCAGCTTCAATCTCAGCTACAGGACGAGAAAGCCTCTGAGCAACCCTGTAGCTCACACAGGCATCACACTCCGCTTCTGAAGTCTTTAGGACAGGTCTTGATGTTTCAACCGGAGACGGGAAATCTTAGCCTCAATCTGAGTGCGACTAAGAGTTTGTTTCATGCTCTTGGGGCAAAGTTAATCGTTCGAGAGCGCCCCGAACAGGGCGAAGTGTTTACACTGTTTCTGCCACTAGAACCTGCTCATAGCTTTAGATAGGGATTTAGGCAGAGGCATAGAGTTTTAGATTAGAAAAATTTATTTCTGAACGGGCGAATCGTCTGATCAGGCTAATCCACTAACGTTAGCTTGATTAAACGATTCGCTTTCTTTTTGGTTTCTTAATGAGAAAGGTTTGCAAATAGAAAGATTTAGGATATTCTTGGTAGGTAGAGTACTGTTGACGCAAAGTTGCAATAAGCAAGGTGAAGTGTCAGCAGTCAGAACGTTGGAGGCAGAATTTGCGAGTTCAATCCTTAGCACCTAGGTACTTGGAAGTTCTCTGTACAAATTGCTCCGCGAAGTTTCAAAGAACTTCGTTTCGCAAAATTCAGTTGAGTGCTCGACCCTTGTTACCTGTGTGATTTTGAATGGATGCTCGAAGAATTTCTGAATTGCTCTCCCGTTAATGTCCACCTTACTTAAGAACCAATTGCAATGAGTAAGAGCCACAAAGAATCTAAATTCCAGCTAGAGGGACGGTTTCTTGGCTACGTCTTTAAAGACGGCTATAAAGTAAAGCGTTTAGAACTAGTCACACCTGATTCGGAGTTTTCGATTAAGGTGACCAAAGAGTCAAGAGCGACCCTTGAACGATCGCTGTTACCTGGAGATTTGATTCGAGTCGTGGGGGTGCAGAAGCGGGACGCCAAAACGAATGCGGTAAAAATGAAGGCGACCTCGATTCATTTGACACCGGGCACGATCAGCGGCAAATCCGTAGAAATTGTAGAAGCACAGCCGATTGCTCAGACGAAGCCTGCGAAAATGAGCGTTCTCTACTGTCAGAAGTCAAGCTGCATGAAGCGGGGCGGTAAGGAAGCGTGTCATGCCCTCACTCAAGCCTTGAGCGATCGCGGACTTTCAGAAGAGGTTGCGGTGAAGGGAACAGGCTGCATGAAGGCGTGTAGCAAAGGCCCAAATTTTGTATTTATGCCAGGAAAAGTTCGCTACACCAAAGTCAACGCGAAGGCAATTCCTGCCTTAGTAGATGAGCATTTCCCCCGGTTGGTCGAAGTTCAGCAGCCTGTGATTCCAGCACGGCTTGAAGTGACGGCAGAGACTCAAATTGTTGAACTGGCAGGCGCAGTACGGTAAGTCTTTACGGTAAGTCTCTGTAGATTGCGGGTTGCCAGTTTGGGGGTGAGCGATGGGGCTGCGACTAGACCAAGTAGTGCCGTGGGGGCGATCGCGCTTAGAATACTGTCAGATGTTTGGCCTAACCGCTAGTGATTTGCATCGCACCCTGCTAGATGTAGCTGGAGGCCCTGCGAGCTTCAATGCCGAGATGACGCAGCAAGGCTACTCAGTGATCTCTTGTGATCCGCTCTACCAGTTTTCGGCAACAGAAATTCGTACCCGAATTGAGGAAACGTCTCCTGTAATCATCGAGAAAGTTCAAGCATCGCGGGACAAATTCGTGTGGACAACGCTGCGATCGCCAGAAGAATTGATCGCCACGCGAATGACGGCAATGCACCAATTTTTAGAGGACTTCTCGGTAGGATTGCAGCAAGGTCGGTATCGTTCAGGCGAACTTCCAGAGTTGCCGTTCGATCAGCAGCAGTTTGATTTAGCGTTAAGTTCTCACTTGCTGTTCACGTATTCAGACCAGTTGCCGTTGGAATTTCACATTGCATCCGTTTTAGAGATGTGTCGAGTGGCATCTGAAGTGAGAATTTTTCCGCTGCTGATCAATATGACCGGAGAACGTTCAGGGTTTGTGCAGCCTGTAATAGATGCTGTGCGATCGCAAGGTCATCGCGTTGAGATTTGTACTGTGCCTTACGAATTTCAGAAAGGTGGTAATGAAATGATGAAAATTACTCACTCGCGATCGCTCAAGTGAGTTAGTAATGGTGAGTGAGTAATGTCGCTGGTAGATGCTGATTCAAACCTTTCTAATTCTGAGGTGGCTAGGGTGTCGCTGGAGAAGCACTGACTTTAAAGACTTCCACCGATCGCTGCAGTTCTTCTGCCACAGCAGCCGTTTGACGCAGGGCGGTCGAGACTTGCCGTGACGAGTTAGAGGTGCGCGTCGAAACCTGAGCAACATCCTTCACTAGATCTGTGACCGAATGGGCAGTTTGCATTTGCGAATCCATTGCTTCCACAACAGATCTCACGAGTTCATCGATCTGAGTGGATAAATGGACAATATGCACCAAGCTTTGTTTGGAGTTTTTCACCGAGTGGGCGCTGTCTACCACCTGCACCGCGCTTTGTCCCATTACATCCACGACTCCGTGCGTTTGTTGCTGAATCGCCTCAACAATCTTTTCCACCTCACGGGCAGCAGTGGCGGATCGAGAGGCTAACTCTCCAATTTCAGAGGCAACGATCGCAAACCCGCGTCCTTGCTCTCCGGCGCGGGAAGCTTCGAGACTGGCATTGATTGCTAAAACATCGGTTTGCGCTGCTAATTCCTGAATCAGGGACACAATTCGCGCAATCTGCTGAGATGATTCACCCAAATGTTTTACCGTTTGAGTTGCGCCTTCAATCGTCGATCGCAATGTCATGATACTGCGAACACTCGATTCCATTGCAGTTTTTCCCATCTGCGCCGCCGTCGATGCAGATTGCGCGACGCCCGCCGTCTGACGTGCCCGTTCAGTCACCATTTGTACCGATTGAGTTATCTGCTCAACCGAGTCTAGAATACGAGCCGTTTCATAGGTCTGGTTCAGCGATTCGTCACTCAGTTGCCGCACAGACCCCTCATTTTCATTCAACAAACGATGCACTCGAGTAGCAGACTGCTGCACTTGCAGGACGATTTGACGAAGACTCTCGACGATCGCATTAAAGGAACCTGCAACCGTGCCGATATCACCAGAGACAACGCTGGCGCGAACCGTTAGATCTCCCCGCGCGACTCCTTGAACTTCACCTAACAATTGAATAATGTGTTGCTGCAATGATTCTTTTAGCATCTCCGACTCTTGCAGCGCCTCTTGACGCTCTTGCAACGGTAATGTCAGGTTAACCGGAATGTAGAATAATCGTACTGGTTCAACGTTGATCGCACCGACTTGCCGATGTATTCCCGTCATCGATTCCCTGGCGAAATTATTAGCTACTGCGTTTGGCTCTA
>JAHHHO010000057.1 GCA_019359315.1 Myxacorys californica WJT36-NPBG1
TGATAGAGACGGGAAGTAGGTGCCATTGATTTTGCCGATTTGTGTGGTAACTTATCAGCTTAAATCAGGCTCTGCTTCCCTCCTAGCTTTCGTTTCAACTTCCAGTACTTCTGTCAGTCAAGCAGGTGTATACCGTTTGCCAAGCGGGAAAGTCTCCTGGCAAGTCGCGCCATTTGCACCCTTGTACCACCACGTACAGAATGGCGTTGAGGACTGCCCACATCTGGACTGCTCGTGGACGACCACCTGCTTTAGCCGCAGGAATCAAAGGTTCAATCAACTCGAATTGAGCTGGGTTCAGGTTGCTGGAGTATGCTTTACTCATGGCTCTTTCGGTGCTGTCTTTATGTATTTACAGCCTATACCGAGAGAGCTTTTTTACCACCTACCCGTCTTTTCAAACAGCCTCTTAGGACTGAACTTCGCGTAGCCGACGTTCCAGGAAGCGACGCTCACTGTCATTCGTGACCAGCTCCAGCGCACGGGCATAGCTCTGGGCGGCAGCTTCCGAGACTCCAACGCGTCGCAGCAAATCGGCACGGGCGGCATGGAACAGGTGATAGCCGTTGAGTTCGGTGGTGAGCGCATCCATGAGTCCGATCGCCGCTTCAGGTTCACCGACCATCGCGATCGCGACCGCCCGGTTCAATAACACAATCGGTGAAGGCTGTAGTCGTTCCAGCACATCATAGAGCCGAACGATTTGCGCCCAGTCCGTTTCTTCAGCCCGTGCCGCCTGACAATGCAGTGCCGCGATCGCCGCTTGAAGCGCAAACGAACCTGTCCTGCCGCGCAGTGCCTCCTCAACGAGCGGCAGCGCTTCAGCAATTTGCTGATGATTCCAACGGCGGCGATCCTGATCTTCGAGCAGGACGAGATCGCCAGCCTCATCCAAACGAGCATCGCGCCGCGAGTCGTGCAGCAACATCAGTGCAATTAGCGCCGTCACTTCTGAGGGCGGTTGCGGTGCCATCAACGTTCGCACGAGGCGACCGAGCCGGATCGCTTCCGCACAAAGATCGGCTCTGACCATTGCCTCACCCCGGGTTGCCGCATAGCCTTCGTTAAAAATGAGATAGATCACGGTCAGCACCGCTTCCACGCGCCCAGGCAGATCGGTTGTGTCTGGCACTGTGTAGGGAATGCCCGCGTCCCGAATCTTACGCTTGGCACGCACGAGCCGTTGTGCCATCGTCGCTGTAGGTACGAGAAACGCTCGTGCGATTTCATCGGTCTCCAGTCCGCCCAGCAGCCGCAACGTCAAAGCAACCTGAGTCTCGATCGCCAATGCTGGGTGGCAGCAGGTAAAGATTAGGCGCAGGCGCTCGTCTGGAATTTCATTAGAGTCGTAGATTGGCTCCTCGCTCGACGGAATTAACCCGGATGCAGCGCACCATTCCAGTTTCTCGCTAAGCCGCGTCCGTCGTCGGAGGCGATCGATCGCTTTATATCGAGCAGTTCGGATGATCCAGGCACGGGGAAGATCAGGCACACCACGGGTTTTCCACTGATTCGCAGCCGCCGCAAAAGCTTCTTGTGCCGCTTCTTCAGCAATGTCGAAATCTCCTATTAGCCGAATCAGAATGGCGACAATTCGTCCCCATTCAGCGCAGTATGTAGCAGCGATCGCTTGGGCAACATCCGATTTTGCGTTTGAAGCCATACTTGACATAAAAATTTTTGGCAAGGTGTCGATTTGAGCAGTTGCTGTTCGACTGACTTACAAAAGAAGCCAAAGGAGGTCAAGTTCGATCGTACCTGATGATAAAAATTTTCTGCGAGGTGTCGATTTGAGCAATTGCCGTTCGACTCACTTGCAAAGGAAAAGAATGGAGGCAACCAAATGAAATATGTGCTGCTGATCTACATGGACGAAAACGCCTTGAGCGACATCGAGCGAGAACAATGCTATGCGGAATCTGCACAATTTGCACAGCAGATCCACGCGAAGGGACAGTATCTGGCAACCGCCCCGCTCCATTCGGTCGCGACCGCAACCAGCGTCCGGGTACGAGATGGCAAGCCGTTCCTGACTGACGGACCCTTTGCTGAAACGCGCGAACAATTGGGCGGGTTTTTCCTGATCAATGCTCAGGATCTAGACGAAGCGATCGCGATCGCGGCCCAACTTCCAGGCGCACGTGTCGGTACAGTCGAAGTCCGTTCCGTGATTGAAGTTGCGGGCTTGCCACAGTAATGACTGCGCTCAACCTAAATCACATCTGAAACTCAGAGGAAATCCTGCAATGACAACCGCAAACACCATCACATCTAACGAAGCTCAAATTCGCCAACTGATCGCCGCTCAACAGCGTGCCATTTGCACCAAGAACGTGGAGCAGATCATGTCCCGCTACGCTACCGAGGTGATTATTTTTGATGTCAAACCCCCGTTTCAAATTCAAGGAAAAGCGGCTGTCCGCCAAATGTGGGAAGACTGTTTGCCTTACTTCCCAGATGCTTTTGAGATCGACACACGCGACCTCACGATCGCTGTAAATGACACCTTAGCAGTTGCCCATTGGCTGTTTCGCCTCACCGGAATGGAAGACCACCCAGCAATCCAAACCTGGATGCGCGTCACGGCTGTCTGCCAGAAAAATCAAGGCGAATGGCAGATCCTACACGAACACCTCTCGGTTCCATTTGATCCAGAGACCTCTCAAGCGGCATTCACGCTCAACCCATAGTCCAATCCACTGACTCAACCCAAGGAACACCCAATGAAACTTAATTCTTATCTCATGTTCAACGGCAACTGCGAGGCAGCGTTCAAGTTCTATGAGCAGTGTCTCGGTGGCAAAATCGTCATGATGCTCACCCACCGAGATGCGCCCTCGGTAGAACATATACCCGCCGAATGGCATGACAAAATCATGCACGTCTGCCTCGATCTAGACGGTTCCTCCGGGGTTGCACAGGGCGCAAGTCGCCTCTTAATGGGGTCTGATAGTCCGCCTGGATATTTTGAAACACCCCAGGGCTTCTGTGTGCAGATCAGCGTTGACGAGCCAGCCGAGGCAGAACAGATTTTTCACGCCCTAGCAGAAAATGGCAAGGTGAAGATGCCGATTGAGCAAACCTTCTGGTCTGTTCGGTTTGGGATGCTGGTCGATCAGTTTGGCATCCCGTGGATGGTCAACTGCGAGAAAGCGGCTTGATCCTTCATTTCAGAAGACATCCCCAAAGGGGTGCATCAAACGCAGAGCAACAAAGCCTGTACAGGGAAGGAAAAATCGAAATGATTAAGAACGAGATCGCGCATCCAAGAATTGCTGCACAAGAGGAGTGGCTCGCCGCTCGCAAGTCACTCCTCGAACACGAGAAAGAGGCTACTCAACACCGCGATCGCGTGAACGCCGAGCGGCGAAGGCTACCAATGGTCAAACTTGAGAAGGAGTATACGTTTGAGGGAGCAAATGGCCCTGCCACACTGGCAGATCTGTTCGACGGACGCATTCAGCTCATTGTTTATCACTTCATGTTCGACCCAGAGTGGGACAAGGGCTGCACGGGTTGCACAAGTTATGTGGACTCCTTAAGTGACCTGTCAATGCTGAACGATCGCGAAACGACGTTTGTGCTTGTCTCCCGTGCCCCACTGCCCAAACTCGAAGCCTACAAATCTCTTAGGGGATGGAGCGTTCCGTGGTACTCCTCTTTCGGGAACGATTTCAATTACGATTTCCACGTCACCTTGGACGAGAACGTAGCGCCTATCGAGTACAACTATCGGGATAAGGCTGAGATGGAGAGAAGGAACGGCTCTAATTCGATGCAGGGTGAGGGACACGGTTTGAGCGTCTTCTTCCGCGTTGGCGACGATATTTTCTACACCTACTCGACCTATGCCCGTGGCGTTGAAGGACTCACCAACGCCTACAGCCTCCTCGATGTAACACCATACGGGCGGCAAGAGGCTTTTGAGGACTCGCCTTCGGGCTATCCCCAAAAGCCGACCTACGGATAGGAATTCTGTCAGTTTCTCAAGTTCTCAATGTGCCCATCACAGAAGAAATGTAATGGGCAACAGCAGGAGATGAAGCGATAACAATCAACAAAAGACAACAGGAGTCAATATGCAAACCGAATCACAGAAAGAACACCAGTGGCTACAGAAACTCGTTGGTGAGTGGACCTGCGAAATTGAAGCGATGATGCAACCCGATCAGCCCTCTGAGAAGAGCACAGGAACCGAGAGTGTGCGATCGATCGGCGGACTCTGGGTTCTGGCTGAAGGGCAGGGCGAGATGCCTGGCTGCGGTCACGCAACAACCTTAATGACGCTTGGCTACGACCCCCAGAAACAGCGATATGTAGGCACCTGGGTTGGGTCGATGATGACCTATCTCTGGCTGTACGATGGCGAACTGGACGCGGATGAGAAGGTGCTGATGCTCAATTCCGACGGACCTGCAATGGCTGATGGCGAGAAGATGGCAAAGTACAGGGACATGATCGAGTTCAAGAGCAACGATCATCGAGTGATGACCTCATATGTGCTGGGTGACGACGGGCAGTGGCGTCACTTCATGACCGCGAACTATCGACGACAGTCATAGAAGCTGAGAGCAAATCGTATATGCAGTGGAATTGAATCATTCAACCCTTTGTTCTACTGACGTTGTCCTTGATAGAGAGTGGGATCATTCCTTTCGACACAGTTTTGCGACGCATCTGCTGGAGCGTGGATATGACATCTGCACAATTCAGAAGTTGCTAGAGCACAAAGACGTAAAGACGACGATTTACAGCCACGTGCTCAACAAAGGCGATCGCGGTGTTCATAGCCCGATCGCCTGCCTCAGGGTTGACGCTTGAGCATTGCACCCAAATGAGCCAGTGAACTTGCCTTTGAACCAATTTGAGAACACGTCTATCCTAAACAACATCAACCCATAGCTCAACGCGATCGCCAACGACTTGAAGATTGGCAAGAAGTTGCTAGGCTATCTCTTGCTGCATCGCCTGAGTAGTCATGCCTTTTCAGGAATCATTATGCTTAATTTTGCATTTACCTCATTCGATTGACAATATCAATAGAAACGGTAGCGAACCTTGTGCTATCTACAGAACGGGTGCGAAGCAAGAGCCGTGTTCAAGGGCTTGCTGCTTGACAATACGGCAGCGTCGGTACCGCTTGTTTCACAGCATAGGCAGCTCCAGGCACTAAAATAAACTCACTCGCACCAACCCGACTGATGGGACTACCCCAATCATAGGTATAACCTAGTCCTGTCCAGGGTTGGAGTGCTGCCCGAATGCTTCTAAAGTACAACGCTTGATAAAAGGACTGATAGTTTTGAATGCCAGACCCCTCGGTGCGACCAGTTACTTTGGGCGGGACTTCTGCAAAATTGAGCGGGCAGCGTCTCTGTGTAATGTCCGGATTCACGCAGGGTCGGAAGAGATCTTGGGGACTCACCCAGAGTTCGACAAACCGATCATACTCCCAACTGGGATTCAGACCCAGGTATTGCTTTAAGCGGAGCGTTAAGTCGGCTTCTGTTGCATTCGGATGCTGTTTCAAGTAGCGTTGGCAGAATTCTTTAACTTGAGGCGCAACTGTGACCCAGAGGAGTTGGTCTTCTTGTTTGGAACTCTTCACGTTGGGCTTGAGGTAACGCTCATAGACCTTTTGGCTTTTCCAGGTGACGACTAAGACTTGCGTCTTGGTTGAATTCCAGACTAGCAGAGGATTGTCCGGTGTAATTGGAATGAGCGTATCTACATCTTTTTCCGGCTCAACTAGCGCGGCCTCTTGAATGGCCGCGCGATAGGTTGCCTGTAGTGGGTCGGTTGAGGGTTGAGCAAATCCGGGTAGTAGCAAAACGCCTGGTGTGCATAATGCCGCCAGCACAAAGCCCAACGCCTGGATGCTTTGCTGGGTGGCCCGCTTGCTCATGCGCCTAACCAAGGGGCAACCCGGAAAAAAGCGGGCTGTTAGCTGTCGATCGCTGGCTCGTGATCTTGGCGCTTGCTTAGGAGCCTGGGCTGATAGCTCTTTGCTCTGACTACAGGGCAGAAGTTTCATCAGTTTGTACCTCGCTGCGGCGAGTCTTTAGGCGCTCGCCTCTTCTAAGGATGCCCTACAACATTTCCGAAAATGATTGTTTTGGGCAATGTTTGAGCCGATAGCTGCTTCATAGTAGGAGTTTCAGTTGTACTACAAACGTTACTCCATGACCCATTTTTGGTATCGTGGACTCTAAGTTTCATCCTGCTTTGAAAGCTGTTCCTGCAAAAACTCAAGGACACGCTGCAAGACTCGATGGGTTGGATGCCCACTACCACGGTAGCCAAGCGTTAGGGTCGGGTGAGAATTCTGAGGAATGTGGTAGGGATTCCCAGGTTTAGAGTTAATCTCGATCGTTTCCAGTATCCTCCCACGTCTCCAACAGAGTTCGGGGCTCTCTTCGATCACATCAGGTGTGTCATCGAATTGTTGCCGCAACGTCTCAAATCGCTTGGATGGGCTGATCTTGTCTTCTGAAAACCGCAATGCCAGGATTGGAACTCCTTGCTCTGCTCGTTTTTTGGCGGCCTCTAAATCCTGCTGCGAGATCCCCAACGCCGCTTGATGAGAATGGGTAATCCCAAACGGCAAGGCGGGCTGACCCACGATCGGGGCCATCACCGACTCGTCCGCCATCAACGACAGAACGAATCCACCAGTGAGGCACATGCCGATCACGCCGACTCCCCGATTTCCGCATTCCTCGTGAGCTTTCCGACAGAGTGCGCGTAGCCAAGTGGTGATGGGACTGGACTGATGTTTAGCAAAGCAGTAAAACTCCTGGCTAATACAAAGTTGCGCCGTGTAAGCCAACGTATTCGGGATGGAGAGCGGTTCGTCTGGCTGGCCAAACAGAAGTGGCAGGTAGACTGTAAACCCTGCATCCGCAATCCGTCGCGCTAAGTCAACGCATTCGGGAATCATGCCTGGCAGTTCATGCATGAGGATGACAGCAGGTCCTTCACCTTTGCGATAGACCCGCCGAGAGGAGCCAGCCTCAGCAAAATCAAACATGACAAAATCATGCATCCGATGAACTCCTCCGGTTAGTGTCTACAGCCCCAGCATAACCGCTGATTCGATTGGTGATGAACTACTCAGCTCAAGATCGTGGGTGGGTTGTTGCCCCTCAAAGCGGCAACAACTCGCTTAAATTGCAACTGCAGCTTGAGTCGCTTCGATCAGTTGCGGGTCTTCCTTGCGAACCTCAGACATGAAAAAGACAAGAATAGCCTGGCTCGCGCCCATACTTATAGGTAAACCGAAGGCTGCTCTCGCTCCGAAGGCTTTAGCGATTTGATTCCGTAAGAAATAGGACTTCAACTCAGCAGCAGCATCGACTAACCATTCTGCTTCTTGAGTGACCCAAACCCGACCGGGCAAGCCTTCACCTGGATGCAAGACAAACTTTTGGCTACAGTTATGAAAATGCTCCCAGTCAATTCTGCGATCGCTGCTTAGATCAATTCGGGTATACCACGCTGAACTGATTTCTAGCAGTTTACGGTCTGGTGTAGGAGTCCAGGCTTCACCGTACTCCCAAGCGGTTGCTTCACAAACCGCTTGCAGGAGAGCCGTCAGTACCGGATCAACCTTAAGTGAGAAAGTGTTGAGTGAGGAAGTGTTCCGGGTAGAAGCAGAGAGGGTGGGTGAACCACCCTCCCGTATTCGCTCTGGCTTAGTCATGCGATTTTGCGTATCATTGCTAAACAAATGCTTGTCATTAAGGCAAACAATATATTACGGGGCACCTTGCTTACTGTTAAACAACGCACATCTTCGCGGTTTAACCTGATAAAAGGGTTGAGCCGAGATAGGCTTCCTAGTGAGGTAGAGAGGACTCCTTCCCGTGTTTTGGCGTTTCCCATAGCTTTTTGGCTCAAACCAACGTTAAGGCTGTTATTTCATTAGAACGGAAGCTGTGATGCCCTGAGCATTGAGGGCTTGATAAAACTTGAAATTCAAAATCGAATTTAGGAAGCGATCGTAAACATGCCTTAAAACTGCGCGGCGTGTTCTAGAAGTCTAATCATGTAAAAGTTCGCCTGGTTTTGGGTGAGAATTGGCGTCTAATTCCTTTATGTCGCGATCTCTTAATCAATTGGCAGGCTCTTTAATCTCTTCAGGCTCAGACGATTTTGAGTTTGCTGTAAAACTCCCATAAGATGATTGGTGAACCGCGATAACTTCAAAATTCCCTATCCTCCAGTGGTGAACTATGAACACAGAGAACGATTCTAGCGATCGTGTTGCTGATATCTTGCAACGCTTCCAAACCCTCATTGATGAGGATCTCAGTGATGATGAGATCGAAACTCGGCTCAAGACAGATTTCACAGAGGAAGAACAAAAGATTATCAGTGAGACTTTTTTGAGCCTGATTGAAGCAGGCGAAACCGAGCGCCATTTTCCATTAGATAGCTGAGGGGAGGTTCACTATCGAGCCAATTGCGATCAATCAAACAATTGATATTAAGACGATTCTAATTGAAAAGCTGGACGAGCTGTAAAGCAAATCTGAGTGGTAACACTGTAGATTTAAGGTGGCAACGCTTTGGAACCCTGATAGCTATTAGGCCACAGCTATCAAGAGCGCTAGCTTGCGCTTACCCCTGTTACCACCAGTTCCACTTCGCTCCTCATCAAGCCATTAAATAATTTTACGATCGTTCGGAGTTTGGCAAAGCCAAGCGCACTTGATCTGTGCCGTTATCAAGATTGATTTCACTACAACTAAATCACGCAGGATTACCGAGTCGTTCAGATAAAGTTTTCAGCTAAAGTTTATTCAGCCAACACAGCAGATACTGTTTACTCAAGATGCAGCTTTTTAGATTATTGGAAGTCATAATGTTGATTATCTTGACGCAAAGTTGATCATCTTGATATTACGTGCTGCAAGAAAGGAATTCATTCCATTGATTAGTAAGTAAAACGCTATGAAAGATAGCTATTACTCTACAGCGCAGGCACGAAACACAACAGAAAGATTATTGGCTGGCATCTCATAAATATTAAGGAGCGAAAGCTCTTGAGCTTGGGCAATGGCGACAACTTCATCCAAATCGTGCACACCCCACTCTGGATTCTGCATTTGTAGACTTTGCTCAAATGCCTCATTGCTTGGTGCAGTGTGTTGACCATTCTGTTTAAACGGCCCATACAGGTAGAGAATGCCATTTGGCGGAAGCAGGCGTCTTGCTCCGTCCATTAAGCCAAGGCAAGCAGACCAAGGGGCGATGTGAATCATATTGATATTGACGATCGCGCTGATTGTCTCGCGCTGAAAGTCAGTTGTCAGCAGTGCTTCTGGCAGTTCGCTCCGCTCAATGCTCCAGACAGAATCGCTGGCATCCAGTGCGATCGCGGGATACAGATTCTCTGCTGGCTCTAACTCTCGCCACGCCTCGATGCTCTCTCTAGCCACCGGATTAGGGTCGGACGGTAACCATCGGCGAGGAGCCAGTCGCGGGGCGAAGTAAACCGCGTGCTGTCCAGTTCCACTGGAGATTTCCAGTACGGTTCCGACTGGGGGCAGGACTTGCAGCAAAATATTTAGAATGGCATCGCGATTGCGATCTGTTGCTGGTGCATAGTGCCGTTTGTCGGTTGATTTACTCATTAGAGAAGGTTTGTGTGCGATTGAGATCGATCTATAATGACGAATTATTGAGAAGAATGTATTAATCTTTAGGAGCAAAATTGTGACGAGTATTCAACAGCCGCGATCGCCATTCGCAATTCTAAGCCCAAGCTCAACCGACAGCAGTAGATTTCAGATCGTTTGGCTTGTGGTTCGCGTGGTCGTCGGCTTACTCATGATTCACAACGGATTTAGCAAGCTTGCCGATGTCCAAGGATTTGCCACCAATGTTGTTAAACTGATTGGTCTGCCCTATCCCGTTTTCTTTACCTACTGTGCCGCTTACACTGAAATCATCAGTTCCATTTTGCTGGCACTGGGACTGCTCACTCGGCTTAATGCAGTAGCGTTACTCTTCACAATGTCGATCGCAGTCTATTTTCATCTCAAAGGTGAAGGTTTTCACGTTGCGCCCATTGAGGCGGCTTCTCTATACTCGCTGATTTATCTTCTGTTTGCTGTTGGGGGAGGTGGCGTTTTTGCGCTTGATTCTGTTCTAGAGAAGTGGCTCACGCGATCGCAGAACACAACTCCATAATAATCCTCAAAGTAGACTGACGACTTTGTTTCTGCACTGAGAGTTTCTGCACTGAGAGAACGCACTGTAAACAACGAGCAATTAATTCGCTCTGGCTGTCCTATTCTTAGTCTGTTACTGGCTAGGAGTAGGACAGGATGACAATGCAAGCTCTACGGATTAGAACGTCAGCACCGCCCGGATCACTTCCCCCCTGTGCATTAGATCAAATGCCTCATTGATTTGCTCAACTGGCATGATCTTTGTGACCAAATCATCAATATTGATCTTTCCATCCATATACCAATCGACAATTTTGGGGACATCTGTTCGACCCCTTGCTCCGCCAAACGCCGTTCCTCTCCACACTCGCCCCGTCACTAGTTGAAACGGTCGCGTGCTAATTTCCTGTCCTGCACCTGCAACGCCAACGATAATACTTTCGCCCCAGCCTTTGTGACAACATTCCAATGCTTGACGCATCACCTTAACATTACCAATACATTCAAAACTGTAATCGGCTCCGCCACCCGTTAAGTGAACCAAATGAGCAACCAAATCGCCCTCTACTTCCTGCGGATTCACAAAATGAGTCATTCCTAACTTTTCGGCTAGCGATCGCTTTTCTGGGTTCAAATCAACGCCAATAATCATATTTGCGCCAACCATCCGCGCTCCCTGAATGACGTTGAGACCGACGCCACCCAGACCAAATACAACCACATTTGCTCCCGGCTCCACTTTTGCTGTATTAATCACGGCTCCGAGCCCAGTCGTGACCCCGCAACCAATCAAGCACACTTTCTCAAATGGAGCATCTTCCCGAATCTTTGCGACTGCGATTTCAGGCAGAACAGTGTAATTTGCAAACGTCGAGGTTCCCATGTAGTGCAGGATCTTTTGTCCGCCAATCGAGAAGCGACTCGTACCATCGGGCATCAATCCTTGTCCTTGCGTCATCCGAATGGCTTGACACAGGTTTGTTTTACCGCTCAGACAGTACTCACAATTCCGGCATTCTGGAGTGTAGAGCGGAATGACATGGTCGCCTGGTTTAACACTCTTAACACCTTCGCCCACCTCAACGACGATTCCAGCCCCTTCATGCCCTAAAATGGCTGGAAACAAGCCTTCTGGATCCGCACCTGACAAGGTGTAAGCATCGGTATGACACACTCCTGTTGCTTTAATTTCGACTAATACCTCTCCGGCTCTCGGTGCTTCTAGCTGAACGGTTTCGATGCTGAGGGGCTTTGCAGCTTCGTAAGCAATAGCAGCTTTAACATCCATGACTTGCTCCTAAGGGTAGATCGAAATATACAGGATTGATCTTAAACGAAACACCATTTAATTTTCACTTTCCCTCTTGCACTCGCCAAAGATACCAGCTTGCGATCGTGCGATAGGGTTTCCAAGCTTGACCCAAAGCTTCAGTTGTTTTTTTATCTGGCAGCTCTGCTAACTCATATACTCGACGAATGCCTGAGCGAACGCCCAAGTCATCGACGGGCAGAACGTCCCAGCGATGCAGCCGAAAGATTAGCAACATTTGAACCGTCCAACGCCCGATGCCTTTGATGTGTGTTAGCGTTTGAATAATCGTTTCGTCATCTAATAATTCTAATTCTGCGATCTCTGGAACATTTACTATCTTTTGCGCTAAATCTCTTAAGTAAGAAATCTTTTGTCGTGAAAGTCCAACCCCTCGTAACGTTTCATCTGGCGTTGCTAAAAGTGATTCAGGCGAGAAAATTTGATCTGCATAAATCTGTAAAAAGCGAACGTGAATTGCTGTTGCTGATGCGGTCGAAAGCTGTTGATAAATAATTGACCTTGACAACGAATAAAATAGGTCGCCAGTATGTTGAGCTTGATCCAAGGTGCAAGCTCCAACCCGATCGATCACTCGCCCTAAGATTGGATCAGAGGCTTGTAGAGTTTTGAGTGCGATCTCATAATCCATCGCATAATTCATTGTTATTTTTTCACCATCAGCACTGATTTTACAGGTCGTTGAATCGGCTTTCCGTTCTCATTGAGTTTGCCATAAACTAGGCGTCCTCGATAGAGCATTGCAGACGAACTCCCCCCGTCTAAATTCATCGCTTGCTGAACCCCTAACCCCTTCATAAATTCTGCTAGTTGCGGCAGAGAAAGTCCTGACGCAGTCGGCATTTTCGGTTTTTGAGCAACCATCACCAAAACCACCACTCCGTCTTTAGTAATTCCCACTGCGCTTCTAGCATTGGGTTGATTCATCCCGATCGCGTCTCGCCCGGTTGCCGCATCGACAAAGCCTTCTTCTGAAGCGGTCAGCGTGGGTAGGAGTCGCGGTCCGCCCCCCACTGCATCCACCAACTGGCAATCGGGCGGAATGGCGTCTTGATGGGCGGCAATAGCGTATTGCACCCTCTGCCCACACTGATAGCGTCGAAATTCGGTGCGATTAAAAATTTGATTTAAGTAAGGCTGCATCTTTGGATTTTGCGTTAGTCGCTCATTTTCATGAGGATCAGCCACCTGCTGACCGTCTATCGTGATGTAACTCGTTGACTTTTGATTGACTGGATCGAAGAAGCCAGCATTGAGTATCGCGATCGCATCCGTACGAGCCGCGAATTGAGCCAAAGAATCCGTGCGTTTCGATAGGCCAACTTGTACAAGATGCCGCATGGCATCTAGGGTCAACGTGTAAACCTCACTTTGCGGCAGTTGATAAATTTGATAGTGCAAAGAATTTGTAGGCAAGGCTTTTGGGGATGTTGGGGATGCGATTGGCTCTGCCAAGCTCCGAAGGATCGTCGCTCTAGATAGGACTGGAATCGAGGGTAGCGTATGACTAATCCACACAATTAGTCCGCTACACCCAAGTATTCCAACTCCAATCTGCCAGATCTTTCTCACGATGTTTTCCCCAACTCATCCATCTAAATTTGACAGTAAAAATCTGACAGATTAATAAAGTGTTTTCTAAATAGAGTGTTCTCTAAAACCGTATCATTTTGGTGAAGGGCTAGAAGTAGACTCGGTCGAATCCTCGCCATTCTAAACGCTTTAAATGTGTTAAATCTTACAAAACGATCGAGACAAATTAGTGCAGTAATCGTAGAAAAAGCAGTTCAGTACTCCATCGGTGTTGCCTACCCTCGATCGCTGGCTATTGATTCTGCTTGAACAATCGAGAGAAGAATAAACATTTTTCGGAAGATTGGACAAATTCTAGAATTTGTCTTCAATTCTTGGTTCACCAGAGATTTAATCCTTTAAGTCGTCTCAGAACAACGCGAATCTGTTTAGAGATAGATCCTCTCCGTATTATTTGTCAAACGCCTTGGAAATTGTCCTGATACATCAGTGAAAACCGTGTATCAGTAGACGAGTCACTGTATTGTCAGCGAATTATTACTGACTTACGGATACAGCCCCTTGCAGCCCGGTGTAGCGCGTCTCACCTCCCTCAGAGCCTATGAAGTTAAAGTTAACACCCACCAAGATCTCACTTCTCGCCATCAGCGCATTTGGGGCGCTCGTCGCCCAAGAGCTAATTCGCACTGAAGCCCGAACCCCAACGCCGACAGGAGATAAATTTAAGCGTAAACAATCGAACCTAGCTGCCCGCGCTGCTGCTAATCCAGCCGCGTTAGCTCAGCCAGAATTAGGGGGGCAAGAATTTCTGTCATCGGCAGTGAGAAGCACTCCTCCTCAGCCGCGATCGGTATCCGTGCCAAAAACGCCTGACTTAAAAGTATCTGATCTAGCGATCGCTGAACTGCCCCCACCGCCCCCGCCACTCGAAGTTAATCTGCCTGCGCCGCCACGGGTAAAAGAAATCCCCATTCAGATCAAGTCAGTCGGGGTTGATCAACTACCGAGCGACTCGATTGTGGCAGCGTCGCTGAGTTCTGACATACCATCTAAATCAGATCCTGCGCCCGCAGAACAGCAATCTGAAACTAAAGTTCAATCTAAAGAAATTCAATTTAAAGAAGCTGAAGCGGAGGCATCAGAAGCGGCATTCACTCCTGCATCGTCGAAAAATGATCTGGAAGGACATCGTGCCCAACCCGCCATTCAAGCTCTCATACAGCAAGGGATTGTCCAAACCGAGGCCGACGGCAGCTTCCGCCCAGATGCCTCAGTTACGGATCAGCAGTTTAGCAGCACGTTGAAAAGGGCATCTAGCAACGCCTCGACCCCCATTAGTCAGACCCAACGTCCGAAAGACATCGTGACGCAAGCCGATTCCACAACCTTTGTCTACCGTCAACTTCAAAAAGCTGAGGCGGCTAAACCCACATTCGCTGCGCCTGTCGCGGCTCAAACTAGCACTGCTCCACTACCTCAATTGGTCAGTGCCGATCTGTCAGGACTCAATGCAACGCCAGCCGTCAGTCAGACCATACCGAGTGTTTCACCTAGCCCAGCGACTCCTGGAGCTCCTGCCATGCCTCCAGCCCAAACCCCGACTGAAGCTTCTCGCTTCCAAGCCGTGCAGGTTGCAGCGGCTGCGAATGTGGATTCCTACACGTTAGGAATAGGAGATCGCATCAAAGTAGACGTGTTCAACGTCGAGGAGTACAGCAAAGAGTATCAAGTTTTGGTTAACGGCACGCTGAACCTCTATCGAGTCGGCAACTTGTCGGTCACTGGCATGACCCTGAAGCAGGCAGAACGCGCGATCGCAGCCCAGTACGCCCGCGTGCTGAAACGTCCGATGATCAAGGTTAGTTTACGGCGGCTCGACCACTGAACATCGCGATCACGGGAGAGGTCGGACGTCCGGGTTCTTACGCCCTTGACTTATTCTTATGCCCTTGACTTATAAAGATGGCAAATTTTCAGCAGTCACGAAACTCATTCAAGCAGCGGGTGGCATAACCCGATCCGCCAACCCCCGCCAAGTGATTGTTCGACGTCCTCAACTCGGTGGTGTCGATCACGCGATCGCAAACGACGGGGTTTGGGTGAAGAACACGCTAAACGCGCTTAAAGCTGCATTGTCCATCCTATAGCGGATATTTTTGCCAGTACGCTTGTCCGGTAGTAATGACAGCACTTGGCGAAAAGACCCGACTATTGTGTTAAACACTCCCCGTTCTCTCAACGGTTCTGGCGCTCTTGGCGCTCTCAGACGTTTTTACAATACCGATATTTTCAGAACCTGAAAAGCAATTCTCCAAAATGAGAATTGCTGAAGAGTTTCAATATTAAATGCGTTTTGATGCGATGATGCCATGCTACCTATACAGTCAAGAAATCTAGGTAAATCGCCTACAGTATATTCTTCGTAGACATTTAGCTTGTGTGAAGAACGGTCTGTTTTAGGATCATCCTTGAGTATAATTTCGGTGTGCAATTAAGTGTAGTAGATTTTACACATAGGTGACTTTACCAGGACTGCTCTACCACCATTAATCTCTTCTTATAAGGTTTGGTCCTGATGACATCAAAGAATACTAGCTCAAAAGGCTTGGGAAAGCTCTTCACCCTCTTCCAAAGCTCCCATGTCCTCTGGGTTCGACGGGCTAAGATGGTTGCTCAACCATCCATGCCAACGGTTGCTCTTGGTGCTTCGATCGCGTGGTTTGTGCAGGGCTTTGCTGCACCTGTCCTAGCGGCCGATATGTCGTTTGGCAATGCTCAGATTCGATTTGGCGAAGATACCACGCTAGAGTCGTCCTTTCTGGAGTCTCATGGGGCTTATCAATCGACGTTTGGTGTGCTGAACCTAGACACCAACGAGAAAACACCTTTACTGGTTGAATCTAGAGCCGCAGACCAAGCGGGCACGATTTTTCAGCCTTCGAGCAAGATTAGCGATCTTGAGAGCGCGAACGATTTTAGCGGAACGCCTGGAAATACTGTTTCTCAGTCCTCCGCCAAGTACACATTCAAGGCGAAGACGAACTATGCCTTCTATTTGGAATCTTCCTATAATGGGCGCTCGGTTGGAACGGTATACTCCAGCGATGTGTTAAACCCTAATCAGGAGCGGCAGGTGCAATTCAGTGACACTGATATGACTAGCTTGTGCCAAGGCGGTAGCGTCCTACTCTGGGATGATACAGGGTCTAATTTGGTGCGAGACCGTCAGCAGCAAGACCGTGACTATGATGATTTTGTTGTGCAGCTTCGCAATACTGCTTGCCCAGTAGGAGGTGGCGAACTGCTGCCCTCTGAACCGCAAGCTACCACTGCCTCTGGAGGAGCCGTGCCTCCTGTAAGCGGCGGTCAAATTGGCAATGGGCTGTTTTTTGCACTTCCCCTAGTCGGCTTAGCCGCCTTAGCCGCCTTGGATGGAGATGACAACAATTCAAATAAAAGGAATTCAATGGGAAGCGGTGGAGCTCCCCCTGGAATCATTCCTCAGCCACCTGGTCAGGCTGTTCCTGAGCCGTTTACAATCCTGGGTTCAACCACGGCGATTGGGTTGGCGGCTTTAGCTCAACGGCGACGATCCAAGAAACGCAAGTAGAGGAGTTCGTTTGCTTGAGCGTTAGAGGTAACTTCTATGCTTGATACTCAGATTCTTCAGATTTCACTCCTTTCACATACTGCGCTCCGCTCTCAACTAAAAATGTCCCCGCCCATTAGTTTGAGAGCGGGGACATTTTTAGGAGCCTTTCTGCTCAGTGGGTTGAGTGTCTATCTGAGCGTCAAATTGTTCTAAACAGAAATAGCACACTCCTCCAAACAGGAGGACAGCGGTCATTGAGAAGAGCTGCGATCCGTCTCCATGATGCCAGTAGTCAAACGCGTCCATGTTGGCTTGAGCAAACAAAACTGCCATCATCGCCACGCGAATACCGTTGACCAAAAAGGCAACTGCGATCGCAGCGATCGGAATTAGCAACACTTGCAGCCAACCCATTGGAAACAACATTGTAAATAAAAATGCAAGGGTTAGTAATTGCACCATAGACTGAATACCAGAACAACCTGAATAAACATCAACAAATCCAGTGGGCAATATAAGTTTTGTGCCTTCTTGAAGGACAGGAAAGCCAGAATACCACAGAAGATTTCCTGCTAAGGTTGCTGTAGCGTGAGAAATATCAAATAACCCCATCACTGCTGTAGACGAAATCATTAGAAAACTCAGAATCAGTAGCTCCCGCCAATAGGATTTGAGTTCTGAAAGCCCAAATCCAATTAATGCTAATCCCAACCCCGAGATGATTGGAAAAAAACGTAAAACGACATCATAATTAGTTATTAAAGTACTTCGATATAGCACCCAAAAAATGCAAGTGAGACCAACGCCCTTAGCAATGACTGTAGACTTAAGGTTGATACGATTGGCGCAGTGACGCTTAAGAGAATGACGCTTTCGCCACATCATAAACCAAAGGGCTGCATAGCAGAGCGCGTAGGGCTCCAAGGCTACGAATTGTCCCGTATTCCACACCAGTTGGAGTTGAAGTGTTGTGAGGGTTGCTGCAATTCCAAGCATCAGAAACTGAGTGTAGCGCGAAGAGGTCATGTTATTAAAAGGAATAGGAAGGCATCTGTAAACGAGCCAATTGCAGAGCCACTAAGGACGGATATCATTGAGAACGGATATGGGGTATGGAGGAATGCAGCAGAGTAGACGATGGCTCACCACTCAATTTCTCCAATCATTTTCAGCTTTTCCGGACATTTTTTGTACCTTCTGATTGCAGCTTGCGGCATCGATCGCAGCCCGGTTACTGATGGTATAAGCAAACTGACGCGGCAATTGGCTCCAAAGGATCACACGCGATGAGCAATCTGTTTGACCTACCTGAGCCATCAGCAAACGAAGTATTTGAGCCGCTGATCGAAAACGACCAGATTTTGATTGAGCGGATTATCTCCAGGGGACAGACGACTCCTGTTGGGGAATGGTATGACCAAGCGCGAGACGAATGGGTTGTGCTGTTGCAAGGAGAGGCGCGGATAGGCTATGAAGATGGACATGAGGTTTCCCTGCATCCAGGAGATTATCTCTTGATTCCTGCTCACCAAAAGCACCGAGTTGCCTACACAAGTACGGAGCCGCCTTGCGTTTGGTTAGCCATCCATGCGGCATTTACTCTCTAATCTCTTCCTGTCCAGGGGCGACCAGAACTTTATCAACGCGGTTGCCGTCCATATCCATCACCTCAAACCGCAGAGAGTTCCATTCAAAAAAATCGGCGGATTTGGGAATGCGACCGAGATACATCACGACAAACCCGCCCAAGGTTTGATAACTGCCTCGCTCTTCTCCTGGTAATTCTTTTTCTTCAAGGTCGAGTATTTCTTTAAATTGATAGACTGGCAGCATCCCATCGAGGAGCCAAGAGCCGTCTTCGCGCTGCACGGCTTGCGGTTCTGCCAGTTCTTCGACGGATGGAATATCGCCAACGATCGCTTGCAACACGTCCGTCAGCGTCACCAATCCTTGAATCACGCCATATTCATCGACCACAAAAGCAAGCTGCGTTCCAGTTTGCTTAAACAGCTCTAACACCTTCAGCGCACGGGTACTTTCGGGCACGAATACGGGTTGCTGTAAGGAAGTTGTAAAGTCGATTGGCTGTCCTTCCATGGTTTTGACGAGCAAATCGTAGACGTGCACCACGCCCAGCAAATTATCTAACCCGCCATGACACACTGGGAATTTGGCGTGAGAGCTTTCCATCATGCATCGACGATTTTCCTCGAACGAGTCTTCTAGATCAAGCCAAACGATTTCTAAGCGCGGCGTCATGAGAGAACTAATGCGGCGATCGCCGAGCCGAAACACCCGCTTCATGATGTCTTCTTCCGCCTGCTCGAACATACCTGCTTCTGTGCCTTGTTCGATCATGACGCGGATTTCTTCTTCGGTCACCTGCGGCTCATCAGACGGACGGAGGCCTAAAAGTCTGACGACGAGATTGGTGGAGGAACTGAGCATATAGACGATCGGAGCGGCAGCTTTTGCCATCAGGGTCATCGGAAAGGCGGCCCAAGACGCAATCCGCTCTGGTGAATTGAGGGCGACCCGTTTTGGCACCAATTCTCCAATGATCAACGTTAGGTAGGTGAGGCTTAGAACGGCAATGCCAAAGGCGAGGGCTTGACTGTAAGGTTTGAGAGTCGGGATGCCTGCAAAGACGGGTTCGAGCCGAGTCGAGAGCGCTTTCTCACCGAAAGCACCCGATGCAATGCCAATCAAGGTAATGCCAACCTGTACGATCGCCAAGAAATTATTCGGTTCTTCGGCTAATTTCAGTGCCGCTTGGGCTTTTTTATCGCCTTGGTTAGCAAGCTGCTGCAAGCGGACTTTACGAGCAGACACCACGGCCAACTCAGACGTGACAAATAAACCATTAGCAAGCGTTAAAAGCAGAATGATCAGTAAGTCGGTGATGAGCGGTTGCATTCCTGATACTGCCTAATTTCTTGGCAAACGTATAACGGACTGTTTTAGTGTATCTGACCCTAGGGTCCATCATTAGTCCTGAGTGAGGAGTCAAAAAGTTTTATGAGTCCATGCTCATTGAGGAATGACCAACTCTGGAGCAGTGTCTTTAGAATGTAAAAATAGTTCATATTTGTAGTTCATACTTCGGGTTCCCCCCAGAGGCGTCTGATGGCTTTTTCTTCGATTACTCGTGCGCTCGGTCGGTTGCCTCTAACGGCTGAGTTGCTTAGCAAGCTGACTGGTCAAGGCTCATTGCACCTGAGCGGCTTGGCTCGGCTACCCAAGGGCTTAGTCGCGTCAACGCTGGCTCAAACTCATTCACGCCCCCTGCTGATCGTGACCTCAACCTTAGAAGAAGCAGGACGCTGGAGCGCCCAGCTTGACGCGATGGGCTGGCAGACGATGCAGTTCTACCCGACATCAGAGACATCGCCCTATGAGCCGTTTGACTCGGAAGCGGAGATGACGTGGGGACAGCTTCAGGTGCTGGCGGAGCTAGTTAAGAATAGAGATGAAGGCGGAGGAACGCCTGACGACAACGCTGGCGCAAGGAGAGATGAAGATGGAACACCTAATGGCGACGCTAACCTAAACAACGCTGACAGAAGAGATCAAAAAAGCGCTGGCTTATCCCTAGCGATCGTGGCCACCGAACGCGCTCTCCAACCCCACCTTCCCCCCGTGGAAGCCCTTGCGTCTTATTGTCTGCCGCTTCAGAAGGGACAAGAGCTAGATCTGAATCGGTTGAGTGAAGAAGTAGCGCGGCTGGGCTATGAACGGGTCAATTTGGTTGAAACCGAGGGACAGTGGAGCCGTCGGGGGGACATTATTGATGTGTTTCCGGTGGCGTCAGAATTGCCGATTCGTCTCGAACTGTTTGGCGATGAGTTGGATCAGATTCGAGAGTTTGATCCGTCTACTCAACGATCGCTCGATCGCATCGAAAAAATTGTGCTCACGCCGACCAGTTTCTCACCGCTCATTCAAGCCGCTTTAACGGCTGGCGATCTGGCTCCTTATCTCTCCGCCGAAGAGCAAGAGCGCTTCGAGCAAGAACAACCGCTTGAAGGAATGCGACGGTTCTTAGGATTGGCGTTTCAGCATCCGGCGTCGCTGTTGGACTATTTGCCAGAAAACACGCTGATCGCGATCGACGAACCGGATATGACGCAGGCACACAGCGATCGCTGGGTCGAACATGTGGAAGAACAGTGGCAGGACGTCAGCGCCAAGCATCCATTGCCGAAGATTCATCGCTCGTTCACCGATTCTCTGGTTCAAGTCGAACAGTTTGAGCGGCTTTACTTGTCTGAACTCGCGGAGGAAAAAAACGGATTGAATCTGGCAAGCCGCCCGGTTCCAGCCATTCCGCATCAGTTTGCTCGATTAGCGGAGACCCTGAGAGGAGAGCGCGATCGCAACTTTGCAATCTGGCTGGTGTCGGCGCAACCTTCCCGATCAGTGGCGCTGTTGCAAGAACATGACTGCCCGGCGCAGTTTGTGCCGAATCCGCGAGATTATCTAGCGATCGATAAACTCCAGATTCAGCATGTGCCCGTTGCCGTCAAATATTCGGGTCTTGCAGAACTTGAAGGCTTTATCCTGCCAACGTTTCGGATTGTTGTCATCACCGATAAGGAATTCTTTGGACAGCAAACGCTGGCAACCCCAACCTATGTTCGCAAACGGCGTCGTGCCGCGTCAAAACAAGTCGATCCTAACAAGCTTCAGCCGGGAGATTATGTCGTTCATAAGAGTCATGGGATTGGGCAATTTATCAAGCTCGAAAGCCTGACGATCAATCAAGAAACGCGGGAATACCTGGTTCTAAAGTACGCCGACGGACTGCTGCGGGTCGCTGCCGATCAGTTAGGATCGCTATCTCGATTTCGCGCCGTAGGCGATGCCAAGCCCGAACTCAATAAAATGTCGAGCAAGGCGTGGGAGAAAACCAAGGGCAAGGTTCGCAAAGCAGTTAAGAAAGTGGCGGTCGATCTGTTGCAGCTTTATGCTCAACGCGCTCAGCAGCAAGGCTTTACCTATCCTGTGGATATGCCGTGGCAAGCCGAAATGGAAGACTCGTTTCCCTACCAGCCCACCCCCGATCAGCTAAAAGCGACGCAAGATGTCAAGCAGGATATGGAAAGCGATCGCCCAATGGATCGCCTTGTTTGCGGCGATGTTGGATTCGGGAAAACGGAAGTGGCAATTCGCGCGATTTTCAAAGCCGTTACGGCCGGAAAACAAGTCGCGCTCCTCGCTCCAACCACGATCCTGACGCAGCAACACTATCACACGCTGAAAGAACGGTTTGCGCCCTACCCGATTCAAGTCGGATTGCTGAACCGATTCCGATCGCCGGAAGAACGCAAAGACATTCAGCGCCGATTGAGTACGGGCGAATTAGATATTGTTGTTGGAACCCATCAACTGCTAGGAAAAGGCGTCGCCTTCAAAGATCTGGGTTTGCTCGTGGTGGACGAAGAACAGCGATTTGGCGTCAATCAAAAAGAGAAGATTAAATCCCTTAGAACCAAGGTCGATGTGCTAACCCTCAGCGCGACGCCGATTCCGCGAACTCTCTACATGGCCCTATCGGGCGTGAGAGAAATGAGCTTGATTACCACGCCGCCCCCCTCTCGCCGTCCGATCAAAACGCACTTATCGTCTTACGATCCAGAAATTATGCGATCGGCAATTCGACAAGAACTCGATCGCGGCGGACAGGTGTTTTATGTTGTCCCGCGTGTCGAGGGAATCGAAGAGATCTCAGCCCGCTTGCGCGAAATGGTTCCGGGGGCAAGGATTGCGATCGCGCATGGTCAAATGCCAGAATCAGAACTCGAATCGGTCATGCTGACGTTTGGCGCAGGCGAGGCTGATATTCTCCTCTGCACCACAATTATCGAATCGGGGTTAGACATTCCCAGAGTCAATACGATTTTGATCGAAGACTCTCAGAAATTTGGGCTGTCGCAGCTTTACCAACTGCGGGGACGAGTCGGACGGGCAGGCATCCAGGCGCACGCTTGGCTGTTCTACCCGAAGCAGCATCAACTCTCAGACGCGGCTCGCCAGCGATTGCGAGCCCTTCAAGAATTTACTCAACTCGGTTCTGGCTATCAGCTTGCGGTTCGAGATATGGAAATTCGCGGTGTCGGTAACTTACTCGGCGCAGAACAGTCGGGACAGATGGATGCGATCGGGTTTGATTTGTATATGGAAATGCTGCAAGACGCGATCAAAGAAATCCGGGGTCAAGAAATTCCGCAAGTGGACGATACACAAATCGATCTGCAACTCACAGCCTTTATTCCTGCCGATTACATTCCCGATCTTGATCAAAAGATGAGTGCTTACCGTGCCGTTGCCACCGCTCAATCGAAGCAAGAACTGACGCAAATCGCGGCAGATTGGAACGATCGCTATGGCACGATTCCGGGAGCATCTCAACAACTCTTGCGTGTAATGGAACTTAAACAAGTCGCGAAAAAACTTGGTTTCTCTCGCATCAAGCCCGAAGGCAAACAGCACGTCATTTTAGAAACGCCAATGGAAGAACCCGCGTGGAACTTGCTGAAAGAAAACTTACCCGAGCATCTGCGATCGCGCTTCGTCTTCATGCCAGGAAAAGTGACGGTGCGAGGCTTGGGAATGCTGAGCGCCGATCAGCAATTGTCGAATCTGATCGATTGGCTGGGTCGAATGCAGGGAGCTTTACCGGAACTTGCTTTGGTGTAGGCGACTCGGCAGTCTTGCTAAAATTTGACGTGTTTCTTATTTTTCCTGCGGCTTATGGAAACGACAAAATTATCTAGCGACGGTCAAGTCACCATTCCTCAAGTATTGCGTGAGATGCATCAGTGGAAAGTGGGACAGGAATTCGTTGCGATCGATACTGGAGACGGAGTTCTCCTTAAACCTAAACCGCCATTTGTAGAGACGACTTTAGATACTGTCGCGGGATGTCTCAAACACGATGGAACGCCCGTCAGTTTGAAGGAGATGGAAGAGGCAATCCGTCGCGGAGTAGAGGAGACATGGCATGATCGCCGTTGACACAAATATTGTGGTTCGATTACTGACCCAAGACGATGCCCTTCAGTACGAAAGAAGTTATCAGCTTTTTCAATCTGAGGCTGTTTTCATTCCCAACACAGTCATTCTTGAAACAGAGTGGGTTTTGCGGTTTTCGTACAAGCGCCAGTCTCATGAGATCCGCACAGCATTCAAAAATCTCTTTGGGCTGCCAAATGTTCACTTAAGCAACGCTAGATTAACTGAGCAGGTCTTGCAATGGCATGAGTGTGGCTTAGATTTTGCGGATGCTTTTCATCTTGCCCAATGCCAGCTATGTTCTGATTTCTATACGTTTGATGCAAAATTTGTTGATGGAGCGAAAGAACTGTCATCGTGTAGGGTGCAATATCCTCAAACTCAGGTGTAATTTTGGAACTCCGTATTATGAATACTACAAAGCGAGAAAATGAACGTCACCGCCGCAAGCGGACGGTGTATCACTTCGCTCCACTCGCACGCTTCGCGGCTCGATTCCGCTCAACAGCACCCTTCGGACGCTGTAGTTTCCGAACGCAGCAAGCTGCGGGGAATCGACCCGCAGAGATTGAATCGCTTCTAAGAAAGCTTCCTGATGACTGCTCAATCGAAGATGTGCAATATCATCTCCATGTTTTAGCTAAAGTTCAACAGGGATTAGAAGCAGCAGACACTCAAGGAACAGTGACTCAAGAAGAAGCGGAAGAGCGCTTGAATAAATTCGTATGAGGATAAATCGTGAGTGAAGTAGAGAAAGATTATGAATTAAAAGTGCTGAAAATGGTGCTCAATACATATTTAGAACGAAATCGCATCGGCTATGGCGGAGGAAGGGCTTAAATCACTTGAGGCTAATCGCGATCGGACCGTGCGGAATTTAGCTACGAAAATTTACAGCCAGAGCGGGCACAAAGTTGACTTATACAGTATACGAAAGCTAGTTGATTCTAGAATTGAAGGCATGAAGCACCAGCTAGCTGCTGATAAAGAACGTAGGGCTGAGGAAGCTCATCAAGATGAAGAACGTAGGGCTGAGGAAGCTCGTCGAAGGGATGCAATCAAAGCTTTTGTTCCTGCAAGAGTTCAGAAAATAGTTAGTGAGCAGTTGCAGGTAGATGAGAATAAAGTTAACTTAGACAGCCACTTGGTGAAAGATCTAGGCATGGATGAAGTAGCTTGGGTTAACCTTTCAATGGAACTAGAAGAAGAGTTTGATATTGAGATACCCGACAAAATAGTGGAGGATGGGTGGATCACTATTAAGAACCTCGTGAATCTTATCCAGAAGATACTCTTAGCTTAGATTCAGTATTTGTTCGTAATGGGAGCAAGTTTCTGAAAGAAAACTTGTCAGAGCATCTGCGATCGCGCTTCGTCTTCAATCCCGGAAAAGTCACGGTGCGCGGCTTAGGAATGCTGAGCGCTGATTAGCAATTGTCGAACCTAATCGATTGATTTAGCCGAATGCAGGGAGCCTTGCCTGAACTCGCCTTGGTAGAGTATTGTCAAAGTTAAATAAATCAGAATGTTGGATATAGAAAATCAGCCTGAAAATCAGGACGGTACTTCTGAAAATAGGCGCGATCGTTGGGTGTCCACCGCTCTACCCAACTCTCCGTTTCATCAATGTTGTATTCGGTCGTTCCGCGACGTAATCCGCGCTGTTGTGCCACCTCCAAAGAACAATCCACCCAAATCTTGAATGATAATACGGCAGCAAACTGGGATGCAGCGCACTGATGCCCTCAACGATGAGATAATCGATCACTTCTATTTCTCGCCAACCCCCCAGTTTGCCCTGATGCCAATCAAATACTTGATAGCGAATGGGGTTGCCTTGAGTGGCCGGAATCAGAACTTGGTGTTCTAAGCGATCGCGATCAAACACAGTCCAATCTGACGATCGTACATCTCGCTCTGCAACCCAAAACTCATCCATTGAAACGACTGCAGCAGCGTGCAATTGCTTCGCTAACCGTCTCGCCAGCGTGCTTTTGCCAGACCCTCCAAATCCTGATATGCCAATTGAGATCAGTTGATTTTGTGGGTTTGGTAGCCCAAGAATTGCTTCAGTGAGTTGAGCGAATTTAGACATGCAGTTCGAGTTGCCAGGATTTTACATTGTTTCTTCATTTCCACTATTTTTGACGAGAACGGCAAGAGCAGTTAGCACTAGCTGGTGGGTAGTTGGAAATGGTGAGATAGCGATCGCAGTGCCGCTATCGTTCTTAATTGATGCAAAGTTTTGTAATGAAAACAAACGGATTCAGTTGTGATGCTCTTTTTATCAGAATGGCATCAAATTTAAGTGAAAGTGAGTAGCTTTATGTATTAAAAATCACCTCTAATGTAAAGTATAGGCTTTAGTATAGGCTTTGTGTTTTGCGCCTGAGCAGATGTTACAAAAACTGGACATGGCGTAAATGGTCGGTATAAAAAATTGAGTGTGCTTTTGTAATAGAATTGCGGTTTTTACATGTATCATTTGTGGCAACTTTAAAAATCCAGTGTCACCGTTGAGTCCTTCAAAATGCCCTTTCTTTAACCGCTTTGAAATCGTCCAAGTTAGAAAACGTTAATTTTTCGGCTGATTTTTTAGTGCCATAAAGCACACATAACCTACGACTGCTAGCACCAAGCTTGTTATTTGGAGTAGTAGACAGTACTCTATTTATGACTTAGGTGTTGACCGCATTTAACTGCGGACTACTAGATAAAGAAATTGTGCATTTAGGTTCATCTCTCTACAACTCGGCTAACATGGTGCAGATTGATCACCCAGGTTACACTTCCATACTGGGATCAACCTTCGTGCCTATTCAGTCTTGATTGAGGAGGTCTTTTCATAAAGCGATTACGAACGTTTTACCATCGACTAGCGGCTCCCTCCGCCTCACCTAATTTCGTAAGAGAAAGCTGTTTTATAACAAGACTTTTCTCTTATAAAAGGTCATTTGTTAAAGAGGTCAGTTTTTGTGTCGTCGCACGAAAATTGTGTTTCTGTTTATCAAGCTTTTATTAAGTTGATTTTGTTTTTCTTATTGCTGTTAGTCTGCAAGAGGCTTTGCTTTCTAAGACATTCCTGTTAATCCTCCGCTAAAAATGCAGTTGCAGTAAGCTTCTATTTCTTATATGGAGATTACTTGCATTAGGTTTCAAGAGTTTCTCAATCGATACCGGTTTTTATGGTTAGTCATCGACCGTTTCAACGACTCCAACCCCTGAGTTTGTTAGCTCAACTCATCAGCCGTCAGATCGACGGATGTTTGCAAGTCATCAGTGGCTCAACCTCATGGTTGCTCTACCTCGATCGCGGTAAGCTCGTCTACGCGACGAACTCGATCGCCCCGTTTGATCGACTCCAGCACCATCTGATGGGGTTAGGCGACCAAGCCCCTGCCCTGAGCAAGCTCGACTATGCTCAGCTGCGGCGGCAATTCGATCAGCCTGCCTCCCTCTCTGCCAGTAGCGTGGATTATCAAGCGATTCGTTGGTTAGTTGAGCAGCAGTATCTGACGATGTCTCAGGCGGTGAGTCTGATTGATGCGATCGCAAAAGAGGTGCTGCAATCCTTCTTAGCGGTGACAGAAGGCATGTATGAACTGACCGCAAAAGCCGCAATCTCAAATTATCCCAACTTATGCCAGCTCGATTTGCGGCAGATCGTTGAACACTGTCATACCCGTGCCCAACGTTCAACGCCAACCGAACCACGCTCTGCTGTCTCTCGCCCAAGTGCCACGATTCCTCGTGCGTCTGCTCCAGACAAAACCGAAGAACCGTCCACCCCGTCAGACAAACCTCGGCATACGATCGCCTGCATTGATGACAGCCCGACCATCTTGCAAGCCATCAGCAGTTTTCTCCACGACTCCAGCGTTTCTGTCGTGATGATCAACGACCCAGTGAAAGCACTGATGCAGATCATGCGGACAAAACCAGATCTCATTCTACTCGACGTCGGGATGCCAAACCTCGATGGATATGAGCTATGTTCATTGCTGCGGCGGCATCCTAGCTTCAAGCAGACTCCCATCGTGATGGTGACCGGCCACACCGGATTTATCGATCGTGCGAAAGCAAGACTAGTGGGTGCATCAGGCTACTTAACCAAACCCTTTACCCAGCCAGAATTGGTCAATACCGTATTTAAGTTTTTGGGGGTCAAAAATGAACGCTGACTTAATGCTGTACTCCCTTGACCGCGGTCTGATCCAGGCTATTTCACCCTTCGCTAAACGCATTCAAAATCATGAGCTTAACCTTGATGGGAACCGTGTTAGTCGTCGAAGACACTCCTTCGGAGATGGAGTTACTGAGCCATTACCTGCGGGAAGGAGGCTATAGCGTCATCGGTGCCGTCAGCGCCAAAGAAGCACTTAATAAAGCCGTTGAACTAAAGCCCGATGTGATTGTAACGGACGTCGTCATGCCCGGGATGAGCGGGTTTGAGCTATGTCGCAACCTCAAGAAAAATCCTGAAACGCAGCAAGTCCCCATAATTATCTGTACGTCTAAAGGGCAAGAAATTGACCGATTGTGGGGAATGCGCCAAGGCGCAGATGCCTACATCACGAAGCCTTTTACCCGTGAGAAACTGATCCGCACGGTTCAATCGGTGGGGGGTTGAGGTGGTCAATCCGTCAGCACTGAGCTTAACGCCCGCCCGCACTCGAACCCATCAAGGTGAACCGTATCTCAAGTTTCAAGTCACTGAAGGGGTTCAGGCAGGACTGATCATGAAACAGGTGCAGGAAGTTTTGGTCTTGCCCACGCCCCAACTCACTCCGATTCCGAATTTGCCTGTCGGCGTTCTCGGACTGATGCATCGCCGCAGTCGAGTGCTGTGGGTCGTCGATCTGGCGCTGTTGCTAGGGGTCGGCGTCCTTGACTATAGCCCCCAGCAGTATGACATTGTGATTGTTCGCACGGGGGGAGCCGCGATCGCGCTTGCCATTCGTCAAGTCGGAGGCATTGCTGGAGTACAGCCAACGCACGTTCAACCGCTTCCCAGTCACGCTGCAAAGGGTCTCATTCCCTATTCCAGGGGCTGTATTCTGCAACCGCAAGAAATTGTGTTTTTACTCGATGGAGAAGCTATTTTACAGGCTCCAATTTTACAAGGGAACGGGTATTGACGATGTGATGGTTCTGTTCTTTCGCGTTGTTCATCAGCATTGGTCATCAGGCTAAACGCATCTCTGCTTTCTGAATGCTTCTTACCGCCGTATCACTTCATCATCCTATGGTCGATCAACTTGACGCTGCCAAAAATGGCCATGCTCCTGTCTCTGTCCAATCTGCTGATTCCGCTGCAGCTGTCGAAGCGGTTCCGGCTGAAGCAGGTAAAGCCAGCCCGTCTCAGATCACGGTTCTCCAGCGCGTCAAACGGTTAGGATTTCGCGCTAAGGCAACGGCACTGGCAATTGCGATCGCGACGTTGCCCGTATTGGGAATTGGGACGATCGCGTATAAATTAGCCAATCGCTCAATCACCAATCAAATTAGAGAAAACGAAGAACGGTTAGCTCAGACGCTGAGCCAGAAGTTGGCGTCTTTTATGGCAGAACGAAATGGCGATATGCAGATTCTGTCGAGTCAGCCAGTTTTAACCACTACCGCCGTGCGGAATGCGACCTCATCTGAAGAAAGGAGAGCCGTTCTAGAACGCTTTGTTGAGGCGTATCGAGTGTACGACAGTATTGCGATTTTTGATCTCAATGGCAGTGCCACGCTGCAAAGCGATCAGCAATCCATTTCTAAACAGTCTGACCAAGATTACTTTAGAGCTGCTCTAGAGTCAGATAAAGTCCTGATTAGCCGTCCGGTCAGAGCCAATTCAAACGAACCGTATGTGATCTACCTGACTGCTCCAATTAAAGAATCGGGCAATGGGAAAAAGATTGCGATCGCTCGTGCTATTCTGCCGGTTCGCAGCTTGACCGATCAGTTGCGCGACTACCGCACGGGAGGCGCAGAATTTAGCGTCCTTGATGCGGGCAATCAAATTTTCTTGTCGTCTCAAGACAGCCTAATTGGACGGTCTGCGGGAGAGGCATATAACCAGTTTTCGGACATGCAATCTCGTCGGGAAACTAATACCCGCGTGATTGAGCAAGACTCGCAAACCAGTAAAGTTCATTTGTTTGCAAGTTATGCTCCGTGGGTGGGCGGCGAGAACGTTCCCGATCTCGGCTGGGGGACAATTTTAGGAACGCCAACAGACCTCGCCTTCGCTCCGCAGCGACAGTTGTTTTGGACTTTTACCCTGGGAACGGGAGCCGTTGCGGTGCTGACCGGGCTGTTAGCAGCTTGGCTAGCCAATCGCGCCACTCGACCGATTTTGGCTGCTACGAACGCGGTGCAAGATCTGGGAGCCGGAAAGCTCGATACGCGGCTGACGGTGAAGGGAGACGATGAACTGGCGATGTTGGGCAACAACATTAATGTGATGGCCGAGCAGTTGCAGGCATTGTTGCAAAACCAAGCGCAAAGCGTCCAGCGATCGCAGTTTCTCAGCGAAGTCGTGGTTAAAATTCGGCGATCGCTGACCTTTATGAACATTCTGCAAACGGGCGTCGATGAGGTCCGCAGTTTTCTCAAGAGCGATCGCGTTGTAGTGTACAGATTCAATCCCGACTACCTGAGCGGCACGATTGAAGCAGAATCGATAGCTCCTGGCTGGACCAAAGGGTTAGGCAAAATCATCGACGATCCGCTGGAGCTAGGAGCTATCGATCACTATCGAGAGGGGCGAATTTGGGCAGTGGAAGATGTGCACAACGCAAAGTTGAGTCAGCGTCACTGCGAGATTCTAGAGGGCTTGCAGGTTCAGGCTCATATTGTCGCTCCGATTCTACAAGACAAAGAAGTCATCGGGCTGCTGTGCGCTCATCAGTGTTCGTCTACGCGGCACTGGACTCTTGAAGAAACCGAATTGATTGGGCAAATTGCGATTCAAATGGGCTATGCCCTTGATCAAGCGGACTTGCTCACCCAATCCCAAACCGCTCGCCAAGTTGCTGAGCAGCTATCGGACGACCAACGGCAGCAAAAAGAAGCGCTGCAAATGCAGTTGCTCCAACTGTTAGGAGAAGTCGAAGGGGCAGTAGAAGGCGATTTGACCGTTCGTGCAGATGTCACTGCCAATGAGATCGGCACAGTTGCCGATTTCTTTAACTCGATCGTGGAGAGCTTGAGACAGATTGTGACTCAAGTGAAATCGGCAGCAGTTCAGGTGAACGATGCTCTCGGCAATGATGAGCAATCGGTGCGCCAACTGTCAGAAGATGCGATGCAGCAAGCCGAAGCAACGAACCGGACGCTGAATTCGGTGCAGCAGATGGTGCAGTCGATTCAAGCTGTATCGTCGAGTGCGCGGCAGGCGGCTGATGTGGCAAAATCGGCATTCTCCACGGCAGAAGCAGGCGGCGTGGCAATGGAGCTAACGGTGCAAAATATTCTGGGGCTACGAGAAACGATCGGGGAAACGGCGAAGAAAGTGAAGCGCCTAGGTGAATCGTCGCAGCAAATCTCGAAAGTGGTCTCGCTGATCAATCAAATTGCGGTGCAGACCAATCTTCTGTCGATCAACGCTGGAATCGAAGCTGCACGAGCGGGCGAAGACAGCCAAGGCTTTGCAGTGGTCGCAGAAGAAGTGGGAGAACTCGCGGCCCGATCGGCCGCCGCTACCCGCGATATCGAACAGATTGTGGCCACGATTCAGCGCGAAACCTCGGAGGTGGTAGAAGCAATGGAGCAGGGCACCACGCAAGTTGTGGAGGGAACGCGCTTGGTCGATAATGCCAAACTCAGCTTAGAGAAAATTCTCACGGTGTCTCAGCAGATCGACCAATTAGTCGGATCGATCTCACAGGCAACTGTGTCTCAAGTTGAGACATCACAGGCTGTAACCTCGTTAATGCAGAACATTGTACGCTCGTCGGGACGCACCTCTGAATCGACATTACAAGTTTCCGAATCGATTCGCCAAACCGTCGCGATCGCACAGGAGCTTCAAAACTCGGTCGGCACATTCAAGGTGAGCTAATTTCCCTGACATGCCTTCATCCGCAACTCTTTTTTGAGCAGGACGCAAGACCGCCGCTTCTCGTCAGATGAGGTGGAATGAGGGCAAACGCCAGATCTTCGGACTATCCCAGCCATTACCTTAACCATCACAATGTCACAGGACAAAGAGCTTGAAATTCGTCGCCAATTTCTAGATGAAGCCCAGGAGTATCTAGACACCTTAGACGGAACGATTTTAGGACTTGCCGACCATCATGTGGACGCTCAGAAAATCAATGCAGCGCTGCGGGCAGCTCACTCGATCAAAGGCGGGGCAGGCATGATGGGATTTGAGGTATTAAGTGCGCTGGCGCATCGTCTCGAAGATTTTCTGAAAGTCCTGAAGGTCGATAAATCCATTGCACCGACCTTTCATCTCGAAAATCTGCTGCTCTCGGCACTCACAGGGTTACGTCAGGTGATCGATTGCGATCGCCAGTTTCTCGCTCATCCTCGCGCTCACCGTCCTGCGATCGATTCAACCTGGCTAGCTGCCGAAGTGACGCCTATTTTCGATCAATTGCACGAACAATTGGGCGATCCTCAAGATGAAAATGCTGGCTCCATTCTCTCGCCCGAAGACGGACAAGAAATTATTCCGCTCCTATTTGAAACGGAAGTCGAAGGCTGTTTGCAACGGTTAGAAGCGGTGGTTGCAACGCCAACGCAACCCTGTTTGCGAGAAGAACTTGCAATTCTAGCACAAGAATTAGGGGGATTAGGAGAAATGCTGCAACTGTCAGCATTTACTCAGTTGTGTGAATCGGTAACGCAACGCTTAGAAGCAGAAATTGAAGACATTAGCGCCTTTGCAAGTCAAGCACTGCAAGCTTGGCGATATGCGCAGGTTAAGGTGCTGTCAGGGCAGTACCATCAAATTCCGACCGATGTGGATGTAGTAGAGTTCGATATCAATTCGCTCCTAGAGCCGCTACCCGACTACTTTGGCGAGTCGGACCCTCATTTTGTGACCGACGACATCGGGCTGAACGGAGAAATCGACGCAACAGACATTGCCTTAGACATTGCCTTTCCCGATTCTGCTACCCTCGATTCAATCTTTTCATCGGTTGAAGAAAAGGGCGATTGGTACACTGACATTCTAGCGGCTGAAGCCGTGGCGGTCAGCGATGATGGCTACACCGACTATCAGCCCACGTCTGAAGCACTGCCATTTTTTGGCGAATCGCAAGTTTCAGATTTTAAGATTTTAGACGCGAATGCGTCCGAAGTTGAAGAGGATCAAGATATTACGGTTCGCGTCCCGGCGCGGCAACTGAATCTGTTGAATGATCTCTTTGGTGAACTCACGATTGATCGCAACGGCATTGATTTATATCTCAAACGTCTGAGAACCTTAGCGCAGAGTTTGCGCGATCGCATTCAAACCCTCGATGCCGTCAACGCTAAACTGCGGACTGCCTATGACAAAATCTCGATTTCTGGACTCAGCCAGCGCGTCGCAGTAGACGAAGCGAGTTCAAGCTTGGTGGTGCGAAATGCCTATTCGCGATCGGGATTTGATCTGCTCGAACTCGATCAATACACCGATCTCAATTTACAGTCTCAGCAAGTGATGGAAACCATCGTTCAGTTGCAGGAAGTTGCAGAAGACATCGAACTGAGCCTGGATGATAGTGAACAAGCGTATCGGGGCTTGACAAAAACCGCAAAGCAAATGCAAACCGGATTGACGCAACTAAGAATGCGTCCGCTCTCAGATGTGGTTGATCGCTTTCCCCGCGCGGTTCGAGAGTGGTCATTACAGTATGGTAAACAGGTCAAGCTCAATATCATCGGCGGCGGAACGCTCATCGATCGCAACATTCTCGAAACGCTAAACGATCCGCTCATGCATTTGCTGCGCAACGCGTTTGATCATGGAATCGAAACGCCAGAAGTTCGGCAATCCCAAGGCAAATCGCTAGAAGGCGTAATCGAAATCGAGGCAGTTCAGCAGGCCAATCGCACTGTGATCACCATTCGAGATGATGGCGAAGGAATTCCGATTGATCGGATTCGCGATCGCGCGGAGCAAATGGGGCTTGATCCGGTTCTTCTGAAAACAGCAGGTGAAGCAGATCTACTCTCGCTGATTTTTGAGCCAGGATTTAGCACCCGAGAGCAGGTCAGCTCGATGTCTGGGCGCGGCGTCGGGATGGATGTTGTCCGTAGCAACCTCAAACAGATTCGTGGGGAGATCACCGTCAACACAGAGGCAGGGCAGGGCACAACGTTTACGCTATCGGTTCCGTTTACGCTATCCACGGTGCGCGTGCTGTTGGTTGAAAGTGGAGGCATGTTGCTCGCGTTCCCGAGCGATGTCGTGACTGAAATGTTTTTACTTAAACCAGAAGACCTGATCAACACAGGCAGCAACGAGGTGATCAACTGGCAAGGCAAAGTGGTGCAAGTGGTGCGATTGCAGAAGTGGCTGCACTTTAACTGTCCGCGATCGCCCCACGGTTACGAGACGCCGCCCAGCATTTCGGCGGCCAGCATAATGCTGATTGATCAAGGCGATCAACTCTATGGCATTCCCATCGATCGCTGTTGGGGTGAACAAGAAGCCACCAATCGCCGCATCGAAGGGACGTTGGCATTGCCGTCCGGCTTTAGTGGCTGCACCATTTTAGGCAATGGTCGCGTCGTGCCGCTAGTGAACGCTGCCGAGCTTCTGCGCTGGATTACAAGCTGCGAAAGGTCTGAGGACGATCCGCTTGTATCTTATCGCTCGACTGGAGCGCACCGACTGAGTCTCCCTCCTAGTTCGATTCCGACCGTTCTAGTGGTAGACGATTCGATTAATGTTCGTCGGTTCTTGGCGTTAACCTTAGAGCGAGCCGGATATCGGGTTGAGCAAGCGAAAGACGGGCAAGACGCGCTAGAGCGATTGGAAGAGGGCTTAGCTGTTCAAGCGGTGGTCTGTGATATTGAGATGCCGCGACTAGATGGATTCGGATTTTTGGCAAAAGCGAAAGTGAATCCGTCGTTTACTCAGGTTCCAATTGTGATGCTCACGTCCCGGACGGGAGACAAACACCGCAAATTAGCAGAAAGCTTAGGAGCAACGGCTTATTTCTCAAAACCGTACAATGAGCAAGAATTACTGCAAACGCTAGAAAAAACAGTTAGCGTGTGATTTTACTTTGTTCTGTAATAGACTTAATCGGCAATAGCTTAATCTAGAAGACATATAGTTATTCTCGCTCGAAAGCTGAACCGCCTGCCATGTTGAGCTACAGCAGTGTCAGAAATAAACCTCATGTCCTCCAGAGTTTGAC
>JAHHHO010000058.1 GCA_019359315.1 Myxacorys californica WJT36-NPBG1
CGCCAACGCTTCGAGGATTGGCGGGAAATCACGTGTTTGGAAGTTGCTGCCTAAAATCGAGCAAGGCTGAATGTTCAAGGATTATCGTACTTAATTTCGAATATTCCCGGTTAAGTTGACGATACCCCGTACACTACTCCATGTTCATTCCCGCTGTACTGAAATTGCGCCATCTCGATCGCGCTTGCATACCGATGAGCCAGCACCGTATCGTCAAAGCCGATGTACCCGTTCGCGGTTCCCATAAGTCGCGGCGAAACTTGTTCCCAGAGCAATCGTGGCGTTAACGTCTCGCCGCGCAAATAGCGATTGATTTCGTCATGGCTCACGCCTTTCAAATGCTCCGCTCAGGTCGTGAGTGTGTAATTCACCGGACTGCTGAGCAGATATTGGCACTCATCCAGTTTTGTGATGCTCATGACGCCACTCCTCATTCACTGCCTTTTACTTTACCGCCTCCCGCTTGCGTAAGTCCTGACCCTGAAAAAGCCCACCAAAGGCATGATTCAGAAAGCCAAAACCTGTGGGCTATATCACCATCAAATCATGGGATGTTCCTATCCTAAAATTGCGATCGTTACCGTTCAAGACATCATCGAAAATGGTGGGCGGTTGAATGTGCCCCTCAGCTTAGAAGTCCTCAAGTCTGCCCAACGCAAAACTCACGAAGAGAACGAGTTAGTGATCTTTGCAAACGCGATGAACGAAGCAGTGTAGAACCGCCGCATTGCGATCGAAATCAATTCCGTAGCAGGTGAGCGCTTCGTAAAGTGAAGCTCCAGAGGTCATAACTCGTACTTGAGCAAGAGGAAACCCCACTTGCATCTAGCTAGCCTAGGCGTCAAATACTATCAAGTGGTGACACTATGGCCGATACCAGCGTTAAAAAAGTAGATGCCCATTCTTCGCCAACAGGCGAAATGGGTCAGAAATATCTTGCCTCCGGTAAAAGTGTCTCAATGCGACTTTGGGAAAACGAAGACCCTTCAAACGAAGTCAAACCTTCGACAACACGAGATTACGAAACCGTCGGCTACGTGATTAATGGAAAAGCTGAACTCCATCTCGAAGGGCAAATGGTTCTGCTAGAGCCTGGAAATTCTTGGGTCGTGCCTAAAGGTGCATCTCACACCTACAAAATCTTAGAGTCGTTTACCGCCGTAGAAGCGACGAGTCCACCTGCGCAAGTACACGGGCGCGACGAATAATTTGTCTACAGCAACGTGTCCTACTCTGCACGTTAAGCTCTACAAGAAGTTAAGCTCTACAAGTCAAGCAAGGAACGGATGAAAGCAAGGAAAACAGTTTGGCAATCTGTAGTACAGATATTTTGCTCGGCAAGGTTAAAGTACACTAGTTTACCAACACTAACTTTAGACTTTCATCCGCTCCTTCAACAATTCCATCTTGCCCCATCCCATTACTTGAAAGGACAAATTAGAGCCGTCGATTAATTTGCTTATAATAAAAAACAAGCATGTAAGCCTTTGAATCCACAATCCAGTCTGCGTTTATTACTGACTCTGCCCAAGAAAAAGGCTTCTGCGATCGCTGTTAAATCTAACCTCTGCTTAATCTCTGTTAGCGAAGAATAGTCATGCTTCGACAAAGCTCCTAAGCGTGCCAATCTTGTTACTCTTCTTATTGTTTTTTACGTTCGTAAAACTACTCGTACATCGATTCTTCTAATTCTGCCAACTGTTCAGAATCATTGCTCTTGGTTTTGCCAAGGGTTAACTAACTTGAAAAGCGGAATATACGGAATATAAAAGTCACTCATCTCCTCAAAGAAAGCTCCTACTAAACACGAAGTGAAACTCTATCCTTGGATAAGTTGATCTCTCTCTTAGGAAGCTACATTTGTAAACTGTAATAAATAATTATGAGAAGTATAAAGTAACAGTAAAGCAATAAGGTACATGCAAGGCAGTCTAGCTACGCCGTTAAAGACGCGGGAACTTATTCCAGCTACAACCCAGGCGCAAATCCAAAATCCATACTACGAAGCGGAAAAAAGCTTCGGTGCGTTAATTGAGCTTGAAGATCTCGACCAGCAGCTTGATCACCCTATTGCTCAAATCAGCGATTTTGAAACAACGCTTAACCAGGCGTTGACAGAAGCCTATCAAACGCCACAGAGTTCGGACGATGCCCATTGGTTTCTTCAACGAGTGTTGTACCGAATCAATCGACTCAATCTTTTTTGGTATGACGATCTAAGCCATTACACTAATGAGCGATCGCTGTATCTGCAAAAGATTCGGAATCAGATTGAAGCTGCTTGGCAAGAGTGGGAACTGTCTCACGTCGATGCCGAGAGTTACAAGTCACTTGACTTTAAGCAAGCGTTGAGCGATCGCTACGAAGCCGATCTCAATCCTGCCCTGTCTGACGATGCGATCTATCTCAGAGAACGCTTGTCATTTGAGGGATATCGTTATTTGATCGCGATCGCATCATTTGATGGACTGATCGAATCGAGTCGGCTCACCCGGATTTTGGGTGGGGCAGCCAACGAAGTACAGGCAACCCTTACCAGGGTGCTGATCGAGGAATATGGCAATGGTCGTCTGTCTCGAAAGCACTCTACATTTTTCGCGCTGATGATGACCGAACTCGGCTTAAACACGCAGCCCGAAGCCTATATTGATCTCGTTCCCTGGCAGGTTCTTGCCAGCACAAATCACAACTTCCTACTCACCGAGTGCAAGCGTCACTTCCTGCGCTACAACGGGGGTTTAGCTTACTTTGAAGTTGCTGGGCCTTCTGCCTACCGCAACTATCTCGCTGCCGCTCAGCGCCTCGGCCTCTCCGATGATGCTATGGGATATTGGGAACTCCACATCCGCGAAGACGAGCGACACGGACGCTGGATGGTTGAAAATGTGACGCTGCCGCTAGTGGACATGTATCCCAACGAAGCGTGGCAACTGGTATTGGGCTACGACCAAGAAAAGATCATGGGCGAACGTGCGAGCGAGGCAGTCGTGGTGCGGCTGCGTCAATGGGAAGCTGAGCCGCTGCCTGTGGTTTCTCCTTAAAGCGAGCTTGACTTTAAGCAAGCTCTGACGGGTGCAACGCATAATTTATGGGATGACTCTATGACACTCACTGGATCTCGCGTGCGGCGATCGCACGTCCCTTCTCAGGGCTTACCTGATGTAACTCCTGCTTACTCTCAGCAAGAAGTATTCTTCTGTCCTGAAGAATCTCATTTCTATTCTCATTGTTTAGAGCGGTTAGTATTCAATCGCTATCGTGATTCCAACAGCATTATCGAATTTGGCTCTGGTGATGGTAGTCCTGTTATTAATGCGTTGATACGAAGCCAGTTTAACGGAACGATTCAGGGCTACGAGCTAAATCCTTCTGCTTCTCAAGTTGCTCGTTCTAGAGTCTCCCAGTGTGAACTAGACCAGAAATATGTTGTTCACAATCGGTCGTTTTTTGACGCTGATGTTCCCAATGCGGATTGTTTGATTGCCAATCCACCTTACTTGCCTGCCCCAGATAACGACATCTGTATGCCTCTGTTGCATGGTGGCGACGATGGCGCAACGATCACAAACAAACTTCTAACGTTAGATTGTCCCAACGTCATGGTGCTGATCTCTAGCTATTCAAACCCAGTGGAGACCATTGAACAGGGACTGGATCACGGATACGCAGTTGCAGATTTTATGGTGACGCCGCTTCAGTTTGGTTACTATAGTTCTGAGCCAAAGGTGAGAAACTGCATTTCAAAACTGCGTCAAAATCAACAAGCATTCTATTCTCAGAACATCTATTTTCTGGCTGGCGTTCTGTTTACAAAGCAGGAACTTGGTGCGATCGATATCTCTAACGAGTTGATCAAAGTGATGACTGCTTTGTGATGTTTTACCAATGTTTCTATCATGGCAACTGTTGATATCCTCATTCCTACTTACAATCGTCCAGCCGCGTTAGCGGTAACGTTGACGAGTTTGATCGCTCAAACATACAAGGATTTTAGAGTCATCATCTCGGATCAGACTGAAAGTAGGGATACAGAGAGTGAGGATGGAGGAGTGATCGCTGCCGGAGAGGTGCAAGCGGTACTGCGAGTATTACGTTCCAGCCTTGGAGGCGTCTCTGACCCAGTTCAAACCCATCGGCACTTGCCGCGACGAGGCATGGCAGAGCATCGTCAATTTTTGCTTGATCAAGCCACTGCCCCCTACGCTCTCTTTCTAGATGACGATTTGATTCTAGAATCTTATGTCGTTGAGCAGATGCTGACCGCAATTCAGGATGAAGAGTGCGGTTTTGTGGGGAGCGGCTTGATTGGGTTGAGCTTTCTGAATGACGTACGCCCTGATCAGCAAGCGATTGAATTTTGGGAAGGCTCTGTTCGACCCGAATCCTTGCATCCCGGAATGCCGCAGTGGGAGCGCTGGAAGCTTCACAATGCGGCAAATCTCTATCACATTCAGCAAAATCTCGCCCTCACGCCCCAGAACACTCGTAAGTATCGAGTGGCTTGGGTCGGAGGGTGCGTTCTATATGACGTGGCAAAACTTCGTAGTGTGGGAGGGTTCAGCTTCTGGCGTGATCTTCCTGAAAACCACTGTGGCGAAGATGTGTTAGCGCAACAGCGAGTGATGGCGCAATATGGAGGATGTGGTATTCTTCCGTCGGGAGTTTATCACCAAGAATTGGAGACGACAATCTACGATCGCAGCAACAATGCACCCGTAATGCTTCCCTTAGCAACCTAATACCAGCAAACAAAAATTACCCATAACAAGAATGGCTGCTTCAGGATTGAGGCAGCCGTTCTTGTCATCGAGTGGAAGGATTCATAATCAATCCTGATTACCAATCCTTAGCAATTTAGAATCCGCCGAAGTTATAACCAACCCCTACCCGAATTCCGACAGCCGCTTGTCCTGTTACAGAAGCGTTGACGGCTGCTGTTGCAGTAAATTGAGGCGAGATAGGCACATCAACACCACCTGTTAATAGTAAAGCAACATCTCCACCATCACCCGTTGAAACGGCTGCTCCAATTCCAACAAAAGGAGCGATCGGAACACCTAGCGCACCTCCTACTGGGCCTGCTGGGCCTGCGCCAAAGTTAAAGTCATAGGTGATGGGCAGCAAAATAGTCACATCATCCGAAAACTGAACCGATGGGCGAGCGGAGAAAGAACGAGTCAAGCCAATCTTACTAAAGAGTTCAAAACTGGTCTCGCCCAGCGCTGTATCACCATCACCAACACCAACGTTAGCGCCAATACCCACATAGCTAGAACCAGAACGAGTAGCGCGACCCGGTGTGATTGGTGGTATCAGGTTGTTGTTTGGAGTTGTGGTATCCGGTGTTGTACCTGGAGTGAATTGGGGTGTTACAGGCGTGGTTGAATCCGGTGTGGTCGTTCCAGGTGTTGTCCCAGGCGTGGTTGAATCTGGTGTAGTCGTTCCAGGTGTGGTTGAATCCGGTGTGGTTGAATCCGGTGTGGTTGGAGATTGAAATTGCGGCGTTGTGGTACTTGGTTGAGTTCCACCAGGCGAGATAATGGTTGGACTGGTCCTGTTTGGAGTAATACCACCCGGAACAGTATCAGGAACGGTAGATGGATTCCGCGTTCCTGGTGTGGTCGCAGGAACACTTGGAACAGCATTCGGATCGGTAGTACCGGGACTCGTTGCACCCGGATCAATACGCGGAACCGTATCAGGAACGGTAGATGGGTTGCGTGTACCAGGCGTAGTCGGTGAACCCGATGAACCACCACTAGACTGTGCCAATAAAATTGCTTCGGGAGCTTGGCTTAATAGTGCTGATGCTTTTGTGACCGAGTGACCTGGAATAGGAGCCGCAACTTTAGCAGAGGTCTGTAGTGTAGTTCCTTCTAAATATGAAGCGTTTGAGTCTGCCCGTGTAACTTGATTAGATAAAGCAGAAGTCGCGTCTGTGGTGTCTGGTTCTTCTGCTTGCGCTTTGACAGTTCCAGCAAAAACCGTAAGCATCGCGATGCTTAGCGGTAGAAGGATTTTTTTATTAACTAGGTTCAGGGTCATAGGTTCTGCTAACGTCCGAAGCGTTGTGCGCTTGTGGGTAATGAAGACAGGCAATAAATCGCAGCCTTTACCTATGAGCGTAGAGCGCTCGATTTGTTGGAACCTCTCTCTAAAGAAGGAAAATTTTTAGGGAACAGGCTACAGAGTATCTCAGGATTGGTAGAATCCTTCAGAATCAAGCTTCTAGCCTTTCAATCGAGTTGCAAAGTTTTGCGATCGCGTCGGCGATAAGCTACGGGCTTTTAAGATAGCTGCTGCTAAAAATGCGTAGGATAAGATGCCCACCAGCGCTAGAACAACTGGGCTAACCCACCCCATTGCATTCCAGAGCGCATGCAGCCCAGCGGCGGTCAGATAGCCAATGGTCAGAATCACGGCACTTTGTTTCGGTTTTAAAACACTTAGCCCAATGAAATATCCCAGATAGCCGCTATACGCCATATGACCCGAAATAGACCCTAGCAAGCGAGGAATGAGGAGTTGTAGTCCCCTTAATTGATTTAGTCCTTCACCAACTTGTAGCGTCGTGTTTTGAATGATTTCTGGAACGTACTGTCCCAAGGTTTCCAGCAGCGTGAACCCAACAGCGGACGCGGCTCCTAGCAAGATACCATCCAATGGCTCCCAGATGCCAACGCGACTATTCCACGGCGCGGGCAGAAATCGTCCGATCGCAAATAGCGCGAGTAGAGGAAGCGCCTTCAGCAATTCTTCCATCAAGCCTGCACCAAAAAACATCCGGATCAGCAGCACTAAGAAGCTGATTGATTCTCCGTCTTCTGGCACATGTCCGGGCAAGACTTGTCGAAACAGCCAGATCGACAGGGGTAAAACCGGACTTCTGAGCAGAGCAATCGTGCCTAATGCCGCCGCAACCGGAACCCACCACGGTTTGTGCTTGCCGCAGAGTTGATAGACAAAATAGTAAGCGGCTAGGGCTAAATATCCAGCAATTAGCAGATTGAAGACGATCGCCTGTCCAACGGCCAAGAACATCGCTACCACGAACCCAATGGTGATCATACTGGGCGCGAGATAGGCTTTTTGCGTCAAATCTCGCCCTGTGGAGAGGATCGGGAACAGTTGGGTGAACGTGACTCTTTCTTCGACGATGGGAGCGACAGGAGTCTCTTGAGGAGGTAAAGTCAAGACTTCGAGAGTCTGAGACTGATGCTCTTGAGCGCAATACTCGAAAATATATTCAGGTCCACTCTGTCCTAGCGTGATGCGATCGCGGCTTTGCAACATCTGACAACCGCGCAACCGTTTTCCATTCAAATAGGTACCATTCGAGCTATCGAGATCACAAACCCACCACCTTGGCACTGTTCCTGGCTCGGCAACAGGGCGCACCTCGACATGACGCCGCGACACAGAAGCGTGTAAAACCGGATCGACCACAATATGACAGCGAGGATCTCGCCCAATTGCCACGATATGGTCAGCATAAAGGGGATAGGAGTGCTTGGAAGCAGGTTTACCGGGGGTCGGCACGTGCCGCAAGCTAGCGATCGCAGATGATTCACCCGTCATTTCACGGTGTCCAGCAGTTGGCGTTCACCACAGTTATTCAATGTGAAAAATGAGACTCCAGGAAGGATGGGCAACATTCTACACTTAACCTTGTACAATCTTGCTCCCATCCTAGGCCGCCTCATTAACAATTTACTCATTAAGGAGTTACTGGGATGAGGAACAGAAGCGTGAAGACGGCTCGAATAGTATGGCTGCGATCGCTGGCTTCTCCTTGAGCTTACAGCACTCACCGAGTTGAACTGCTCAGTTTAGAGACTGAAAAATTGAGCGAACCTATTGCTAGCTTAAGTCAGAAGGTGCGTTATCGCGGGTAACGCACCTAAATCATTGCGGTTACTGCATTGATGCTGACATTTCTTGCTGAACTTTACTCTTCGCCGCTTTGAATTCCGTCGCCATTTGCTCTTTTTGTTCGCTACTACAATTCTTGTCGATCGCCGCAAACATGGTGCTTTCTTCTTGACGAATGTGATCGCCTAAGTGATCCATAAGATCTTTAATTTTTGAGCGGAACTGATCGGCAGAGGCAGGATCCATTGCCTTGATTTCATCAAGCATGGGTCGCCATTCGGCTTGCTCATCGTACAATTCCTGAGTGTTATCGTCACCATAGAACGATCGAATTCTTGGATAGACCACTTCTTCTTCGGCTTGAGCGTGTGCCAGTATATCTTTATAGAGTTGCCCAAAATATTCTTGCAACTTTTGCGGATCTTTTGTTGCGCCAATTTCAGTGAAGATCGTATTCACTTTATTATGATCCAGCCGAATCAAGGTCTGGATGTTCATATCTTCTTTGTCAGTGTTCTGAGTCAGCACACTGCCCGCAACGCCGGATAGTGCTGCGATCGAGTCTTGCACACGTGCCCACAGACCTTGATCAGCATCTTGCCCAGTCATTTCCCGCACACCCACCTGTTCGAGGATGCCTTTGAGTTGTTCTTGATGGGCGCGACCCTCAAAGTTGACGGTGTTCAACGGTGCGATCGCTACTTCAATATCTGCTCCGACTTTCTGAGCCGCTTTGTGAATCGTGATACCACTCATGGCTTGACCATGCTTCACCAGTTCATGGTGAATCAGTTTTTGGTAGAACGTAAACTCATCGCTAGACATCATTTGCTCGAACTGCGGAATATAAGTCTTGGTGGCAGGACTTGGTTCAGTTTGAATGCCATATTGCACAATTACCGTGTCGACAATGCCCAAGTTTTTCTGGTCATCTTCCAGCATTGTTTGCAAGCGCTCGCGAACATCGGGGTACGGGCAAGCATCAATTAATTTTTGATCATTCGAGAGAATTGCACTTTGAAAGGCTCTCAGATCGGCTAATCGTTCACCGATCATCATCCGCTTTGTATCGTCTAGTGTTGTCACCATGGTTAGTTCTCCTAATAGGTAAATTATTTTTTAACAACATCTAATCCAGTCAAAGAGCGACAAGATTAAGTTCCTATAATTTTGAATAGGACTGCGGTTTCCTCCACCCAACTCTAGTTAGATGTTTGGCTTAACTCTTCTTATCTCTTGGCTTAACTCTATAGACTTATACAAGGTGAGTTGTCAGTGGATGCCCATCCTGAGAGTGAGGAATGCTTAGAGTTTAATTTCTAACATTGATGCTGACAGAGAGGAGCAGCACAGATGTAATTTGAAATTGGGAAAGCAGGGATATGAAACCTTGGATGATCATCGCCAGTGTTGCCTTTTTGGTTTCGCTTGGAAGCCTTTTAATTCGACCGCGCCAAGATCTGCGGTGGGTGAAACGGTTAGACCTTCCTCGCTGGTTAGCGATGATTCAACCGCTGATTCCATTGATTTGGACGATCGCGTTCACCTGTGGTGCATGGTCTGCTGCTTTGGTGTGGCACAACGAACCGGGAACGCTCAAAACCTGGCTGCTTATGGGCATATATTTGCTGGTTGAAATTGTCACGGTTTCCTACATTCCCTTGACGCTACGACTGCGGAGCTTAGCGATCGGAACAATCATCGGTGGATTGGGGGCGGTTTTAGGAATTTTGCTCGCGATCGCGGTGTCTTTTACATCAGTGCAAGCGGCCTTGCTTCTTCTGCCTTACATTTTTTGGAGTCCGATTGGAACTTACGCAACCCAAGAAATGATTGATCTCAATCCAGAAGCAATTTAGTTGTTCAGATTAGAAACGGCTAAATGAATAACTGCGCTGCTGTGAAGATATATTTCACCAGAACAAGCTTAAGAACATTGGGTAGAATAATTCAGATGACAACGTTGTATTCGGCATTGCTGTGAAACTTGCAACGCTGGAGATGTTAGCAGAAGTCTTAGGCTAGGCTTTGTGTCAGTGAGTAAGTTCGTGACCAAAAAGTAGGATATTGAGATCTCCGAGTTCTTCGGGAACTCGGAGATTTTTGGCTGATGTTCTAGACGTGAGAATCTAAACGTGAGAATTGTTGAAGGGATAATAGGGTAGTAGCTCATGCCTCTTCTAGTCATTGATTCTAGAGTTGTTGAACTGACCGTATCCGGTCTGTCGCGTTTTAGGGCACAACCAGTTTTTGCAACAGAATCAACGTAAATCCAACCAAACCTGTGCTGGGATCTCTTCTAACTCCGAAGAAAGCGGAAACGTTCCGGGTGAAAAATCGTTAGAAACTAATTGCTCTAGCAAAATAAGTGCTTCTGCAAATAGAAATTCAACAATTTCATCAGGAACACTACTACCCACAAAGTTAACAGGGTAACCCTGATTCACCAGATAGAGAATGCGATTTGGGAGATGGTAAGCTTGCACATGGGGATGGACAAACTCAGTCCATTGCGCCTGAGTATGTAAGTAGTCTAGATCAATCTCGATTTTCTTTGAACTGGCGCTGACCAGAATAGTGCGATCGCTCAACCGATCAATCACCTCTGGCGTAATCGAACATACCCCCGACGCACCAATCACGATCGAAGCCCGCTCGAAGGTATCCAGTTCATCTTGTAATAGGAAGCCGTCCAACTTCAGGGCTACCTTTTTAATTACATCCACATCGTGTGCGGCAACGACGACGTTTTTTGCTCGTAGACTGCGGCATACTCCACGCCCGACCCAGCCATAGCCATTGACGAGAGCTAAACGCCCTGCGATCGCATAGCCAATCTCACGCAAAATTGTATCTAGAGACAGCACGACTGCATCTCCGACATAATCGCCTTCAATCTCCTTCAGTCTTGTCTCAGCACAGTTCAACTGAGGAATTAAAAGATTATCAATACGCTGTGCTGCCCATACTCCTTGCTTTGTAATTTCAACACTTCCTCGAACAAGGTTCGAGTATTCCCGATAGTGATTATGGAAACATGTGATAGCATAACCACCCACCTCGTGGAGAAGCAGTTGATGATCTGCTTGACGACACCGCTCAAGGCTATCTTTCAATTCAGTCTGAATAGTTGCTTCCAACTCGTGGAATCCTGGTGTCAATACTCGAATTCCGTGATCTTGCAACGCTTTCACAACTTGTTTCTTGCCAGAGTAGCTAATGCCAATCACAACGTCAATCGGAAAAAACTGGTGAGAGGTCAGCAGCAACCGCAGCGTATCTTCATAGAGGTGCTGCACCACAAATTGGCGACAGTTAGGATGAGGTTTGATGCCTACTCGTCGAGCGACCTCACCCAAAAAATCGGGATGGAAAGTATTCATTGTGCATCCTTGTGATTTGTTCCACAGTTGATTCTTGTGCGCCAAGCACATAGAAATTAAGTTTCAACTTCAAATTGCATCATTTGAAGTTGAAACAGTTCAAAGCTAAGGTTTAGGACTAGGAATTAGAGTGAGGCACTTCGCAAACAAACAGAACATCGTTTGTCCACTGCCTAAAAAATGGTAGTCCACCGAGCAAATGACTGAGATGCCAATCTAAAACACGTAGAAATGGCTGTTCTAGGGTCTTCTCGCGCAGTTGCTTAAACAGACGCATGAGGAAGGGGATCTTTTCATAGCGGCGGTGGAACATCACCAGGTAAGGAATGACCGAAATCAATCCAACCCCATGGCTCTTATGAACCTTCAGTTCACGACTTAGAAGGTTATACCATTCGTCTTGACGTAACCGAATCTTGTGTTCTTTGTAATGCAAATGCTTGAATTTGAATCGGTCTAACCGATACATCTGCGGAATGGTAACAACAACAAGCCCGCCTGGTGGCAAAATTGAACAACACGCTTCAAGGATCTGGAGAATATCGATTTCGAGTCCGTCAAGATGTTCCAAAACATCTAGCAGAAAAATGACGTTGGGCTGCCACGGAAGCTTTGAAATGATTTGATTGGATTCTCGAATGTCTGCCAAGATGTCAGGTGAAAACGGGGATTCATAGTCCACGCCACAGTATTGAAAATCGACATCCAAATTAGACAGGTAGCGTAGCGCAATTTTGTCAGCGCAACCTAGATCAAGGATGCGGGGACGTTCAATGTTGGCTTCCTGCAAAGCTTTGGCAATCAGCCGAAACTTAACGTAATTGAACAAGTTTTCATCCTTAGCCGACAGAAGGCGATCGACTAGATAGGAAGAATGAGCCGTTCTCGTAGACAATACCATACGTGTTTTTACCTGTAAATGTTGCTTGACTGATACCATTTGAAGCACTTCAGCAACTCGGTAACCGCGCGAATTTCTCATACGCCTCTTTCACGCACTTGACAAAGCCGTGTAGGAAAGTATTAATTTCGCGAAAACCTTATTTGAGAGGTGCCTTACGGAGCGTGCTTAGTCTTACAGAGCGTGCTTAGTCCTACGGAACGTACTTACGGAGGAATCTAAAATTAGGATTAAGAAAACTAAGAACACTGAAGCTGTTCGATAGAATAACCTACTCACCTGTTAGGCTATAGCGAGATTTCTCGGAGAGCGTTATTCGCGTAAATTCACTGAAAATTGCAGCGAAATAAGGTTTTTTCCTAAATTTGATTTAAGAATACGTAGATTTATTTCAAATTTTTAGGAAGACTTCACTGTTTTAAATGTTACTTACAACTATCAAGTAATATCCGTTTTATTACTCAGAAAAGAATTGCAGATATTCTCCATTAGCCTAATAAAACTGGGCCTGAGGGTTAAACGGAGAGTTTGAGCAGGATTTGCACGTTGTTATATAAAGCACTGAATAAACTGCTTAAATACGGATAAAAAATCGAGTTTTCATTCTTAAAGAACCGATGTGTTCAGCATCTATGTGAAATTACAGAATTTTCTCGTTTATATGTTCAATTTTATTAAGTAGCTTCAGTGTAATTACGAATTTTATAAAATCTTTAATAATATAGTCATGCTTTACTGACAAATCTATCCCTCAAGACAGATGAAACCGCCCCGAAGCTGGGAAGACTAGCGCAGTTAACTAGCTATACTTAGTCATTAAGGGATCATGATGAAGCAGATTCGGATCCAGGGGTATCAAATTCGAGAAACGATCTACGACGGTTCTAGAACTCTCGTTTATTCCGGCTATCAGGAATCGAATCAACGGGCTGTTGTGATCAAGCTACTCAAAAACCCTTATCCCAGCTTCACAGAACTGTTGCAGTTCAAGAATCAGTACACCCTGATCCGACAGCTTGATTCACCAGGAGTGGTGCGTCCTTACAGTCTGGAGCCTTACCACAATGGGTTTGCTCTGGTGATGGAGGACTTTGGCGGAATTTCGCTAAAGGAGTATAGTCCTATCAAGAACCGAGGTGGTAGAGAGCCGGGAAGCGTAGAGTTTCTGGCGGAATTTCTGCGGATTGCGATCGCCCTTGCTGATATTCTCGATCGGCTTTATCACCATCGCATCATTCACAAAGACATCAAGCCTGCCAACATTTTGGTCAATCCCACCACTGGGCAAGTCAAGTTGATTGACTTTAGCGTGGCGTCCCGGTTGCCGCGTGAAACGCAAACCCTCACTAGCCCAAACGTTTTAGAAGGCACACTGGCCTATCTCTCGCCCGAACAGACAGGGCGCATGAATCGGGGGATTGACTACCGCACCGATTTCTACTCTCTGGGCATTACCTGCTTTGAACTACTGACGGGTCGGTTGCCCTTCAACTCAGATGATCCGATGGAGTTGGTACACTGTCATATTGCTAAACAGCCTCCGACGGTTCATCAACTTAATGCCTCTATTCCATTAATGGTTTCAGCCATTGTCAGCAAACTGATGTCAAAGAATGCAGAAGACCGATATCAGAGCGCTCTGGGCTTAAAGCATGATTTGGAGATCTGTTTGCACCAGTGGCAAGATCACGGCACAATTGCTCTCTTTCCATTGGGACAGCGAGACATCTCAAATCACTTCATCATTCCCGAAAAACTTTACGGTCGAGAGCAAGAAGTTGCCGAGTTGTTAGCCGCATTTGAGCGAGTGACACAGAGCCAGGAGTCAGAGACGTCTTGCTCTTTGCCCCCTACGTCCCATTCCTCAAGAAGCGAACTCGTCCTCGTTGCGGGCTTCTCTGGTATTGGCAAGACTGCTGTAGTCAACGAAGTTCACAAGCCCATTCTGCGGCAACGAGGCTACTTTATTAGAGGTAAGTTTGACCAGTTCCAGCGCAACATTCCCCTTTCCGCTTTTGTGCAGGCATTTCGCGATCTGACAGGGCAATTGTTAACTGAAAGCGATGCTCAGGTAGAACGGTGGAAACTCAAAATCTTGAAAGCGTTGGGCGAAAATGCTCAAGTGATCACTGAGGTTATTCCAGAGCTAGAGCGCATCATTGGTGAGCAAGCCCCTGCTCCAGAATTGGCGAACAGTGCAGTGCAGAACCGCTTCAATGTTCTGTTCCAAAAGTTCATCCAAGTCTTTACAACACCCGACCATCCCTTGGTGATTTTTCTCGATGACTTGCAGTGGGCAGATGCAGCATCGCTCAAGCTGATGCGACTGCTCATGAGTGGTACTGAAAGCCACGATTTACTAGTCATTGGAGCCTACCGCGATAACGAAGTTTCCCCTAGCCATCCACTGATCCTGTCAGTGGATGAGATCTGCGAAGCCGGGACGCCTGTCACTACGATCGCTCTAGCACCTTTGACTCCAGCACATGTCAATCGTCTGATGGCAGATACCCTTAATTACACGTCAGCAGAAGCACAACCTCTCAGTGAACTGATCTATCGCAAAACCAGCGGCAATCCCTTCTTCACGACCCAATTCCTCAAATCTCTGCATGAGGACGGTCTGATTGCCTTTGACGTTAGGACTGGGAAGTGGCAATCTAACCTAGAGCAAATCAAGATCCTGTCCCTAGACGCTGACATTGTGGAGTTTATGCGGCTTCAGTTGCAGAAGTTGCCCGATGCTACTCAAACTGTCCTCAAGCTGGCGGCATGTATCGGCAACCAGTTTGATCTAGCGACCCTATCTGTTGTCTGTGAGCGATCGCCCAACGATATTGCCAGAGATCTATGGGCTGCCTTGCAGGAAGGATTCCTCTTGCCAACTGGGGATGAGTACAAGATGTTTCACGATGGCGATGAGGGTTCCTTAATTATCGGTAGCCAGGACGCATCCAACCAATCACCCAGTTACAAATTTTTCCACGATCGCGTTCAACAAGCAGCGTATCTGCTCATTCCCGATGAGCAGAAACAGGCAACTCATTTCCGGATTGGTCAACTGCTGAATCAGATTGCTGAGGAGAGAGATGAGAAACTCTTTGAGATTGTTAATCAACTAAACTTAGGTGCAGCGTTAATTAGCGACGCGACCGAGCAGCAGGAGCTAGTGCGACTTAACCTACAGGCAGGACGCAAAGCAGTGGCGGCAGCAGCATACAGTGCAGCATCTGGGTATTTCACCATTGGGCGGAACCTGCTGTCAACGGATGCTTGGGAGCAAGAATATGAGCTAACACTGATGCTCTATTCAGAAGCAGTAGAGGTGGCTTACCTCAACGGTGAACTGGAGCAGATGGATCAACTGACGGAGCAGGTGTTGCAGAAAGCCAAAACCTTGCTGGATCAGATTCAGGTTTATGAGATCAAAATCCAAGCAAACATTGCTCAGAATCGACTAGCAGAGGCATTGGCACTCGCTTTATCGGTGCTGCGCCTGCTGGAGGTTGATCTGCCAACGGCTCCTACCGCATCGGATACTGAACATGCTCTGCAACACATCCAAACGGCGTTAGCCGAACGAGGGCCTGATGCACTAATCCATCTACCTCTGATGCAACTGCCTGAGAAACTGGCAGCAATGCGAATCCTAGCGACGCTGATCTCAATTACGTTCGTGTGTTATCCGCCCCTGCTGCCCTTAGTGATTTGTGAGAAAGTAAACCTGTCTCTGAAGTATGGAAACTCGGAGTGGTCTGCTTTTGCCTACGCGAATTATGGGCTTTTGCTGTCTACAACAGGAGACACTGAAACCGGATATCAGTTTGGACAACTGGCAATTCGTTTATTAGATCAACTCAATGCCAGAAGCATTCAGGCGAAAACTTTCACGATGGTCTATGGCATGACCGTCCACTGGCAGCAACTTCTAAAAGCCTCGCTAGATCCTCTTATGGAGGGGTATTACACGGGATTGGAAACTGGGGATATTGAGTATGCAGCGTACTGCATTCTGCATCACAACGAGTACGCCTACTTTTGTGGACGGGAACTCAATAAACTGGCAGAGCAATTCGCGGCTCACAGTAATGCACTAGCTCAAATCAAGCAAACTAACACACTGACTTATCACGAGATTTATCGACAGACTATCTTGAATTTGCTCGAATCGCCGGAGAAGCCGACTTGCCTAGCAGGTGAAGCGTATGACGAAGGGCAATTGCTGCCACTTCATGAGCAAGCAGATGACCGATACGCCCTGTATCAGGTCTATCTCAACAAACTAATTTTGAGCTATCTATTTGGGGACGTTGAGCAAGCCGCTCACTTTGCGGAACTAGCAGAACGCTACATCGACGGCGTCTCAGGCTTGTACTTTGTCCCGGCGTTCTACTTCTACGATTCGCTTGCAAAATTAGCCAGTTATGCAACGGCAGCAGCAACGGAGCAAACGGAAATTTTAGCAAAGGTGCAGAGTAACCAAGAGAAGATGCAGCAATGGGCAAACTCTGCACCGATGAATTTTCTGCACAAGTTTCACCTCATTGAAGCAGAGCGGTGTCGGGTCATGGGACAATTCACGATCGCAATGGAGCAGTATGATCATGCGATCGCTGGAGCAACGGCGAATCATTTCCGCCAGGAAGAGGCTCTCGCTTACGAACTGGCAGGCAGGTTTTACCTGGAGTGGGGCAAGGCCAAAATTGCTCAGGTCTATCTGACGGATGCTTACTATGCCTATGTTCGCTGGGGCGCAAAGACAAAGGTAAACCACTTGGAGCAGGAATATCCGACGTTGCTCACGCTGGTGTCGCAACCCGAAAGAACTCCACTCAAACGAATTGCGATCGCCTCTACGACAACGACTAGTTCTGGCTTAAGTAGCAGTTTAGATGGTTCCAAGGCCCTGGATTTGACGACGGTGATCAAAGCCTCTCAAGCGCTTTCGGGTGAAATTCAACTCGATCAATTGTTAGCTAACCTGATGCGCGTGGTCATTGAGAATGCTGGCGCGCAGAAAAGTGTGCTGATGCTATACCAGGATAAACAGTGGGTGGTTGCAGCCCAAGCTGACAATGAGGCTGAGGCAACGATGCGATCGCCCGTAGAAGGAACGGCTTCGCAACTGCCCATTCCAATTGAGTCTAGCCGCGTGATGCCACAGTCCATTCTCAACTATGTGGCTCGTACCTTTGAAACGCTAGTGATCGCCGATGCCCGGACAGAAGCACCCTTCTCAACCGATCCCTACATCCTTGTACAGCAGCCCAAAAGTGTGTTGTGCATGTCGATTCGGAATCGGGGTGAACTCATTGGAATTCTGTATCTGGAAAATAACTTGACGCTAGGGGCGTTTACCAGCGATCGCATTGAAGTCCTACAACTCCTGATGGCCCAGGCAGCGATTTCTCTGCAAAACGCTACACTCTACAATACCTTAGAACAAAAGGTTGAACAGCGCACCCAGGAGTTAAATGAGAAAAATCAACATCTTTCCAAGGCATTAGCAGAACTGCAACGGGCGCAGACTCATTTGATTCAAACCGAAAAGATGTCCAGTCTAGGGCAGATGGTAGCGGGAGTAGCGCATGAAATTAATAATCCAGTCAACTTTATTCACGGCAATCTCGTTCACGTGCAGGAGTATGCCCAAGATTTGATGCACGTCTTACAGCTCTATCAGAAGCACAATGCCCATTTGGTTCCCGAAATTCAAGCAGAGGCGAGCGAAATCGACCTAGACTTTTTGCAGAAAGACCTGCCTAAGACCCTGAAGTCTATGAGAGTAGGAACCGATCGGATTCGGCAAATCGTACTGTCGCTGCGAAACTTCTCACGAATGGATGAAGCTGAATTCAAGTGCGTTGATCTTCATGAGGGCATTGACAGCACGCTCATGATTTTGCAGCACCGTTTGGACGCCAGACCCGAACGCCCGGAGATTGAGATTATCAAAGAGTACAGTAAGTTACCCCAGGTGGAATGCTATCCCGGACAACTCAACCAAGTAGTGATGAACATTCTGGCGAATGCGATCGATGCGCTAGAGGAAGCCGATGCTAAGCGAACTTATCAGGAAATCAAAGAGAACCCCAGTCGAATTATCATTCGTACATCAGTCAGTCAGTCTCAGTCAGTAAAGATTGCAATTTTGGATAACGGACTGGGGATGCCAGAATCAGTCAAACAACGAATCTTCGACCCGTTCTTCACGACGAAGACGGTTGGTAAAGGAACAGGGATGGGCATGCCCATCAGCTACCAAATTGTGACTGAGAGACACGGCGGCAAACTAGAGTGTTTTTCTACTTTTGGTGAAAAGACCGAGTTTGTGATTGAAATTCCTATCCGCCAGCGAGCTTATGCAGTCGCTTAAGGCAGTTCTAGAGTCAATCATCTCGTTGCTTTAAATGCTGCTTTGCTGAAGCCTGCACTTAAAGCAACGCAGCAACGGTTACGGCAATTTGTGCATTACCGGGCACTTGTTTGAGGCAGAGTAGGCGCAAGCACTTGATCAATTTCTTGTAATACCTCATTACTCAATTGCACTCCAGATGCCCCGGCGTTATCTGCTACTTGTTCGGGACGACTGGCCCCAATAATGGTAGAAGACACCCGCTCATCCCGTAATACCCACGCTAGCGCTAACTGCGCCATCGTAAGGTTTAATCGCTGGGCGATCGGCTTCAGGTTTTGCACAGCACTTAGGGTGCGATCGCTCCGCAAGTCCCCCATAAACCCATTCATCCGATCATTAGCTGCACGGGAGTCTTGAGGGGGAGCTTCTCCCGGTTTATATTTTCCGGTGAGAACGCCTTGTGCCAAGGGAGACCAGACAATCTGACCAATGCCATTCGCCGCACATAGGGGAAACACTTCTGCTTCCGGTTTACGCCGGAGCATGGAATATTGCGGCTGGCTAGAGACAAATTTTTCTACATTGGGTAAATTCAATGCGGCTTGAATCTGGGCAGGACTCCACTCACTAAAGCCGATGTAACGGGCTTTTCCTTGCTGCACGACCTCCGTCAAGGCTGTCATCGTCTCTTCTAGGGGAGTATTTACGTCATAGCGATGGCACTGATAAAGATCTACATAATCGGTGCGGAGGCGCTGGAGTGAAGCATCAATTTGCTTATGAATCTGGGCAGCAGATAATCCCTGATCCGTGTCCGACATTGGAAAAAAAACTTTCGTTGCCAAGATGTATGAGGTGCGATCGATCCCCTGCAGCACTTCACCCAGCAATGATTCTGCAGCCCCTCGTCCATACACATTGGCAGTATCGATAGTGTTAATGCCCACATCAAACGCTTTGTGAATGCACGCTTCAGCTTGTTGCCGTTCCACACCGCCACTGTAGGTCAGCCAGGAACCTAAAATCAGCTCGGAAACGTTGAGATCGCTACTGCCAAGTTGTCGATATTGCACGCTTGTATCCCCATTCAAATGACTAACGGCTATTGATTGCTTAATCAATTAAACGTAAAAGATTAATCGTGACTTCGACATCACTCATCTGGTATAGCGCACCATACAAGACATGTATCTCGCTGCCAGACTGGGTAGCTAATCTTCTTGATGACATTTGGCTGTAACTCGATCCTGCCCTCACGAGGAGCTGTCGCCCAAGTGACACAAAATGGGTATATCCGCCGACTTCCTTAAATCTGCCAAATAAATCAGCTAAAAGCGAGGGGCGAATCACTTTAGCGATTCACCCCTCACTCACCTAATAGCTATCTGACCCTGGAACTGGGTATAACTCACATTCGCTTGGCAACTGCTCTAACGAAGCGTCACGAATTGCCCGCCAATGCTGATAGAGCCGATCCCCACTCCAGTCACTGCGATTAAACTGTCTCACGGCTTCATCTAATTCTTGAATCGTCTGAGGTACTGGAACACTAACGTTAAACTCGTCCATAGTACATCTCCAGTGATGGTGAAGAGAATGCTGTAATAAATAATGCAGCCTACTGTAATGACGAATTAGAAAAACAGGATTTAAATAAAGGTTAGCTGAGGTTAACCCTTCTTAAGAAACCGACTTAAAAAAGCTACTTATTATGAGGATCGCCACGCTTGCGGCAATTGAAATGAATGAACCTCTTGAATGACTTGTACCCAACCTGTGGCTAACGCTTCGAGGATGCGATCGCCCTTCTCCTGTGAAGCAGTTGTCGGATCGCCCAACACACCACTGCGACTGAGATCCCGTGTCATCCAAGCAAACGGTAATGCTCCCTCCATACTTAGAACGCCCACGCGAGGCTCGCCTAATGGATATTCTGCGGCGGCACGATCCATCTTGACCTGCTCTGGCAGAATCGACAGCAACAGACTTGTTTCTGCGTCCCCTGCGTGGATGCCTAATTCTAGTTCTTTTGGTGATAAAAGATCTTGAGCGATTTTGCCTATTAGAGGAACTTTCCAGGTAAATAGCGGAAAGACGGCGAAATCTTCGTGCTGCTGATGCAAATCACGGGCAGCAATCTCCAAAATTTGGGGCTGTCCCCCATGAGAATTCATAAGGATTAGTTTACGAAATCCTGCTCTGTAGACGCTTTCTGCAACATCCATTAACACCGCGAGCAAGGTCTGGGCGCTGAGGGTAATTGTGCCCGGAAAATGCCAATGCTCATTCGACTTGCCGTAATACAACATGGGCAGCGCGTAGGCAGGAATTGTTGAATCTAACTGCTGTAGCGCTTTTCCTAATACCGAAGCGCTAATTGCTGAATCGACGACAAGTGGTAAATGAGGCCCGTGCTGCTCGATCGAGCCAATGGGTTGAATGATGACAACATTTTCTTGATTAGGCATGGCTTGAACATCTGTCCAAGTGAGGTAAGGAAAATAGCGATCGCGGGGAATGAAGCCGTGCAGCATGGGGAGGGATGAGGGATGAGGGATACATAACACGAGAGGACTCACGGTATAGTTTAGTCTGAGAGCCTAGAATACTGTTGCGAGAATGCAAAGTGCTTCAGCGCTGAGGCATTTCACCTCTCATTCCTATCCTTCATCTTTCATCCCTTGAAACAACGCCTCGATACCTTACTTGTCGATCTTGACCTTTGTTCCTCGCGGCAGCAGGCGCAACGGTTGATTCAAGCTGGAGAAGTGACGGTGAATCAGCAAATGGTTGATAAGCCGGGAACAGAGGTCGATGTGTCCGCCCAAATTGCGGTGAAGCAGCGATCGCAGTATGTTTCTCGTGGAGGCGAGAAGTTAGCCAAAGCACTGCAAGAATTTCAGATCGAGGTGCGCGATCGCCGGTGTCTCGATGGCGGCATTTCGACTGGAGGCTTTACTGATTGTCTATTGCAAGCGGGTGCAGCACTCGTTTATGGAGTTGATGTTGGATACGGACAAGTCGCGTGGACGCTGCGACAAGATCCGCGCGTGATTTTGCGCGAACGAACGAACATTCGTCACTTGACCCCCGAAGAATTGTACTCCTCTGAGCAACCCATGCCCGATTTAGGCGTTGTGGATGTTTCGTTTATTTCATTGACAAAAGTATTACCTGCACTGTGGACGCTATTGCAAGATCCGCGAGAAATTGTGCTGCTGGTAAAACCTCAGTTTGAAGTCGGGCGCGATCGCGTGGGCAAAAAAGGGGTCGTGCGCGATCCAAACGATCATGCTGATGCGATCGCTCAAGTGCTTCAATCAGCTCAAGCCCTGGGCTGGCGTTACCGAGGGCTCACTTGGTCGCCACTGTTAGGGCCAGCAGGAAACATTGAATATTTGCTTTGGCTAGATGCTCGCAACAGTGCACTCCTCCAAACGGAGCTACTCGCGCCTGATGTCAATGAAATTCGGCAACTGACCAAGCTCTCGCAAAAGACCTTAACTCGTGAAGCAACGGCTTAGCCCAGTAAACTACCATTAAATTTAGCTGAAGCAGCGGAACGCTTGCTTTGTTCTCACCGCTTGCATCGCTCCTAAAACAGCCGCCATCCATCCTGGAAATAGAGTAAAGCATACAAGACGCTTGCTGAAGAAATATCCTTCGAGGATGGTAGATTAATCTCATCCAATATCGTGATTGTAATGCTCAACTAGAAGCGTCAGAAAATTCTGCTTATCCTCAGATGAGAGATTTCTTCGTTTATATCGATTGTGAATGAAGCAGAAATGATCAAGGCAGCACCAGAAGAGCACAAAGAGGAAAAGAAATAGTAAATAGACACTGTTTCTACAAGAGCGTTATTCTAAATCACAACACGGCAACTATTAGGAGTATGTCATGACGATTAGCCAAGAGCGGAACCTGCACACTCAGCCTTTAGATGTTCCGAGTGCTATTGTGCAACGGCGATCGATTAAATCATTCAAACCCGACGCGATCGCGCCAGAACTGCTCCGTCGATTGGTTGAACTGACGGTTGCGGCCCCCAGTAGCTACAACATTCAAGATTGGCGCATCGTTTTAGTCCAAGATGACGCCCAGAAGCAAGCGCTCTGCGAGGCATCTTGGAATCAACAACAAGTGATTCAAGCTCCGGTGACGTTTGTGTTTGCAGCAGATAGTACGGCTGGAGAAGGCGATCTCACACCGATCTATGAGCAGGGGATCAGTAGTGGTGCTTGGACAGAAGGCACGGTGGAGTATTTCAAAACAGCAATTCCGCAGCATCAAGCGGGCTTAGGGGATAAGCGCCGAGAATACGCCATCAAAGATGCGGTAATTGCCGCCGTGCATCTGACGTTGGCGGCCGAGAGTTTGGGCTTATCAACCTGTTACATGAATGGGTGGATTGAAGAAAAAGTGAAAGCCGTAATTGGTGCAGAAAACGATCCGAATCTAGCGATCGCGCTGCTAATCCCGGTAGGCTATGCCGCAGAACCTCGCAAAAATCCGGGTCGCCTGCCGTTTAGCGCCAATGTGTTTGTCGATCGAATGGGCAATCCTTACGAAGGGTAATTGATCGGTAATTGATCGGTAATTGAATCGAGCTTCTCCATCTCATCGTTGCTTAACTCTGGAGAGAACTATGCGATATAAACTTCTCGGACACAGCGGGTTACGGGTTTCTGAACTTTGTCTTGGAACGATGACCTTTGGCGACGATTGGGGGTGGGGCGGCTCGTATGATGAGAGCCGCAAAATGTTTGATGCGTTTGCAGACGCTGGCGGCAACTTTATCGATACGGCAAATCTGTATACCAACGGAACCAGCGAGAAGTACGTGGGTGAATTTGTGAAAAGCGATCGCGACAAGTGGGTGATCGCGACAAAGTATTCGCTCAATATGGGCAATGGTGGAATGAATGCTGTTGGCAACCATCGTAAGAACATGGTGCAAGCGGTAGAAGCAAGCCTAAAGCGATTGGATTTGGAATATATCGATTTGCTTTGGCTGCACGCTTGGGACTCGACTACGCCCGTTGAAGAAGTGATGCGATCGTTTGATGACTTGGTGCGCCAAGGCAAAGTCCTCTACATTGGTGTCTCCGATACGCCCGCTTGGATTATTTCGCAGGCAAATACGATCGCGCAGTGGCGTGGCTGGACGCCATTTGTCGGATTGCAAATCGAGTACTCGCTAAAAGAGCGCACGCCAGAGCGAGAGTTGCTACCGATGGCGCGAGCGTTTGATATCGGAGTAACGGCTTGGAGTCCGCTTGGTGCGGGGGTATTGACCGGAAAATATAACAAACCAGAAGCGGCAGAAGGGCGATTGAACAATCCCAACACATCGCGTCCAGTGTCAGAGCGGGACATCAGCATTGCTCAAGTTGTGCTTGACATCGCGGCTGAAATTGAAAAAACTCCCTCACAAGTGGCCCTGAACTGGATTCGACAGCAACCTGGAGGCATCATTCCAATTATTGGCTCTCGCAAATTGACGCAGCTACAAGAAAACATGGCGTGTTTAGACTTTCAGCTAACGCCAGAGCAACTTCAACGGCTAGATCAAGTCAGCGCGATCGCGCCAGGATTTCCCCACGATTTCTTGCAGAGCGACCAGGTTCAGAACTTTGCGTTCGGAGGGACGATCGCTCAGATTGACAACCATCGCGGCTAACCTCCGGTCGTGAGACAATCCAATCTGGGAAAATTCAATGAATACCCCTTCGCATTTTTTAATGACGGCAGCCTTGGGAAAGGCATTGGCCAGAGTTCCGATTGTTAAAGGTGCGTTTTTATTAGGGGCGATCGCGCCTGATCTTCCGCTTTGGCTGCTCTCGATCGGCGGCGTACTGTATTACCACCTAATCTTAGGCTGGACTTGGGCAGAGACAGCGCGATTGATGTTCGATGACTTGTACTTTCATCACCCATTTTGGATTGCCTCACACAATCTTTTGCATTCTCCACTATTGCTGCTCGTGGGAATTGCCTTAGTGCGGCAGTTTCGTCGCTATATTAATTCATGGCAACGATGGGCTTTTTGGTTTCTAACAGCGTGTTTATTTCACTCTACGGTTGATATTTTTACCCACGTTGACGATGGTCCTCTGCTGTTATTTCCGTTGAATTGGACATTGCGATTTCATAGTGCAGTTAGTTATTACGACGGTCGCTACTACGGAGCAATTTTTCAGCAGGTTGATCTCTTTCTTAATTGCGTGTTTATTGTTTATCTTTTATATCCACGATTGTATTGCTTTATTCGTGGACGGATATTCCATCGACACTAAGCTTTTGGGCATTTTTGTGACGACATTACGCTTTTAATCCTCATTCATCTAAATCTTCTATGTTTGCCGATTTTTTCCATTAAACGTCCTGTTTTCGCCACCGTTTGTTCATTGATTGTTCTAATTGCTGGAGCTGTTTGCTTACCGCTCTTGCCGATCGAACAATATCCTGATATCAGCCCCGTTCAAGTTGCGGTTGTTTCTAACTATCAGGGCGCAAGTGCCGACGTGGTTGAAAAGACCGTTACGAGCCTGTTGGAGCGGCAGATCAACGGGATTGAAGGAATGCGTTACATGACCTCGATCAGCAGTAACGACGGAACTAGCCAAATCACAGTTACCTTTGAACCTGGGCGTAACAAAGATTTAGCGGCAGTAGATGTACAAAATCGCGTCTCGCTTGCTGAACCAACGCTGCCTGAACCGGTACGCGTTCAGCAAACAGTCTAGCTCGATCGTGTTAGGAATGGGCATCTACGGCAACAAAGGGCAGTATGACAACATTTTTCTGAGTAACTATATCGCGTGTTTAGAGTGATCAATCACGGCCTTCGATGCGGAATGGATATCGTCGCGGCCTCGGTTTGACAGTACGGACGAAGTATGCGATCGCAGCCTCTGAGTCTCGCCTGCGTCCGATTCTCATGACTTCACTCTCGTTTGTATTGGGTCTCGTGCCCATGATGCTAAGTAGTGAGGCGGGAGCCGTTAGCCGTCAATCTCTGGGAACTGCTGTCAATGGCGGAATGATTTTGTCAACGCTACTGAGTCTGTTTATTGTGCCTGTGTTATATATCTTAATCTCAACAGCTCATGAACACTTGAATAAACAGATGAGCCAACGGTTAGGAAAACGTTCCTCTATCGAAGAACCTCTACCCTAATGGCAACGGGTCTAGAACTGCTTTCAGTGACTATACTGAAAGCAGCCGCGATCGCGCATTTATAAATAAAGAATTTTATATGGATAATCTTTTTAGAGAGTTTGAAGAACACTTAGATCAAGGGTTTGATGCTCTGGTCAGTTTCGTTGTAGAAATGGAAGGACGAGCACAGCAGACGTTTCAGACGGAGACTTGGACTTCTCGTAGCGGTACTCCTTCTGCTCGCCAAAGGCCCTTTCAGACCCCTACTCAGACGGCGAGCAACGTCAGCGTTACATCGCCACGTAACGACGGCGCAGAACTGAAAGAGGTCGGCGGCTTATCTGAGGTGCTACGAGACCTGCGAGAACTCGTCGAACTTCCCCTAAAGCGTCCAGATCTGCTCAGCAGGTTGGGGCTAGAACCCACGTCAGGCGTTTTGTTGGTGGGGCCACCCGGAACAGGCAAGACGCTCACGGCTCGTGTACTGGCTCAGGAACTGGGCGTGAACTACATCGCGATCGTTGGCCCTGAAGTGATGGGCAAGTACTACGGGGAAGCCGAGGCGCGGCTGCGCAGCCTGTTTGAGAAAGCGGCTCGGTCTGCCCCTTGTGTCATCTTTATCGACGAAATTGATAGTCTTGCGCCCGATCGCGCCCACGTCGAAGGTGAGGTTGAAAAGCGAGTGGTGGCTCAACTGTTGAGCTTGATGGATGGCTTTGCCCGAACCGATGGCGTGATTGTGCTTGCTGCCACCAATCGCCCCGATCACCTTGATCCGGCCTTGCGTCGTCCGGGACGGTTTGATCGAGAAGTTCAGTTTCGCGTCCCCGATCGCGCCGGGCGACTCGAAATTCTCAACATCCTCACCCAGGCAATGCCGTTGGATGAGGATGTCGACTTGAACGCCATTGCCGATTTAGCTGTGGGCATGGTGGGTGCAGATCTAAAATCGCTTTGCCAAAAAGCTGCTTATCTCACACTCCGCCGTCACATTCCATCCCTAAACGCCCCTCTTCCAGATACCATGACGGTCGCTCAGGCAGACTTTCTGCAAGCCATCAGACAGATCAAGCCTGCGGTTCTGAGATCGATCGAGATTGAAACTCCTAACGTCTCGTGGGAGTCGATCGGCGGGTTGGAAACGATCAAGCACACCCTTCAAGAGTCTGTTGAGGGGGCATTGTTGTATCCCGAACTCTACCACCATACCCGTGCGAAAGCTCCGCGCGGCATTCTGCTGTGGGGACCGCCCGGAACCGGAAAAACTTTACTCGCCAAGGCCGTGGCAGCACAAGCCAGAGCAAACTTTATTGCGGTCAACGGCCCAGAACTGCTCAGCAAATGGGTCGGAGCGTCAGAACAGGCCGTGCGAGAACTGTTCACGAAAGCAAGACAAGCCTCTCCTTGCGTTATTTTCATTGATGAAATTGATACGCTTGCCCCAGAGCGCGGCAGATTTCAAGGCGATTCAGGCGTGAGCGATCGCGTTGTGGGTCAACTGCTCACAGAACTCGATGGCTTACAGGACTGCACCGATGTCTTACTGGTGGGAGCAACAAATCGCCCAGATGCGCTGGATCCAGCGCTATTGCGGGCAGGACGCTTAGATCTACAGCTGAAAGTTGATTTACCCAATTCGACCAGTCGCCTTGCTATTTTGCAGGTTCATAACCGCGATCGCCCATTATCGGAGATTGATTTGACCTATTGGGCAGAGCAGACTGAAGACTGGAATGGGGCTGACCTCGCGCTGTTAAGCAATCAGGCGGCGTTAGAAGCGATTGGTCGCTATCGGGCTGAAGGATTGAGTGATCCCAGTAGCATTCAAATTACAACCAATGATTTTGAGACTGCTTATCAACGGCTTGCTGATCAACGAGGCTCTACCTAGAAACGCTCAGTAGAAATGCAATATTCGGAGTATTCAGCTTCTCCAAATGCCGCCGCGCCAGCTTTAACACTAGCGATCGGGGTTGTGTAGATTAAGCCCATAAACCCAAAAAAAGATGTGCCTAAATCTCGATTTGTTGAAGAAATCGAGATTTAGGCACAATGGAGAATGCGATTAAGAAGGAACAATGGTCAGAGAGCTATTGAAGAGCTTCAGGAGACAACATGATTTTCCACAAATCACTCAATGCTCCTCCTCCCACACTAAAGCTACCTGTTGGACCAGTGTTTGAACCACTGTTTAAACCGTTGTCGCCGCGAATTCCAATACTGAACGAGCGGCCCAACGGCAGCTGTCCCACTCTTCCATAACCTAAAATATTGTTTGAATCGCGAATGGTTGGCTGATTAAGCCGAAGCAGCAGCTGACTGCCGCCGACAAAGTAAAGGGTAGCAATATCCCGTTTGAACTCTACCTCAGCATCAAACACTCCACCCGTGGCGTAGGAATAGACCTTGACAGGTAGCCTCCTGCCATCGATCGTCTTCCCTCCATATTGGGCAGCCGAGGTCGGCAGGGTCAGCAGGAGTAGGACAGACGTAACTAAGGCACATACTCTCATAACTCACCCTCAGCCTTTCTTTTCAGTCGCGATACCTTCTAGATTAGGACAGCTTTTCGCCATTGTGTAGAGAAGTTGTGTAGAGAACTTCATCACAGCTCAACTATCGAATCTCTACCTCAGCTAGAGCGCCCGACCCCTTACGACTTCAAAAATTGGTCACGCTCTAGTAAGGCTTCGCCGTGATCAGGAATCCACGCTACCCAGCGGCCATCGGTTGCTTCACACAACAGGAGCGCTTGATCGTCGCTGTACTCGGAAAGGCGATCGCGCAATTGCACCCATTGATGGGCTTGGGGAACGAATGCATCTACTGGAGTAACTGACGGCTGAGAGCCTAAAGGGACTACTCTCATAAAAAACCTCATTCTGTACTTCTTGATACAGAAATTTTAGAGCTTTTACCAAAAAGTTTCCTGTATTGTTTTACAACTTAACGTACTGTGCCCCTCAATCAGCCCCTTCCTGAAACGCGCATTTATCTGACTAGCCTTACCACGCTAGAAAAAAAGTGGGAGAGTTATCTTGGAGTACTTTTTTCAGCACTTGGCTTTTGGCTATCCTGTCCGTGATTAGGAGTGGGATCTAAATAGCGAAGTGCCGTAAGAATTGGAAGTGCAAGTCATAACGTCAGGATGAAGATGCGAAATGAAGGTTGAAACGATTAAGACCAAGCCGTTCTTAGATCAAAAGCCGGGCACATCCGGCTTACGCAAATTAGTGACTGTTTTTCAGCAGCCCCACTATCTCGAAAATTTCATTCAGTCTACTTTTGACAGCCTCGAAACCATTGAGGGACCCATTAAGGGACAAACGATAGTCCTTGGCGGAGATGGGCGATATTACAACCGACAAGCGATTCAAATTATCTTAAAGATGGCAGCCGCGAATGGGATCGGACGAGTCAAAGTCGGGCGGGGCGGGATTCTTTCAACCCCTGCTACGTCGTGTGTCATTCGTCAATCGCAATCATTGGGCGGTATTATTCTATCTGCAAGCCATAATCCGGGCGGACCAAACGGCGATTTTGGGGTGAAATATAACATTCGCAACGGCGGACCCGCACCTGAAAAGGTAACAGAAGCGATCTTTGCGCGGAGTAAAGAGATTGACTATTACAAAATTCTAGAGGCATCGGATGTAGATATAGACACCCTAGGGGAATCTAAACTGGGGGATATGGTAGTCGAGGTAATCGATTCGGTCAACGATTACGCCTCGTTGATGGAAGCATTGTTTGATTTCGATCGCATCCATGATCTTTTGACTAGCGGAGCCTTTCGCATGTGCATGGATTCGATGCACGCTGTGACCGGGCCTTATGCCCAGGCTCTGTTTGAGCAACGCTTAGGCGCACCTGCGGGAACGGTGCAAAATGGCGTTCCACTGGAAGATTTTGGTGGAGGACATCCTGATCCAAATTTGGTGTATGCCCATGATCTTGTAGACGTGCTGTTCGGCGAGAATGCGCCGGATTTTGGGGCAGCTTCAGATGGGGACGGAGATCGCAACATGATTTTAGGGCGACAGTTTTTCGTCACTCCCAGCGATAGTTTGGCAGTATTAGCCGCCAATGCAACGTTGGCTCCGGGCTACCGAGACGGGTTAGCAGGAATTGCCCGGTCGATGCCAACAAGCCAGGCGGCGGATCGGGTGGCGGCTCAGCTGGGCATTCCGTGTTATGAAACGCCAACGGGATGGAAATTCTTTGGAAATCTCCTCGATGCGGGTCAAGCGACAATCTGTGGAGAAGAGAGCTTTGGCACTAGCTCCAACCACATTCGGGAAAAAGATGGACTGTGGGCGGTGCTGTTTTGGCTCAATATCTTAGCGGTGAAGCAACAGTCTGTGCAGCAGTTAATGCAAGAACACTGGCAAACCTATGGCCGAAATTATTACTCGCGCTATGACTATGAAGGAGTAGAGAGCGATCGGGCAGCCACTCTCATGTCAGGTCTCCACGCCAAGCTGCCAACGCTCAAAGGCAAGCGGTTTGGTCCCCGAGAAGTTGACTATAGTGATGACTTTAGTTATACCGATCCGATTGACGGCAGCGTGAGTCAAAATCAAGGCATTCGCATTGGGTTTACCGATGGGTCTCGCATTGTATTCCGCCTGTCTGGAACGGGGACTCAAGGCGCAACGCTGCGAGTTTATCTCGAACAGTATGAAGCTGAAGCGTCGAAGCAGCATCTCGATCCGCAACAGGCCCTAGCTGACCTAATTGCGATCGCAGACGAAGTGGCACAAATTCGTACGCTCACCGGAATGGAGACTCCCACAGTGATTACTTGACGTAACCCCGTCAAAGGCTCGCATCACTCATTCTGCTCGGGGCGGGCTGTCTGCTCAGGGCGGCCTGTCTCCCACCAAGGTTTTCTAATGCTTTGAGCTACGCCTCTGTGATGCGACCTGTTTGATACAACATGGTCGGAGTTGACAGACCATTAGCCGTAATCACGAAGCCGCTGCCAAATGTTGTCCAACTTGAATCACCGCATCACCCGGTCAGCCGCAGACGTGAGCAGAGTAAGTGCAGTTTCAATCGCTTCTGGCAAAGTGCAAGGTTCTTTCTCCCGCAATTTGTCGAGATCAATCCTTTGTGAAGGAGATTTGCAGGCGATCGCTGCAGGCCTAAATCTATCTTCTGACCCATATCCTCATCCATTTTCTATTGCTAGTGTCGAGCAAAGAGGAGAAGGTGATGGCTTCGTTTCGAACGACGCGACGCCAATTAATTCAAGTCTTGGGAGGAACCAGCTTACTTACACTCTTGGGCCGCAACCAGCGGGCGCAAACGATGCTGACACTCTACACCTTTGGGACTCGATTTTAGATTGTGGGCGCTACAACAAATTCAGCGTTCATCTGAGGCAACCGAACCTAGCCTGCGGGGTGTCTCAGAAGTACGGCGTGCTTTTTTTCCCTATGTCATGAACTACATTTAACGTGAGGGCTTCTATGGCGATTACCCCTTTGGGGAACTGCGAAGCAAACGCTCCTTACCAGCTTGGTTTTTCTGCCACTCATCAAGAAGGTGAGTTCAATGCTCTACCCATTCAGGGAAAGATTCCCCGATGGTTAAGAGGAAGCCTGATTCGGACTGGGCCAGGAACTCTAGAGGTGGGCAAGCAATCCTATCATCACTGGTTTGATGGACTCGCCATGCTGCGCAAGTTTTCTTTTGCCCATGGGCAGGTTTCTTTTGCCAACCGCTTTCTCGAAAGTCAGGCCTATCAGGAGGCAAAAGCCAAAGGTAAAATCAGTCGTGGTGAGTTTGGCACAACAGCTCGGCATTCGCTGTTAGAACGACTGACCGATCCCCTGCCTCGGCTGACCGACAACGCCACTGTGAACATTACAATGCAGGGCGATCGCTTCGTTTCCGTAACTGAATCCCCTTTTCCGATCATCTTTGATCCCGAAACTCTCAACACGATTGAGCAATTTCACTATCGCGATCGCGTCCCCGGACAAATCACCACTGCTCATCCTCACTTTGACTACCAGGAAAACGCCGTCTATAGCTATTTGGTCAATCTGATTCCTGGATGCAGCTATAGCATTTACCGGATGGATGCTCACAGTGATCAGCGCCAGTTAATTGCCTCTATTCCTGTGCAGCAACCTGCCTATATGCACACCTTCGGCATGACCGAGCACTACATCATTCTGGCAGAGTTTCCGCTTTTATTGAATCGCCTTAGTCTCGCGCTCAGTGGCAAGCCCTACATTGAGAACTACCAGTGGAAGCCGGAGCAGGGAACTCGCTTTCTGGTAATCAGTAAGGAAAGTGGTAAGGTGGTTCATTCTGCGAAGAGTGAGGCATTCTTTGCCTTCCATCATGTCAATGCCTTTGAGCAGGATGGCGAAGTGATGGTGGATTTGATCGCCTATTCCGACTCCTCCGTGATTCAATCGCTGTATCTGGAACCGCTACTGCATCATCCGGAACAGGTGATTGCTGCTGGAGAACTGCGTCGTTATTGCATTCCGCTGAGTGAAGCGATCGCTCATTACGAAGTTCTCACTACAGAAGTGATCGAGCTACCAAGAATCAATTACCAGCGGTGCAACACGCATCGTTATCAATTTGTTTTTGGAGTTGGAAGCTCCAAACCTGGTAACTTTATTGATCAGATTGTCAAAGTTGATGTTCAAAACGGCACGACTCAGATGTGGAGATCGCCCGACTGCTACCCTGGGGAACCTGTCTTTGCTGCCGCACCGGATGCCAAGTCGGAGGATGAAGGAGTCATCTTATCAGTTGTGTTGAATGCGCAGACTCAGAACTCTTTCTTATTGGTGCTGGATGGGCAATCCTGGAATGAGCTTGCCAGAGTTCAGTTGCCTTACCATCTGACATTTGATTTTCATGGTCAGTATTTTGATGCAATGGCATCCACTCAGCGAACCCAACTTCACCGATAAGTGAGTATTTTGTCGATCGCATCAACCGAGAAGTAGCGCATGAGCGAAATGATTGAGTTTATTGGGTTGGGAAACATGGGGTTGCCAATGGCCGCAAACTTTTTGGCAGCGAGATATCAGTTGAGAGTTGACAACCGATCTCCCGCTGTCCTTATAAAGCGCTATTTGTCATGTTTGAAGGTTTAGTGTTTCAATCAAGAGGCTCACTGGGTGTACATTTCAGCACCAGCAACATCTTTTGAAATTGGACAAATAAATGTGTAGAGCGAAGAAATAAGTGTCACAGCCGAAGGAATGTCACAGTCGCTTTTCACCCCAAAGCGTTGCAGCGTAAAGGTTTGAGGTTTTTTAGCCATCAATTTCTAGAGAAAACCCAGCCGAAGAATTACGTGTCACTTCGTGAGGCTACCGAAGGAATAAATGTCAGGCGTTGCATAATGGAGAGATGGATAAGGTGATTCTCTGCAGTGCCCGGAATGCCAGTCTACTCACATTCGGAAGAATGGAAAACGCAAAGACAAGCAAAATCATATCTGCGTGGACTGTGGGCGACAGTTCATCGATAGACTTGTCGGTAAATAAGGGAGAATAGAGAACAGTGACGAGATGAGATAATGCTAGACATTCAACGGGTGCTGAAGCAAGACCGATTAGTGCGGGCGCTAACTGGATTGAACCGGA
>JAHHHO010000059.1 GCA_019359315.1 Myxacorys californica WJT36-NPBG1
CAGCAGAAAACAGCGATGATAAACTCTTCGATAGTATACCTATGTCCCACAGGCGCTAGAAACGTTGTACTTCTAGCTTCGTCCTGCGGGACTTTCTTGGCAAAACTTTAGTCGCACATCACGTTATGTTACTCCGTCCCGATCAGCGCACCAAGCTGGATGACTCAAACGACAACCAGTTTTACGACTATCCTCGCTATGTCACTCATGTTGATGAAGGATTCATTCAACAGTTGACCAATTTGTACCGCGATCGCCTTTCTCCTAACACGCGCATTCTCGACATGATGAGTAGCTGGGTCTCTCATCTGCCCGATGATATGAAATTTGAGCATGTTGAAGGACATGGGCTGAATGAGGACGAACTCGCTAAGAATCCTCGCCTTGATCATTACTTTGTGCAAAATCTAAACGAGAATCCAAAGTTTCCCCTCAGCGACCAGTCGTTTGATGCGGTGTTGAATACCGTGTCCGTGCAGTATTTGCAGTATCCCGAAGCGGTTTTCACCGAGATTCATCGGATTCTCAAACCAGGAGGAATCGCTATTTTCAGTTTCTCAAATCGGATGTTTTATCAAAAAGCGATCGCAGCATGGCGCGACAATACTGAAGAGGGTCGCATTGAGTTGGTCAAAACCTATTTCAATTCTGTTCCGGGATTTTCTGAACCGGAAGTCATTCAACGCCAGTCTCAAGTTCCCAGTTTCATGCAACTGTTGGGCATGGGTGGAGGCGATCCGTTTTACGCTGTGATTGGCACTCGTCAAGAGTAGCTAGCATTCCTTCACAAGGGACTGCATGATGCAGTCCCTTGCAGCTCTGACGATTAGACGCGGAGCCTAGGCTTGTACCAACACGTTCTCTCGACGAGGAAGTTTGACCTGCTGACTCAGAGCGATCGAAGGCTTCTCTACAAAGTGCCACATCACAGCAGCAAACCCGATAGAAGCCGCAAGACTGGCAATCAAGCAGACGACATCCGATAGAACGGAAACCCCTAGCAGCTTTTGGGTCACGAAGAAGACAACACCGATAATGGGCACGTGACCGAGATAAAGACTGTAAGAAATCTTTCCTAAAAACTGTATCCAACGTGCGCTGAGCCATTGCTGCATCCGGTTAGCTCGTCCAACTTCAAGCAGCAAGAACGCTGTAACCACCGATGAGATCGCAAAGCCATCTCGGTGCGCAATTCCGGCTACCAGCAAGACAGCGCCATAGAACCGGAAGGCATTGAGTGGCAGTTTGCGTGTCCAAGCCCAGTACGCGAATGCACCTAGCAAGAAACTGTACCACAAGGGCAAAAATACCGTTGCTCGACCCGGAATCGTCAAAATGCCGAGGGGAAATAGAGCCGCTAGAACTGCCGTCGGAAGAAAGACTAGTGTTTGTGCAGAAAACGGGTTCAGCGCTCCATTAACGTTTAGTTGCAACTGTCGCGCTGACCACTGTCCGAGCCAGAGCAGGGCACAAAACAGAAAATAGAACTGAATTTCTAAACACAGTGTCCAATAGACATCATTGATATTTTTGAAGTCTAATAACTCTTGAACATAGCCTAAGTGAGCGGCCAGTCTGCTGATGGAGAGGGGTTCATCCATTGGTGCAAGGGGTTGCTTTTTCACGATTGATGAGAGCAACGCAAAGGCGATCGTTATTGCGATCGACACATAATAAGGCGGCGTTAGTCGAACGAGACGCCGGAGCGAGAACTGCCGGAAATACAAGCCGTCGATGTTTGCATTTCGCAGTGAGTGGGCAATCACAAAACCGCTCAACACAAAGAAAATGGCGACTCCTAAGCTTCCCCACTCCAATAGGGGAGCACTGATCCAGCTCGGTAGAGCTTGGCTGAGGTGATCGAGACGCTCGTTTAATTGAGCGTGGAAAAGCACTACCCAGAGGGCAGCAATTCCTCGGAGGGCATCAAGGAAATAAAAGTGAGCCTTGCGCTCAGTATTAGGGTGATGTGACTTCATAAAAACTCCGCTCTAGCGTAATCTTGCAGGATTCACCTAGTTGACCTATACACCTCATAACTCACGTCATTCCTAAAATCAGATGGGTCTTTCTAAACGTTTGAAGACACACGACGGTAGGAGGCGGTCAATGAGACTGATTGTTTGAGTCAAGTTGATAAAATCATGGCGACTTTTGATTCTGTAAAGCGTTCAAGGAGATGCAATTAGTGCACGTTAGTATCCTTGAGAGCTCCTTAAAAATGGCAGTTGATTTCTAGCACCCAGCAATGGCAAGCGTTCTCTTTATGCGTTGCCTTTGCCTTTACTTCCACCTTAAGGAGGAAGCGCAAAGGTAATGCGTAGGATAAGAAACGCACGGTGCTATCTTTGCATTTATTTTTTGAATCCGCCCTTAAATCTACGTATAAAGTTCAATTCCACTTGAAAGCTTTACACAAGCTCAAGAAATCTAACAAATAACTTTAAATGCAAAAAAGATAGATACGGCTTACGTACTCACTGCTCAAATCGGCTAAGCGCAGGAATTTAGGGGAGAACATCCCAGGTGATTGCGTAATATAAGTTCTGATAAAGATAAGTAGATCAACTTAGATCTTCTACAAATGAATGGCAGCATTTGTATCAAATGCAACAGACGCACTGGATGAGTACTTTGCAGGATTCTTGAGAAGACTAGTTGCGGCGCATGAGATCGAAATTAGCGATCGCTAACGACTGACAGCATCGATTTGTTCTAATAGGGCCTGTGCGATCGCACACAATTCCTCATGACAACTTCCATTGCTTGCCATGATGCCACCCCATTGACTCACATCTTCGCGGTTGTATTGCACAGGTGTACCATCAAAGTACGTGAATTGTCCGCCTGCTTCGGTGAGAATCAGTTCGGGTGCGGCAAAGTCCCAATCTTTCGCTGCTGATTTACCCGATAGAGATATGTAAACGTCGGCGGTTTGCTCTGTGATCGCAGCAATCTTACAGCCAACACTGCCCATTTGCTTTTGTTGCGTGCAGGGAAAACGTTCCAGCAGTTGCACAAACCGTTGATCTCGGTGGCTGCGGCTTGCCACGATGGTTAACGCTTCGGGTTGAGCGATGGCTGAAACGTGGAGTTGTTGTGGAGCTTGACCCCGACGTTCAACGAATGCACCTCCGTTTTGCGTGGCGTAATAGAGTTTATCGAGTTCGGGGCAAGCCACGATTGCCAGCACCGGACGACCTTGATGGGCTAATGCAATATGAACGGCATATTCTCCGGTGCGATTAATGAAGTCTTTTGTGCCGTCAAGCGGATCAATAATCCAGACCCACGGTTTGCCTAAGCGATCGGAAGGGGGTTGAGAGGCAAAGGTTTCTTCACTGAGATAGGCAAAATCTTGGAGTCCGAAGGCGGCTTGCAAGTTGTTGAGAATGTAATGATTGGCGGCAAGATCGGCAGAGGTGACTGGACTATCGCCCGATTTTTCAATCTCAAAAGAGGAGCGTTGAGCGTTGAGCAAAATATCGGCGGTTCCCCAACCAATCGAGAGTGTGATCGCTAAAATTTCGTCTAAACGGCCATCTACGCTCACCAGTCTTAATCTCCTCAAATAATTATAATTAACCCCTCTGCCCTCACCCTCTTCTACGGGAGAGGGCAGAAGCCACTCACAACCTTTACAGGTTATTCAATCTAAATCCTAAGCGTCTTCTGTGATCAATGCTTCTGATTTAGAAGCGGCGATCCAATAGCGCCGACAACTCCACAGCAACGCTGCACCTACAGCTAGATAAATCAAACCGCGAATCTCATAACTCACGCCTGCTTTTCGCAATGCCAACCCAATCGTCATCATCAGGATGATTAACCCAATGGTTTTTGCACCAAACATTTGAAACACACTTTTGAATGGATTTGGTTCTTGTAGCGCATCGGCTCGTTCAATCACACCGTTTGCTGTTTTATCCAGTACAACTTTTCCTTTCAACACTCCAACCGAGAGCGCCACTGCACCCAAGCCTAAATGCTTTGCGTCAAGAAATCCGAGGTAGGGAAACTGAAACCAAAACTTCATGCCCATTGTGAGCAGCCCTGCCCCAACGATTGTCCAAATCGCGGCGGCAATCCACAAATGCTGACGACGGCTTAACCCTAGTTTGAGTGGAGTGCTTTCCATAATTGGATGCCTGTACACAGTTTTTCTATTATACGGAGGTTGTTCTCATCCAATTCCGGGTTCCAAAGGATTGACACGCACGAGCGGCAATTTGAGCCGATTGGGACAAGGCTTGCTTAAAGGTTGTTTGCAAAATGAAATGACAGAATGCGCCATGAAAGATGTCACCTGCGCCCACGGTGTCGATCGCAGCAACGCGGGGAACCTGAATTTCTTCAGATTCACCATTGCTCAGGAGCGAAATGGCGTTTCCTCCATTGGTAATGGCGATGTGTTGGATCTTAAATTCAGAAAGGTAATCGATCACGTCTTGCGGAGTTTCGCATCCAGGCGGATGGAAGTTTGCGGAACAAATTGCATAATCAACCCAAGGCAACACAGTTTCAAATCCAGGTTTCCAACTTCCGCCATCGATGACGACTGGAATCGATTGGGCTTGAGCCAATTGAGTCAGTTTGGAGGAAGCTTGCTCTGCAAGTGCGGCTCCAATCTCCATTTGATGTCCATCGATTAACATCACATCAACGCCGTCTAAAGCATTGGGCGGAATTTGCTCACGTCCGATCTGAAACTTCACAGCATTGATTGAGACTACGGCTCGTTCACCCGTCGATCGCGTCACCATAATGGATGATACGGGTGGAGATTCGGTGCGTTTTGGGGCGAGATCAGCGATCTCAACTCCCCATTCCTGCAACTCTGTCAAAATTAGATCAGCCGTCGGATGCGTGCCGATCGCGCCCATCAGCACGGCCTGATTTCCGAGGTGTTGAAACGCAACTGCTGCATTCGTTGCCGGCCCTCCTGCCGAAGTGATGGCATCGATTGCCACAATCTTTTGATTGCTCGTTGGCAACTGCTCGACCAAATAAATCAGATCCAACGTCACCATGCCTATAAACAGCCCGTTGCTCATTACTTGTATGATCGTGACATGACTGGCACACTTTACATTGTTGGCACTCCCATCGGCAACCTAGAAGACATGACCTTCCGGGCGGTACGCGTTTTGCAAACCGTAGATCTGATTGCGGCTGAAGATACTCGTCATACCGGAAAACTGCTGCATCATTTTCAAATCAAAACGCCGCAGATTAGCTATCACGATCACAATCGCACGACTCGCACACCCGAACTCGTCTATCGGTTGCAGCAAGGTAGCTTGATTGCGCTTGTGACCGATGCCGGAATGCCCGGAATTTCTGATCCAGGATATGAACTTGTAAAAGCTTGTGCCGATGCAGGGGTACTGGTTATACCCATTCCTGGGGCGAGTGCAGCCATTACAGCCCTAAGCGCGTCGGGATTGCCCAGCGATCGCTTTGCCTTTGAAGGATTCCTGCCTGCGAAAGAAAAGGAACGTCGCGCTCAGCTAGAAGTGTTGCGTTCTGATCCTCGAACGCTGATTTTCTATGAAGCTCCGCATCGGGTGTTGAAGACGCTTCAGGATATGGCAGAGGTGATTGGACACGATCGCGCGATTACGATCGCACGAGAACTCACGAAGTTGCACGAAGAATTCTGGCGCGGCACAGTAGGGGAGGCGATCGTCAAGGTAAGCGATCGCGATCCTCAAGGTGAATTTACGCTCATTCTATCGGGTGCATCCCAAACCACAGCCCCGTTATCTGAGGAGACCTTAAAAACGGAATTACATAGTCTCCTAGGTCAAGGACTGTCCCGTTCTGAAGCGAGTCGTCAACTTGCTCAACAAACCGCTTTACCGAAAAGACAGATCTACCAACTCGCGCTCCAAATCAAAGATGACGAGTTAGCCCAATAAGGATTGTCTTTCAACAGTGTGTTTTGATGCGTGAAGACTGAAGCAGAGTTAAGGAAGAGATTCTGAAGTTTGTCAAGCCTCTAATTAAACAATTTAGGATAAAATCCTGAATCGACCTTTCTCGAAGTGCAATATCTACTACTGTAATCCAGTAATAGTTATGCTAAACCCGGTATTGTTCCCCTTGCTGCTACTCAGTCTCGCAACCACGGCTATGCTTCCCGTTGAGCGAGCCGTCGCCGATATAAAACCAATCTCCACTCCGATCATTAGACCCAATGTTCCAAAAATTCCCGTCACTCTTCCAAAACGGCTGCGGGTGAACCCTACAGAAACCAAAATCTTTGATCGATTTCATCTTAAGAGGCTTCCCCAAGACTGTCTTGCTACATCAGGTACAGGAGCCTCAGCTATGCTTCGTGGGGCACCTGTAGTCTATGGATGGCAGCACTGGACGGATGAAAAGTGCTACGAGTGGTACAGCCACGTCATGAGAACGCTGATATATTTTGGCGATATTCAACCTGCCGGACAAATCTTTCCGACAGACCTCAATATTGTCAAAGCGACCCTCTTCTACACATTGAGAGAAAACGGAACACAGCATACAGCTTATACAGGAGTAGATCCGGGACAGCCTGAAAAGTTTGAATTGACTCGCCTAAAAGATGGTCGGGTTACAGACATATGTAGTGGTCAGCTAGTGATTCCAACATCAGATGTGCGATCGCTCCCTCAAGATACTTTGCCGCCAGGTACTAAGCGCGAGTTGTTACCCAACGTTGGAACTCAAAAAGGTGTATTCCGTGTTGATATTACTGACCTCTACAAAGACTGGCATTTTCGCAGAACTCCGCATCATGGGATCATCCTAGCCGGAAGCTTTGAAACAGATGTGGTTGACCGGGCTACTCAATGTACGTCGGTGATAGACAACGTTTATATTAATGTTGAATACCAAGATTAAAGATCCGCCGGTAAATTTCTCTGCAAGGAATGGGAAGGTCTTGAACCTCTGTTGCTTGAGATACTACTCAAAAAGAAGCGAACCCGACTTGCTAATTGGACCAAGCGGGAGATCCTAGATGGCATCCTTTATCAATTCAAGAACGGTTGCAATTGGGCCGACTTGCCTCAAGACTTACCCCCCCTACTCAACGGTTTATTGGCACTACAAGCTTATTGGCACTACAAACTTATTGGCACTACAAACTTATTGGCACTACAAATAGTGGGGAGCAACAGGAGTGATTGAGCAAGCGCTGTAAAAGTCTAGTTAAAAACTTTGAGCGAACCTTATCCCATGCCACGACTAAGATCAATCTCTGCTTTGTCAGGCTAATGCTGAAGCGGGTTGCAGCCGCTTCCTGAGATCTCAAATGGGTTCTATAAATATTTCATGAGGACAGGGCTCAAATTGCCACATGTCTTTGTCTCTGCTTGTTAGTAAGGTAGAACTAGACATAGCAACGCCTGTTGGTGCCCTACCAGATCGTTTTGACCCACAACCCACCCCACCTAAACATCGCTTCTGAGGCTCCTCAATATGGCTCACGGCTTAAAGCAATTCGCACGATTTTCAGCGATCGCCCTGATCACTGTTTTAGGTTCAACAAATGCCGGAACCGCTATTGAATCGCAAGATGTGAAAGCACGCTTGCTGGCTGACATTGCCTTTCACTATGCCGAACTTGGAGAATCTCAGCGTTCGATCGAAGTGTTAGAGCAAGCGCTCCGCTCCACTAAAGCGATGTCTTCTCGCTGCTTCCAAGGCAACCTTTTAGCAAAAATTGGCGGCGGCTATCTACTGGTAGGACAGGAAACGCAAGGCAAGCAGCTTCTTACAGAGGCGCTTCAAACTGCCCAAGTTCAGGAAGCAACGCGCTGTAGTGGCAGCGCCACCTCTCCAACAGAATCCTTACTCAACCGTCCCAAAGAGTATGCAGAGGCTGGACACCTTGACCTGGCGCTTGAACTGGGCCAGAGATTAGGCGTCCCAATGCCGCTGGCAGAACTGGCAGGTTATCTATCTGCGGCAGGGCAGCCGGAGCGCGCCACGAAGGTCTTAAACCAGGCGATCGAGATAGCTGAAGGTCTGACTAACCAGCCAGACAGAACCCAAATGCTAGTCGTCATGGCAGAGCGGCTTCAGCGGGGTGAGCATAGAGAGCAGGCATCAGTTGTCCTGAAGCGAGCACTAGAGAGCCTCAATGCCCCAGCACCATCCCATCCAGTACCATCCAAGCCAGCACCATTCAGTGCCAAATTCGGTGCGGAATCGTTACAAGTTTCCTCAACACTCCGCATTGCTAGAGTCTTTGCTGCCATTGGAGAGAACCAGCAAGCAATCGAAGTGCTCAATCAAGTCGTGCCAAAAATTCGGGCCTTAGCAAGCCAACCCCTGCCGCTCGATCGAGTTGGGCACCAGGTTGATGCTGCCCTTCAGTATGGTGAACTAGGGCAGAAGAGCCAGTCTAGTGACCTCCTTGCTCAAGCACTTGCAAACGTACAGGACATTCCCAAGGACAAAAGCTCTAACCGAGAGTATGCCATGACCAAAATTGCAGAGGGCTATGCCAAGCTTGGTGACTTTAAGCAGGCACTACAACTTGCCCAAGCCATTCTAAGTGTGAGTCCGCGATCGGCTGCATTTGGGCAAATTGCGATCGCCTATGCTAAGGCAGGAAACCTCGATGCAGGAGTGAAACTGGCGAAGTCGATTGGAGACCGCAACGGCATGCTGATAGGGGTTGTTAGACATCACCTCACCAACAAACAGCCTGACCAAGCCTGGAATCTTGTCCAGACTTACCAGGTAAAGGGCATTTTGTCAGAGATGGCTGTTGGCTTTATGGAAGCAGGACAACCTGAGAAGGCGCTGCAAATTGTTCAAACTGGCAATCTACAAGGGTTTATGCCATATGTAGTACTCAGCTATGCGAAGGCAGGACAGGCTGATCAGGCTTTGCAACTGGCAGCAAACCAACGGATGGAATGGTTATTGCCTGCAATTGCGCGTGGCTTTGCACAACAAGGACAACTCGACTCGGCACTTCAGGTAACGCAATCGATAAACGATAAATATCACAAAGCACAAGCACTGATTTCGATCGCCCAGGTTTACATTAAACAGGATGCAGCAGAGCAAGGAAGCATTCAGGCTATGCTTGCCAACCCTATGGCCATGATCAGAAGCCTGTTTGGAGATTCAGAGCGGGAAAAAGCTGCTAAGAAGGCACTGGATCAGGCGCTTCAGGTAACGCAATCGTACTAAATCGCAGAAAGAGTCACGTTCAAGGCCTTCGACAGCAAGGTGCAGCTATTGGCAACCGGATGGAACAGTCGTTGCACCTGTCGATCGTAGAAACTATCGCTTGGTGAAATATCGATAATAAGTTCGCGTCAAATAAATCTCTACAAATAGTATTGTCGAAGAAATGAGATGAATGACCAAGTCAAACGGTGTGGTGATAGAAAATTCAATCCCCCAAATCTCAACGTAGAACAATATCCATACACTCATAGTCAGGTAGCTACACCATAGGCCCCACTTCTGCATCTTTACTAAGTCCAAAACTGGAAATAATGCTCGTCAGACCTAGCAAGATTCCTGGAACACCAAGCATGAGAGACAATATCCACAACAGTTGAGGACGCTCCATATTATTCGTTGCCTCTAAATCAAGCAAGAATACGGAACCTAGCAATAGGATAAGGATCGAGACACTTAAGGTGATACTACCAATCCACAGAAACGCCTTAGAGATTAAGATGACACCACGCGGCAAATTATTGCGATTTTCAAGTTTTGATTTCATTTTTAGGTATACCCATCGGTGATGTACAAGGAGCAGCACCTTGAGATGTCAAATGGGTTCTATAAACAGCGGTTCCTTCAGAGTCTCGCACAGTCGATCAGATGAAGGAAGCCGCACTTCACTTTCTAGCTCTTGGGCGCGATCGCAGCTTGCCGAACCGCACGCTTGCGATCGCTCTTGCGAGTGCCGCCTGCCTTTTGGTATTCCTGGCTGTCTTTGCCATATTTAAACGCAACACCAATCAACATCTTTTCTGAAAGCTCTGACAATGACTTCTCGGCTTCTACGACAGATGTTTTAGCCGCATCAATGCTCGAAAGAAGAGTATTGTAGTATTCGATCTGAGTGCGGGTGTGTTCGATCAAGACCTTAAACGATTCGATGGTCGCACCATCACCGAGATCTAAGCGAGAATTGATGGACTTTAGGCTTGCGAACCGACGGTCAGCTTTTTCTAAAGCGCGAGAGCTTAGTTTTGAACGGCTCATACTTAACTCTTCCTGAATGAGTTAGGGTGTACGACATCTAGAATGCCCGTCGGAGCTAACCTTAGAAGCGGTTTAACCCTGCGTGCGATCGCTGAATTTTACAAATGCTTTGCACTCCAATTGGAAGCAGTTTCGGCAGTTGTGCGGAGAGGCGCAACGCAAACTAATCCTTACTGATTGAGATACAGATGCGTAAAACACGGAGACGTGATCGCTGCATCAAGATCCACTCGTTGTGAATCAAGATCTGAATGTGTAAAACACGGAATCGCGATCGCTGCATTAAGATCCATTCGTTGTGAATCAAGATCCGAATGGGCAAAACACGGAGACGCGATCGCTGCATCAAGATCCACGCCTTGTGAATCAAGATCTGAATGTGTAAAACACGGAAACGCGATCGCTGCATCAAGATCCACGCCTTGTGAATCAAATAACGTAGAACATGGATGCGCGAAGTATGGTGTTTCTTGTGAGGAAGCTGCGATCGCATTTGATGATGGTTTGTCTGTCACCTTTCCTGATCCAGCTCATTCGGTTGGAGGGAGGCGCCACGTAATGATTGGCGCATCCAGAGGTCATATAGCCTAGGGAAAGCAGAGTGTAGGTGATGCAATCGCGGTAGCAACACCCATAGCTTGCAAATTGAAATCTGATTGTGTAAAATCTGAAACTGCGATCGCGGTAGCAACATTCACAGGTTGTAAATTAAACAGTGAAACCTTAGACAATAAAACGGCGAATTCTGAATTAGAAACTAATGCCTTCCTCTGCTCCAATCGCGCTTTTATACCAGTAGCAATAGAAGTTAAATAATGAAAAGAAACCAAAGTGATTACTAAAGATTTTTTAATGATTACCTCTTCTGAACCTTTGACTTGTTGGAGTACTAATGTCTTTTCCGTTCGTTATTACTGACTGAATCAATCGATACTCGTGTTTGTAACAAAAAACTCTATCCTTAGGTAGAATTCAAGGATTTTTGTAGCGATTACCTTCAAATTGGAAATTTAGATCGTCGTAACTGGCTCTTATCTTTTTGCCAAGGATGAGAGCCTTTTTATTGCAAAAAAGTAATCTTAAAAATTGTTAACAAGTGATCTTAAAAATCCTTAATAAACGCTAATCTTTTGATGTTTGGCTGCCAGTTATTGATTCTTTAAATTGTGTTTGTCAGCACTACTTGAATTAAATCAATTTCTATCTTAAGGTAGGCAGGTAAGGCAGGGGTAACTATTAGAGTATTGAGCTAGCTGATGCGAATTTGCTAGTTCTAAACGGAATAATTTCTCCACGGCTGAGTTTTGTGTCCAGTAACAAAAAATTCCCCGTTCATCTATCTGGGTATTAACTCTGCTTTTGCCTTCCATTCTGTTCTCCTCTGAAATGGTGGAAAGCTGAAAACTTCTGTGTTTGAGCGACTCATTATCGTTCAGTTTCCTATCGTCCAGTTTCAAACAAACATTGTTCAGAAAAAATGTAGGCGAAAGATATGGCGACAAAGTTTCCAAAATTTAGCCAAGACCTCGCTCAAGACCCGACTACACGACGCATCTGGTATGGTATTGCCACTGCGCACGACTTTGAAAGCCACGATGGCATGACCGAAGAGAAGCTTTATCAAAAGATATTTGCAACTCACTTTGGTCATGTGGCAATCATTTTCCTGTGGACATCGAGTCTTCTATTCCACGTGGCATGGCAAGGTAACTTTCCTCAATGGATCAAAGATCCGCTCAACGTTCGCCCGATTGCACACGCTATTTGGGACCCTCAGTTTGGTCAGCCTGCGGTAGATGCCTTTACCCAAGGGGGCGTGAACTATCCGGTTAATATTGCCTATTCAGGCGTGTATCACTGGTGGTACACCATCGGCATGCGAACCAATGGTGATCTGTACCAAGGTGCAGTTTTCCTTCTGTTCCTGGCAGCCCTCTTCCTGTTTGCGGGCTGGCTACACCTACAACCCAAGTTTCGCCCCAGTTTAGCTTGGTTCAAGAATGCTGAGTCTCGGCTCAACCATCACTTGGCCGGATTGTTTGGGGTGAGTTCTCTCGCTTGGGCAGGGCACTTGATCCACGTTGCAATCCCCGAATCCCGCGGACAGCACGTGGGCTGGAATAATTTCCTGTCTACCCTACCCCATCCTGCAGGTTTGAAACCCTTTTTCACGGGAGATTGGGGTGCTTACGCTCAGAACGCTGACACGGCGGATCATGTGTTCGGCACAGCGCAAGGTTCAGGAACCGCAATTTTAACGTTCCTAGGTGGCTTTCATCCCCAGACAGAATCGCTCTGGCTGACGGACATGGCACACCACCATCTGGCGATCGCGGTGATCTTTATCATTGCGGGCCACATGTACAGAACTAACTTTGGCCTTGGTCACAGTATCAAAGACATTGTTAACGCCAAGAATTTCTTTGGTAAGGGCGTTGATGGTCAAGGTAACTTACCGCACCAAGGGCTGTACGACACCTATAACAACTCCCTGCACTTCCAGCTAGGCATTCACCTCGCTGCTTTGGGAACGGCGTTGTCTGTAGTAGCGCAGCATATGTATGCGATGCCGCCCTACGCCTTCATGGGAAAAGACTTCACGACTCAAGCCGCTTTGTATACGCACCATCAATACCTTGCGGGTTTCTTCATGGTCGGTGCGTTTGCTCACGGCGCGATTTTCTGGGTACGGGATTACGATCCTGAGCAGAACAAGGATAATGTGCTGCAACGGTTCATTGGGCACAAAGAAGCTATCATCTCCCATTTGAGCTGGGTATCGCTGTTCCTCGGCTTCCACACACTCGGCTTATACGTTCATAACGATGTTCAAGTTGCGTTTGGAGCACCTGACAAGCAAATCCTGATTGAGCCAGTGTTTGCTCAATTCGTCCAAGCATCTCACGGTAAAGCGATATACGGCCTTAACACTCTGCTATCTAATGCTGATAGTTTGGCCTCTAACACGGGCGCAACCTACTTGCCCGGTTGGCTAGAAGCAATTAACAGCGGAACAAACTCCTTGTTCCTGACGATTGGCCCTGGCGATTTCTTGGTTCACCATGCGATCGCGCTCGGTCTACACGTCACCACGCTCATCTGCCTCAAAGGCGCATTAGATGCTCGTGGAACCAAACTGATGCCCGATAAGAAGGATTTTGGCTTCACCTTCCCCTGCGACGGCCCCGGACGCGGCGGCACTTGCCAAATTTCTGCTTGGGAACAGTCTTTCTTCCTAGCCATCTTCTGGATGCTCAATACGATTGGATGGGCTACGTTCTACTGGCACTGGAAGCACCTCGCAATCTGGTCGGGTAACGTCGCTCAATTCAACGAAAGCTCGACCTACCTCATGGGTTGGCTGCGCGACTACCTCTGGCAGTATTCGGCTCCGCTGATTAACGGGTACAATCCTTACGGCACAACCAATCTGTCTGTCTGGGCCTGGATGTTCCTGTTTGGACACCTAGTCTGGGCAACCGGATTCATGTTCTTGATCTCCTGGAGAGGCTACTGGCAAGAACTGATCGAAACCCTGGTTTGGGCGCACGAGCGCACACCTTTGGCGAACCTAGTTCGTTGGAAGGACAAGCCAGTCGCACTCTCGATTGTTCAAGGCTGGCTGGTAGGTTTAGTTCACTTTACAGTGGGTTATATTCTCACCTACGCTGCCTTCCTGATTGCTGCAACTGCTGGTAAATTTGCCTAAGTTGACAGCCTAAATTGGTAGGCTATTCATTCGCAAGTACTCATCCCACTGAATTTAGTTGGGGTGAGTACTTGTTTTGATCACGTTGCTATTATCACGATCACCATCACCCTGAACCAGAAGAGCCGAATCGCGCGATCGCGGTTCACTTAATGCTACTACTGTAGTATTGCCACTGTAGTGTCGCCGCCATGACTCGTCCTGACATCCATGCACTCTTAGAACTTGCTATCCGAGAATGCAGTGCAATGGGTCATCCCCTCGACTCGACCCAACAACAAACCTTATTCCAAGTCATCAGCACCTGGATGACTGAACAGTTTGATAAGCAAATTCCAAATCCTCTTTCACAACTGAGCGACGACCAGCGGCAAATTTTACTCCGCTTCATTCAAGATCAGCAGGCTCAGGATCGAGATTGGAAAATGACCCTACTCAATGACTGGCTACAAAATCGGGGTTCAGGCGCAGTTCAATTTATTCGTGAATCGTACGGGATGGTTTGGCTGCAATCGATTACTCCCTCGCACCTTGCCGAATACACTGACCATGACTCTGCTCGGCTCAAAGTGGGCGATCGCATCGAAGTGTGCAACGCCTTGTGGGAATGGGTACAAGACGACGGACCCTGTAGCCGAGAATGGTTTGCTTGTACAGTCGTCCATACCACCGCTCCCCCAACTGCCGACTTTAGCGCAACCTGCACGATTCGCTTCGACAACGGCAACGAATTTGAGATCCAGGGCATCTACGACTGGAATCGTACCAACTGGCGCTTGAAATAATCTGTCGTCTCTCCGGTCTAGATCAAACTAAGCGGTAAACGTGGCAATTTCAACACCGCTTCATACAACTCTTCAACCTGGGTAATATTGCGACTCAGAGTGTAGCGATCGAGTACCCTTTGCCGCGCTTTCTGCCCCAATAGCGCTGTAATCTCTAAGTGATCTTGAAAAAGCGGCAATAGCGTCTTTAGCTGGGCCGTTACTCGCTGCGTGCTCATCACCACCCCCGCACCATCTTCTAGCACTTCTCCATCCGCGCCTGCATCGGTCGCAATACACGCCAATCCCGACGACATTGCTTCTAGCAGCGACAACGACAATCCTTCCACAAGTGACGGCAGAATAAAGACATCGGCTCCTCTTAAAATCTCAATTCGCCGCTGCTCTTCAGCAATAAAGCCGAGCCAATGAATGCCGTGTTCAGGTCCATAAAACGGCATTAACGATGTGGCTAACGGACCGTGATTGCCCACGATCAGTAGCTTACTGTTCAAGTTCATCTCCGAAGTTTTCCAAGCCTTCAGTAGAGACTCAACGTTCTTTTCGGGGGCAACGCGCCCTTGATATAGAAAAATTCGCTCTGCCCGAAATTCTGCCTTGAGGGTCGATCGCCCAGGGGAGTACCTTTCCGAATCGACACCGTTTGGAATCACCACCACTCGCTCCGCAGGAACGCCCAATTTAATGAGCAAATCTCGCTGAATATGCGAAAACACAATTGTGCGATCGTAGTTGGCTAAAAACGGCGCATAAAGCTGATACATCAGATGTTGAGTGCCCGATGTAAAATTGCGTCGCTTGCGATCGAAGGGCGGATGAAACGTGGCAATCAGCGGAATTCCCAATTCCTCGCAAATTTCTGGCAGCAAAAAATCAAGGGGCGAGAGCGTGAGCGAGGCATGAACGAGATCAGGCTGAACGTCTCGCAGCGCTTGAGCCAAAACTTTACTCGATCGAAACGTCGGAATGGTGTAGATCTGAGACTTGTAGAGAAACGGAATCGGAATCTCCTGAAAATCCGGCCAATTGTCCGGCCCCGCATCCTCCTGAGCAAAATGAAAGAAACTAACCCGATGCCCACGATCTAGCAGTGCATTCGTAACCTCTCGACCATAAGTGACATTGCCGCAAAACGGCGCTTTCTTTCCAAGCCAAGCTATATGCATTTCAGTAGGTTTTAAATGAAGGGGGGCGTCGGCCATGGAGTAAGGCTAGAGGATGTTTTGCTCTACACCCTGTCCCCTTATCCCACCTTGCGGCAATGTTGCCGCAAGGCGTCCTCATCCCTCCGAAGATCTCCTCGTATGGGAAATATACCAGGTCAGAGTTCCTCCTGCGATCGTCAGAGCGGCAAGTGCCAAAAAGACAATCCGCAACCCAAATAATGTTTCTGAAACGCCTGCTAAGACGAGCGGCAAGCTCAGGGCGATATTGACCGCATTGTTTTGCAGTCCGAACACTTTACCGCGCATATCTTCCGGAGTTTCTTGCTGAATTGTCGTCTGCATTGGAATGCCGACCAGCGCCGCAAATGCGCCGAGCGACGCAATCAGCAGCAGCGTAATCCACAAATGGTGATAGAAAAACGCAATTCCAGTTAGCGAAGCGGCCATTCCTGTTGAACCGATCGTGCCTAAGCGAGCATGGGCAAAGCGCTGCCCAATACTGCCTAAAATAGCGGCTCCTGCTGCCATACCGACGCCTCCCGCCGCTAGCAAAAAGCCGAACTGCGACGATTTAATTTCGGGCATCACTTCGGCAAGCCTAACGGATAGGACTGCCAACGCGGCAAAAATCGAGAAGAGAATCACGAGTTGAATTAACGCACCGCGAACGTGGGAGTGATCTTTGAGATAGCGCAATCCATCTTTGATGTCTTCAAACACGTGGGGCTGATCTTCAGGTAGAACGTCATCCTTGTTTTTCTCACCTGTTTTCATCAGTAGAAGCAGCAAGCCCGCGATCGCATACCCGCCACCGACCAGCAGTTCTTTTCCCAGATCAGGAAATCCACCCAACCGCTCAACTAACGAATCTGCCAGACCCAGCAACGGTTCGCCCACCGCAAATCCAATGATCACCGATGCCATCATCGTCGTGGTGTAGAGCGAATTGGCTGACAGCAAATGCCGACGCTCAACCACCAGCGGAATGAGCGATTGTTCTGCTGGGGCAAAGAACTGAGTCAAGGTCGAAACCAGAAGCGTGACTACCAGAAGTAGACAGAATCCGACAGGTAAGCCGTGAATGGTTTTTAATCCGTGAGACAGCCAGATCAGCGAAGGAATCGCAAACACCAGTGCCCCGCGCAGCAGATTGGTAGCAACCAAAACGGCTTTCTTTGACCAGCGATCGACAAATACCCCCGCGATCGAGCCAAACAACACGGCAGGAATGGTGAAGGCGATCATAATCGAGGACACCCAACCACTGATCGTTTGCCCTTCAGACTGAAAGCGACTGGCAATCAGCGCAATCATTAACACCAAATAAACTTTGTCCGACAACTGCGAGAAGACCTGCCCTGCCCAAAGCGTCAGAAAGTTTCGATTTCTCAGCACCGGAGCAAATCCGCGATCCTCTTCATCGGGCGGCAGATTAGGCGGCTGATGATCGTTTTGCTCAGGCGGAGTACTAGGTATATCTGTAACTGACACCGCCTCTCCACCCGTATCTTCGGATAAATGTTTACCAGCTGAAGCCGCTTTTCCATTGCCATTCACCGATGGTTCATAATCCATCGCCGATGATTTCTCAGAATGGTCAGGAGAATTTTCTTGGGTTCGTAACATGGACGGAACACTCTCCTCACCCAAATAGACTTCCGACGGCTCGCTCCCAAGTTTACCATTGGGGCTGTGTGCAAAGACGGAAGAGAGAGAAAGGTCATCAGAATAGCAAGGTCGCATCATGGCAGTTCAGACAATTCAGGAGCAAAACAGGTATCGATGAGCGTAGCCGAGCGAATGGGACGATCAAAGTGATGCTGAGCATACTGGCGAAGCAGTCGCTCTAGAGACAACCACACCAGGGATGAGATAGAAGACTGAGTAAGTTCTGCATTCGCTAGTTGTTGAAAAACAGATAGCTCAACAGCATTTAGGGTAGTGGTTTGAGAAGACGCGCGGCGAGAAGCGGAGGGCGGTGTAACTGCGGCGGTGCTAGGAGCGGGGGTAACTCGGTATTCTCCTACTGTAGACTGAACTCGCGGCGATGCAGAAAGTTCTTGCGCTTGAATTTGTTCCAGGGCTTCTAGAGTGATGGCTCCTCCTGCGATCGCGCTAAACCCCACCTGCCAGTTTGGATCATTCACATCCGGCTTGAGCAGGGTTTGCGTCAAACAGCACTGATGCACCTGCGGAGCAACGCCTGCGATCGCTAGCATCTGAAACACGGCATGAGTGAGGCGGGCTAATACATCGGAATCGGGCGATCGCTCGATTCGTCCTAAATGCTCATTCAGCAAGTAAAACAAGTCTGCTTGGGGCTGCTCACTCAACGCCTGATTTAACACAAGTTCTGCCAAATATTGCCCCGCCGTTAGTTTCTTGAGGTTGCGCCCCAGCTCTGGATAAGACTCTAGCGTTTCAGCCTGAGTAATCTTGTCGAGTGTTTTTCCTTGAGCGAGCAGTAAATTGTTAACGACAAATAAGCCGCTCCGCCCGCCCATTTTTGAAGTTTGCTTCCGTGCTCCCATAGCCACGGCCCGGATCAGCCCATGCTCTTTAGTGAGAATAGTCAACACCCGATCCGCCTCTCCCAGAAGCGTTGCCTTAAGGTTAATTCCAATCGCCTTGTAAGTTCGACTCATCCATCTTTAACGTAGCGTTACCGTAGGTGTTTTATCCCTTTTCTAGGGTATCGCGCTGACGGAGAAGATCAACGCCACGAGATGTGCCGAGACGGGTCGCACCTGCCATGATTAGCTCTAAAGCTTGCTCAATGGTACGGATTCCCCCAGAAGCCTTAATTCCAACTCTGTCTTGAGCCATTTCTTTGAGCAGGCGAACGTCGCTTATGGTTGCGCCACCACTCCAGCCAGTACTGGTCTTGAGAAAAGCGACTCCAGCATCTAAGCAAATTTCACCCGCCAACCGTTTTTCAGCATCTGTCAAAAGCGCCATCTCTAGAATGGCTTTGATCGACTGCCCAGTGGATTCCCGAATCTCTGCTAATTCTCGATGAACTTCACTGGTCATTCCAGACTTTAGCCAGCCCAAATTAATCACAACATCCAATTCAGTCGCTCCATTTTCTGCCGCTTCTTGCGCCTCATATAGTTTGACCGCAGAAGTCGTTGCTCCGGTCGGAAATCCAATTACGGTACACACTTTGGGCGTTTTGTTATGCAGTAAATCCACGGCTTGACGCACATGCACCGGATTCACACAAACTGCTGCAAATCTATAGCGATCGGCTTCATCACACCATTGTTCAACCTGCTGCGGCGTTGCGATCGCGCCGAGTAGCGAATGATCAATGAAGGGAGCAATATCAATATCAGAATAATTCATCAGTAATTTGAGATTCTAAAGATTACAGCTTTAAAGAAGCACAGAACGCAATTGAACTGGCTAATTCACCCTCATTCTAAAACCTATTAATGGCATGGCAAAAAGCCCACTAGCGATACCGTCGTGGGCTTCTTACGAATCAGTTTGATGTAGAAGTTCAACGTGTTCCAGATCCGCCAGTTGTCGTTGGCGGGTCGTTTGGATCGGGTTCAAACGTGGCGTTAACCGAATTAAGCGTTCGATTATGCAACTTAATGGCTTTGGGATTTGGAGAATTACGAACACTCTGAGAAGCTTGCTTGAAAAACAAATCAGCAACGTTACGGAATCCTACTCCGCTAACTTGGAGCGTAGCCAGTCCTATGGATGTACCTAAAGCCAAAGTTGCTATGAACGCGGTCTTTGAGAAGGTACTCATCGCGGCAACCTATGTGGATAAAGCGGCTTATCGAATGACCTCTACAGCACAATGTTACGTCAGATAGAGGGCGAAAATCCGGCAATTTTGCGGTTGCTACATCATTCCTGCATGGAGTTGGCCGAGCATCTACTAAGGCCTTTGCGTATATCTACGTAAGCAGTAGGCGAAAAAAACTTTTTCATGACAAGTCGATCCTGTGTTTCAATCTGAGTTTGTTACTAGAGCCGAATCTCTAATAGAGTTGCCGCGCCTTAAAGAAGTGCGACATATTATTACTCTAGTTAATCAAGATGAATTTGGTTTCCGCAGAATTGAGTAAAGTTTAGAACTTTTTTGCAATTCAGCGAGAAAAATTGCTGAAGCCGTATCGAAGGCGGCTACAAAATATTAGAAACGACTAGAAAACGTGAGGGTTAGAAACCAATTTGCCTGCCATTCCTAGCAAACCGCGATCGTCGCGAAATCGGAGCTTGACCTTGACTGACGCTGACCGACAGCGGCTGCGATCGCGCCTTCTCACACTCGAACCAACGCTACCCAACCCGGCGATCGGAACGATCCAGGGCAATTGCCTCGACATCATTCAGCATCTCCCCTTGGGCAGCGTCGATCTACTGATTCTTGATCCGCCCTATAACTTAACGAAAGACTTTAATGGACTAAAGTTTGCTAGACGGGCAGTGGAAGACTACACCGCATGGCTCGATCAACTCATAGTCGCCCTCAAGCCGTTACTTAAATCAACCGCCTCCATCTATATCTGCGGCGATTGGTTGTCATCTGCCTCTATATTCACGGTCGCAACCCGCCATTTCGTGGTGCAAAATCGCATCACTTGGGAGCGAGAGAAGGGACGTGGGGCAAAAGCAAATTGGAAAAATTCCAGTGAGGATATCTGGTTTTGTACCGCTTCTAACCATTACACCTTCAATTTAGAAGCCGTCAAGCTGCGTCGTCAGGTAAAAGCTCCTTACCGGACTCAAGACGGCAATCCCAAAGATTGGGAAACAACAAAGGGCGGAAATTTTCGCGATACTCACCCATCAAACTTCTGGACAGATATCACAATTCCGTTCTGGTCAATGCCAGAAAATACGGAACATCCCACCCAAAAAAGCGAAAAGCTGCTCGCTAAACTGATTCTTGCAAGTTCTAACCCTGGCGATTTTGTGTTCGATCCCTTTGTCGGCAGTGGAACGTCTTCTGTTGTTGCAAAAAAGCTGAGCAGGCAGTATTTAGGAATTGATTTGAACGAAGAATATTGCCTGCTAACCGAGCGCCGACTAGAATTAGCCGACTCTGAGCGAGCAATTCAGGGCTTCACCAATAATGTGTTTTGGGAACGGAATACGCTCGCCGTTCAGAAACGCAATCGAGAAAACGCTGACGTGCAGTGAGTTCAAGCTAATCGGCTAATCTTCCAAGACTTGAGCCGAAACTTCTACCGCATCAACATCAATTGTGCCAACGGGCATCAACCGCTTGAATTTACCATGTTCAGCCTGAAGCGGTTCACCACAGTTGGGGCATTGAACCTCCGCCTGGTTCAAACCAGTCAATTCAAAGTCGCAGACTGGGCAAGCTGCCTGCACAAGATTTTTCCGTAGCCACCAGCGTAACCCAATCACTGCCACAACCGGAGCGAGGAGCAGCAACGCCAACAATACAAAAAATGACTTAATCAACCAGCCTAACCCTAGGGCAGCAAGTAGCCACACAACGCCAATTAAAGTGATCAGGCGTCCGACGCCATTTAAGCCAAGTTGTAGGGCTTGAAGGTTGTTCTGGTTCACAGGATTCTCCTGAGTGAAATCGTGAGTCTGTTTCTATCTAACCAAAGATTGCCCAGAGTGTAGGGCGGCTTTTGCGATGCAAAACAGGTCTGGTTTCCGTACTGGGATTCAGCGTTCTTCAACGATAAAGGATTTGCCTAGAAGACTGCCTAAACTACCGCAAAGTTTAATGAGCGTAAACATTCACCCTTACGGAAATGGTTTCACCCACTTCTGCACCATTGCCCAATCTAGAACAAGCCGCGCGATCGCAAACAACACGACGCTTTCTGCCGCCAAAATCAAAAACGGAAAAAGGCTACCCTGGGTCGTCAAGCCCACATCGATTTGAGCTAGTCCGCGCGCGAGTCCAAATGCTAAAACCGCTCCTGAGCGTAAGTGTAGGTTCGGGTCTTGACGAATCACATAGCGATACGTGATCCCAAACAAGAAGCCTGTAAAGAGCGCGATCGCAAAGCTTACCCACCCTTGTAAATCGCTCACTCCCAGTATGGAACGTCCTTCTCCAAGCGCAACTGGCTCCGCCAAGCTCTGAAGGACAGCTACTTGGTTAATTAGGAGAGTCAGCGGAAAAATAACCGCGATCGCTCCTAGCGAAACGCCGCCTGCTTTGATCGATTCAATCCGTTCTTCCCACATCATGTCTTCAATTTTGTCTAATCTCGCGTCTCAGTAGTGCATCCAAGATCTTAGTGCTTCGTCTTTGATTTATCATTAGATTTAGCATTCTTCTGTAACGTTTGGTTGGACAGTATAACTATGGATATTTTGTCGCTGGGTTGGATTGCGCTGTTGGCGGTGTTTACCTTCTCTATCTCAATGGTTGTCTGGGGTCGTAACGGATTCTAGTTGCTGCTCTTAGTCCGCAGCCTAGCCTCTGGCTCCGGACTCTAAATCAATCTATTCAAAAGAACCTTGCTCAATGGAAGCTAGCAACCTCTTTAGCATTCTGGTTTTGGTCGCATTTGGTCTTTTAGTCACCGTCACAGGCGGAGTGATCTATCTGACCCTAGCAGACTGGCGCGATCGTCGTCGCCAAGATAAGGAAAAACAAGCGAACCGTCGCTAACGCGCTCTCACCTCAATTTCCTGAAACACAAGGCTCCAAAGCATCTAACTTTGGAGCCTTACTTCATTTATCATTCCAGACAGAAATCACCGTTCCAGACAGAAATAATTGAATTACTCAACGCGGGTCATACTGAATGCACCCATTTCTTCTCCATATCCTTCTTCGCCATGCTCGTTAACATCTACCCCTTGCAGTTCGGCTTCAGGATTGACTCGTAAGCCAATCGTTGCATCTAAAACTTTCAAAATCACAAAGGTGCCAATGCCTGCGATCGCATAGGCAATCAGAATTGCAATGATTTGCGTAACTAGCTGACCTGGATTGCCATAGAACAATCCATCGCCGCCTGCCGAGTTCACCGTCTTTGTTGCAAAAAGACCGGTTAGCAATGCGCCTACTGTTCCGCCCACACCGTGGACTGGAAAGGTGTCTAGAGAGTCGTCAAACTGCAACTTGGCTTTGAGGCTGACGGCGAAGAAGCAGGCGGTTGATGTAATTGCACCAATCAGCAGCGCGGCTACGGGGGTAACAAACCCAGCCGCTGGTGTAACCCCTACTAAACCCGCCACAGCACCTGTCGCAATGCCAACCGCAGTCGGCTTGCCACGCAACACCCATTCCAAAATAACCCACACAAGCGCTGCTGCCGCCGCGCTGCTATTGGTAGATACGAATGCCACCGTAGCCAACGATCCAGAAGCAAGGGCACTACCAGCGTTAAAGCCAAACCAGCCAAACCATAGGAGACCCGCACCGATCAGAATGTAAGGCACGTTATGAGGCGCAGCGGGCTGATTTGGGAACGTCTTACGCGGACCAATGACCCAAGCCGCTACCAGCGCAGCAACTCCAGAACTAATGTGAACGACTGTACCGCCTGCAAAATCTAGCGCTCCTAGTCCACCATACAAGCCGAGAAATCCACCTTTCGCCCACACCATGTGAGCAAAAATAGGATAGAGAATGCTTGACCACAGAACAATAAACCAAAAATAAGCCTTAAAGCTAATACGCTCCACGATCGCACCAGAGATGAGCGCTGGCGTAATAATGGCAAACATTGCTTGATAAATCATGAATGTTTGGTGCGGAATCGTAGCAGCGTATGACACCACTGCTTCAGGCGCGGTTCCAGCCAGGTAATCGGTCGTTTCTAGACCGACTCCATTCAGAAACAGCCATTGCAACCCACCAATGAAGGGGAGTCCTGGCGCAAAGGCCAGGCTGTAGCCCCACAGAATCCAGGAGACGCCAACAATGCCCATGAGAATGAAGCTCATCATCATGGTGTTGAGGACGTTACGCGATCGCACAAACCCGCCGTAGAAAAACGCAAGTCCAGGAGTCATCAGCAAAACCAGAGCGGCGCAGATCAAGATAAAGGCTGTGTCCGCCTGCGAAGTCGCCGCGGTTGCGGATGTTTGAGCAGACTCAGCCGTTGCTGGTTCAGCAAGTACACTACCCGTAAGGGGAATCGATAGCAGCACTAAGGCCACTAGTCCTATCGTTAGAAGTTTTCTCAACACTGACTTTCGACCTTCAACGCCAAAACTATGAGTTTGAAATAATCAGCCATCTGATTCGTATCATTGAATCTCACCAATTTTGAGTAGGAAGATTCTGTATAGGAAAATACACTTTGATTGCGATCGCTCTGCCAGCTTAGGAAGGGCATAGCTCTGTCTTAGGTCGTGCAAAGTATCTATCTCTCGACAGAAGCAGAATGTTAAGGCATTGCTTGGATTTTATAAGTGACCTAAATTAAACAAAACTTAAGTCAAGCAAATTGCGTGTTCACTCAGCCGTAATCATCTTCTAGACTTGACGAATTGCTATAAGGCTTAAAGCAATCAAAGAGCAGTTCCAGAAGCTTAGAACTGCTCTTTGATTTAGAAGTAATGAAATTTAGAAGTACCGAGCCAAAAAACTCGTCGCCTTATTGATACGTCTTTCCTACAACATCGCTCGGAAATTCAGGATGTGTAGCGCTTCCAAAGGAAGCCTCTTTCGCAAAACCAGCGTAGCCTTCCATGCCATGTTCTGAAATATCGAGTCCAACCATTTCTTCCTCAGCCGTCACTCGGATACCCAGGATTGACTTCAGCGCAATCCAGAAAATGCTGGAGAGTAGAACCGTAAACCCTCCGACTGATAAAATTCCAATCAACTGAATCCAAAGCTGACCGATGCCACCGCCAAAGAGCAGACCTGCGGCAGGAGCAGGAGCCGCCCCGAATGCATCGCCTTGGCTAAACAAGCCAAGTGCCAACGTACCCCAAATGCCATTGACCAGGTGAACTGGAATTGCACCGACCGGATCATCAATCTTGATAGAATCGAAAAATCCGACTGCGAAGACCACTAAGACGCCTCCAATAGCACCAATGATTGCCGCCGAAGGGACGCTGATAAATGCACAGGACGCAGTGACCGCGACCAATCCGGCTAGCAGTCCATTCACAATCATGGATAGATCCGGTTTGCCCAGTACAACCCAAGCTGTAATAGTTGCTGCGATCGCGCCAAAGGCACCACCTGTATTAGTCGTCAGTGCAATATGGGCAATCAAAGAACCATTACCCACGCTCATTGTGGAACCTGGATTAAAGCCAAACCAACCCAACCAAAGAATCAAGGCTCCCAAGGTTGCGATGCTCATGTTGTGACCCGGAATCGCATTCGATCGTCCATCTGTAGCATATCTGCCGATTCTAGGACCCAGAAAAGCGGCTCCCATGAGCGCGGCCCAACCGCCGACCGAATGAACCACGGTCGAGCCTGCGAAGTCATAGAAGCCAGCATCAGCAAGCCATCCACCCCCCCAGATCCAGTGTCCAGTAATCGGGTAAGCAATTCCTACCAGCAGCAAGCTAAAGATTAGAAAGTCAACGAACTTAATGCGTTCAGCTACAGCACCCGACACAATCGTGGCGGCTGTTCCAGCGAAAACGAGTTGGAAGAAGAACTTCGCGCCTAGAGGAATTCCTGTCCAATTTAATGCAGAGAAGACGCCTTGGTAAGCATCTGCTGTAGCAGGACTATTGTCCGCCCCAGTCAAGAAGAATCCGTTAAAGCCAATGAAGTCGTTGCCATTACCGAACATCAGCCCAAAGCCGAGCGCCCAGAAGGCAACTGTGGATAAGGCGAACACAATTAAGTTTTTCGACAGAATGTTCACCGCATTCTTCTCGCGGCAAAATCCTGCTTCTAACATGCAAAATCCTGCGTTCATAAAGAACACCAAGAAGCCTGCAATCATCACCCACACAGTATCTAAGCCGACCCGCAGGTCGGACGCCGTTTGCGATACACTTTCTAGCGTTGCTGGCTGTTGAGCAATAGCGGCACAGTTCCACAGCAGAAAGATCGCACTGGTGAGTAGAATGCAGCTTCGCCAAGTAGGAGATAGCTGCGTCGCGATGAACTTAAGCGATCGCACGACGGGATTCCGATTGAGAGAACCTCTTTGAGGTTTCCTTGTTCTCTTTTTCAAAATGGTTCTAGACAGCATAAAGTTTTCCTTGCAACGCGCGCTGGAAGATTGGTGATTCTGGATGCACTCTTGAGTAAATTCAGAAGTTCTCTCTGAAAAGAGGCTTTGGAGAAACGAAAGCTCCACAAAATGACTGTTTTAGAAACCGCAGAGCGGCTTGAATCTTTCAGGTCAAACCATAGTTACTGAAGAGAATCAGGTCGAAAATGGGAGACTTTGAGCTTCCCAAAACAATCAACTTATAGACTGAAAATCTTGTCTAGAAGGTGAAGGTGATTGAGCAATAGCAAAGTCTAAGATCACCAGAAATGAACTTGCGCACAGAGTTTTAGAGTGGTTTGATACTCATTAAGATTTCAGCACTAGGCATGCAAATTCTGTATTGAAGAATACAATTTGGCATCACTGGCGCTTTTAGGGTAAAGCCTAGCTGAAATATTTACAAAATTTTGGGGATTGCTCCAGACGATTCTTTCACACACTAGGAATTGACAACAGAAACCGACTGGATAGCGGTTTCGTGAAGAATCAGGACTTACGCAAAAGCTTCTCCTTAGCAAAAGATTGCAGGTACCTTCAGAAGAGGATTCGCTTGAGGATGGATAGACGCGTTGAGACTTCATCTGTTGATTTGCTGCCAATGCATCCGTCTTGAAATTGAGTTAGCGATCGTCATTGACAAAACAAGATTATGTCTAGTACTTTTGTATTGTATTTGCTCCGTCTCCTTAAGTAACGCCTCCAGTAAAATCTTGGAGGCAATTTTTTAAAACAAGTTTTTCGCTAAACTAGAGTGATGAGCGATACGAAAACAGAAGGGTTCAAGATTGTTAGCGACAACCGCCAAGCAAGGTTTCAGTACGAAATTTTAGAAACCTACGAGGCGGGAATTGAGCTGCTGGGGACTGAGGTAAAGTCGATTCGAGCAGGTAAGGTAAACCTCAGAGACGGCTTTGCTCTCGTTCGCAATGGCGAAGTTTTGCTCCACAATGTCCACATCTCGCCTCATCAAAGCTCAAGTCTGTTTTTTAACCACGATCCGACTCGGACTCGAAAACTGCTGTTGCATCGTCAAGAAATTCGTAAGCTGATTGGAAAAGTTGAGCAACAAGGACTGACCCTCGTTCCGCTCAAGATGTATCTCAAACGAGGGTGGGTCAAGATCGATCTGGCGCTGGTGCGCGGTAAGAAACTGCACGATAAACGGGACGATATGCGAAAGCGCCAGGACAAACGTGACATGGAGCGCGCTATGAAGAATCGCTAGCGTTGCGATTCTTCTGAAGGTGCGTTGAGTCTAATTTGCTTTAAGTCATGAGCGCGATTTTGGACGCGATTTTACAGCTTCAACTTCAGCAATTGACTACATATCTCCTAACGACTTTAGTACGCAATAACTACGATCGCGAAGGAAGCGATAGAATCATCAAGGACTGTTTCTTTTTGTCCTTCAATGCCAAAGCGTCCTAGCACATCTAAAAGCTCTGCATCCCCGGTTCTGAGTCCTGATGTCGGGATGGAGGAAGAGATGCATTCATCTGGCGACCAGATCTCAAATCAAGCAAATTCTCGGCCCACGAGGCCCACAATTTCGCTTAGTTCGATTCGGATTCGAGGCGCACGGCAGCATAATTTAAAAAACATTGATCTGGAACTGCCCCGCGATCGCTTGATTGTCTTCACAGGCGTTTCTGGCTCTGGGAAATCTTCCCTTGCCTTCGATACGATCTTCGCAGAAGGACAGCGCCGCTACGTTGAGTCACTCAGTGCTTACGCTCGGCAATTTTTAGGACAAGTCGATAAACCCGATGTCGATGCGATCGAAGGTCTCAGTCCAGCGATTTCCATCGATCAGAAATCCACGTCTCACAACCCCCGCTCTACGGTAGGCACCGTCACAGAAATCTACGACTACCTGCGCTTGCTCTACGGACGCGCTGGAACGCCGCACTGTCCAGTGTGCGATCGCTCAATTGCCCCGCAAGCGATCGATCAAATGGTCGATCGCGTGATGGAATTGCCCGATCGCACCCGGTTTCAAATTTTGGCTCCGGTGATTCGCGGCAAAAAAGGAACTCATAAAAAACTGATCTCTAGTCTCAGTTCGGAAGGGTTTGTGCGGGTTCGGATTGATGGAGAAGTTCGCGAACTGAGCGATTCGATCGAACTCGACAAGAATCAATCTCACACCATTGAAATTGTGGTGGATCGGCTCGTCAAAAAAGAAGGAATTGAAGAACGCCTAACGGATTCGCTGACCACCTGTTTACGCCACTCAACGGGGATCGCGGTCATTGATATCATGGCAGAAACTGAGTCTGAGAAGATTCCAGAACTTGTCTTTTCAGAAAATTTCGCTTGCCCAGAGCATGGAGCCGTCATGGAGGAGCTATCTCCCCGGCTATTCTCGTTTAACTCTCCTTATGGCGCATGTCCTAACTGCCATGGCTTGGGCAGCCATCGCACCTTTTCACCAGAGCTGATTGTGCCAAATCCTCAGCTTCCGGTGTATGCCGCGATCGCGCCGTGGTCAGACAAAGATAATACCTACTACCTCTCGCTCATTTGTAGCGTTGCCGAAGCGTTCGGGTTCGATATTCAAACGCCGTGGGAGCAGTTAACCGACGAGCAGAAAAACGCGCTGCTCTATGGCTCTAAAGATCCGATTTGGATTGAGGTGGATTCCCGCTATCGCGAGAATAAGGGATACCATCGCCGCTACGAAGGTGCCATCAGTCTGCTCGAACGCCAATACCAAGAAAGTAGCTCAGACGCTTACAAGCAGAAGTTAGAGCAGTACTTAGTAGATGAACCGTGCAGCGAGTGTCAGGGCAAACGGCTCAAACCAGAGGCGTTAGCCGTGCGGCTCGGACAGTTTCACATGGATGATTTCACGAGCGTCTCCATTCGCGACTGTCTCAATCGAGCGGAGACCGTAGAACTGAGCGATCGCCAAGCGCAAATCGCCGATCTGGTGCTTCGCGAAGTGAAGGCGCGACTACGATTTCTACTTGATGTGGGGCTGGACTATCTAACGCTAGATCGAACCGCAATGACGCTATCGGGCGGAGAAGCCCAGCGGATTCGGCTTGCAACCCAAATTGGCGCAGGTCTAACAGGCGTGCTATACGTTCTAGACGAACCCAGCATTGGGCTCCACCAACGAGACAATTCGCGGCTGCTCAATACCCTAACCAAACTGCGAGATTTAGGAAATACACTCATTGTTGTTGAACACGACGAAGAAACCATTCGCGCTGCCGATCACATTGTCGATATTGGACCTGGCGCAGGCGTCCATGGTGGAAGTGTCGTGTCTGAAGGGGACCTAGACAGCCTGCTGAATGCTGAAGATTCGCTGACTGGAGCTTATCTTTCTGGTCGGCGGAGTATCCAAACGCCTGCGGAGCGCCGCTCGGGAAATGGGCGATCGCTGCAAATTCGCAATGCTCACCGGAATAACCTCAAGCAGATCGATACCGATATTCCCCTTGGTAAATTGGTTTGCGTGACCGGAGTTTCGGGTTCTGGCAAATCAACCTTGATCAACGAACTACTTTATCCGGCGATTCAGCATCATTTTGGGCAGAAGATCCCGCAGCCCAAAGATATGAAGCCGGTTAAAGGATTAGATGCGCTAGACAAAGCGATCGTGATTGACCAGTCTCCCATCGGTCGCACCCCACGCTCAAATCCGGCGACTTATACCGGAGTATTTGATGTCGTTCGCGAAGTGTTTTCCACCACTATCGAAGCAAAAGCGAGAGGCTACAAACCAGGGCAATTCTCCTTTAATGTCAAAGGTGGACGCTGTGAAGCATGCGGCGGACAAGGCGTAAACGTAATTGAAATGAATTTTCTCCCCGACGTTTACGTTCAGTGCGAAGTCTGCAAAGGCGCTCGCTACAACCGAGAAACTTTACAGGTAAAGTTCAAAGGGAAATCGATCGCCGATGTCTTGAGCATGACCGTTGAAGAAGCTCTAGACTTCTTTCAAAACATTCCTCAAGCAGCAAATCGCCTGCAAACGCTATTTGATGTTGGATTGGGGTACGTTCGCCTTGGGCAGACTGCTCCCACCCTATCTGGCGGTGAAGCCCAACGGGTAAAACTGGCAACAGAACTGTCTCGCCGTGCCACAGGCAAGACGCTTTACCTGATCGATGAACCCACAACCGGACTGTCGTTCTACGATGTTCACAAACTGTTAGATGTGGTGCAGCGATTGGTTGATAAGGGAAATTCTGTTCTCGTCATCGAACATAACTTAGATGTGATTCGCTGCTCTGATTGGGTGATCGATCTTGGGCCGGAAGGGGGCGATCGCGGCGGTGAAATTGTCGCGGTAGGCACGCCAGAGGACGTTGCTAAAAATTCTTATTCCTACACGGGTCACTATTTAACTCAAGTGCTTCGGCAGTATCCCCCGGTTGCAACTACTACTTAAGCCAATTACTGCTTAAGTAAGGTGCAAACTTCTAGATGCAGGGTGTAGGGTGCTAGAAATTTATACACGTTTGCCCTCATGTTAGAAACTTGGCAGCACGAGTACGTTCACACTAACCGTCTCAACCTTCATTACGTCACTCAAGGGGAAGGACCGCTCATTCTATTTCTGCACGGGTTTCCTGAGTTTTGGTATTCTTGGCGGTATCAAATTCCAGAGTTTGCCAAAGACCACAAGGTGGTGGCAGTTGACTTGCGCGGCTATAACGACAGTGATAAGCCTACGGCTCAAAGTGCTTATGTGATGTCAGAGTTCATCGCTGATATCAAAGGCGTCATTGAAGCATTGGGCTACCAGCAATGCATTCTCGTCGGCCACGATTGGGGCGGCATAATTGCTTGGCATTTTGCTGACACCCATCCGGAACTACTAAAGCAGTTGATTATTTTGAACGCACCTCATCCTGCGTTATTCCTTGAAAAATTCTTTACGTCTCAACAGTGGCTAAGAAGCTCATACATGTTCTTCTTCCAAATCCCTCTGCTGCCCGAATTCCTGATTCAGTTGGGAGACTATAAAGCGCTAGAAATGGCATTTTCAGGAATGGCAGTTAGAAAAGGTACATTTACTGAAGAAGACATCAATGCTTATAAAGCTGCATTTGCAAAGCGCGGCGCTCTTACAGCAGCATTAAACTATTACCGCAATGCCCTTCAGCAAGGATTGACTAAGCGCGATTGGACGATGCTACAGGTTCCAACGCTCATGATTTGGGGAGAGGAAGATAGTGCGCTAGAAAAGCACCTTACCTATGGTACTGAAAGGTATGTCCGCGATTTCCAGATTCGCTATATTCCTAACTGTAGTCATTGGGTTCAGCAGGAACAACCTGAATTAGTCAGTCAGTACATTCGAGAATTTATAGCAGCTGAATCAGTAAAAACAGCTATATAAACTCATCTAGATTAAGCGTTAGAGGCAAGGGAGAAAGCCCTTCTTCTCTAGCGCTTAGTTTGTTGGATAGTGAAGCAATTATGGTGCTACAGCGAACGAACCAGGTATATTGCTCACTTCGCTGGGGCGATCGACAACCTCAAAAACTTGATCCATTCCTGTTAGCTCTAACAGCATCTTAACTTGCTCATTAATCGAGCAAATAAAGAGTTTGCGCTCTGCCTCGCGAACACGCTTGAAAACCACAACTAAAGCCATCAAACCAGGACTGCTAATGAACTCAACTGCATCAAAGTCAACTAAAACAACATCAGCACCTGCTGCGATCGCAGCGTCTGCTTGCTGATAAAATTGCTCAGTTGCTTCGTGGTCAAGAGACTGAGGAAACTCTATAGTTTTTACTAAAAACTCCATACATTAACCGCCTGGTTACTAATAGTACAACTCACACATCAACTATCAAATTTGGTAGAAGAAACTGCTCTTAAACTGTCGAGAGCAACTCAGAATTGCGATATGTCTAAAGTAGGATAACATTCTGTTTAACTAATAGCTTCTACCCTCAGAATGAATCTTAGAATGAAGCTAATTCTGTGCTTATCCGCAAGCATCTGCATTAAGGTATTGTGATTCTAAATCAATTGAAAGCACATTAATCGTATTTAAGAATACAATTCTTCTGAATCAATGGATTAGATTCAAAACTGATAGAAAACAATGAGAAAAAGTAATAGTAGATATTGAATTAACTTAGCTCATCCTGGATCAGCGATCATTAGCAAAAACTATAGAATAGTTGGCTGAAATTGTATAGCTACTGCCAGTTTAGTTAGGACATAGACTAAGAAGAGTGGTGATAGAGGAAGCTGAGATGGCTAAGGCTTACAGTTACGACCTGCGGCAAAAAGTGATGCAAGCAGTCGAACTCGATGGGA
>JAHHHO010000060.1 GCA_019359315.1 Myxacorys californica WJT36-NPBG1
CGGGTTCTTGCTCATTATCCGCCGCCTGCCGGATCAGCCTTGGCGCTTTGGGGGAAACGCCATCCCGTATCGTTGGTTATTTACCTCCTTATGAGAATTACCACACTGCGCTTCGTAGCGCACGACAACCACCCTGAGGGGTTCCTTGGTTAGGAAACTCAGGAGTGATTCCGGCTTTGAGACATCTCCAAATTCCGGTTTTGAACGCTTGAGGAAGGATCAGTTTTTCCATCATCTTTCCATGCCGGATGCGGTCGAAGCATTTCTCGATATCGAGTTCTAAGATTCTCTTATTCAATCCATCTTTGTTAGAGGACAGGTTGAGGAATAGAACTCGTTGAGCGTCATGAGCACTCTTTCCCAGACGGAAGCCATAGCTTCTGGCATGGAAGGTCGCTTCGTGGGCTGGGTCTAGGGCATAATGCACCAGCTTTTGCCATGCTCTATCGGCAATGGTCGGCACCTTGAGTATCCGGGTTGTTCCATCTCGTTTCGGAATTGGAATTTCCCGTAGCTTTTGATGTTTCCATTGCAATGCTTCGCTCTTGAGAAGGCTCTCCAGTTCAAATCGTTCCTTAAAAGTCAGGCTTGATTTGCCATCAACACCCGCCGTCTTTTTCCCAGTATTGAGCTGGGTTACCTGACGGATGGCTAACCATCTTGCACTCTGAGAGTTTAGGATCAGCTTCTGCAGGTTGCGAGCTTTTCTGGTGTCTCCTGCTCTAACCGCTTTCCACAACCGACATTGGAGGCGGAACAGATTCTTGCGGAATTTCTTCCACGCTAGGCTCTTCCACGATTCACGATAGTTGCCTATGTGCCTAATCATGCTCACCGTTGACCGTTGTGTTCTGCTAACCTCAGGGCAATGACGCCCCGTCCTACCCGCAATTCAGGAATTCCGTGTCTCGTCTCACCTACTGGGGGTTCGACTGCTTCCCCAGACCTGGTTTGCGTTTTTATTCGTTCCCTCACTCGATTGGTTGTCCCGGTAGATGGAGCCACTTCGCCCGTTAGAAACCCGAAGTTCTGCTAATCTCCACTTCTCAAGTTAGCGGGTCATTGCTCTAACAAAGTCAGGGGTTTTAAGGTGTATTCCTGCTTTGGCGTAGGGCGCTTTTCTAGGCTCTGTTTCATCCTGGGGACTCCTGTAACGCCAGGGTGAGCGATACACACGCTCTCTGATTGCGTCCTATTCCCAGCTTCAGCCTCCAGGGTTCCGAGCCTGGTCACTGTGGGTAGGTCTTGAGTCATTCCGAACTTGAGAAGGGAGGGCTTTCACCTCCATCGAGTCAGAGTTCAAGGCAGACATGCCTTGGCTCGCTTATTAATTTAGCCAGCAACGAATCGCACGAAGTGCCGCCATTTGAACCGGGAATTAGTCGTCATTTAGAGCAAGGCTAGAGAAAATTGAGCTTTCACACCTTACTATTTTTGCGACACAACCTCGCCGGCCGCGTTACTACTGCCGACGCAACACTCGGTACCCGATGCCTGACCAAGGCTTTCGGTGCCGGTTTCTTCCCCCGGCTGGCAGAGCCGAGCTTTGCTCGGTGCACTAGCAATCGGACCAAAACTCACGTTAAGGCTGAAACACATCCTGACGTTGATTTCTATTTTCAAACCTGCCGTTTGTTGGAGCAGGCTGGAGCGATCGCTCTGTGACATAAAACTGTAAAACTCCACGATCGCCGTCAGGTTTAGCCCCTGCGATATTAAGTGGATTAACTTGAGCATCGTAAATACCAGTCACATCCCCGGACAAATTATGGTTGTTCACAACGAACGTGAGATTTAAATCTCGGGTTCCAGCACGGGGATTAATGTCAACGTGATCGTCGTCGCCTCGCCCGACCCCATCTTCATCCCAAAGTTGATACCGAATGGGCACTTGGGCAAGTGAATTGGGAACAAATTTGATCGTTGTCCATGCTGGTGTGACACTAGAGCGATCAAGTTGCATCGCTTCTGTAAAGGGTTGTCCAGCAACCGTAATTCTGGCGAAGAAGTCAGCTTTACCTAATGGGTCGATTTTTGTTTCAAACGTTCCCACATCATTTTTTTCTGCAACTTTGAGCGTTCTGACAATAACAGCACGGTGATTGGTCGCCAATTTGGGAACTACTGGTACCGCAGTCGTGGGCGGCGTATTGCCTGTTAATCCATTACTCAGCAGGCGATAGGTCTTCTTATCTTTAAATTCCGATACAAATCGACCATCCGGTTTTGCTACCCATGCGGCAGCAAACGCTAGAAATTCAGAGCGGCTACCACTGCCTCGACCTTTCCAGTGTCCATCATCGCTGCCATCTTTGACCCATTCAGAGATACGATACAACGCCTCCAAATCATCATTAAGCTTTGAGCGATCGCCCCCTGTGACGTTAAACGATCGTACCGTTGACCAAAAACTCGGATCTACTTCGCTCACCCAGGTTTGGATAGCATTCACCCACTCGCGGGAAGCAGTAAAGGCATAGACGTAAGCTTGGTCCCAGAGCGGTTTGCCATACTCGTCTTTATTCAAACCATCATCGTAGCCTCCGTGTTTTGGATGATCCGGTGGAGGAGTCCCCGGAAATGAAGAGGCAACGCCAGTAAAGACATTTTGTGAGGAGGAAGGAGGCGCATCAAACCAGCTTGCCGTTTGGTACAAAGATGAAGAATAGCCCCGCAGTTCAACCCAGTTGGAATGAGTATAAAAATCTTGAACGGCATGGAGAGAAATACCCATAACCGTTAGTAGCTTGAGCGCATCTCGATCGCGGGTTGCTTGTTGCACAGCGTTGCGAGTGTTGATGGTGAAATGCCCCCAATAATTGCTCACTTGCTGCGTATTCAACAGATTATCGAAGTGCAGTAGCCCAACTTCACTCTTAATGGATGACGTTGGGCTACTGCTGTAGTAGTCGGTTAACCAGTTTTCGAGTTGGGCGACTTCGATCGCCGTGTTTCCAAAGCCCTGGTCTTGCATCGCTTCGCGAGTTAGATCGAAATGGTGTCCGGTGTCGAACGCCTGTGCAGGCCTTGATACCGCTCCTACCGCCAATGCGATCAGCGCGACCTTTGTAAGAGTTCCAAAACCTGAAGTAGAGCGTTGACGTTGATCGACAGTCTGATTAGCTGATGGGGTAAACGATTGGCGCAGGGATTGCCACAGCAATTGCATCATGATAGGCCTCTGTAATCGGAATAAATTGTGGCGTTTGATTGAACTCGGGTTAAAAGTTGATGGGGGGTAAGGATTTAGCAACACCACCGCTACAAGCTAAGTAGCTAACATTGGTATTTTGAGGAACTTTGATTTGCATTCGAGCATAGGCAACAGACCAGGCCCCAATCTCTAGCGATTTCACGAGATTGCCATTCAGCGTCTGCTTTTGTCGGTCTTTACCAAAGATGCTACCCGCGCCGTAGCGAACCTTAATTTGAGCATTTGCTGGCGCACGGAAATATCCATGTCCTGTAGCATTCCAGTAAGATTCCAGGGTTTCCCAATCTCCGGCTTTGACGTATTTGGTACGGGCTTGACAAATATCAGCAGACTCTTGTGCTTGAGCGGGGAGCGATCGTCCGAGCAGGCTGATTCCACCCGCGATCGTGCAGACAGATACCAAGGTTAACAATCGAGATAGTTTCAGGAGCGAGGGTTGAGAAGTGAAGCGACTCATAGAAAAACTCCTTGTGCGGGAACGAACCAAGACAATTAGCTGTAGCGAAGCTTTGCATTCAAAGCAGTCTTAATAGTCTCTGAGCGATACACAGATTCAGATGTAATTCATTCATAACCTGTTCAGGCAAAAAGGACAGTACCCATTCAGGGACTAGTTCAACTCTAAAATCGAAGATTGTAGGTTTTGTTGTACAGTGACTTATTATTTGCCGTGAAGACACATTAGTGTCGCCAAAGGAGCAAGGCTAGGTCTGGCTTGCTTTTCCGCCTCAAGCCAGCTTGGCAATCCTGCTGACCTAAGGCTAGGCTGCTAAGCAAACTCTCTCTGCAACCCTGCAACAGCGAGGGGTTTACTCAGCGACACGAATTTGTCTCGATGTCGTTTAATTTGGCACTGTACAACCACGTTGCCTTTGATTGTGCTTGGGAATATCAAACCGAGATCGAACCCAGAAACAACTTGTCCGAGGCAATCTTCTTCTCGACGAGCCAGTCCGGGCTTGACAGTCCAGACTTATTTGTCTGTCAAGCCGAGGTGCCAAAAACCAGTGCTGAGAATGCCCTCCGGTTTGGGCTGCCTGATGCGGGCTGGACGTTATTTGGAGCGATCGTGCACCCCAAAAGCCGAGGTCGTCTGCGCCTGACGGGAGCCGATCCATCCGACCCGATTCTGATTGATGCCAACACGCTGTCTGACCCAGATGATCTCAAAACCGCGATCGCTTGTGTAGAACTTTGTCGCGAAGTCGGTAACTCCGCTCCGCTTCGTCCGTTCGTCAAGCGTGAAGTAATGCCAGGTAATTTGAAAGGGGCCGAACTTGAACGCTTTATTCGAGATGCGGCGACGAGTTTTTGGCACGAAACCTGCACCGCGAAGATGGGTCGAGATTCGATGTCGGTGGTGGATAGCAACTTGAAAGTGTATGGAATCGACAATCTCCGGATTGCGGATGGATCGATTCTGCCGCGAATCACGAACGGCAACACGATGGCTCCCTGCGTGATTATTGGGGAGCGAGCAGCGGAAATTCTACAGCTCGAACACCAGCTACAAACCACCGTAAAAACAGACTTAGTCGCGCAATAGAATCCCTGCACTTTTCATGGACAAATGCACATCTAAGTTGCGGGTTAACTCAAAGAACTTGAGTGGTGTGCAGGGGGCGATCGCAGAAGAATGAAACGTAATCAACTTGAACAACAAACTTACCAACCAAAAGGAGAACAAAATGAGCAGCAATCACGTAAACAGTCCAAACATGAAGCTCGAAGTCGTAGTGTTCAACGTTGCCGACGTTGACCGCACGAAAGCATTTTACGAGAATCTTGGCTGGCGGCTCGACATCGACATCGCGGAAGGCAACTACCGCAACGTGCATGTGACGCCGCCCAACTCGGACGCCTCAATCATCTTCGGTAAGGGGGTCACTCCAAACAATTCTGGCTCAGTGCAAAACCTGGTCCTCGCCGTGGACGATCTCGATGCCGCTCGCAAAGACTTGATCGATCGTGGTGTCAACGTGAGTGAAATCTTCCACTATGCTGGCGGTCCCTTCAACAACGCCGTGGAGAACCCACGCGTCAGCGGTCGCGACCCGCAAGGTCGTTCCTACTTCTCCTTTGCCTCATTTGAGGACCCGGACGGGAACCTCTGGCTACTCCAGGAAATCATAACGCGGCTTCCTGGTCGTCTGTGGGACTCTCCACAAACAGACGTTGCAACCCTTGCAACTCTTCTCCGAGAAACGGCAGAGCACCACGACCCCTACGAGAAAACTCACGCCAAGCATGACTGGTGGGACTGGTATGCACCCTATCTAAGTGCACGTCAGAATGGCAGCAGTTCAGAAGAGGCAGCGGCAGCCGCTGACCGTTACATAGAAAAGGCTTTTCCTGTTCTTTCCAGATAAGGCGATCAGAATGGCATCCGCCAGTTTGGGTTCTGAACGACGTTGATTAGCGAGAGTAGCCCGCTCACCTATTTCATGAGGCAGCCTGTGAGGAGTGGTTGGAGTGCATTCCTCACTGACCTGCCCTGAGTGAATTGCAATCTATATCGAAACTTAGAAGGACAATCCGCTCGTGCAGAGCATATGTTTTTCCCAATGTTCATTTCATCGGGGAAAACGACGGAACTCAAACCCATAGCATCTGGCATACAGATGGCTCCTCGCTCTCACAACTGAACAATGCGGGCAAATAATACATAACAAACCTTCATTCAGCATTTGTTTGTAAACGCAATCTACAGAGCTTTAAGATGCTACAAACCATTTCTCAAATCAATACTAGAAACCCTGTTCATAAGACTGTGATAAAAGCAGTAAAACCGCACGTTCTACTCGTTGAAAATGACCGTCAATTTGCTCAACTCATCGCGCAAGAACTGAACTGCGAAGATTATCAAGTTAGCTTGGCGGAGGATGGCATCAGTGGATTATTAGCAGCTCGTCAAACCAATCCACATTTGATTATTGTGGGTTGGAATCTCCCTGAAGTTTCCTGCATTGAATTTTGTTGTCGCCTGCGCTCAACTTACAATGATGTCCCCATCGTTGCATTAACCCATGAAGGGCAAGTTGCTGAACGAGTCATGAGTCTAGACGCTAGGGCTAATGATTGTCTGAGCAACCCCTTCGCGATCGAAGAACTGATCGCCAGAATTCGGGCCCACTTGAGACAAGGATCAAAAGCAACTCATCTTCTCCAGTTTGAGCAGCTTATTCTCGATCGAAAAGCACGACAGGTTTACTATCGCCATCAAGAAATTGAACTGACTGCGAAAGAGTTCGACTTGCTGGAATATTTAATGCAATATCCGAATCAGGTATTAACCCGTAATCAAATTCTAGAGAATGTCTGGGGTTATGAAAGTTTTGCTAGTTCTAATGTGATTGATGTCTATATTCGATACTTGCGAATCAAGCTAGAAGCACAAGGGGCAAAACATTTGATCCACACTGTGCGTAGTGTCGGTTACGTGATGAGAATTCAGCCACATCAGAGTCAAACCGCTTTTTCTGAGTTAGACCAATACCCACATCTGAACCAAGTAGCTGACTCAATTAAAGCACGTTTTCCCTGGACAGGTGGTGACGCAGACATTCACTATCCCTGATCACAACAGCGCCGGAGCGCACTAACGAAACCTCCATCCCCAGTTCACATCGTCGGAGTAGGAGTATGCAAGTCCGCTTTGAGCTTTGGTGCAGCAGGCAGGACAGTTCACTCATACAGAACATCAGTAACGAACTGCTGGCACCGATCGCCTTTTTCTCGCTGCATTGAACGATCGGGCGAGCAGCGAAACCCAAAACTCGCCCACCAGCAGAGCTGAGTCATGTGGGCAGACAATACATAACCTTAGTTCAGTCTAATTGGAGAAAAGTCAATGCTTGAAAAAATCAACCATCAACGCCGCCGCTTCTTAGGCATTGCGGCTATGACTATTGCAACGACACAACTCGGTCGATTCGGTTCTGCAAATGCACAATCGAGCAACGCAAACCCAAAGGAGACCGCCACAACTCAACCCGCAACCTCGCCCACCGACCCAACTGCAATCCGTCCCTTCCGCGTCAACATGTCGCAAGAGGCGATCGCTGGCCTCCGTCGCCGCATCACAGCGACGCAATGGCCCGAAAAAGAAACTGTCACCGACCAGTCGCAGGGCGTGCAGCTCGCAACGATGCAGGAACTCGCGCGCTATTGGGCAACAGATTACGACTGGCGCAAGGTCGAGGCAAAGCTGAACGCCCTACCGCAATTCATCACCAAGATCGATGGACTAGACATTCACTTTATTCACGTTCGTTCACAGCATGAAAATGCGTTGCCGCTTATCATCAACCACGGATGGCCCGGCTCAATCATCGAGCAGCTAAAGATTATTGAGCCATTGATTAATCCCACAGCACATGGCGGAAATGCATCAGACGCTTTCCATGTGGTGATTCCGTCGATGCCTGGCTACGGCTTCTCTGGCAAGCCAGCCACTACTGGCTGGGGTCCGGAGCGTATGGGTCGAGCCTGGGACGTGTTGATGAAGCGTTTGGGCTATAGCCGCTATGTTGCCCAGGGCGGTGACTGGGGTGCCTTTGTCGTTGACCAGATGGGCTTGCAAGCACCTGCGGGATTGCTCGCCATCCACACCAACATGCCTGCTACCGTTCCAGAGGACGTTGACAAGGCTCTGCTATCTGGCAGTCCAGCACCATCCAGTCTCTCATCTGACGAAGAGCGTGCCTACGAGCAGTTGGTCAGAACGTTCAAGCAAGTTGAATACGCGAAATTCATGGCGGCGCGCCCGCAAACCTTGTACGGCATTGCGGATTCACCTGTCGGTCTCGCTGCCTGGCTTCTTGATCACAATGATGCCGACGGTCAGCCAGCGGCGGCAGTCGTCTCGGCCCTGGATCGAACCACGAGCGCCACGGGCGAACTGACGCGTGACGAGATCCTCGATAACATCACGCTCTATTGGTTGACGAACACGGGGGTCTCTGCCTCTCGTCTCTATTGGGAGTATAAGGGTGGTTTTTTCAACACCAAGGGCGTTTCCATTCCGGTGGCTGTGACCGTCTTCCCCGGCGAACAATATGAAGCTCCCCGAAGCTGGACCGAGCAGGCTTATCCCAAGCTTATCTACTACAACCGAGCGGAAAAGGGCGGCCACTTCGCAGCGTGGGAGCAGCCAACGATTTTTACTCAGGAACTCAGGGCGGCGTTCCGATCACTGCGCTGAGACCTATCAGACTCATCTGATTGTTTGGCTGTTTGTAAGAAACCGGCTGTTACCGGAAATCGTTTTATCACCTGGTATTGACAGTAAATTATGAACGTTAAAGCCGCCGCCGTGCAGATTAGTCCCGTGCTGTATAGCCGGGAGGGTACCGTCGAGAAGGTTGTGAAGAAAATCCGTGAGTTGGGCAAACAAGGCGTCCAGTTCGCAACTTTCCCCGAGACCATCATTCCCTATTATCCCTACTTCTCCTATGTGCTAGCCCCGTTCGCATTGGCAAAGGAACATCTGCGGTTGCTTGAAGAGTCGGTTACGGTGCCGTCTGCTGAAACTCGGGCGATCGCCGAAGCCGCCAAAGAAGCAAACATGGTCGTTTCGATCGGCGTCAATGAGCGCGACGGTGGCTCGATCTACAATACGCAGCTTCTCTTCGACGCAGACGGGACACTAATCCAGCGCCGCCGCAAAACCACGCCGACTTATAACGAGCGGATACTCTGGGGTCAGGGTGACGGCTCGGGTCTGCGTGCCATCAACAGCACCGTTGGGCGCATTGGGCAACTGGCCTGCTGGGAGCATAACAATCCTTTGGCACGGTACGCCCTGATCGCCGATGGTGAGCAAATCCACTCGGCAATGTATCCCGGATCATTCGCGGGTCCGCTGTTCGCGGAGCAAGCAGAAATTAACGTCCGCCAGCACGCCCTTGAGTCTGCCTGCTTTGTCGTCTGTGCGACCGCGTGGCTCGATGCCGATCAGCAGGCTCAGATCATGAAGGATACGGGTTGCGCGATCGGACCGATTTCTGGCGGTTGCTTCACCGCCATTGTGGCTCCGGACGGTCAGATCATCGGTGAGCCGCTCAAAGTGGGCGAAGGCGAAGTAATTGCCGAACTTGACTTTGCCCAAATCGATGCTCGCAAGCGGCTGATGGATGCCCGCGGGCACTACAGCCGCCCCGAACTGCTCAGCCTGTTGATCGATCGGACACCCGCATTACACGTTCACGAACGCATTGCATACCCCGATGCTAATGGTGCACGCGAGATTGTCGAGGAGAGGATTGCCGAAGTTTTTTAATTCACTGTACCTCTCGCAACACCGTTATGGGGAGGTCAGCACATGTCCAAAAGGATCAATTCTAATCGCCGCTCTTTTCTAACAACCATGCTTAAAACGATTGCTGCCACTCAGCTTGGCATGATTGGATGCACCATCCAAAACACTACGTCAGCAACGGCTGAGTTACCGATTGAAGGCGAATCGCCGCCTCTGGTTGGCGCGATCGCCTGGCTTAATTCACATCCATTAACAGCGGATGAACTGCTCGGAAAAGTCGTGCTGATTAACTTCTGCACGTATACCTGCATCAATTGGCTGCGCCAACTTCCGTATCTGCGTGCGTGGGCCGAGACGTATCAGGATCAGGGACTTGTCGTAATCGGTGTACATACGCCGGAGTTTGAATTCGAGAAGAATATTGATAATGTCCGTCGCGCTTTGATGGATATGAGAATTGACTATGCGATCGCCGTGGACAACGATTATGCAGTGTGGCGCGCGTTCGAGAACCATTATTGGCCAGCCCTTTATTTCATCGACCGGCAGGGACGCATTCGGCATCACCACTTCGGCGAGGGCGATTACGAGCGATCGGAACGGGTGATTCAACAGCTCTTGTCTGAGGCTGGAACTGGCTCTGTCGGGCAGGAAATGGTCGAAGTTGCGGCTCGTGGTTTTGAAGTTGCCGCCGATTGGAGCAGCCTCAAATCGCCAGAAAACTACCTCGGGCACGACAGAACGGAGCATTTTGCGTCTCCCGGTGGGGCAGTGTTAAACAAGCCTCATTCCTATACCGCCCCGGCGCAACTGCAACGGAATCAATGGGCACTTGCGGGTGATTGGACGATCAGCAGACAAGCCGTTGTCCTGAACCAGTCCGGTGGACAGACTGCGTACCGTTTCCACGCCCGCGATCTGCATCTCGTCATGGGACCCGTCGAGCGAGGAACATCTGTGCGGTTTCGCGTGCTCCTGGATGGACAGCCACCACTCACAGCTCACGGACTGGATGTTGATGAGCGAGGCAAAGGCACGGTGACCGAACAGCGGTTGTACCAACTAATTCGACAGTCGCAGCCGATCCGCGATCGCCAGTTCGAGATCGAGTTTCTGGATTCTGGTGTAGAGGCGTTTGCGTTCACGTTCGGGTAATCACGCAATTAAGAGGTAGATGACTATGACGAAATCCACACATGACAGCTCCATCCTCGTCACCGGAGCATCTGGCGACCTCGGTGCTATTGGCCGTAACCTCACCGCAATGCTGCTCGACAAGGGGTACAAGGTGCGAGCATTGGTTCGGCGAGAGGATGAACGCGCTGAGAGCCTGCGCCAGCTCGGAGCTGAGGTTGTGCAGGGCGATCTGACCGATCTGGACTCAATGCACCGGGCGATCGCAGGGGTGGCGCGCATCTATTTCGGCATGTCGGTTTCGCCAGCGTATCTCGAAGCCACGGTCAACACTGCTGCGGTGGCGAAGTATCACGGCGTTGAGGCGTTCGTCAACATGTCGCAGATGACGGTAACGCAGATGAGCATTACCGAGACCACGGACAGCCCGCAGCACAAGTTGCATTGGCTGGCGGAACAAGCATTGGCATGGTCAGGACTCCCAGTGGTCACGGTGCGACCAACAGTCTTTCTCGAAAGCTTTTTCCTGCGTCTCGCTGCTGCTGGAGTCCGAGACAACGATGAACTGGCGCTGTCGCTGGGTCATGGCAAGACCTCGCCGATCTCCGCAGTTGATGTAGCGCACGCCATTGCCGCAATCCTCGATGACCCTGCCCCGCATATTGGTCAGGTTTACAATCTGACCGGTTTTGAGTCGGCGGATCTGGATCACTATGCGCACATCTTTTCCCAAGCACTCGGTCGCACGATTCGCTATCGGGATGTGCCGCTCTCTGCGTGGACTGAGACGCTGCGTCAATTTGGGGTGCCCACACACCTCCTCAACCACCTCGCGGTAATGGCCGAACTTCATCAGCAAGGACGGTATGACCGCCTGACGGATGACCTGTTCAAGCTGACTGGTAAGCCGACGACGAGTGTGTACGATTTCGTGAAACTGAACGCCACTGAATTTACGCGGAGTCAAGTCCCGGCTTGACATTGCGATCGCTCCACCAGTTGGCTCGTCCACGCATAAACCCAAAAAATCCAACACCACTCAAAGGAAGGACACGATGACTCAATCAGGTATGACGCAACCAAACAGCGGACAGGCATTTGATAGCAATGCGATGAGGGAACCCCTGACCGTCTCGTTGCACCCGTCCATCCAGCCGCAATTCCGCACCGTTGACGGGCTGTCTATCCGCTACGCCGAGAGTGAGGACCCAGGGCGGGGTGTGCATGCTCTCCTCCTTAGTCCGTGGCCGGAGAGCCTATACGCGTTCGAGCCGACTTGGTCGCGGCTTGCTGAGCACGCCCACCTCGTGGCGGTGGATCTCCCAGGCTTTGGACACTCCGAGCGCCGCGACACACTCCTGGCTCCGCACGCAATGGGCGAGTTCGTTCTGCGCCTTGCCAATGCGTTTGGGCTAGAGCAGCCGCACGTCATCGGTCATGACATCGCCACCAGTGCTGCGCTTTTCGCCGCTGCCCTCCAGCCGGGACGGTTCCGTAGCCTCGTGGTCGGGAGCGGGGGGGCGGCAGTGCCGCTGCAACTGGGCGTAGTGCTCAAGGAGTTGGTCGAGGCTCCTGACCTCGAACCATACCGCCGCACCGACGGGCGACAGATTGTCACCAGGGCAATGGGAAGGATCGAGCGCGCTCCTTCGGACATTGCCCGCGAGGACTACCTCTCTTCCTATGAGGGCAAGCGCTTCGCCGAATCGATGCGCTACGTGCGCAACTTTCCGACGGATCTGCCGGTTCTGCAAGAGCGGCTACCCGGTATTCGGACGCCAGTGCTGATCATCGCCGGTCGGCGAGACCCGCTCGTGCCCCTGGTCAACGCGGAGTATCTCCACGAACGGCTGCCCGCAAGCAAACTCGCCGTCCTCGATGCGGGGCACTACACGTGGGAGGAGGCGTCCGACGAGTATGCGGCGATCGTCACGGGCTGGTGGAACGGAAGCTACGCGGTCGTCGGACACCAGGCTGACAATTAAGTGGCGGTTTAACTCAACGAACTTGAGTGGTCTAAATCAGGCGATCGCAGAAGAATGAAGGATAACCAATTTGAACAGCAAACCTAACAACCGAAAGGAGCACAAGATGAGTAGCAATCAAGTAAACAGTCCAGACATGAAACTCGAACTCGTGTTGTTCAACGTTTCTGACGTCGATCGGGCGAGGGCATTCTACGAGAATCTCGGCTGGCGCGTCGACATTGATGTGGTAGACGGCGACTTCCGTGGTGTGCAGATGACGCCACCCAACTCGGAAGCATCGATCATCTTCGGCAAAGGAGTCACGCCGGACCCATCCGGCTCGGCGCAAAACTTGGTTCTGGTCGTGGACAACCTCGACGCTACCCGCGCCGCCTTGATCGCGCACGGTGTCGATGTCAGTGAGGTCTTCCACTACGCTGACGGACCCTTCAACAACGCTGTGGAGAACCCGCGCGGCGGCGGGCGCGACCCACAAGGCCGTTCCTACTTCTCGTTTGCCTCATTCAAAGATCCGGACGGGAACGAATGGCTGCTCCAGGAGATTACGGAACGACTTCCTGGCCGCGAGTGGACGGTGACACAGGCACCCGCTACAGACATCCCAACCCTGGCAAATCTCCTGCGTGAGACGGCGGAGCACCACGACCACTACGAGAAGACGCACGCCGAGCACCACTGGTCGGACTGGTACGCGCCTTACCTGAGCGCACGTCAGAACGGCAGCAGTCCTGAGAATGCCGTAGCCGCAGCCGATCGCTATATGGAGGAGGTCTTTCACATTTCCGCGACAACGACGCCAGTGACCCCACTTGCAAGTACGGCGACCGCCAATTGAGTGACCGCTTCTACAGCGACCGCCGGAGGAATCCCTGAGCACCGCAACCACCGTCTCTCCGTCCCCATGAAAAACCTGAACAGGAAAGCTCAACATTGATGGCGATGCCCAAGGCGATCTGGCGGGTCACGGTGGCGAGCAGCGGGATGTGTCTGTCTACCAGATGGATTCTTACGCCTATTGGGACTTGCCGAAGCTTGTGATGTTCCAGTGCGCTAACTGGAGTTTGCCCCATGTGCGAGTCTGGACTGATTTCTGGATTGGTGAACTATGACCCCGAACCGCTCAATGCTCCGGCAGTTGGGAACCTATTGATTTGCTGCTCGCGCCCACAGGAAGACACGGTAATCGATCTCTAGAATGCCTAGACAACGTTCATGAAAATATCTAGGAGGATTTCAAATGCGCTCTGACATTATTCCAGGAGCGGTCTTCCCCGACTACGAACTGCCCGATCACACCGCGAAGCGCCGGAAGCTCTCCGATCTGCAAGGTCAACATCCGATGGTGCTTGTCCTTAGCCGTGGCGGGTACTGCCCCAAGGACCGAAGGCAGGCTGAAGGACTGGTTCAACTCCACCGTGAGATTGAGGTCGGCTACTGCCGACTGGTCACGATCAGCACCGACAACATCACCGAGACGAATGAATATCGCAGCGGCGTTGGTGCCCACTGGCCCTTTCTTTCTGACGCAGGACACAAAATCCAAAAAGACCTCGACATCGCCGAATATACAGACCCTCTGCACAATCCCATGATCCCCTACACGATCGTCCTGGAACCGGGTCTAATTATCTACAAAGTCTACATGGGCTACTGGTTCTTCGGGCGACCCACTCTGGAAGAGTTGCGCCAAGACCTGCGCGCCGTTCTTAGGAAATGCCGCCCGGATTGGGACATCACCACACCTGAGCTGAAAGCGGCCTGGCAGGAAGGACAAAAAAACCTCTTCTACCCTTACGGCAAAACCTATGCCCAAACAATCGGCGAACAGGATTAGAAAATGTCCGATAAAACTAACCATCAACGCCGTCGCTTTTTAGGCACTGCAGTCATGACCATTGCGGCGACACAACTCGGTCGATTCGGTTCTGCCAATGCTCAATCAAGCCAAACAGAATCAGCCACTCTGTCTAGAATTCAGTCGGGGACAAATTCATCATTCGGCTCACTCAAGCAGATCAATGCTGGTGTCTTGAATGTTGGATACGCTGAAGCGGGTCCCGTCAACGGCCGTCCAGTCATCCTCCTGCATGGATGGCCCTACGACATTCACAGCTATGTCGATGTCGCCCCTCTGTTAGCGTCAGCGGGATACCGGGTGATCATTCCGTATCTGCGCGGCTATGGTACGACACGCTTTCTTTCGAGCGAGACATTCCGCAACGGGCAGCAGTCGGCACTTGCAGTCGATATTATCGCTTTGGTGGATGCGCTCAGGATCGAGAAGGCGATCCTTGCTGGGTTTGATTGGGGTGCGCGTACTGCCAACATTATCGCGGCACTCTGGCCCGAACGGTGCAAGGCACTTGTCTCTGTAAGCGGTTATTTGATCGGCAGCCCTGAAGCCAACCAGACCCCACTGCCGCCGCAAGCCGAACTCCAATGGTGGTATCAATTTTATTTTGCGACGGAGCGGGGCTGCGCTGGTTATGAACAATATCAGCATGACTTTAACAAGCTCATCTGGCAGCTTGCTTCACCACAATGGCACTTTGATGACGCAACATTCGATCGCAGCGCCGAGTCCTTCAACAATCCAGATCACGTTGGCATCGTCATCCACAACTACCGCTGGCGGCTCGGTCTGGCTGAAGGCGAAACACAATACGACGACTTTGAGAAGCGTCTTGCCGAAGCTCCAGTAATCACCGTACCTACCATCACGCTCGAAGGTGACGCCAACGGCGCACCACACCCGGATGCCAATTCCTACGCCAGGAAATTCTCAGGCAAATACACACATCGGGTCATCAATAGTGGCGTCGGGCATAACCTGCCGCAAGAAGCGCCACGGGAGTTTGCAGAAGCCGTCGTCGAAGTTGACGGTTACTGATCGGGGTGAGCTGAGTTTTGGAACGGACCATTTGCAGCAAAGAGAGAACATCATGACCAAACTGAAAAAAGTACGCTACAAAACCAGAACCCGCACTGCACGTGTCTTTGTCCTGTTCTCGCGACTCCTCATTGCGCTCTTTGCAGCAACCGTGTTCCTGGTACTGCCCATTCGCGTGCTGGCGCAGCAATCTGTCCAGACCAGGGTAGACCAAGTTGCGGAGGCAATCTCGACTGAAAACAATACCATCCGCCCCTTTCACGTCCAGGTTTCTCAAGCGGCGATCTACGATCTCCGCCAACGCATTTCAGCAACCCGCTGGCCTAACAAGGAGACTGTCACCGACCAATCGCAGGGTGTCCAACTAGCGACCATGCAGGATCTCATCCGCTACTGGGGAACGGACTACGACTGGCGCAAAGCCGAGGCGAAGCTGAATGCCTTACCGCAATTTATAACGAACATCGATGGATTGGACATTCACTTTATCCACATCCGTTCCAAACATCCGAATGCTTTGCCGTTGATCATCACCCATGGATGGCCCGGATCAGTACTTGAACAACTAAAGGTTATTGGTCCGCTGACTGACCCGACAGCCTATGGAGGGCGTGCGGAGGATGCCTTTGACCTGGTCATCCCGTCACTTCCCGGCTATGGCTTCTCCGGCAAGCCGACGGGTACCGGCTGGGACCCCGACCACATCGCGCGAGCCTGGACGAAACTGATGCAGCGCCTCGGGTACACCCGCTACGTCGCTCAAGGGGGCGACTGGGGATCCCCTATCACCAGCGCAATGGCCCGCCAAGCACCAGCAGGATTACTCGGCATCCACATCAACTTGCCAGCAACGATTCCACCCGAGGTGGCAGCGGTGCTCGCCAGTGGCAGACCCGCCCCAGCGGCACTCTCCGAGCAAGAACGTGCAGCGTTTGACTCACTCAACATATTCAATCAGAAAGATCGAGCCTACGCCGTGATGATGGGCACACGTCCACAAACGATCGGGTACGGGCTGACAGACTCGCCCGCTGGGCTTGCAGCATGGCTGCTCGGGCATCCAGGTTTCGCGCAGTGGACAAGCAGCAGCCATGCCGAAAAATCCCCAACGAAAGATGAGGTGCTGGACGACATCACGCTGTACTGGCTAACAAACAGTGCCGTCTCGTCAGCTCGGCTGTACTGGGAGAACAAGAGCAGCCTCTTGAATGCAGCCGCGCAGAAGACCGACGAGATCTCGCTTCCGGTCGCGATCACGGTATTTCCCGGGGAAATATATCGAGCTCCAGAAACGTGGGCTCGGCGCGCCTTTCGCAATCTCATCTACTTTCATGAAGTCGATAAGGGCGGTCACTTCGCAGCGTGGGAGCAGCCACAACTTTTTTCTGAGGAGATTCGTGCAGCCTTCAGGTCAGTGCGTTAGTTGGAAAGACCGCAAGTTTGGATCAATCAAGGCTGAGTTGAAAATCTTTGAAGCGGCGCTTGACAGCAGACATTTCCCATTCACTAACTCACGCAGGAATTGGAGTAATCTCATGACACAATCTTTCTGGCTTTTTGGTTCTCGCCTCAATATCCTTGCCGATCACACCACAACTGGGGGGCAGTACGATCTGATTGAAGGCTACTTTCCACCGGGTACACAAACACCGCTCCATCGGCATACGCGCTATTCCGAACAACTCTATGTGCTAGAAGGGGAGTTCACGGTTTGGGCAGGTGAGAACAAGTTGGTACTCAGTGCTGGTGAAAGCTTTTTGATTGCTCCTGGCACACCGCACGCGATCGGCGTATTCACCGATCGACCTGCTCGTGGATTGGTTGTTGCTGCGCCCAGTAGCTTTGCTCGGCTAATTGCATCTGTCGGCACATACGATGAAACAGCAACGCCAGACATAGCACTATTTGAACGTATTTCTGCCGAGATTGGTGACGAAATTTTGGGTCCGCCCGGAGCCTAGCTTTGACACAAGCTCTGAGGACGTTCATGCCATTCAATTGCTCATTTCATCAACATTACAGAGGTAACTATGGAAACAGTAGATTTAATTGTGATTGGCAGCGGTCAGGGTGGAGTTCCACTCGCAGTTGACTTTGCCAAAGCCGGGAAGAACGTCGTTCTATTTGAGCGCGATGCATTGGGTGGCAGTTGCATTAACTATGGCTGTACACCTTCTAAAGCCTTTTTGGCCGCTGCTCATGCCGCCGGTCGCGCTCGACAAGCCAGGAAGCTCGGCATCCACGCGCAGGTTGAAGTCGATTTTCCGACAGTGATGGAGCGAGTGCGGGGTATTCGCGGTCAGTTTAATCAGGGCACGAAACGGCGGTTAGAGATTGCAGGAGTTAAAGTCGTTTGCGCTGAAGCTGCGTTCACTGGAGAGCGAACCGTCAGCGGCGGTGGGGTAACGGTACAGGCTCCGATCGTCGTCATCAACACAGGCACATCCTCTACCATTCCCGACATTCCCGGTTTAGCAGGAACGCCGTATCTCACTAACCGAAATTTCTTTGATTTGCAGCAACTTCCGCCCCGGTTGCTCGTGGTCGGCGGCGGCTATATTGCCCTGGAGTTAGGGCAGGGAATGGCACGCTTAGGCAGCCAGACCGAATTAATTGTGCGGGGCGATCGCCTGCTGGCTCAAGAAGAATCTGAGGTCAGTGCGGTGCTGTTGGATGCCTTTAAGCAAGACGAAATTGGAGTGCATTTCAACACAATGGTTAAGCAGGTTGCTTATGCCAACAGTGTGTTTACCCTCACGCTAGACAATGGTGAAGTACTCGATGGAGAAGCCTTGCTGGTTGCGACTGGACGCAAACCGAACACTGGGGCACTCAATGCTGCGGTGACAGGCGTTGAACTAGATGAACAGGGGTTTATTCAGATCGACGATCAGTTTCAAACAACTCATTCTGGAATTTATGCGATCGGAGATGCGGCAAAACAGCCTGCGTTTACCCATGTTTCTTGGGAAGACTATCGCCGCTTGAAAGCGATTCTATGTGGCGAACAGCGGAGCCGCAACGATCGAGTGTTAGGCTACGCCGTCTACACGGAGCCGCAAGTGGGTCGAGTGGGTATGACCTTAGAGCAAGCTCAGAAACAGGGTATCTCTGCGCGAGAAGTCACCCTGCCGATGGCTCACATCGCTCGCAGTATTGAGTGGGGGCACGATCTAGGCTTCTACAGCATGGTCATCGACACCGAGACGAATTTGATTTTAGGCGCAACGCTGGTGGGATACGAAGCAGCTGAAATTGTGCATGTCTTTTTGTCACTGATGGAAGCAAAAGCAACGTGGCAATTACTCGAACAATCGGTTCACATTCATCCAACTTACGGTGAGGCCCTGCCCAGTCTCGCCAGGCTCCTCGTTGGAGAGGACATGCCAACCTGTCCCAATATGTAAGAAAGGCGAGACCAATATCGAAAAGCCGTGTACATGGAAGAAGTTGTGCAGCTTCAGCAGCAGGGGCAAGTGGTGAAGGGTCAAAGGCAACTGCACCATTTTTGATGATGACTAATCAAACAGGAGAAGCTTGCAACAACAGAAAATTGTGGTTGGCGTAGCGAAAGCATTTTGTAACACAACCGTTATTCCCTAACTTGAGTGATCAACATGAACACAATCATGAGTAAGCAGCAAGAATCAACAAAGGAAATCGAGTCGTTGTTAACAATTTATTTTGACAACATGGCGGCGATGAATGCAAAGGGCTGGTTAGAGATATTTGCTGAAGATGCGGTCGTTCATGACCCTGTTGGAACTCCTCCCAAGCTGGTACACAAGAATTCTGAGCAGTTTTTTAAAATATTGTCCAATTTGTTTAAAAAGATAGAACTATCAAAAGACGACATCTTCTTTGTGAAGAACGGGGCAGCAGTGAAGTGGACAATGCAGGTCGTTACAAAAACCGATCGACATTTCACTGCAGAGGGAATTAGCATCTTTGAAATGAATGGTGTCGGTAAGATTCAAAAGGTATCATCTTACTGGGATGACACCGCAATGATGGCGAAACTGAAGGGGTAGATGTTGTAAAGCGTAGGCTTTGTACACGGTTGTTTCGCAAAAATGGTACGGTGTGGAAGCTCAATTTTCTCTGAATCTTGCTCTAAATGACGACTGGTTCCTTGTTCAAATGGCGGCACTTTTTGCCCGAAATCATCTTACTGAATGTGCACTGGTGTTATCGTTAGGCCTTGAGCTACCGAGATTTAGAGGAGATGATGGCGGAGCGCGGAGTCGCCGTAGAGCATTCGACCATTAAGGGGTGAAAGTAGCGACGCTGCCGTCAGCCGCCATGCGAGCGTTGAAATGCTTATGCAGTAGAGCCTTCACGCCGCAGTTTTAGTCTTAAGTAACTTTATCAACCTTAAAGCTCTGCGAAGTAGGCGTCTTACGATTTACTCCTTCGTCAGCAGTAATCTTTGAACTTCTGCTCTGTGTCAGACTGTGTGAAAACTAGAGTTAGGAATTGAAAAAGCGCTATGAGGAGCGCCTAAATTCTTCCAAGTCGTTTATATGTGGCGTAGGCTTCGAGTTTTCACACAGTCTGCTGTGTGGCAGCGAAACAACGAGATCATGCGGGTTTTAGGGTTCAATCCGCTCCAAAATGATGGGGTGTACTAGTCGGTTTCTGGAAATTTTTAGTACTAAAATAGTCCAAAGGTGTACTAGTCAAAGTTTTCAACTGGGCTGTTTCAAGTCGAAAAATGCAAAATTCTTACGTTTTTACACCTCTCACGACACAATCTGTTCTTGAATCAAAACTAGTCGCTGAAATATTTATAGAGCGAGGTTTTCAGCGTCATCATGGCGGCTGACGGTAGCCTCGCTAGGTTTACCCCTGATTGGTTTAGCCAGCCCAAATACCAAAAAGTTGAACTCAGGTGGGCAGTGCTCGCAGTCGCTCTACATCACGCATTGGTGGCGCACCAAAGAGCCGCTTGTACTCTCGGTTGAAGTGAGAGGCATCATCATACCCCACTTGGTACGCCGCACTGGTCGCGTCCAGGTTTTGCCCCAGCATCAAACGGCGCGCCTCTTGGAGCCGTAGTTGCTTCTGGAACTGCAAGGGACTCATGGCCGTCACCGACTTGAAGTGATGATGGAAGCCCGAGACGCTCATGCCAAGCTCCCGTGCGATGCTTTCAATCCGAAGCGGCTCCTTAAAGTCTTTGCGAAGTCGATCGACGGCTTTGGCAATATGGTGCGTGTAGCCACCCAGAACGGCAATCTGACGCAGCCGATTCCCTTGTTCTCCCATCAGGAGTCGGTAGATAATCTCCCGTTTAATCAGGGGTGCGAGCACATGCGCTTCAGTCGGGGAATCGAGCAGCCTGACGAGCCGAACCACCGCATCTAACAGATTTGCATCTAATGGACTGACATCGATCGCTTTTACACTGGCACCCCGTTGCGCTGAGGGATAGCCGGCCTCCACCATGGCGGAGCCAACGAGGGTAGGGTCGAGATCGAGACGAAGGCCGAGGTACGGTTTTTCCTGGGTTGCTTCTAGAATTCGGCTGGCAATCGGCAGTTCGACCGTTCCCAGCAGATAGTGCATCGGATCGTACTGATAGCGATCGCTGCCCAACAGGACTTCTTTGCTGCCTTGAGCAATGATGCAAAAGGCAGGAATAGAGACACTATGAAAGCATTCCGAAGGGGAAGAGGAACGGTTGAAGTGTAATCCTTTCAGCGGCTCGATCGCTCCATCCTGACGAATCGCCCCTGAAATTCGCTCCGTTAGTTCCGCTCGGTTGGCTTGCGCTCGGTCTGCCTCGCGTTTTGTCTGAGGGTCATTCATCAACGCTCTATCGGACTTTTCACTCGTTCTTGCAGTATTCATTTCTCATACCTGTTCAAATCGATTTGTAGACACATCAAGTTCAGAAAGGGTTTAGCAGTGCCAGTCCTGTACAAAAATCTAGCGTGGCTTAAATCGAAATGGGTGTAGGTTTGCAGGATTGTACAACGATCCTAGACGATCGTCCTATTGCTTGCCTTTCAGGCTTCCTAGAATGAGGTTAAGCAAAGAAACGTGATTCCGGCTTCCCGCAAGCGTCTGGATTTTTATTCAAGAGAGAACTCATGAAGAGGGCCTGAATGCATCTGAAATGGTTTCCCATCAAGGGAAAAAGCTGGCAGAAGAGAATGCTGATTGGGGTCCTCGCCCTGGTGATGTCCATAAGCTACTCAGCCTGCCGTGCCGATAACAGGATGCCTGGCAGTGCCTCATCGAAACTGCCGACTGAACGATCAACCCAGCAGGCAAACAGGATGAAGATCAACATCAAGGTTGGAGACAAAGCCGTTACAGCCACGTTAATTGACAACCCAACGACACGAGATTTTGTTTCCCTGCTGCCATTAACGCTGACGATGAACGATTTGTTTGGAAGAGAAAAGTTTGCCCACCTGCCGAGAGCGATTTCGGAGGAGGGAAAGCGAACGAAAACGTATGAAATTGGAGACATCATTTACTGGTCTCCCGGTCCTGATGTGGCTATTTATTATCGCCACGATGGAGAGGAAATTCCTGACCCTGGCATCATCACGATCGGCAAGATCGATGCTGGCGTAGAAGCATTTAATGTCCCTGGTTCTATCGACGTGACCATTGAGCGAATTCAGTAGAACCGTTAAAGGAGATAGAAATGAAACTGCTTGCAACAATGATCGTGTCATCTTCTCTGCTTGCTTTGGGGTTCTCTCCTGTGGCACAAGCACAAGCTCCATCGAGCAATAACACACAACTTGTAGAGGTGAGACGAAACGGTTCGCAGCCTTCCACCCAAGGACCAGCCGAAAACTTTACAGGTACTGTCCGCATTGACCCCCTATTCTCAGCCCAAAGTCCAGTCCGCGCGGGTGGTGCCAGTGTCACCTTCGAGCCTGGGGCCCGAACCGCATGGCATACCCACCCGTTAGGACAAACGCTCATCGTGACGGCTGGGGTTGGCTGGGTTCAGCAATGGGGTGGACAAATTCAGGAAATCAGACCCGGTGATGTGGTTCAAATTCCGCCCGGAGTGAAGCACTGGCACGGCGCTACAGCCACTACAGCCATGACGCACATTGCCCTTCAGGAACAACTCGACGGCAAGGTCGTGGACTGGATGGAACAGGTCAGTGACGAGCAATACCAGACACTCAATGTCAATCAATAGGAGTATCCACATGTACAACCCGAAAGTGTATGCCGCAGCCAGTGCAATATCACCCCTGGACTCCATCCGAATTAAACATTGCGATGTTATTGACATGATGCTGCCGCAGGCAAGTGCGTTGAACCGAATTTGACTCGCTAGATAAACCCACACAGATGGAGAACTCAATGCAACACCGCGTTCTAATACCAACCCTCTTGTTCAGTGCAATCTACGCAACGGCCGCATTTGCGCTCGACAAAACAAACGTCTCGCGTCAGAGCCCCCAAACACCCGCCCAGCAGTCCACTGTAGTCGAGGGGGCGGACAATTTCTATCAGAGCAACCAGCTGACCATGCAGAAGGTGACGTTCAAAAACCAATACAACATGCAAGTTGCCGGGACTCTCTTCATTCCCAAAACCTTGAATCAGAACGCCAAGAATCCGGCAATCATTGTCGGGCACCCCATGGGCGCAGTCAAAGAACAAAGCTCGAATCTGTATGCCCAAAAACTGGCTGAACAAGGATTCGTCACCTTAGCCATCGACCTGTCGTTCTGGGGCGAGAGCGAGGGGAATCCGCGAAACCTCGTCGCGCCAGAGATTTATGCCGAGGACTTCAGCGCGGCGGTGGACTTCCTAGGCACCCGGCCCTTCGTCGATCGGGAGCGGATCGGCGGCCTCGGAATCTGCGGCAGCGGCAGCTTCGTCATCAGCGCCGCCAAGATCGACCCCCGCATCAAGGTCGTCGCGACCGTGAGCATGTACGACATGGGCGCGGCGGCTCGCAACGGGCTCAGGAAATCGGTGACCGCCGAGCAAAGAAAGCAGATGATCGCGGCGGCGGAGCAGCGTTACGTGGAGTTCACGGGTGGCGAGACCACCTATGTGGGTGGAACGACGAACGAACTGACGGCGAGCACCGACCCGGTTCAGCGCGAGTTCTTCGACTTCTACCGGACTCCCCGGGGTGAGTTCACACCGAAAGGCTCGTCTCCAGAGCGGACGACGAAGCCAACGCTGACTAGCGTCGTGCGGTTCATGAACTATTATCCGCTTGAAAGGATCGAGGAGATCGGTCGTCCGCTGCTCTTTGTCACCGGCACCGAGGCCGACTCCCGGGAGTTCAGCGAGGACGCCTACAACCGCGCTGTCGAGCCGAAGGAGATCGTCCGGGTTCCGAACGCGGGACACGTCGATTTGTACGACCGGGCGAACCTGATCCCCTTTGACAAGCTCACATCCTTTTTTACCCAACACCTGAAATGAGGGTGAAGCCAGAAACAAGGTGAAAAATCCCATGAACAACCAAAACTTTACAGGCAAGGTGGCCTTTGTCACCGGAGCAGCAAGCGGCATCGGTCGAGCTACAGCACTGGCGTTTGCACGCGACGGGGCTGACGTGGTAGTTGCTGACATTTCAGAACAGAGCAATCAGGAAACGGCCCGCATGATCGAAGAACTTGGCGGACGAGGGCTCGCCGTCAAGTGCGACGTGACGCGAACCGAGGACGTGAAGGCAGCTCTGGACAAAACCATTGAGGTGTTTGGGCGGCTGGACTTTGCCTTCAACAACGCAGGCATCGAGCCGAGGAAGGCGGCTCCGACCGCAGAGTACGAAGAGGAGGAGTGGAACCGGATTATCGACATCAACCTCCGTGGCGTTTTCCTGTGCATGAAGCACGAGATCCCGCTGATTCTCAAGCAGGGACGCGGCGCGATCGTCAACACGTCCTCGGGTGCGGGAATCATCGGCATCAAGGGTAGCCCCGCGTACACCGCCGCGAAACATGGTGTGATCGGACTGACCAAGGCAGCGGCGCTCGACTATGCGTCGCAGAACATCCGCGTCAATGCCGTCTGTCCCGGCTATATCGACACCCCAATGATGGGTCGCTTTACCGGTGGCACGGACGAAGGGCGCGCTCAGGTGATTGCGGAGGAACCGGTCGGACGGATGGGCACGTCCGAGGAGATCGCTGCGGCCGTCGTCTGGCTGTGCTCAGACGCGGCTGCCTTCGTCGTTGGACACGCTATGGTGATCGATGGTGGCCAAACGGTGCAGTGATGGTCGGATTTCTGCGCGCGCCGTAGAAGTTCCGACCAAGCAAAAAATGCCGCACTCAAATTTGCGGCAATTCCAGTATTTTTAACCTCAGAACTTCTGCCGGGTGCGGCAGTGAACCAAAGACTACTTGTAAGCAGTGGAATAACGATGACTGGGGAGGTTATGAAAGAGTACTATTACCTTACCTGAAAATCCTCCACCGCATTGGCAAGGATTAGAGTGAACCAACGGACTTATCGGACAACAAACCGGACGTTGGCACCACAAATAAAATAAGTTTGGCAAGGTCTGGAAACACACAAAAGTGACTGCTCGGTCAGTCGTGAGTTACTTCAACTGGCTCTGGCAGCATAGTCGATTCAAAACCACAGCAGCTCAACGAGTAGGATTAACGCTGGAACTTTGAACCTGGCACGATCTAATTACCTGCCCCACCCTTATTTGATGCGTTGCTGCTCAAGTATCACGGGAGGACATTCAAGCCTAGCTTACTCATTGCTGTTACTGCATCTAGCTCGTTTGAAAAAGGCTGTAGTAGTCTAATGTTTGGTGTATTAAACTTAGCAATTTTTAATTTCAATTGTGATTGATGATATCGATTTAAGCGGATTCTAGCAGTGCTGCTATGAAAGTTATTTACTTATGTAGACTTATAGCTTAACTTCCGGTAATTCCAGATTTTAATGAATGTAGGTCTAACTACAAAAACTGTAGACAATTTTCATATAACAAGATAGCAAAGTGAAAACTACGGCTAAAATCCTGCTCCTATCTTCTAATCCCAGACGAGATCTGAATCTTGAGCGAGAAGTTGCAGATCTAACGACTGCGGTACAGCGGTTGGGGAAATTTGAAATCAGGCTGGGAATGGGGGTGCGTGCTCAAGAATTGCCAGACTTACTATTAGAACATAGTCCAGAGATTGTCCACTTTTGTGGGCACGGGGCAGGAGAGCAAGGGTTAGTTTTCCAGGATGAACAGGGACGAGAACGAACGGTCAGTACTGAGATATTGGCTCGGCTCTTTAAGACGTTTACCGATGAAATCAACTGTGTCGTGCTGAATGCTTGCGATAGCGATCGCCAGGCCGAAGCGATCGTGGCTCATATCAATTATGTGGTGGGAATGAGCCAGCCCATTTTGGATCGAGCGGCTCTGATCTTTGCCGTCGGATTTTATAAAAGTTTGGCCGCTGGAAAGTCAATTGAGCAAGCGTATGAGTTGGGCTGTCTAGCGATTCAGATTTGGAGTGAGGAGAATGCTCAATCGACTCAAACTAGGGAGTTCCGTAAAGCTGTGTATGTTGGAGCAGTAGCACAACCTGCCCAGCCGAATCTGCCCGAACATCTAAAACCAGTGCTACGAAAGAAGAGTCTGCTACCATTCTCTCCAGCAGAGATCAGCACGATTCAGAAGGTGATTCCTCCCTCGGCACAACCCGCTCTGCCACCGGAAATTGAGGAAACTGTTCACCAAGAAGTCGATCGCAAAGACTATAAAGACGGGGCAAGAGCAGCCTATGACAACTTTGGACAGTTTTCGGCTCAGCAGGCGGTGGAGTTGACGAAATCGGAGTATACCCAGCGCAAGATTGTCGTCGGCAAGGTGAAGCAATTCTGGGTTGAAGGATTTCTCAAGCCGTCGCTTCAAGGGGATGCTGCTATGAGTCTTGACCTGAAAGCTCGTCCTGATGCGATCGCTGACCTGTCTGGGGGGATTGAAGCTTTGTCTGTGGAACTCGATGGCTCCTATGAGGAGCTACGGGAAACGCAGATCTATGGGGAAATGGGGCAGGGTCGAACCCTCTTAATTCTGGGTAATCCGGGAGCTGGGAAGACGATCGCTCTGCTGCAACTGGCGCAACGCCTGATCGAACGGAGTGAGCAGAATTTGAGCCTCCCGATGCCCATCGTGGTTAACTTGTCGTCTTGGGCAAAGGATCGCAAATCGATTGTGGATTGGTTGATCGATGAACTGCGAGAAAAATATCAAGTGCCAAAATCCTTGAGTGAACCTTGGATTAGACAGCAGCAGCTCATTCTGTTGCTCGATGGCCTCGATGAAGTCAAGGAAACGGATCGCAATGATTGTGTTCGGGCCTTAAACGAGTTTATTGGGCTGTTTCCTCAAACCGAGATCGCGGTCTGTAGCCGGGTCAAAGATTATGAAGCCCTGACCCAACGCCTCCAGATCAGCAGTGCGCTCTGCCTGCAACCGCTCTCATCTAAGCAGGTGTATCAGTTTTTAGACAGTGTGGGTGGTTCTCTTGCAGGCTTAAAAAATTTGCTCAAACGAGATGTTGACCTGGAGCAGTTTGCCCAAACCCCACTGATTTTGAATCTGATGAGTGCGGCCTATCAGGGATGGTCTGTGGAACAGTTGACGGGGGAACTTGGCTCAACGTCAGATCGTAGCCAGCACTTGTTTGATACCTACATTGATCGCCAGCTAGAGCGAGGTGCGGCTTCAGACTATCCCAAAAACCAGGTACTGCGGTGGCTAAACTGGTTGGCCAGCCGAATGGTGCAGGAAAAGCAAACGGTGTTTTTGATTGAGAAGATGCAGCCCAACTGGCTCAAGAATCGTAGCGAGGAGAGAACTTATCAAATTAGAGCCTTTGTAGCCTCGGGGCTGGTTTTTGGGCTGGTTTTTGGGCTGGTTTTTGGGGTTTTTGGGCTGGTTTTTGGGCTGGTTTTTGGGCTGACTGGTGGGCTGACTGTTGGGCTAACTAGTGGGCTGATTATTAGCTTACCCCGAAAAATACTACCTTTGGAGAAATTAAGTTGGTCGTGGCAAAGAGCAAAGTCTAGATTTATTCGTGAATTGTTTACTGGGGTTAGTTATGGGCTGATTCTTGGGCTGAGTTATGGGCTGATTCTTGGGCTGATTAATCTGAGTTTTGGGCTGATGATTAATCTGAGTTTTGGGCTGATGATTAATGGGCTGAGTTTTGAAAAAACTCAGATACTGAGTCCTTTGCTGGTTTTTGGGCTGATTGGTGGGATGAGTTATGGGCTAATTTATGGGCTGGGTAGCGGACTGGGCAGCTCTGACATCCTTCAACGAGCAGTTCCGAATCAGGGAATTCGCACCTCTCTAAGAAACGGCCTTCTCATTGGCCTTCTCATTGGGCTGTTTTTTGGGTTGGTTTTTGGGTTGGTTTTTAGGCTGACTTATTGGCTGCTTTATGGGCTGATTGGTGGACTGATTGGTGGGTTGAAATATGGTGGAATCGCTTGCATTCAACACTTCACTTTACGCCAGTTGCTTCACGAGAAAGGCCGAATTCCCCAGAATTATGCTCGCTTCCTCGACTTTGCTTCAGATCGTCTCTTGATGAAAAAAATCGGGGGTGGTTATGTCTTTTTTCATCGTATGCTTCTAGAGCATTTTGCCCGAATGAACTCCAACTAAAGCCAAACGAAACAATCGTGTTGGATTCCAAGTTTCCCGTTTTGAAACCATGAGTTGTCCGAAAGTCAAAAATGGAAGCATAACCCGTCCAAGCGTCGGACAACAAACCAGGGTTTTTCCAACAGTTTGCGACCCAGGCTGGCAAAACCAAGCAGTTTTGGAACCATAAGCTGTCTAAAATGGATAGCTTATGGTCGCAGTCGCACCGATTTGTAATTAACGCGGTGCACTTGATTGCCTGCGGGGTCCGCAGAAGTGCCAGTGCGACGAAAATGGCTCAGTCCTTCCCCCTGGAGCCATTGCAGCCGTTTTGCGTTGGACTCAAGGGCAGCACTGTAATTTACGAGAGAATGCGGATTTCAAAGCGGTTGTAGTACGGGAGCTAGGCCAAAAATAGTCCAGGTTTTGTAACACCCCTGTATTACAGCCTGATGTGAGAGTGGGTGAGGAGCGCAAAATCGTGCTCCTCAGTTTCAGAACTCATTCAAGTAATTGCTGTTTGGAACATAGATTAATGAACGAGTTGAGTGGCACTCCTAACCGTACGGAGACGGATGGTTTCAGCTAAACAAGAGGAGAGTTAAAAGAAGGGGCATTTGATTGACAGAAGCAACTGCACACTGCTCATCTATTCTTTGCTACTAAAGGGAGATTAAGCGAAGCGTCACGAGTTTTAGTCAACAGTCACAACCTTAAATTAAGCAGTAGTGAAGTAGAGAGCAAACTTAGAGCGTATTTTTAACTCGCTCATACTGCAATCTCCAAATTAAGATCGACTACCTTGGAATCCACTGCCAGTAGTGCTTACATTTTGGGCAGGTTAGTGTCAGTTGTCCTAAATGGCTGGGTGCACGAAGCTTTTGAGAACAATTAGGACAGGTGGTAAGAATTTTCTCAGGCTGTGGTTTTTGCTCATCCTGGAGAAGTTGTCCTATAAGCTCATACGCCTCACTCAAAGGAATTTGTCCACTTTCCATAGCTTGAATTAATTGCTGAGCATCTTCGGCGCTAATTAAATTCAGCCTAAGCGGTTCTTTTAGAAATACGTAAAAGGCTGTAATGTCCTGCTGTTTGACCTCAGAGCGCCGCTCTTTTGCTTGAACATCTTTCAGTTTGTCTCGATATTCGTTTAATAGTTGGTCACGTTTACCTTCATTAAAACCACCATCTTTGATGAATCTCGATAACCCATAAATAGCCGCTCCACCAACTACAGCAGCACCAGCTACAAGCCCGACGGGAGCAGCTGCAACTAGACTAAGACCTGTTAGAGCCGTAATGACGGGGATAGAGGCAGTTGTCGAGCCCAATATTGCAGCAGCACCAGCAGCACCAGCAGCACCCAATGCAGTAATTCCAACATCGGCAAAAATTCCAACCTTATCGTCTGGATTTCGTTCCAATCGCTCGATCGCTTTGAGCAGCTGTTCCTTGGTCAAATTCTGATTGTTTGACATTTTGAGACCTGAAGATTTAGAAACAAAAGCTAAGCAGTGGCGATATCAGGAAACACAGCACCAAAAACATCTCCAAGAAATGCAAAGAAGTATCGAGCAATTTCAACAATATCTTCGCCCACGCCTTGAAACCGCTGATCGAGTCTGTGCCCAACTACTGCGCCGACTGCTGTAATTGTTATTCCCAATATTGCTGCCACTGGCGCTAGAAGTTGTCCTAGAAAGGGTATCGAGGTTATTAAACTTGCAATGCCGGCCCCAACTACTGCACCGATTCCAGCGCCTGCAACTAGAAAAGGATGCGCTTTCACAAACTCAATAATCTTGAGAAGTACGATCTTACCTACTGAAAAAACTTTGCCTGCCGCTTTCTTGGTGTAGGTGAGAATTTGGTGCAATCGGCTGACAACTTCCTCGGGAAGTCTGAGTTCTTGAAGCCTTACGTAAAGTTCGCTACTGCTTATTGATTCAGCCTCAGCATTCCAAAGTGCTAGTTTTAGATTTGCTTGCGCTGTCGATAATCCCTGCTTCATGGCTATGTTCAAAACTTAAACGGCTCTGAACTTTAGACTAATCTTCGTTACCAACCTTTGAGATTGGTGATTGTACGAGATTTCAACGCAATTGCGCCCAACAGACACTTTAAGAATAATTTCGCTAACCCAAATGAGGAGGGCTAACAATAATTAGGCTGTATTTTTCCGCATATTTTCAAGTAACGTGACTCGTTTGATCGATACTTCGCAGGCTTAATTCAGAATCAAGCTGGTGGCATGTAGAAGGTGTAAAGCAACTCGTCTGTCAATGCCTCAATTACCCCTCATAAGATAGAGCAAGCGTGATTTGGTAGTACAGACGGATGCGATGAGTGTGCGGCTATTAAATCCCCAATCGCCTCAAAATACTGATTGGTTACACCACGTGCTGTGGGATGCTTCGCGATCACAAAGAGCGTAGAACCGTTATCCCCGTATTGAAATCCTTCACGCACATGACTGCGGAACTTCACTCCCGCTGCAATGACGTTCCACCACTGCTGATACCAAGCATCGAAACTGTAGAAAACGACGACCCGCGGTTTGTGCTCCAAGATTCGCTGCCGGATGTGGTTAGCGCGTTGGGCGGCATAGAACTCTCTGTAAACCTGTCTCTCTCGGAGTTGTAGAAGCTGCGAATAGTCAGAATAGAGCCATCTACCCGTGTTCGGTGAAGGCAAGGGCAGCAGTTCCAGGAGGCAGGATTCTCCACCCGCTCTCGCTAAGTCCTGTCCCTGGTATCCTCGAATCTGATCGAGCGTCGCTTCCTGCCCTTTTGCTTTCAGTAAACTTCGGATCAATTTTCCCCACGTGGGCTGTATTTTAGGGTGTTGACCGAAGAGGTGGGTCACGCCAATGGCCTCGTGATATTTGTAAACATCTTCCAGTGCTCTACCCCCCCGCCCAGACCAAGCGGTTAACCGTTGACAAATATCATCAATGCTTCCTCCTCCTCCTTCCTCTTTCCCAACAAACCAAAAGTCCCCACAGTAGTTGCCATACCCACAGAAGGTGTCGATGTAGTTTTGCAGCAGTTGGTCGTCAAGCATCTCTGAGCTGAAACGTCCCTCGAACTGAATTTGGGCTAGATTGCTCAACTGGTACACTCCTCAAACGCTGATTATTTTATGAGAACTAAAGGCGACAGGCTGATGCCGTTGTTGACCTTGCGCGCTAAGGCCGTTAACTGGAAAATCTTCACGCTCTCCTCCTGAATTGGTACCGCCTTTACCTAGTGAAGGATTCAGGAAGCCACGGCCCTGTTTTACACGCATCCCAAATCCATCTCAAGATGAAGTCGGTGACGGGCCGCCACAGTTTCCTAGTTGCGGATGCTTTCACACGGAATCCGATCCCCATCGCCATCCAGTTTGAAGGGGTCACCGGGAAAGGCGGCGAAGACGGCATCCACCTGGGCGCGACTGTCAAAATCGGAGCAGTTGCAATCTGAGTTGACGCACGGGGGAAACT